>DUOH01000018.1 GCA_012838955.1 Bacillota bacterium | reverse complement strand
ATATGCCTAAGGCAAATCGGATTTTTTCAGACCCTGAGGGGTTGTTTTTTTTGTCCTATTTTCAGCATGGGGTTCATATAATTGGTTTTAGGAATCTACTCTTCTTACGGGAGACTGAGGTTTTTTCTAAAACAGGTTATAGAAAACGGTTCGTTATTATATAAATGATTATGACTTGCTTGCGATCCTACGATCAACGTTCTCTCACGGACTGGGAAACAGAATATCGGCTCAATGTACAGGTGGCGGAGTGGCGTCACGGGCTGAAAGTATGAGAGAAGGCGGCTTTTCCGGGGGGGTGTGTTTCTCGTAAAATCCATATCTTACCGCGATGGCACGCGGCGCGACATTCGTGACCAGGTCACATCTGAAGTTAGGATAAGAAGTGGCCTTGTTAATAGAATTTTCAAAAGGGGGGAAACGGATGGAACGTTTCGATATCTTTAAAGATATCTCCGAACGTACAGGCGGTGATATATATATCGGCGTAGTTGGTCCGGTGCGGACAGGTAAGTCCACTTTTATCAAGAGATTTATGGAAAATATGGTTTTGCCGAATATTGACGATACATATGACCAAAAGCGGGCTTTGGATGAGCTGCCACAGAGTGGCGCGGGAAAAACCATTATGACTACAGAACCGAAGTTTGTTCCGGACGAAGCCATTCCGCTCAAATTTGACCAAGTTGAACTGAGGGTAAGATTGGTGGATTGTGTTGGTTATACAGTGGAGGGCGCTTTAGGGTATCTGGATGAGGATGGACCCCGGATGGTGATCACTCCTTGGAGTCAGGAGCCGGTGACCTTTCAGGTTGCTGCGGAAATGGGTACCAGGAAAGTGATTCAGGATCATTCCACTATCGGGCTGGTCATTACCTCTGACGGAAGTATTACGGAGATTCCGCGGGCTAATTATGTGCCTGCTGAGGAACGGGTCATTACGGAACTGACGTCTTTAGGCAAACCCTTTATTGTCCTGTTGAATTCTATTCATCCGCAAGATGAACAAACACAGTTGTTAGCGACTGATTTGGCCATCAAGTATAATGTTCCCGTGCTTCCCGTGGACTGCCTGCACCTGGCGGAGGGTGAAATCACCCAAATCATGCACGAAGTTCTCCGGATGTTTCCTGTACAAGAAGTGCAGGTTAACTTTCCGTCATGGGTGGAAGAACTTCCAAGTGAACATTGGTTGCGCAGCGGGTATGAGGAGGCGGTCTTTACTGCAGTAGAAAGAATCGAAAAAGTAAAAGACATAGATGAGGCCCTGGTTCTGCTGGGTGATTCGGAACATATGGCCAAAGTTGAATTAACCAAGGTGGATTTGGGGGGAGGAACAGTAACTATCTCTGTGACCGCGCCGGATCATCTATTCTATGAAATCCTGCAGGAATACACCGGGCTACCCCTGGCTAATGAAGGGGACCTCTTACGCAGCATTCGAGAACTGTCTTTGGCCAAAAAAGAATATGATAAATACGCCAGCGGATTTAAGCAAGCCTGTGAAATCGGTTATGGGCTGGTACACCCTCGTTTGGAAGAGATTGAATTCGCCGAACCGGAACTGGTGCGGCAGGGGAGTAGATGCGGGGTGAGGATTAGAGCATCAGCCCCCTCTTACCATATAATAAAGGCCAACATCAATACGGAAGTCGTTCCGCTGGTGGGCACGGAGAAACAAGGAGAGGAGTTTGTCCGCTTTTTATCTGAAGAATTTGAAAAAAATCCGGAGGGCATCTGGAAGACGGAGTTTTTTGGAAAAACCCTTAATGATCTGGTCAAAGAAGGCATCCAATCCAAACTCAGCCGGATGCCTGTAAATGCCCAAGAAAAACTGCAAGAAACTTTAAGTAAGATTATTAATGAAGGAAGCGGCGGTTTGATCTGTATAATAATCTAAAGCGCATATAATTTTTAAAATACATACTTACGTACACGCGTACGTGCGTTTACACTACAATTTACTGCTCATCGTCGTCCTCTAGCAAATACTTATGTACACAAGGCACCAGCGTTTACGTGTATAAACTTAAACGTGCGTATAAACGCAAGCGTGCACACAGAGCGCGCAGAACGCACATGAATGAACCCGTATTCTGCGGGTTTTATTTTTTCCGGATTGTGGCTGGGATAATGCTCCAAAGTATGATGAACGCAAGGAAAAAACATAAAATTATTGGATAAGGCAGAAGGATAATAGGGAATTATCTAGAATAGGTTAAAAGCAATTTACTTGGTACAAATTGCTACTAGTTTACATTTGCCGGAAGGAGGTGACGCTGATGACAAAGACTGAACTGATTGATCAGGTCGCAGAAAAAAGTGGTTTAACCAAAAAGGAATCGGGTAAAGCCGTAGATGCTATAATGGCGGCGATGACCGAGGCTTTAGCCGGTGGTGAGAAAGTTCAACTGGTTGGATTCGGCAGCTTTGAGGTTAGAGAGAGAGGAGCCCGCACCGGGCGTAATCCTCAAACCGGAGAAGCAATCACTATTGAAGCCAGAAAAGTACCGGTCTTCAAACCCGGTAAGGCTTTAAAGGATGCAGTAGCAAAATAATTATCACTCCTTTCGGTAAATCCGGTATTACATATCTGGTCCGACCGGATAATAACCAAAAATCAGAAAGCCCTCTGCTCATAGAGGGTTTTCTTTATAATCTTATCTATGCTGCGCCTATAGAAACGGTATACGGATTTAGCTTCCAACGCGCCGGGTGTGACTCGTCCATAGAAAAAATGGAAAGAATATGATCCAACCGGTAGATAATATGATATAATTTGTTAATTATGAAATTCATTTATTAATTGTACTTGTGTCCAGTACCGGTTTCTTCAGCGCCATGCTGTACAAATGACGGAGGTGACTTTTGATGGATCTAAAGAAGACCATGCGCGATGTATTGGAAGTAATAATCCCCGCTCTACTCCTGTTTTTAGTGATCCGTACATTTTTTGTTGATTCCAGATATGTGCCGTCCGGATCGATGCGTCCGACGATTATGGAGTGGGATCGCTTTCTGATTGAAAAGGTCTCCTACCGGTTTAATCCGCCCAAACGCGGGGATATTGTAGTATTT
>DUOH01000017.1 GCA_012838955.1 Bacillota bacterium | reverse complement strand
CTTCGACGCCTGCGCCGAAGAACCTCGACACTCTACCCACCGGCCAATCCGGCCCTTCCTCTCTTAAGCGATTTTAGCAGGAACCAGCAAGATAATCGTAAGTCCCTCCTAAAACTTGTCCTTAATTGATTTTATGGTATGTACTTTACCTCTATTTTCTTGCGCTTGACGCAGTCCAGCACTGGCCCTCTTCAACTCCTGCTGGAGCGTAGCCAGACACTTTTCGCAATATCGTCCTTGGTTGATGGCGGTTCCACAGGCATCACAACTCAACATCCCATCCGTTCCCTGATACCCTTCAGCCCTTAAGCGCCCTTCCCGCAAGAACCTGTTGACCACCGAGGCGTCCACCCCGGTGTCTTTACTAACCTCCACTGTTGAAGCACGGGGATGATTGCGTAAGTATTCTTTAACCACTTGAAAATCTCTTTCATCCAATGCTTGGCAATTCGGACAGACATAATAACCCTTAAACCGAAACAAAAAACCACAGCGTCGGCAATTTCGTAATTCCATGTTCCTTCTCCCCTTCAATTCAACTTGCAATCACATATGTTCCCAGTCAACACTTGCTGACGAGCCGCAGCTGAAAACCGCTTTCTCCTTGTCTTTTATTTAAATCTTTCCCAGTTTTCGAAGGGAAATCAATTCATGCTTTTGAGTTAATTTTAACATAAATTTAATATAAATCAAAGTTATTCTCCATAAAACTCATAAATATTCCACACGCTCTCCCGCCCTGGACAAACACAGAGTCAAGTGCGCCAATTCTCCTCCAAGACACCGATGGCTGCGGTCAGTACATTCACCTCTTTGGCGCCGGCTAGCAAGAGCATACGCGCGCATTCGGAAAGCGTATATCCGGTAGTGGCGATATCGTCAATTAAAAGAATTTTTTTACCGGCCACCGCCTGTCCATCAATTACTGTAAAGGCATTGGCGATATTCTTTTTCCTTTCCGCCCGGCCGCACTTGCTCTGGCTCCTCGTGAGTTTGTTTCTGACCAGAGTTTGGATTTGCAAGGGTTTCCTCAAAGAAACCGCCACCGGTGCGGCGATCAGCTCCGCTTGATTATACCCCCTACTCTTTACCTTAGCCGGATGAAGCGGCACCGGGATGATCAGATCAATCTTGTCATAAAATGGAATATCCTCGACTCCCACGGCCAACAGGGTTCCGATGGCTGTAGCCAATTCCGGCCGGAAATCATATTTGGCGGCATGCAATATTTCCCGCATCATTCCGGTGTAAAGGAAAACAGCCTTTCCCCTCCGGTAAAAACGCGGCTCTCTCCGGCATTCGGCGCAGGGTGAAGACTCATCTCCCCTCACCGGCCGGGAGCAGACCTCACAGAGTGGCGGAGTTATGATGGGGAGTCTCTTCAGACAATCCGCGCAGATACGCAGTTTCCCATAGTACTTTGGAAAACTTCCCCCACACACCGGACAGATCAGTAGGGGAGGATACAGAAGATCCAATAAACCCCGCCCCAGACTCCGGCAGAAAGAAAAAATACTCCTCTTCTTAAACATCGGAAATCTTCTTTCTTCCCTTTATCTAAAGAATTCCACCATTTCTCTGTTATTCCTTGTTATTTTAGAAAAATTTACAATCCTTGCCTCTATACTTAAAGATTATTCTTTCACAGCCATTAATCGCCCGGCTTCTCTATTCATCCGTACAACCCACTTCCTGGCTTCCTGCATCTGTCGAGAGACGCTGCCCCCAATCATTAGCACTTCTCCCGAAGGTGAGCTTGCGCTCCGTCCGACCCGGCCGGCGATCTGTACCAAGGTTTCCGTGGAGAAGATGGCGCTTTGATCCGCATAAAGAACCAACACATCCAGATCAGGAAAGGTTAATCCCCGTTCCAACAGAGTGGTGGTAACCAGGATCTTCAGTTTTCCTGCGGCGAAAGCCGTCAACTTCTCCTCCCTCCGCGGATCCTTCGAGTGCACGTAATCCAGGCATCCACTGTGAGAAAACAGAGCGGAGGATTGCAAGTAACGGCCGACTGTTTCCGCTGCTTTCACCGTAGGCACGAAGACTAAGGCACGGCGCGCTTGAGATACAACCGCTGTTAAAAAATCAGTGATCTGTTTGGGAAAACTCACGCTCCGATCGGTATTTTCGGACAGGCCGGACAAAACCGGTAAAGGCAGTTTCGTAATTACCGGAACGGGTAACGGATGTCCATGATGGCGCAGGGGAATTCTGATCAGGCCAACCTTGCCTTGCCTGGCCAGTTTTCGCCAGTACGCATCAGGAGTGGCTGTCATATAGACCAGCCGCCCGGTGGGGCGAAGCGCGCCCTGTAACGCCCTGGCCAGCATCGGTTCGTAAGAAAAAGGAAAGGCGTCAGCCTCATCCAAGATGGCCAGATCAAAACAGTTGGTGAACCTCAAGAGTTGGTGAGTGGTGCAAATGGTCAGCAAGGCGGCGGACGGCTCCCGTTTTTTCCCTCCATAGAGCAGGGCAAACTCCAGACCGGGAAAGGCTTTCTCCACTCGCCTGCCCAAATCCGCGGCTACCTCGCGCCGGGGAACGGTCAGCAACACGCGTTGCCCAGCACTAAGGACCTGCCGGAGCAGGGGAAAGATTATCTCTGTCTTTCCGGCCCCGCAGACCGCCCAGATTAATAGGGCTTTTCTGTGCCGACGCCCGCCGCCTGCTTCCCGCCAAAAATCTATCGCCTCCTGAGCGGCCTTCTCCTGCCACCATGTTAATTTAGGCAGTAGGAGACGGATGTTCCGCGTAGGGTGACAGGCCGGACGCGGGCCGATCCATTGATACAGCGGAGTAGCGCTGGTCATCGTCCCCAGACTCCGGCAAGCTTCACAGCGCCAATGAGGCTCGGGAGTATACCCGGCCAAAGTTTGAACCACTCGGTCGGCGCTGCCGCACCGTCTACAGGTAAACCGGCCAAGCCGATCGGGGCCGACTCCAGCCCGCAGCAGCACGGAGCCGTTGAGCATATGTTTCTGAAGCGCGCATTCCAGAACCGGAAGGGAGATACTCTGTCCTTTCTTGCCCAAGATCAGATGAAGTTCTTTCAAGGTCAAGAGTCTTCCGGAGAGTGTCTGTGCAATAACTTTCGCACCGGTAGAAGCTGCGGACAAAGAAGAAGTAAAAGCGCCTACCCCAGCTACAGGACTGGAGTCCGCCGTCAGCGCCGCTTCTTCCGTATGACAGACCGCAGCTTCAGGCAGATACCCCTCTACACGCATCTCTTCTGCAGCCACCCATCGTCCGCTGGCAGTCCATCCCCAGCTCCTCGCAGTTTGTCTGATTATTCTTCCCAGTTTTCGCCGGTGCGGACGGATGTTTTTGGTCTGCTCCGCATGGAGCAGATCCCTGATTAATTCGGCCAGCCATAGAGGATAGGGGCGATCCCAGATCCAGACCGGAGCCTGGGCGGGCGCCCCCTCGTCTTCGGTTTTCAGCCAAGCGAGAACGGCCTCCGGAGCCGGGGTAACTGATACTACCTGGTTTCCTTGGAAAATCAGGTAGTAGTTAGCTGCTAACATGGGTTCCAGAATCTAAAGTCGAATCCGGTCGCCATGGCCCACCCTCCCCATATTCACAGATTAACTGCGCCAGTCTGGAGTTTCTCTGCTCAATCTTGTTATTCTTCACTGCCATCGCCAAAGCTTTTTCCATTCCGACCAGCACCGCCATTTTCTTCGCTCTGGTCACCGCCGTATAAAACAGGTTCCTTTGCAAGAGCAGAAAGTGCTGGGTAGTGACTGGAAGGATGACCACAGGGTATTCACTACCTTGGCTTTTATGGACGGTCACCGCATAAGAAAGCACGAGTTCATCCAGTTCATCATATTCGTAGAGAATTCTATCCTCCTCCTGCTCGGAGAAGCTCACCTCGATCTGTTGTTCCTCAGGATCCAATTTTGTGATCCGCCCCATGTCTCCGTTGAAAACCATCTTTTGGTAGTTATTCCTAATCTGCATGACCTTGTCACCGAGGCGAAATATCCTTCCGCCATAGTGTATTTGCGGCTTCCCGCTGGACTCCGGGTTCAATACCTTCTGTAATAAATGGTTGAGGTTATCCACTCCGGTCACTGTCCGCCGCATGGGAGAGAGGACCTGAATCTCCTCCACCGGATCACAATTTAGATACCTCGGCAACCTGACAGTAACCAATCTGACGATTTCGTCCACAATCTGTTCCGGCTCGGCAGCGGGGATAAAGAAGAAATCCTTGGCCTTATTAACCTTTGGGAATCGGCCCACATTAATCAAGTGGGCATTGGTAACGATCTGGCTCTCCCGGGCTTGCCGGAAGATCGTTTTCAGCTTGACCTGAGGAATGACCCTGGAGGCGATGATATCCCTAAGCACCGTGCCCGGACCAACCGAGGGCAATTGATCCTCATCACCCACCAGGATCAAACGGGCGCCCAGCGGAATGGCTTTGAGCAAGTGATAAAAGAGGGGGAGATCCACCATGGAGACCTCGTCAATGATTACCGCCTCCGCCTCCAGGGGGTTTTTCTCGTCTCGCCCGTACCCCGCCTCTCCGACGGTAAAACCGAACTCCAGCAAACGATGGATAGTCTTGGCCGGTAAACCCGTAGCTTCTGTAAGGCGCTTGGCCGCCCTTCCGGTCGGAGCCGCCAAGACCACCTTCAATCCTTGTTCCTGATAGAGGCGGATCAAACTCCGGATCAGCGTGGTCTTCCCCGTTCCCGGGCCGCCGGTGATGACCAGTACTCCCTCGTGCTGAGCCAAAGCCAACGCTGCTTTCTGTTCAGGTGAGAGCGTAATCCTCTCCTGAACTTCATCAGTGACTTTACTATAGTTTATTCCGGTTTTCAGTTCCTGTGGAGGTCCGGATGTAACATCAAATCTTGCCCCGCTCATTTCCGTCAATTCAGTCTGGCTGGCATAGGAGGTAATTTTAGATTGCAAATGTTTATACAAAGCCGTTAATTTCTTAGCGGCTCCCCGTTCACTATGATACAGGGCGGGCAGGTAGAGGCGATTCTCATCCAACACCACCTGCTTATCTCGGGACATCCGCTCCATCTCCGCCTGTAGTCTGGTGCTCTCAATCCCTAATTCCGTGGCGGCTTCTTCCGCAAACTCCGGTAATCCGGCAAAGACATGCCCTGCTTCACTGTGCTTGCCAAGTAAGTAAAGAAGGCCTGCTCTAATCCGCTCCGGAGCCGCCGGATCAGTACGTCCCAACAATCCGGCGATGCGGTCTGCGGTCTTAAAACCGATCCCAGGCACCCGTTGGGCCAAGAGATAGGGGTTTTTCTGCAAGACCCGGATGGTATCATTTCCGAAAAATCGGTAGATCTTACCGGCGAGCCCGGTGGTGACTCCGGCTCCGCGCAAAAATAGCATGACCTGGCGCATCTTCTTCGTCTCCGCCAAGGCTTCAATGATCCGCCGCGCCTTATGAGGGCCGATCCCCGGTACCTCCTGCAGTCTCTCGGGTTGCCGCTCAATAAGATCCAAAGTATCAAGGCCGAAGGTCTCCACGATCTTGCGGGCGGTGGCCGGACCGATCCCTTTGATCAAACCGGAGCCCAAGTACTTCTCCACCCCTTCTTTGGTGACCGGCGCCACTGTTTCAAAGTAATCCACAGAAAACTGTCGACCATAAGCCGGGTGGTCGATCCAATCACCATATAGCCGTAGAGTTTCTCCGCTTTTCACCCCGGAGAGATAGCCGACGATCGTAATGAGCTCGGTTTCGTCTTTACTGTCCGTCCTGGTAAGTTTGGCCACGGTAAATCCGTTTTCTTCATTCTGAAAGGTGGTTCGTTCAACAACTCCGGTAATCTCCATCTCAGTATCCATCCTCTCCCGGTAAGTGGCTGATAATCTTCTGCGCCAGATAACCGTTGAACCAGCCGGAGGGGATCGCCAATATAAAGAGCCAAGGCAGGAAGGTGAGCACGCCGACGCCGGGCATCAGCAGGTATAAAACTAGCAACTGTCCGCAGTTGTGGGCGACAGCCCCCATGATACTCAAGCCGACTACACTGAAGACTCTAGGAACAAGCGGTCGCAATAACTTCATCACTGTCAAGGCCAATACTCCGCCTCCCACACTAAGGGCAAAAGGAAGCGAAAACAAGGTGCCTGTAGCCAGGCTGGCCAAGAAGATGCGTCCGCCCATTACAGCCCAGACAAAGCCGGTTGACTCCGTCATCAGCGCCACCAAGGTAACCAGGTTGGCCAGACCGATCCGGGTCCCCGGCAGTGGAATAATCATCCCCAACGGAATCAAAGTAGCCTCCAACACATTTAAGGCCACACCCAAAGAGATATATAAAGCCATACGGCTTAGCATCTGAGTCCGTTCGTTCATCGAAAATACGCCAAACTTTCCAACTCCAACATAACATCGGAGTGATGAATCCGCACATTCGGCGGGGCCGTTAGCTTGGTGGGAGCGAAATTCAAGAAGGCCTTCACCCCCGCCTGGATACAGTGGTTCAGAACCCCCGGAGCGGCTTCAGCCGGTACGGTCAGAATAATCACTGATAACTTCAAGGATTTTACCAACTCCGGTAGGTTAATAAGGGAAAAGACCTCTATTCCCGAGATCTTTCGTCCGACCTTCTTTTCGTCCTTGTCAAAGGCAGCCACCAGTTTCAAGCCGGTTCCTTCCGGATACGGCTTTTCCCTGGCTACATTATACCGGATCAGGGCAGTTCCCAGATTACCGACGCCAACCAGGCCTACTGCCACCTGCTGATGGAGGCGGAGAATCTTTCTTAATTCCTCCCGCAAATTCCCAGTATTGTACCCTACTCCCTGTTTACCGAAGACCCCGAAAAAACTAAGATCCTTCCTGACCTGACCGGGGGTGACTCCACTCCTGGCCCCCAATTCCTGTGACGAGATGATAGGGGTCTCTGTATGATCCAAATCATCCAAAATTCGCAGATATAAAGGTAACCGACGAATCACCACGTCGGGGATTCTCCTTCTGGACACCCGCTCCCCTCCTTGTACTGAATATGATGCTCTGCCTGTTTATACTCAGTCCGGTTGACATTTCGACGTTGTCACCAAGTATCCCTGCAAAACAAGAGGGGAAAACTTCCAAGAAGAAATATGGCTGTGTGGCGCTGCATTACAAAAAAACGCCGGTTTATCCCGACTAATCCAAGTCATTCCCTGCCTGGAAAACGCTCCCTGCCGAGTTGAGGATTTCATCTACGTACTCCTCTAATTCATCCACTCTTTCCCGAAATTCTCCCAAACTCATCCAGGAAAACAGATCGGGAATCCAGGCCGCATCCACTAAACCCTCTTCAAAGGCGTCCGCATCACTTTCCCATCCTTCAAAGGTCGGAACCATTCTGGGTTCTCCTCTACCATCCGTCCGCTTTTCTTCCATCAATCTTCCTCCCCATTAATTATGCTTTTTAGCCTTATAGCGCTACAGTCCGGCGCATATATAATAGACCTTCTAAACCTAATCCCGGATTACTTCTATTATCTCCAACTCAGTACGTCATACGCAAAGCCGGAGGCGGGCAAATCCTTACGCGTGGGTAATTTCACTGCGCCCAAAATTACCAGCGGCAAACTTTCAACCCGAACCACCAGCCACGAACAGCAAAACTCTGAACCGAAAACAAAGGCGCCCATTCAACGCGAGCGAGTCAATAAAGACTAACAAAGGCAATCTTTTACTTAGAACGACGAGCAACAAGCCACGATATTACTCCCTGTCCTAAAACCGGAGGCAACAGCATAGATTGGATCATAACCTAAAAAAATCGTTAGAATCTTAAATCCCAAGATTCGTCCTTTGGGAAGAGTAGAGAAGTTATTCCTCAAGGACCTCCCAATCATTTGGAAGGCTAAGGAGACTTGTAAATGAAGCACTATTACGAACAGAGTCCATTCTACCGCAAAGGAGGATACTGGTTCTTCCTTGCCGGCTGTCTACTCCTGGTCACCCTCTTGCTCGGCTTGGTCATCGCTATTTTGGACTTTAGCAGAGATGAGCCCTGGTCCGGCCCACCACATCCGTTAAGCCTGATCAAACGCCGGTTTCACCTGGATTTCCGGTTGGGTAGAGGCTTTATGGAACAGGTTATTCCCGGACTAAAAGCCAAAAACCTGGAGGAGGATACCGACTTATTCTTGGAGGTGAACGGCGTTGATCTCTTCCTCCGTTTTATGGTGGACATCCGTTATCAAAGCCCGCAAGAATTGTTACGTGTGCAGATTCCGCTCCTTTCCACCCTGCAAACGAAGAGGAGTTATTTGACTCCCGTGGCCCGGAGTAGAGAGATACTCCCTCCCGGACAAGTGGAAAGAGAGGCGCGCCGCCCTCCCAAAACATCCCCACAGCAAGAGAGAAACCTGCCTGACCACTCAGGGCTTGAAACTAAAGGAGAAGAGCCCAGAGTCCTGATCTACCATACCCACACCTCTGAATCATACATTCCAGTCAGTGGCCAAGGACATATCTTCAACGGTAAAGGAGATATTGTCCTGGTCGGCAAGTACCTCAGCGAACTCTTAAACGAAAGGTACGGAGTGCGGACATTACATACCGAAGAGATCCATGATTATTACCCCTTCCGGGAATCTTATCAACGATCTGAAAAGACAATCAAAGATTATCTGCTGCGCCATCCTCACCTGGATGTCTTAATCGATTTACACCGGGACGCCACCCCTGGAATTGAACACCGGGTAAAGATCAAAGGGAAGGATGCAGCCAGACTCATCTTTGTAGTGGGCAATGGTAAAATTGGACTCTCCCACCCCGACTGGAAAAAAAACCACCAGTTCGCGCAAGAACTGGTGGAAGCGGTTGATCGCTATTATCCCGGTCTCGCCCACGGGATCATTCTGTCGGAGGCCCGGTATAATCAACATCTCCATGAAAGGGCAATCATTATTGAAGTCGGGGATCACCATTCAACCCTGGAAGAAGCCTACTACTCAGTGGAATTGCTGGCGGAAGTACTCGCCGCTTATCTGCATTCTTCTTTTCAAAGCTATTCCTTGTAGGGCGGAGTTTGGGACTTAATTAGAATCCTGTACTTTTCTTGGCGCGCCAACCAGCGGTCGTAACGGTTAAGCCCCAGATAGCTTAGGATCATCAGAAGCAAGCCGGAGAGGACTCCGCCGCCCTCCCCCCACCGGGCGGAAACGTACAGGGTAAACAGGCGGGCGCCAATTAGATAACCAAGGATAAACAGGAGCAACGGAACCAGGTAAACCAGGAGGACAGCGCGTAAAAACTCATTAGCCTTATAGACTAGAGTCACCCGGTCACCCGGTTTCAAATTCAACTCTTGCAAATGGGCGATGTGTTTCAATGTTACTTCGGTTTCGGGGTTTTCCCCCATGGTACAAGCCCCGCACTTGGCGCAGGCGGAATGCCGTAGCAAACGCACCCGGACCGCGTCTTCCTCCACCGCAACCACACAGGCTTCCTTCTGCATTCCCCACAACTCCCTCTTCAACTTCGCCTTTCCGCAGAGCCAAACAGTTTATTTCCTACTGTTTAAGACGCCCGCCATCTAACCAACAGTTTGCGCCGCCGGGGCCCGTCAAATTCGCATAAATAAATTCCCTGCCAAGTACCTAAGGCCAGTCTGCCCTCTCTGACCGGGACGGTTAGGGAAAAACCCATTAAAGACGCTAAAAGATGAGCGGAGGAGTTTCCTTCCAGGTGCCTATACCCGGGCAGATCAGGAGCAATCCGCTTTAAGGCCAGCTTCAAGTCGTGTATGACATCGGGATCAGCATTCTCATTGATGGTTAACCCTGCGGTCGTATGCGGAATAAAAAAAATCCCCTCTCCGTCTTTCATCCCTGTTTTGCTCAGGTCTTCCTGGAGAGCATGGGTAATCTCTAAAAAATCCATGTTTTCCCTGGTAGCAAAGGTCAATTCACGGATGATGCCGACCACATCCTTTCCTGCTTATTCTATCCCCTAATAAACTCTGAAGCACAGAAAACTTTGGGAGTGAAGAAAACATTAATGAAACAACTGCTCTTTATATAGCAAAAGTCTGGTGTTAAAGGTTCCTCTTGTTCAATCAAGACACTTACTAATCTGCAACTCCGGATCTACTTCTATGATCCGCTCCTGCTTTTCCTCGGCTAAAATCCGGACAAAAGCCCGATCCGGAGTGGCTTTAACCACCACCGCCTGCTCCCCGCTTCTCAGTAGAACCCGGCATCCTACAGGATAGAGCGCCACTGATCTTTTGAGTGTTTCGATCACAGTAGTATCGTACCGCTTAGGCGCCTCCTGGGTCAACTGCCGGATCGCTTCATCGTTCTTAAAGACCTTCTTTCTATACTTCCGGTTAGCCGTCATCGCTTCAAAAGAATCCGCCACTGCAACTATTTTGGCGAAAGAATGAATCTCCTCTGACAGCAAGCCGCGGGGATAACCCGAACCGTCTTCCCGCTCATGGTGTTGGTAGGCGATATGGGCGGAGAGAATACTGAAATCGTCAAGACTCCTTAACACCTCAAAACCGTATTTGGTATGCTCTTTCACTTGTTTAAATTCTTCCTCCGTTAGTGAGGAGGGTTTATTCAAAACTTCCGGATCTACATATACTTTACCCAGATCGTGCAGGAGGGCGCCGATGGCCAGCTGTTTTACCTTATCTCTGGCCAAGCCCATGTTCTTCCCGATAATTGAAGAAATAATACAGACGTTCACTGAGTGTTCATAGATGAATTCATCCTGTTTTTTCATATCAATCAAATTATATAGCACGATTGGGTTATCCATGATCTCGTCAACCACATAATCGATAACGTTATTTACTTCCTTCAAGTTAAATCTCCGGCTTTTCGCCGCTTGCACTAAGGATTTTTTAACCACACTCAAGGTTTCACTATATGTATAGTCACTAAGCGGTCCTTCCAAGAGCCAGTCCTTATCCACATCAGGTTGGAATACGTAAAGGTGTGTATAACCAAGTTCCCCGATTTTCTGCAGATACGATTTGGTCAGTTTTGTCCCTTTAGCCAGAAGCACCCGGCCGTTATCGCCAAAGATCGTCTTTCCCAAATGCATGCCCTCGGTAATATCTTGCAAAGCCAAAAACCTCATCTTTTTCACCCACTTAGCTTAGTATAGGTTGCGAAACAAGAGCGACATAGCGGTAACAGATTAATAACCACCTCGCCACGCATTCCAAAACATCTGTACTGTAGTGGTAGAGTAAAGCGATAAAGGCGCTCCACTGGCAGTAAATAATGTTTCTACAAAAAAAACCTTCTTTCCTTCTGTTTATGTCAAATTTAAGTGAAAAAGATGGCGATTTACGGCAGTACCGGCGGCAAGCACGCCCCCGCCGCCCTGGGCCATCTAAAGCAAAGCCGGTCCGCATGCGGACCGGCTTTCTTCTCCATGACGCGGTCACCAAAACCCTGCCCAGACTCACTGTTTTTCATAAACTTACCCAATCTTCTCTTTAATAAACTTCCCCATTTCTTTGTCAACTTGGCCAATGTGGTTTATTAGCCAATCTACTACCGTCTTATTAATATTTGTAATAAAACTCAGGGTGGGTCCTTGCTCCTCAAATTTCTCCATTAACCGGCCAAAACTGGCGACAAAATCATCATGAACCTTTTTATGCTCTAAATACTTGGGGTAACCATGTTTTTTTTGCAATTCTTCTTCATCACTGAAATGAGTAATTACATAATCCTTTAGAAAATCCATGAGCTTACCCACTTCTTCCTTACCTTTTCCTCCGTTGCAGGCGGAAAGCAGCCGGTCTACCGCTTTAAAGAGCTCTTTATGCTGATTATCAATTTGTTCTATCCCAGTTGCGTAAGTATCTGACCACTCGATCGCCATCAACATACCCTCCCTTTTTTTGATTTAGAGGCTTCCCATACCCACCTACAGGTCCCTGTAGGTACAAGAAAGCCTGGTAATTGAGTATAATAGATTTGCCATAAAACCTAAAAATCCTTCCATTCCAGCGTATATAGAGAAGAAGACTACAGTAATTGCAGTCTTCGTTGGGAGTCCCTACTTCTCCGGCAGCGTATGGTCAAGGCCTTTCCCGGGGTGGCCCATGATGTCGCCAACACCGCCCGCCGCAGAATCTTCTGCCCCGGCCGAATCTGCAGACTATGTCCTTGGATCCGCATTTGGGGCAAGAGTAATCTCCTTCTAGTACCTTCTGGTAATTTTCAAAGCTTTCTTCCCACTCATTTTTACAGCCTAAGCAGATTACCGGACAGATGTTACTGGTGAAGTTTCCTCCTTCGATCCGAATGGCTTTCCCGTTGACTAAGGCCTCAGCCACCTTGGCACGGGCTGTATTCAAGATCCTTTGAAAGGTGGGACGGGAGACTTCCATCCGGTCCGCACAAGCCTCCTGCTCCAAACCTTCCACATCCTTCAGACGAATCGCTTCCAACTCTTCAACTTTTAAAACAACCTCTTCCAACTCATATTGAGACACCCCGGCGGGTAAAAAATAACGTACACCCGGAATAAACGAGACTTTCCTCCACTTCACCGGTCTGGGCATGATCTTCACATCCTACTCTTTAGTGACTACAAGTACTGCCGAAAGTCTGCAATCGTCCATTGGTATAGTCGGCGCTCACAGCGCCGACTTCTCCGGAAGCGCCTGTAATCACCCGAATTCTCTGGGTATTAAATAATTCAATAGAGCTAGTCCCCATTCCTCCCGCAATCTCCAGATCAATCCTTTCTTTCCTAGAACCTCAAGAAGAAAACCAGTCCCACGTACAATCCAAAATGAGACGACCGGTTGCTTACTCCAACCTTGACGCCGAAACTTACCGCCGGAAAAAAGACCCGGAAGCAGGTTTCCCCACCTCCGGAGAGACTAACCATCCAATCCATTCTACAGCTTATTCTCGGTCCTTCTCTTCCAATTCCTGTAGGCATTCTTTGACCTGCTTTAATTGACCACCCAAGTACTCCAAGTGTGCCTCCAGGCTCTTTTGCGCCTGTAGAAGGTAGGCCTGTTCATCGGCGACCCCCACTTCCGAAGTTCCTTCGGGAAAACCCGGGCCGTCCGGCGGATAAAGCGGCTTGGCAAACCTGTGTCGGCGAAAAAGGCCTCCGCCCATCCGACCCCTGCCTCGTCCGCAACCCAAACCCAGGCCCATCCCAAACCCGGGGAGCGAGTTAGCGCAACCGGGAAGAGGATAACCCGCGCAATATCCGGCAGCCCGGCCGGTCATCGGTCCCATCCCCCGCGGTCCGGTACAGTCACCTCTCGGCATTACATTCACCTCCTTTGCTCAGTCTGGATTTTAATTCGTTTCAGACTCTGATTTACTCTAGATGGACAATTTGTTTTAAGCATATGCTCTAAATAAATTATATGTATATTATAAGCATATGTCAATAACTTTTTATCTTTCTCCTTATGATCGCCATATATAGAATGAAAAACGCCCCTTGGAGTAGATTCCAAGAGAGCGGAGGAATTGGCGCCAAGCCTAATTAAGACTGCGTTTATTAAACAAATGCCCATTACTATTATGATTAAGGATATAGGGCGCAAGCGGGCAAAACTAGTGCAAATTTGCGTACTGGTAATAAGCTAACAATAGAAGAAACCGTACGACATTTTAGAAGATGTGTCCCACGCCAAGATATAGATAGGGGTCTGCGTCTTCCCGGAGACTGAGATGACACTTTACCGGCCCCAGCAACGTAAAGCCTAATAAGCCAATGGAGATGACACTATCCGTCTGTCGATCCGGCCGGCGGGAAAAAGCGCCGCCCTCTTCCCACCAGAGTCCAAGGTAGAGATCCTGCCCGTAGAAGGACGTTGCCGTCAAGCGCCTCAGGTAGCCGATACTACCTAAAATGTAATTATCCCCATACCACATTCCGGCTTGATAGGCGCTGAGCCGGAAGGAACCTCCCAGACGAAACTCTTGGATCAACGGAGCATCCCCTTGCCAAGTTACTCCGGAGGCCACACGAGTAAACACTGAGTTCCTGTCAGCCAAGGGGATTATGAAAAAATACTCCCCCTCGCTCTGCCCGAAAGGTTCTTCTGCGCCCGGAGCTTCAAAAAACCAGGTATTGGTCAGTCTAAATCTTCCCCCCGTCTGCGGCAGAAAAGCGTGATCCAACCAATCAAACTCTAGGTTTAGTTGGACTCTACTGACAGTTCCGTCCCCTTCCAGGCCATTGGGACTTCCCACCCTGAGCGCGGCTTTTTGCTCCGCCACCCTGTAGCCGCACCGGACCTCTCCCCACCGGTTAATGTTATACCCGAGATCAAATCCGATTCCGCCTTGTAACATCCGGTAAGTGGATAATCTTGCTTCGTCCCGGTAGATACTGAGGTTTTTTTGGTCGGCAAAGATTACCGGCGCTATGAAGAAGGAAGTATTCAGGAGCGGTAAATACCATTCACCGACCACAGTCGGCTCCGTTCCAACGCGTAGATCCAAACGGCCCTCTGCCCCTGGTTGCAGCAGATCAAAAAATGTCGCCCGGCTCTTCACGGCAAAGGATGCTTCTTGTCCATTCAACAGTTCAGCGTCTAAGGCCAAACCAAAATTAAGCCAGGCGCGGCCATGAGTTTTGGGGACGGCGGTCACCACCAGAACCGTTCTTTCTTCTTCCTGTCGACATTCATAGCGAAAACTTTCATATAATCCGGTACCCAATAACTCCAGCAGTTTTGCTTCTAAGGCCATGACGTCCACCGGCTGATTAAGGATGGTCTCCAATTCTATCCTGACCGCCGACTCCGTAACCTGGTCCAGACCTTGAAGGCGAATATCGTCAGGAACCGGTATCGCCCTGCGCTTTGCCTCTCTCTGCGCCAGATAAGCCGCCCACGTCCCGTCGTCAACAGCCAATACTTCCAACTTTGCCCTTTGTTCTTCCGCAGCCTGATATCCCCGGTCAATAAACTCCCTAACCTTTCCCCAATCTGTTAAACCTAAGTCCTCCACTGCCGGGGAGATGAGCACATCCGCCCACTCCCGGGTACGGCGGCTGCCAGCGGTGACCACTGAATTGATGACGCGCATCAAGACCCCGAGTCCGGTCCGGTCCTGGGGAGTGGCTGAGGTTAACTCCACGGCAATCACCTGATCCAGACCCTGCTCCCTGACGACATCAGCAGGGACGTTATTCAGCAATCCCCCGTCCACCAGCAGCCTTCCTTCCCGGAGAACGGGAGTGAAGACCCCGGGTATGGCCATAGTTGCCCGTAATGCCTCCACCAGCGAACCGTCTTCCATCACCACAGCTTCTGCCCGGTCGATATCAGCTCCTATACACGAAAAGGGGATAGGTAGTTCCTCAAAGCGCCGTACTGTGGAATAAGGCAGGGTCAACCGGCTCAATAACAGATCCACCTGATAGGAGAAGATGCCGGGTGGAAGTTTCACTCCACCTCCAAACAAATCCAATCCTACTTCTGCGGAGACCGGATACTGCCGACGATCGTCTTTACGCCGAAAACTCAAGCTATCATAAGGTATGTTCGGATCGAACAATGTTGCCCAGTTAATTTCCGTCACCAAGTCCACGATCTCTTGCGGGCTCATCCCCATGGCGTAACACCCGCCGATTAACCCGCCCATACTGGTTCCTGAGACATAATCCACTGGTATGTGGTGTTCCTCCAACCACAGAAGCACCCCAAGATGAGAAAAGCCCAAAGCGCTTCCTCCACCCAAGGCCAATCCGATCCGGGGACGGACGTCTACGGACTCATCCCCGGCTGTACATATTGTTGGAGCGCCCAGCGCTAAAAAGAGAACTAAAATAACTAAGATTAAGAACTTCCACTTTCCCACCGGCCTAAGGTCCCCCTTTCCCATTCTGGGCATGAATGGTCTTGAGCATTGCTGCTACCAGAGACTGATTTCCAGCCCGAAAGGAAGATTGACAACTTATCTAACTCAATTATTTCTCCAGCAGTCCGCTGCTCTTTTTACCTTTTTCACTCCTCATTTGGAAGGCAAAAAGGGATTGTGGTTGAGCGTCGGGGTGACCAGCGGAAACAGTATTTATTATTTGGTCAGTTATCATTTGAAAGAACCTATTTCTTTGATAAGCGAAAGCAAGAATAGGTTTAGATCAGGCTGTTGGCCTAGAGAGATATAATCATGTTTCCACGACAGTAGCAGCACAATTAGTGGAACAGGCCAGTGATTCTTCTGACGAAGAAAGCAGCTGACACCGATTGTACAAATTACTCTTTTATTATATATTATACTATATTAAACTAAAAAGAGTCGGAATGTATCGTTGTCTAGCAGCAAAACAGCATGATAGGTGCTCTTGTGGGCAAGGAGGAGAGAGAATAATGCCGCGCTCATTTTTGGGAATTGGAACTTCATATATTGGTCGCAAAAACACAGTAATCGAGCCGGGCCTTTGCGAACACTGCGGAAGAGTGGGCGACATGTATACTTTTGATACTACTGAGTGTTTTACCTTTCTGTACATTCCCCTCGCGCCCTTGGGCAAACGCGGAATAATCAAGGAATGCCCCCAATGCGGCCATCATCTGGTCAAAAAGTATCAAAGGAGTTTAGGTAACTTTCAAACTATTGCCGGGATTATCGTCCTCTACTTGCTCCTGCTCGTTCTCATCCTCGTCTCTTCATATAGACTCTACAAACACCGACCAGTGTCATTCCGCAACGGGCTGCAGTGTCCTGAGAAATATATGAGTCATGCTGGCAGAAGGAGAAAATTCCCTCCTCACTTTCGCCGGTCAATTCAGGAAAAAGATCGCGCCTCTGACTACAGGTATTTATTATAAGAAATCCCAATGGTATAGGTCTCCAAGTTCAGGGCGGCCAAATCCAGAAAGAATCCTCCGCTCAGTTCAATCCTGGTCCCGATATTCAGTCCGCTGGTATCATACTCGCCGATTACGATCACCCGCGGCCAAGGATTCTTCTTCCCTTCCACTACTTTAATGGAGTTAAAAACCTTATTAGCACCGATAAAGAAGCCATCCAGCACCCCGGCGCCCACTCCCAAGTGCCACCTGAGCCCATATTGGGGCAAGGTCTGGCTGGCCACCATATAACTGGTGGTCTGCTCACGGCCGAGGTCTTCCAGACCGATCGCCAACCCGAAGGAACCCATCCTTTCCGGGACAAGTTGATACTTGATCATCGCCCCGGTTTCATACTCTCCATGCGCCAGGTTCGCTACTACGCCCACCTGTAAGCCACGGAACAACCCTATTTCAAACTGGATCTTAGTCCAATCATCTTCAAAATAATGGCTCCCTACGCTATAACCACCGGGCGGTAATACACTGGAGGTGGGAAGGGCTACGAGGTTGGTTCCTCCGAATGTACTGTGGGCATGGGCAGCCTTCCCTCCGAGTAACAGCCAGATTACAATAAGACAGATGACCATTTCGAGCTTTACTCGGTTCTTGACAGACATTGGCTTCCCCCGTTTCCTTCCATAGTTGTTAAGCATTTCGACTACTGTAGAATTTTGGCGCTCCCCGTCCTT
>DUOH01000016.1 GCA_012838955.1 Bacillota bacterium | reverse complement strand
GACGATCGTCGGCACGCTTGTACAAGTAGAGTTGCTGCAATTAGTGGGCTGTCCGGTTTTGCTTTGAGTGAAAAGAGTAACAACGAAAAGCAGGTCTTTGTATGTGTTTTTCAAAGTTCATCGTTTCCGGTAATTACCGCCGAAAAAGTAGCCCCGGTTACCAGTTTTTTTATTGGTCTCCGATTACCTAAGATTTCTCGGCCTATAGAAAAATCCCTGCTCAAGAGGGTAAAGGAATTACTGGTAAAGCGAGGAGCGCCCGTCTGGCCGGACTGATTGGGGGACGGTTATTTCAACCGTCCCCCAGCTTGTATTTGACCGGCGATCGCCTCTTCGCCCTTGGCGATCAAACCGCGGACGATCAGTCCGGCCTCTCGGGTTGTGATGTTGCCGTAGTCGTAACTGCCACCATCGGTTCGAATCCGGTCAGCGAAACCAAGTTCTTTGGCGATTTCGTATTTGACCTCATCCGAGACTATACTCCGGCGGCGAGCCACAGCCTCACCTCCCGTCTATATTCTTCCCTGTTATTTTTGGATTATAATCTTGCCGGACAGAATCATCATGCATGATGTGAAATAATCACCATTGAATCTTACTTATTCTGATGAGTATCCTAACACAAGTTAGGTAAAGATATTTTAAAAGACGGTTCGTCCGGGGGAGCGTTCAGCAGATTGTTTAATGACCCTCAGATACAGACCGAGTAAAGACGGTCAACAGACATCTCCCCCATGCGGGCGAAGCTGAGCTGAGAATAGAGGAAAGAGGGGAGGCGGATGATGGAAAAGGACCTGGACAGACCGGTGAGCCAGCCCATGCTGGCTGATAACGCCGAAGAGACTATAAAGTGCCCGATGTGCGGTAGATTGATTGAAATGGGAATGGTCAGGGAGGATGCGGACGGGGCCGGTGAAACTATTGACTGTCCTGTGTGCCATAGTCAAGTAAATGTAGAAGAAGCCCGGCATCTGGTTTCATCCAATGAAGGATATTAACCGGCGCCCAAATTATAGTACAAGTTGCGATCGTCGCCGGAGATGAAGAGGGGTCTCCTAGTTAAGGAGACCCCTTCTTTGACCCTATTTCGTCAGTAGTGATCTGGTATTAACTGTTCAGACTGTATACGGCAGTAATTAACAGGATTTTTGTTTTGTGTAATTCAGTAGACCCCCGGCTCGCAGGATCTCCTTTTCTCTGGCTGTGAGTTGGATCCGTGCGGTAAAGGAGTAATTTTGGGTGATGTTCTCCACCACTAATTCGCCTCTTTCCAGACCTTGATGGATGTCGACCATCCGCAACTGGTCATCTTGGTTCAGGCCAAGGTAGTCTTGGGGTACGGTAAAGACTAACGGGAGGATACCGAAGTTGATTAAGTTTGACCGGTGAATGCGGGCAAAGGAACGGGCGATAACCGCTTTCACTCCCAGATACATGGGGGCTAAGGCCGCATGTTCTCTACTGGATCCTTGTCCGTAGTTTTCTCCACCAATGATTAGACCGCCGCCGGCGGTTTTGGCCCGGGCAGCGAAGGCCGGATCAATACCGGAAAAGACATATTCCGAAATGGCCGGGATATTGGAGCGCAAGGGCAGGATTTTGGCGCCGGCCGGCATGATATGGTCGGTGGTGATGTTGTCCCCTACTTTTAAGAGAACAACCCCTTCTACCAGGTCTGGCAGGCTTTCCCGGGTGGGAAGAGGCTTAATGTTAGGCCCCCGCCTAATGGTAATCCCTGCTGTATCCTCTACTGGCGGAATGATCATACTGTCATCTATGATAAACTTCTGTGGCAAGTTAACCTCCGGATAGACGTCCAGGGTTCTGGGGTCGGTTAGTTTTCCGGTAAGAGCCGAGGCGGCGGCTACCTCGGGGCTGGCCAGATATACACCAGCGTCTTTGGTGCCGCTTCTTCCTTCAAAGTTCCGGTTGAAAGTGCGCAGGGAGTTTCCGCGCGAACAAGGCGCCTGCCCCATACCGATACACGGTCCGCAAGTGTTTTCCAAGAGGCGCGCGCCAGCGGCGATTAGGCTTTCCAGAGCCCCGTTTTTGGCCAGCATTAAGACGACTTGGCGGGAACCGGGTGAAATGATTAAGTTGGTCGAGGGATGAACAGTCTTTCCTTTTAAGATCGCAGCCACTTTCATCAGATCAGTATAAGAAGAGTTAGTGCAACTACCGATTGCCACTTGTTGGAGAGGCAATTCTCCAAGGTCAGTCACTTTTTTCACAGCGTCCGGCGAGTGCGGACAGGCGACCATCGGTTCGAGGGTGGAGAGGTCAATCCATATTTCTTCAGCATAAGTGGCATCAGGGTCGGCTGTTAAGGGGCGCCAGACGTCTTCCCGGTTTTGGGCGGCCAGGAATAACCTGGTCTGTTCGTCACTGGGAAAAATAGAAGTGGTAGCGCCCAATTCCGCCCCCATATTGGTGATGGTAGCCCGTTCTGGAACGGTTAAAGAACTTACCCCTTCTCCTGCATACTCAAAGATCTTGCCAACCCCTCCCTTTACAGAGAGACGGCGCAGCAGTTCCAAGATGACATCTTTCGCCGATACCCAAGGCTGTAGCCGTCCGGTGAGGGTTACCTTTACTACCTGGGGCATGGTGAGGTGAAAGGCGCCTCCGGCCATGGCCACGGCCACATCCAGACCACCAGCGCCAATCGCCAACATACCAAGTCCGCCTGCGGTTGGGGTATGACTGTCCGAACCCAGAAGGGTCATGCCCGGTACACCGAAACGTTCCAAATGAACTTGGTGGCAGATTCCGTTACCGGGACGAGAGAAATAAATGCCGTATTTAGCGGCGATTGTTTGTAAAAAAAGATGATCATCGGCATTTTCAAAACTAGTTTGCAAGGTATTGTGATCAACATAGCTTACGGAGAGCTTTGTTTTTACCCGTTCTAAACCCATCGCCTCGAATTGAAGGTAGGCCATAGTTCCGGTAGCGTCCTGGGTAAGGGTTTGGTCGATCGTCAGTGGGATCTCCTGGCCGGGTTGTAGCTGTATGGTGTGGTCACCGTTGGTCTGAACGGCGAGGTGATTTAGGATGATTTTTTCGACAATGTTTAAGCCCAAGAAAATTCCTCCCTAAATAGTTTTAATATTTATGGATAATATATAAAGATGAATAAAAGCAACGTAAATCAGTGTCAGTTTAACAAAGAACAAAATATATGTCAATTCGTATACGAAGGTATATTGTATTCTTCTGCTAATAGTCATAGAATATAAAATGTGAATTATTTGATCGGGAGGTACTGGCGCGCCAGAGGCTGGGTTAGAAGCCAGCGGGGCGGAGAATGCGGTAAGCGGAAAGGGCGGATGGTTTTGAAACAAGGAGATAAGCTGTATTTTATCGGAATTGGCGGGGCAAGGTTAAGCGCTTTAGCAAAAATATACAAGGAAAAGGGCTATGCGGTGTATGGATCGGATCGTCTTCAGACAAAGAAAACTATTGAACTGGAGAAAATGGGAATTGCTGTCGATTATGGGCATGACCCGTCCCAGATTGGGGACTGGATTGACTTGGTGATCTATACCAATGCGGTCGGTCAGGATAATCCGCAGCTTTTGATGGCGAAAGAAAGAGGCATTCCGATTTTGGAAGGCGCCGAGTTGCTTGGCCTCCTGATGCGGGAGAAGGACTATGGAATCGCCGTGGCCGGTACCCACGGCAAGACCACTACTACCGCTATTATCTCTTTATTGCTGATGAAAGCCGGAAAAGATCCGACGGTGGTGATCGGCGGCGACATGAAGGAACTCCCCGGCAACCATCGTAGCGGTAAGAGTCCCTTTATGGTAGTGGAAGCCTGTGAATTTAGAAGATCTTTTTTGCAGCTTTCGCCGAAAGTTTCGGTTATTACCAATGTTGACTGGGATCATCCGGATTGTTTTCCCACAGCCGGTGATGTGGTGCGGACCTTTCAGGAGTTCATCGCCTTACTACCAGAAGATGGCTTGTTGATCCTGTGGCGGGATGACCCTCACTTTGCCGAGCTGGCTGCTGCTTCGCCTGTGCCAGTCTGTACTTTCGGCCTTACTCCGGAGGCCGATTGGTATGTGCCATCCTTTACGCCCAGTCTTCGCCTGGGCATAGAGGGAGATTTATATCACCACGGTTCGATCCAAGGACGGTTGAAACTGCAAGTTCCCGGTAGACATAATCTGCTCAATGCTTTAGCGGCGATCGCTGTGGTTACGGCGGCAGGGGTACCTGTCTCCCAGGTTTTGAAATATATAACCGAATTTTATGGCGTAAAAAGGCGGTTTCAGATTAAGGGGGAAAGAGGCGGGATTCTGGTAGTGGATGACTATGCCCATCACCCATCTGCGATTACTACTACTTTGCAGACAGCGCGCGCTCACTTCTCCGGGAGAATTTGGTGCGTTTTCCAACCTCATCTGTACAGTAGGACCAAGCATCTGATGTCGGAGTTTACGAAAGCCTTTAACTCCAGTGATATTGTGGTTTTGGCCGATATCTTCGCGGCCAGGGAGAAGGCTCCCGGGGATGTGTCCAGTCAAATTCTGGCTACGGAGATCTCCAAGTATCATCCGGATGTTCGGTATCTTGGCGCCATGACAAGAATTAAGGAACATTTGCTTAAGCAAGCCCGACCAGGAGATTTAGTCATCACGATGGGAGCAGGAGATATTTGGAAGGTTGGCGAAGAATATTTAAAGGAGGCTCCAGCCGATGAATACGCCACAGCCTGTGGGGCCGCGAAAGGAAGCGCACAAATCAATAATCCGCAGGCCAATGATGAGCGCTTAAGCGTTGTTCAGACCAATGAAACGCACTGACCTTGCTGAACAGATAGGGTAAAAAAGGAGCAGATATGATACTGACGTTTATTAGCGCTTATGCATATGGCGTTTAGGCGTTTCTTAGATTAAGAACGCCAATCATGCGCGTGACAGCGCAGGTAATACGGAGGTAGTGAATGAACCAAGTAATGCTGGCCGGATGTGCAAGCTATGACCGGGCAAAAGTCGAAGCAGCCGTTCATCGTCTGGTCCATCCGGACATGCCAGGAAGCGGTCTGGCGCATCTGATTAAACCGGGAATGAAGGTATTGGTCAAACCCAATCTCTTGGTGGGAGATACGCCGGAAAAAGGGAGCACCACCCATCCGGAAGTAGTCCGGGCGGTGCTGAAAGAAGTGTTGAACCTAGGCGCTGTCCCAATAGTAGGCGATAGTCCCGGTTTTGGCAGTACGGCCCGGGTGGCGGAGAAAGCCGGGATTGCCCAGGTTTGCCGAGAACTAGGTGTAAAACTGGCCGCCTTTACTGAAACTGTGGAGGTGAAGACGGCGCCTTCCGCGAAGGTAATGAAGAGTTTCCCATTGGCGAAAGAAGTATTGGAAGTCGACGCCATTATTAACTTGCCCAAAATGAAGACCCATGGGATGGCCAGGCTAACCGGTTGTGTTAAAAATCTTTACGGATGTATCACCGGAGTGCGCAAAGCTGAACTGCATTTTCGTCTGCAGAGGACGGAGATGTTTATGGAGATGTTAATAGATTTAGCTGATACTGTACGTCCGGTTTTTAATATTGTTGATGCCATTGTAGCCATGGAAGGATCCGGTCCTCGTAACGGGGATTTACGTCCAGTTGGACTTTTATTGGCCGGTAGGGATCCTTTTGCCGTAGACACGGTGATCGCGCGGATTATGGGTTTGCAAGCCTCGGAAGTTCCGGTGTTGGCCTTGGCCAAAGGCAGAGGCAAAAAAGGGGTAAATATCGAAGAGATCCAGTTGAGCGGCGAGGATCTAAACGCTTATTTGGTCCGGGACTATCGGGTACCGACTGCGCTTTTATTGGTCAGACTCCGCGTTCCAGATTTCGTTTCCAAACTGGTGAGACGGTATGTTTCTCCCCGCCCGGTAATTGTTGATCACTGTCGCCAATGTGGCGTTTGTGTCCGTTCATGCCCGGCCGGGATTATCTCCCTGACGGAACATAAGGGTAAATCCGGCGTTTATATTGATGATCAGAAATGTATCAGATGCTATTGCTGCCAGGAGCTCTGCCCGTATAACGCCATTGAACTAAGAGTTCCTCTGGTCAGACGGCTTTTTCAGCCGCGAAGAAAGGTGTGATCAAGGTTGACGCGTTTCGGAGGAAGGCGGATCACCACATTACTTTTTGATCTGGATGAAACCCTGTATCAGCCGGAGACCGGTCTACTCAAGCAGATTGACCGGAGAATCGAAGGGTTTTTGCAGAAGAAGTTGGGAATGGATAAATCCGCTGGGGCGGAACTGCGTCAGAAATATTATCGCCAATACGGTACTACTCTGCGGGGATTAAAAGAGGCGCATGGCGTTGATCCGCAAGAATATTGCGCGTATACTTATCAGTTAGATGTGGGGAAGTACCTCAAACCAAACCCGGTCTTGTACGAAATATTGATGAGGATCCCCGCTCAAAAAGTGGTCTTTTCAAACAGTCCTCGTCGGCATGTCTACCGGGTCTTACAAACTTTACAGATACATCAGTGTTTTAGTAAGATTTTTGATATAGAATTCACCAACTATTTGGGAAAGCCCCATCGCTTATCTTATGAAATGGTCATGGAAAGCCTGGGGGTCTCCGGGCATGAATGCATCCTCCTGGACGACCAGCCGGTGAATTTGGAGCCCGCACGGGAATTGGGCATCATAACCGTGCTAGTGGGAGAGGAGGCTAAAAAAAATACCACCGTTGACTATAAGATTGAGGTTGTGGAAGAGATAGCGGAAGTATGGGCTGATATAACAGGGAAAGAATTAAAGAAGACCGGTTCAGATCTTCTTTAATTCCCGTACCAAACGGTAGAATTCATCCCGTGATCCACTTGCCAAGACCTGATCGATGCGGGCCAGGATTTCTCTTCGTTGTTCCGCCTTCTTGTTTTCTTCTTGTAACAGGCGTAACTCAAAATCAAACTGAAGAGTGCTGGCTTTTTCCGGCTCAAGCTCGATCAAGGGTTCTTCAAGCACATTGAGGAAGGCTTGACAGTCCAACCGGTCAGGAAAATAGAATGTAATATAAAGATCGCTCTGTTTCAGAACATCCAGAGCCTGTTCAATCCGGTCCGGATTGGAGGTTTCTTCATCTTCAGTCAGAAGATAGCATGGAGGCATTCCGGAACCCTCAGAAGAAATGATTAACAAAGGCCGGTAGAACGCGCCGTCTTTTACGATGTGAATGAGGGATAATGGATCTCTCTGTTCTACCAGACTAAGCAAGATCTTTCTAGGGTTGTTTGTGGTAAAGGTGTAATTTTCTAATAACCATTGGATGAAGTTGCGCTTGGCCCAAGTGCTGATGGTGGGTTGTTTCATCGGAGCCGCCTCCTTTTTTGTTAATCTTATACGCTGCCACGCGCTCCGCAGGTAATTTTTTATTGCACACAAGTTGCAATACTGGTTCACTTAATAAAATATGAGGATGGAGAGGAAGAGGTTCGCATCTGATCTGAAAGTTGTTACTTTATAGTTGTTACTTTATGCTAGATTCGACGTAATAGTGGAGAAAGCCCTTTGGTAAATTCCGGTTTTATTCAGCGCTTCTACTTATTTTATCGGAAAAAAGATGAAAGGTCTTGATACTGGTTTTGCCAGAGCGACATTTGATTCACCAAAGTGAAGAGGTTTTATGATTTTTAGAGAGAATATGATCATACATAAAAATACAGTAAACCAGGTCCCAAAACGACGAGGTTTTACTACTTAAGCTTGAGCCTTAAGCCTTCTTTCCTGAGCCCGGGAGGAAAATCTACCGCAAGCAGGAGAGGAGCACGTCTTCAGAGGTTACTGAAGATTAATTTACAATTAATCGAAATTAAGTTATGATTAATTATTAATCCGTCAAATTTCGCATTATTCATTAACCTTTTCAGGTTACTGTATTAATCTTGTCAGACTAATGAAAAAAGGGTGATCCTGATTGGCACACCGGTTCACTTGGCTGAAAGCAGGCGTATATATTCTCTTGATCATTCTGTTTTTCGTCATCATAAACGGTTTTTTTGCAGAGAATAACAAGTTACTAGAGGAGCGGGTCTTCTGGCAAGAGAAGGCCTCCGCCTTTGAGGATCTGTATAATCAGACGCAAGCAGAGAACAAGCTGCTCCGTACGGTTGTGGGAGAAGGCTTGGTTGTTACCGGGGTTAAGCTTGAGTCCGCCAGGTTTTTACCTGGAAACGGTAATAAGCTGTCATATTCTTTATCAGTTGAAGTTAAAAACACCACACGGCAGAATCATGTAACAGCCAACGGATTTATCCTCTTTTCTTTGGTAAAGCAAAGAGCGAGAAGCATTTCCGATCTGGCGTGGCGTTGGTTTGTCCTTCCGGAGCTGGGTGCGGGAGAAAGTAAAACAATCAGAATTTCCGGAACATTATCCGCTTCGCCTAAAGAGGAGATGTGTATCTTCGCCAATATCCTTGGTGAACCGGGGGTGGCCAAGACCATGGTAGTCTTGCCTGACCGGCCGACAACTCCACCGCCGCTTTCCCAAATAGAGACGTCAAAAGAACAGCCTAAGCAGGGGACAACTAAGAAGGAGCCGCTGAAAGAAGTGCCTAAGCAGGTGATGCCAGAGGAGAGATCTAAACAAGAAACACCACCGGCCAATGCTCAGGGGGACAAAGCAAAAGCCGAGACCACCATAGAAGAGAGCAAACAAGAGCAGATCAACAAGAAAGAAGAGAGCGCGTCGGCGTTGCCTCCAGTTTCAAGCGCCGCAGATCCGGAAACCGACTCCGGAACTGATGAGCAAAGACAGGAGGATGCAGAGACAGGTGGAACGGGCACCAATACAAATTCCGGTCTTAGTAATGATGCAGGAGCTCTTCAGTAATAGGAGGAGACTAAATGAAAGTAGTAATTTTTACTAACGCTTATGATCCTATAGTAAGTGGGGTGGTTACGGCCATCCGTTTTTTTCGCCAGGGCTTAATCGATCTGGGACATGAGGTTTACATCTTTGCTCCGGATCACAAGGATATACAGGATCGCCAGAAAGATCGGGCCGAAGGGATCTTTCGCTTTTCCGCAGTGAACCTTACCAGACAATTGTATTTTCCGATTGCCGTGCCTTGTTATCCCGGTCTCACCTCACTACTACGGCGAATTAATCCGGATGTGATTCATAGTCATCACCCCTTCGTCCTTGGTAAAGTAGGTTTACGGCTAGCTAGGCGTTTGGGTGTGCCCTTGGTCTACACTTTTCATACTCAGTATGAGCAGTATTCTCATTATTTTCCATTACCGCAAAATCTGGTGAAGTGGGCTGGACGCAAAGCAGTCCGGGATTATGCGCAAAGTGTTGACCTGCTTACCACACCGGCGGAATCGATCGCAGGATTATTACGGAGTTATGGGGTAACCAAAAAGGTTCATATTTTACCGAACCCCCTTGATCTGGCTAGGTATGAACGGATTGACCATCAGATCATTAGGAACCGGTATGGGATCGGCCGTAGAAAACTCTTGCTCTTTGTGGGCAGAATCGGAAGAGAAAAGAATCTCGATTTTTTATTGCGCGCCTTCGCCAGATTGGCAGAGGAATTCGGTGATGACATCCGTCTGATGTTGGTAGGATCCGGAGCTGCCGAAGAGATGCTGAAGAAATCAGCTGCCGGGTTAGGTCTGGCAGACCGGGTAATCTTTACGGGAGCTGTGAATTATGAGGAGATTCCTCTCTACTACGGAGCAGCGGATCTATTTGTCATGACCTCTACTTCCGAGGTCAAACCGTTGGTCTTTATTGAAGCAATGGCCGCCGGTCTACCGGTGGTGGCTGTGGAAGCCAGTGGGAGTAAGGATACGTTTACCTCGGGCTATAACGGAATACTTACCCCCGAGGAGGTGGAGGCTTTTGCCTCCGCTGTCCGGGAGCTTCTCCGAAACGACCGGCGTAGGCTGGAGATTGCGCAGGCAGCCAAAGAAAGCGCTGCCCGCTACTCAATAAAGAACTTGACCCAGGAATTACTCACTCTTTATAAAGAAGCGATCGCCGAGAAAGGATAAGAGGGGGTACATGCAGTGTCCAGGCCGGGAAAAGACGAGTATTACGTGAATATCGCCGCGGAGGTAAGTAAGAGATCAACCTGCCTGCGTCGGCTCTTCGGAGCGGTGATTGTGAAGAATGACCAGATCATCAGCACTGGATATGCTGGCGCGCCCCGGGGAAGTGTTAATTGTTGCTCTTTGGGGATCTGTCCTAGGGAGAAGGCTGGTGTTCCCCGGGGAGAAAGATATGAACTTTGCCGTTCCGTGCATGCGGAGATGAATGCGATTATCCACGCGTCCCGGGACCAAATGCTCGACGCCACCTTGTACCTGGCTTGTCTGGATGCGAAGACCGGCGAGCGGGAGGGAGGCGTCCGCCCTTGCAAGTTGTGCTCCAGAGTAATCATTAACGCCGGAATCAAGTGGGTGGTCGCTGAGGATGAGGATCTGCGGATTATCCGTTACTCAGTGGCGGATTGGGTACAAAACGACCGGGGTGAATGGAATGACAAAAATTCTCATGGTTACTGAGGGTCGGTTCGTATTGAAGCGCAGATTGCAAAGTATTAGTAGATGACAGGGAAACAACAGCAAGCCCTGGAGGAAACAGGTCTTTACTTGCTGAGACTAGAAGAAAAGGAGAGATTGCATTGTCTTACCGTGTAACATTAATTCCGGGTGATGGCACCGGACCGGAGTTGGCTGAGGCGGCCAGAAGGGTGATTGATGCCACCGGAGTGAAGATTGACTGGGAAATTCACCACGCCGGAGTGGATGTGATGGAGAAGACCGGGACCCCCCTGCCAAACGAGGTCTTGGAGTCAATTAAACGGAATAAAGTGGCTCTAAAGGGGCCGATCACTACACCCATTGGAACGGGTTTCCGCAGCGTAAATGTGGCTTTACGGCACGCCTTAAACCTTTATGCCTGTGTACGGCCGTGTAAACTCTACCCAGGCGCCAGATCAAGATATTCTCAGGTCGACCTGGTAGTGATCAGGGAGAATACCGAGGATTTATACGCCGGAGTCGAGTTTGACCTGGGGAGTCCGGAGATTGCACAGATTATAAAGATGGCTCCAGCCGGAAAGATCAGGGAGGATTCCGCCATTTCTATCAAGCCCATCTCCAAGACGGGTAGTGAACGGATTATCCGTTATGCTTTTGAATATGCTAAGAAGAACGGTCGCAAAAGAGTAACGGCTATCGCCAAAGCAAATATTATGAAGTTTACGGACGGTCTTTTCTACCGGGTAGGAAGAGAGATCGCCAAAGAATATGAGGGTGTTGTGGAATACGATGAGGTCTTGGTGGACGCCGCCTGTATGCGTCTGGTCCAGCGTCCTGAGAGCTTTGATGTTCTGGTGATGCCGAATCTTTACGGTGATATCCTCTCCGATGTCTGCGCCGGCTTAGTTGGTGGTTTAGGGGTCGCCCCCGGAGCCAATATCGGTGAAGATGCCGCTCTCTTCGAACCCACTCATGGTTCCGCTCCTAAATATAAAGGGTTAAACAAGGTAAACCCCGCGGCCATTATCCTTTCCGGCGTGATGATGCTACGTCATCTTGGGGAAATTGAGGCGGCTGCTCGTTTGGAGAACGCTGTCTCTCAAGTGATTAGTGAAGGTGAATACGTAACCTACGATATGAAGGCCGACCGGAACGATCCCACAGCGGTGGGCACCAGTCAAATGGCAGACGCCATCATCGAAAAGCTGAAATAATTCGACGCTTGATTTTCTGGTAGCGCCTAGGCATTCGCCTAGGCGTAACCCATACTACTGATGAATGAGGAGGGGAATCATGCTAAACCGGGAAAGTCAAATGCATGTAGAGGTTAGAGAAGGGATGCGCGGCGGGAAAGGTAAAGTAAGAATTCAACACTTTTTTGCCGAAGAGACCGACTTGAAGGGTCAGGCCAGGCTAGTTGGGCGGATTACCATAGATCAGGGCGCCTCCATCGGTCTGCACTCCCATGAAGCAGAAGAAGAGATTTATTATATCCTCAGGGGTGGTGGCAGGGTAAAGGAGATCCGGCCCGACGGTGAAGAAGAGGAATATGAAGTAAGACCCGGTGATGCCATTCTTACCGGTAACGGTGGCAGCCACTCCATAGAGAATATCAGTGCGGAACCTTTGGAATTGATCGCTGTCATCTTAACTTATTGAGTTTACGTGAACATACACACGTAAACTTACATTAGATATAAGCCATATCCCGTATACTATGAAAGTGACTCCTGTAAAAGGGCGCTTTTTTCCGGGCTAGTCAGGTATTCTTTCGTGATTACTAATACACGATTGATTGCTGTGTGATATAATATATGAACGCCTTGAGTGTGTAAAGCTTAAAGGCGAATGATTGACAACAGTAGGTGATGATCAGTGTTGAGCAAGCTTTGTCCTCATTCCCGAACCGAAACCGTGGCCAGTCTTTCCCCGGAATTCTTTATTTCCCGCGGAATCAGGGGTTTGATTATTGATCTGGATAATACTTTGGTGGCGTGGGGAAAGTATAAAATTACCCGAGAGATGAGGGCCTGGGTCCAGACTATGCTCGCTTCCGGTCTTAAGATATGTATTCTCTCTAACGCAGTCGAGCACAGAGTACGGTTTTTCGGAGAGCTTCTGGACATTCCTTGGATTTCCAGAGCCACAAAACCACGGAAGAACTCTTTTAAAAGGGCTATGGAGATCTTGCAGACCATTCCCGAGGAGACAGCGGTGATTGGAGATCAATTATTCACTGATATTTTTGGGGGGAATCGCATGGCCTTATATACCATTTGGACTGCGCCCATCAGTCCCCAGGAGTTAATCAGCACAAAAGCCATGCGGTACTTGGAAAGACTGGTACAGAAGAGTTTTCGTAATAAGGAGATCTTCGAATGAAGGATCAAATTTGTCCCGGGTGCGGTATCACTTTGCAGAGCCTAGATTCGCAAGCTCCGGGGTATGTGCCAAAAAACAAGGCAGGAACGGCCGTTGTCTGTCAAAGGTGTTACCAGATTAAGCATTATAAGAAAATAACCGGGGAAAGAGTTACGGAGGAAAGCAATCACCAAGCGATCCGCGCCGCTACGAGTAAGGCTGATCTCACCTTATTAGTAGCGGATTTTTTCGATCCGGAAGGATCATTCGCTCCGGACTGGGCTGAGTTGATTAAGACCGGAGGCGGTCAGCCCATCAAACTCCTAGTGAATAAGAGTGATCTATTACCGCCGAGGACGAAGAGAGAGGAGATCGAAGAGTATCTGGCCTGCTTATGGCAGAGACGTTTCCCCGGGATCAGCCTGGCTGGGGTTAGAGCGCTCAGCGCTAAAGAAGAGACGAACATAGCGGCAATGCTGAAAGAGTTAAGTGGTTTACGCATTGCTATCGTTGGAGCGGCTAATGTTGGAAAGTCTTCGCTTTTAGCCCGGATCATCAAGGAGAACGGAAGATGCTATTCACAAAAGTCTCCCACCATATCTTCTTTTCCAGGGACTACCCAGGGGATCACCAGATGGCCGCTGCCCAAATTTAAAATAGAGTTGTTTGATACACCGGGGCTGATCCCAGGCAGCAGAATCGGTGATCTACTCTGTGCCGAATGTTCCGGATCTTTGCTTCCCGAGCGGAAGCTACAAGTGAAGAGCTGGGAACTTCCCGAGGATAACGCCGTGCTTATTGGGGATTTGGCTGGAGTCTGGAATACGTCCACCGCTGCGGTGAAGACTGTCATTTTTTCCGCCGAATCCTTGACCCTACATTGGACAAACAGTAGAAAAGCAGAAGAACTGCTCAAGGAATCTCCGCAGTGGTTGCGGGCGGTCTGTGCCCGCGATCGTCGCGCTTTACAGTATACAGAGGAGAAATTCACAGTAAAACCGGGAGAAGACTTGTATATCTCAGGTTTGGGATGGTTGGCGGTAAAAAACAAACCTACCCGGTTCAGGGTGGAGGTTCCGGCCGGGGTGGAGATTGGGGTTCGTCCCAGCCTGATTGGGAAGAGGTAACGCTAATAACGGAGAGATTAATCATGGTCTTCTTCTTTATTGTTCTGATCAAAGCTGGAAAGGATGTGGCGTAATTCATCTTCCCACCAAGCCTGGTGTTGCTCCAGTTCGTTCTGGCGAACCAAAGACACTGTATGACATTGCGAACAGGCAATGCCTACTCTCTCACTTCGCCTGGCCATAACATAATGCGGGGTATCCATTCGGCAGTGGGGACACGGGAAAATTTGGCTTAATTCTAGTTCCAACCCAGGCACACCTCCTAGTCTAGTATGTCCATTTCCGGACGGGAAATATAGGACCGCTGGGGGGTGTGGGAGATGTGGCGCCCGTATAGCGCCCGGGGGCGCGCCTGGGTAATGATGGGAGTGGAATGAAGATGACCATTGAGGAGAAAGGGTATTGGGTGGCGTTAAGTATGGCGCCGGGAATTGGGCCGAAGCGCTTCCAGAAAATTCTCTACTTCTTTGGCCGGGCGGAAGAGGCTTGGCAGGCCTCGCCAGAAGTATGGCAGAGACTGGTAGGCAGCAAATTGGCTGAAGGATTTTCCGCTTTTCGAAGGAGTGTCGATCCCAGAGCCGTTGTAGAGGATTTGGCGAAGAAGCGGATGAAGTTTGTATGTTCCTGTGAAGCGGAGTATCCCCGGCTGTTATCGCAGATCTATGATCCTCCGCCAGTGCTTTATTATAAAGGAGAGATTAAAGCAGAGGACAGTATAGCCGTAGCCATCGTCGGTTCCAGATCCGCCTCACCCGGCGGATTACTGGTTGCCGAGGAACTGGCCAGGGATTTGGCGGCAGCCGGGGTGACGGTGATTAGCGGGTTGGCTCGGGGAATTGATTCCGCAGCCCATCGCGGAGCGCTCTCCGATCCCGCCGGTCGTACCATTGCCGTTTTAGGGAGCGGACTGGACCGCATTTATCCGCCGGAAAATAGTAGACTAGCTGAGAAGATTATGGAAAGAGGGGCGCTTTGCACGGAATACCCTCCGGGGACGGCGCCGTTGGCCAGAAACTTTCCGGCCCGTAACCGGATCATCAGTGGACTGGCTTTAGGGGTGACGGTGGTAGAGGCCGCCGCGGACAGCGGTTCCTTAATTACTGTGGATTTTGCTCTGGAACAAGGGAGGGAGGTCTTTGCTGTTCCGGGTGGGATTAATAGGAAAAGAAGCAAGGGCACAAACCGGTTGATTAAGGAAGGGGCTTTCTTAGTAGAAAGTGTGGAAGATATTCTGCCAGTGCTTGCTTTACACCGCCCTCGGCCCACTGCGGAGGAAACCGTAACTGCCCAGGGGGGAGATTCCCCGGTGGAAAAGGAGATTCTTTTCGCGCTGACGGAAGAGGAATACCATATAGATATGTTGGTGCGGCTGACCGGATATTCCCCGGGAGAGATCAGCGCAGCCTTAATTCTCATGGAGATGAAGGGGATAGTTTCTCAGATTGCCCCCGGAATCTATCGAAAATGTAAATAAACTTTAATCATTTACCGCTGGGGCGGGAATTAGTATTTACATCTAATGTTAAACTGATTTATAATAACCATATCTGTTTATTAAACTTTGAGCCGCTCATACCGGGAGTATTGTTTAGCTTGGTCTTGTAGTCAAGACTTTTGATCGTGGCTTTTGTTGGAGGGTCATTGTAAAATGAGAAAACGGACACAAGAACGGGTGTTAGCATTAATTGATTATCTGGAGGAACTTTGCCGTTCATCAGAAACGGATTTGGATATGAAGCAGCTATACGGGAATGACCGATTCTATAATGATCTGCTTAAATTGGGTTTTGATTCTGCAGAGATTAATATGGCCTTTGCATTGATTTTAAAAGGGCCGGAGAAACTAGAATCCGGAGAAGAACGGAACGGGCCGGTATCGAAAGAAGGGCCGAGCGCTGCTATACACCGGCAGGAGCAGGAGAGGCCAATACCGGTTGAGAAGAATGATACGTGCCAGCCGCAACAGACAGCGGGAATGACGGGGAAGAAAAAGCCATCCTCATCTTTGACGCCCTCGCCTACGGTTTATCCCAGACCGGTTTGGATCTTCAGCGATCAGGAGCAGATTAAACTTTCTCCACAGTTACGTGGAGAGCTGTTAAGATTATATCAAGATTCCTATCTGACTATGGAAGAGATGTTTGCGATAGTCAACTGTGCCATGAGTATGGAGTGCGGAGAGATTCAGGTTACGGATTTGGCTTATATAATCTCTAGAGTGATTAGGGAATCTGCTAAAGTTGAGACTTTGCTGTCAAATAAAGAATTGAGAATGCTGTCTTGACTTTTGTCAAGCTAAAGGGCCGGAAGGTCCCTTTTTCATAATTTTATCGTTAATAAGGTTTCTGGTACGAAGGAGGATTAATATGGCCCGGAATTTGGTGATTGTGGAGTCTCCGGCGAAGGCTAGGACGATTGGAAAGTTTTTAGGCAGGAATTATCAAGTAAAGGCTTCCATGGGTCACGTGATAGATCTGCCTCGCAGTCAATTTGCGGTTGACATTGAAAGGGATTTTACGCCGAAATATATTACTATACGTGGGAAAGGGAAGATCCTCAAAGAATTGAAAGACGCGGTAAAAAAGGCGGATCGTGTCTTGCTGGCCACCGACCCGGACCGGGAGGGAGAAGCGATCTCTTGGCATTTAGCCAAGGCCTTGGACTTGAATGCCGAGGACCGGTGCAGGATAGAATTTCATGAGATTACCAAGAAAGCTGTGCAACAGGCGATTAAAAACCCAAGACATGTGGATTTAAACCGGGTAAACGCTCAACAAGCCAGGAGAGTGCTGGACCGGTTAGTCGGTTATAAACTTAGCCCGTTACTTTGGGCCAAAGTAAAAAGAGGGTTATCCGCAGGACGGGTGCAATCAGTGGCTGTACGCTTGATTTGTGAACGGGAAAAAGAGATCAGAGAGTTTGTTTCCGAAGAATATTGGACGATCGCTGTTGATTTTAAGGTAGAAGGCACCGAAGGGGTTTTTACCGCCAAATTAGTAGAGGTGGAAGGAAAAAAGGCGGAGATCCCCAATGCAGAGACAGCTTCGGCCTTGCAGAAGAGGATTGAGCAGAGTCAATTCCGAATCAGCAGTGTAAAAAGGAGAGAACGGCGGAGATATCCTGCGCCGCCCTTTACAACTAGCACCTTACAACAAGAAGCTTCCCGAAAACTCGGCTTCAGCGCCAGGAAGACCATGTCTGTCGCGCAACAACTCTACGAAGGACTAGAGATTGGGGGCGAAGGAAGCATTGGGTTGATTACGTATATTCGTACAGATTCCGTACGGGTCTCCACCGAAGCGCAGGAAGAGGCGAGAAAGGTCATTACCGCCAAGTTCGGGCAGGATTTTGTCCCACCGGCCTCGCCGGTCTATAAGACAAAAGCCGTTGCCGCCCAAGAAGCTCATGAGGCAATCAGGCCGACCATCGTTCAATACGATCCTGAGGAGATCAAGTCTTATTTATCGCGAGACCAATACCGTTTATATCAGCTGATTTGGAACCGTTTTGTAGCCAGTCAGATGTCGCCGGCGGTCTTGGATTCCGTGAGCGTGGAAGTTTCGGGAGGAGATTTCTTGTTCCGGGCCACCGGTAGTCAGGTTAAATTTGCGGGTTTTCTTGTACTGTATACGGAAGATACGGACGAGGAGAATACGGAAGAAGAGGGAGGAATACCCGAGGTAGACGAGGGGATGGGCGCCGGGGTTATGCAGGTTATTCCGCAACAGCGTTTCACCCAGCCACCACCTAGGTATTCGGAGGCGATGTTAGTAAAGACTCTGGAAGAAAAAGGGATTGGGCGGCCAAGCACGTATGCGCCAACGATCGACACTATTTTAAAGCGACACTATGTGGTCATGGAAGAAAAGAGGTTTCACCCTACCGAACTGGGCCAATTAGTTGTAGATCTATTAAAAGAGAATTTCCGACAAATTGTCGATCCGGATTTCACCGCTGTGATGGAAGAGAAGTTTGACCGGATTGAGGAAGGAAAAGAAGACTGGGTGGAGGTAATCAGAGGGTTTTATCTGCCCTTTGCCGAAGATTTAGAGAAGGCGGAAGAATCGATCGAACGGGTCAGACTGGATGATGAAGTTAGTGAGGTTGAGTGTGAGCACTGTGGGAGAAAAATGGTCTACAAATATGGGCGGTATGGTCGCTTTCTGGCCTGTCCAGGGTATCCAGAGTGCAAGAATATTAAGTCCATTACAAAAGAGTTGGATGTAGATTGTCCGCAATGCGGCGGTAAAATTGTTGAGCGCCGTTCCAAGAAAGGACGTAGGTTTTATGGGTGTGACAATTATCCGGACTGTACCTTTACCAGCTGGTATCCTCCGGCAAAAACCACCTGTCCCGAATGCGGGTCTTTCTGCGTAGTAAAGAGCTCAAAACGGCAAGGAGAGATGATCGTTTGCTCCCAGAAAGGATGCGGTTATAAAGTAAGCCAGGATGCACTGGAAAAGAAGGGAGTATAGGCTTGAAACGGGAAGTTTGGGTGATCGGGGGCGGACTGGCCGGCAGTGAAGCTGCCTGGCAGTTGGCGCAAGCTGGAGAGAGAGTCCGCCTATTTGAGATGCGACCGGTGGTGAATACTCCGGCCCATAAAACGAGTTGTCTAGGGGAGTTAGTCTGCAGCAATTCGCTGAAAGCCGATTATCTGGAGAATGCCGCAGGTTTACTCAAGGCGGAGATGCGGCTGATGAATTCGTTAATTATCAAAGCCGCGGATCAAACGCGGGTACCTGCGGGAGGCGCTTTGGCAGTGGACCGGGAAGAATTCGCCCGTACCGTCACTAAGCTTCTGATGGACCGGCCGGAAGTGGAGATTGTACGGGAGGAGATCACTTCTCTTCCTTTGGATCAACCGGTCATCATCGCGACCGGCCCATTGACCTCGCCCGCGTTTACTCAATGGTTGAGAGGGCTCCTCGGCCGAGAATACCTCTATTTTTACGATGCTGTGGCCCCGATTGTCAGCAAGGATTCTATTGATTTCACTAAAGCCTTCTTTGGTTCAAGATATGCCAGAGGAGAGGCGGCCTATATCAATTGTCCTTTGAATGAAGAAGAATACAACAGATTTTGGGAGAATTTAGTTTCCGCTGAAAGGCGCCTGGATCATTTGACGGAGGAGGCCGGACTGAAGTACTTTGAGGGGTGCATGCCTATAGAGGTTTTGGCAGCCAGAGGACGTGATACTATCCGTTTTGGGCCGATGAAACCGGTTGGACTGGTTGATCCGAAGACGGGAAGGCGGCCTTATGCTGTTCTGCAATTACGTCCGGAGAACAAAGAAGGGACCCTCTATAACCTGGTAGGCTTTCAAACCAGCCTACGTTGGGGAGAACAAAAACGGGTCTTTTCTTTGATCCCGGGTTTGGCCGAGGCCGAGTTCGTCAGGTATGGGGTTATGCACAGAAACACCTTTATCAACAGCCCCGAACTGCTTCTTCCCACTCTTCAATGGAAGGCGCGGGAGAACTTTTTCTTCGCCGGACAATTAATTGGGGTCGAGGGATATGTGGAGTCCGCAGCCGCTGGTTTGGTAAGCGGCTGGAATATGGCAAGGTTTTTGAGAGGAGAAACACTACAGGCTTTTCCACCAGAGACTGCATTAGGCGCGCTTTTCGGTCATATTACCACTGCGGATCCCAGGCATTTCCAACCAATGAACATTAACTTCGGGCTCTTTCCCCCGCTTACTCCGGAAAACACCGGACGCCGCTACGGAAAGAGTAAAAAAGAAAAAAATCAGGCTTATGCCAAGCGAGCCTTATCAGTGCTCGGCAGGTTTATTAGGAATTTTGTCGAATAGTTGGTCTTGTAGAATAAAATTTTTATTAATTGCTGAATTTTTCGATTGTCAAGCGGAACTCAATATGTTATGATTATAGGGAAGGGGGGATGGCCTTCTGGCAATTAATAAACTAATCGACGATTTTTTACTTTATATTAAGCAAAAAAACTATTCAGCACATACCAGAATAAACTATGCGGAAGATCTTAGGCAATTTATGGAGTTTGTGAACGGAGAAGGAATCGAAGAGATTAGGAATATTGATCTGACTTTGATTAGAAGATATTTGGCTGCCATGAAGGATAAGGAGTATTCCCGTTCTACCATATTGCGAAAGACATCGTCTTTGCGAAGTTTTTTTAAATTCCTGACACGCCGAGGGATTCTGGAGCAGAATCCTTTCTTGATTTTGCACAGAATGAAGAAAGAGAAAAAACTACCGCAATTTCTCTATGTTTATGAATTTGAAGAGTTAATCGCCGCGCCCGATTCTTCCCCAAAAGGACTGAGAGACAAGGCTATTTTAGAAGTTTTATACGGCGCCGGGATCCGAGTCAGTGAGCTTGTTGGACTAAACCTGGACGATTTGGATTTGAGCCGAGGCTATTTGAGAGTCTTTGGAAAAGGGGCAAAGGAACGAATTGTTCCTTTGGGCAGCAAAGGATGTTTGGCTGTACAGATTTATCTTCAAGAAGCCCGGGAATTTTTCTTCCGAAAAAACAAAGCGGCAGATGAGAAAGCCTTATTCTTAAACAAACAAGGACGCAGACTATCGGCAAGAAGTATCAGGAGATTAATCGATGATTATGTGCGAAAAGCTGCTTTACAAAGGAGAGTAAGCCCTCATACTTTACGGCATTCGTACGCCACTCACTTATTGGAGGGCGGAGCCGATTTGCGAGCCGTTCAAGAATTACTTGGACACGTAGATATCTCAACCACCCAGATTTACACGCATCTTAGTCGGGATAGGGTTCGCCAAGTCTATAAAAAGACACACCCGCGAGCATGAATTTTGCCTGACGGGTATTATTTTACTCTAAAGTAGTCAGACTATTAAGGAAATGCGCATTAGTTGAAATAGCTAACCATAATCGGAAGAATTTCCCGTTTGCGCTTCATACCGATTGTCGCCAGAATTGTCTTCCTAAGGATCGTTGCTGAATAAGTAGTTAACTGGACAGATTATTATCTGCGCTATTCATCGTAATGCGATATAATTTTGGGATGCAATAACTGCTCGCGCACAAACTGAACTTTTGTCCATTGATCACGTTATAGTTTTCAGATTATGAAAAAATTAAGATAATAAGGAGAGATTAACATGAACAGACTGGAAGATATCAGAAAAATGAAGGCATTGTTGGAAAAGGAAGGAGCAGCTTCAGAACTGGAGGCCGCCGCCCAAAATATGGGGGAGGTCCTCCGAAGTAACTTATATATGATTAGCAATGACGGACGGGTGCTTTCCGCTTATTGCGGACAGGGTGAGGATTGCACAAAGGGAAAGCATGGTTCCATGCTGAATCCCAAATTCCAACAGAGGCTAGCCTTTATTTTTCAGCCTGCTTTGAACTTGCCTTTGGAGACTTGTCTTTTTCAAGATGGCGATTGCTATCCAGAAAACACCTTGTTCACCATCTATCCTCTGCAATTAAACGGGGAGCGTATCGGTAACCTCCTGCTGGTGCGCAGAAACAATCCTTTCTCCGATGACGAACTGGTCTTAGCTGAGGTAGCCGCGATGATAACGTCTGTACTCATGGGGGGGATCGGTCCGGATAGTTCCAGCACGGAGGGGCAACTGAAAGCGCATGTGAAAATCGCTTTAGATTCCCTTTCCTATTCCGAGTTAGAAGCCATCTCCAATGTATTTAGCGAATTAGGTGGTGAGGAAGGTTTCCTGGTCGCCAGCAAAGTGGCGGACCGGATCGGAATTACCAGATCGGTAATTGTTAATGCCATGCGTAAATTGGAAAGCGCCGGAGTGGTTGAATCACGTTCTCTGGGAATGAAGGGCACTTACATTAAGGTAAAGAACCCGTATTTCCTGGAACAACTGGCAAAAAGAGCCAAATAACCTACAGCGTTTTCTATAATTTTCTCCTTGACCCTGGTGAGAATAGATTAGCCGTTCTTTTGCTGGAACGGCTAATCTATTTTTCCTGGTTATAGCGGGGAGGGGATTGGCAAAGGTTTATACAGAATAAACTAGCCTTTTGCCGAAAAAAACGGGGATACTCACCTGAGCAGGAGATAGTGACTATTATAATCTTATGTTATTAAAACACCAGCTAGAAATGGAATCCCCTTGGCAACTGGTGAAAAATTCTTGCAGTCAGTCGAAAAAAAGGAAAATATCAGCAGGAAAAACCGGAAATTTGGCGAAAATATTTAATTATCCAAAACTGCTTTTTTACATTGTATGTTATAAGTGAAGCCGTTTTTGATTAGTTTTTTTCAGTATTCTCTTATAGCTTTCTTTACTAATCAAGGCGTCTACCAGTTGCTTGTCTATTGCTGTCAATAGAACCCGGAAATGGTAATTTTACACTAAACATCCTGGACAGGTGAGCCGATATTATAATTAAAGCCACTTCACTTATGTTTATTGCACAGCATGATTCTGTCTATACTGAGCGTTTAGTTAATGGGGGGATTGAGATGCTTTTCTCCAAGAATATGGAATTATTGGTTAATTCGCTGGATTGGTCAGCCAAGAGGCACAAAATAATCGCTCATAATGTAGCTAATGCTGATACCCCCGGTTATAAGAGGAAAGACTTGACGTTTCCTGCGCAATTAAAGGCCAAATTGGAATTGGTGAGGACTGATCCCAAGCATTTACCGGCCAGATCAGTCTCGGGATATCGGTCATTTATCGACTGGGGTGCTGTTAGAGTGGATGATAATAATGTGGATTTGGAAGCGGAGATGGTCCGTTTGGCGGAGAACAATCTTTATTATCAAGGTATGGCTCACCAACTATCCAACAATATTAAGCGTTTACGTACGGCTATTCAGGGGAGGGGTTAAGTAGATGCGTTTTTTTCAAGGATTTGATGTAAGCGCTTCTGCGCTTTCTGCTCAAAGATTAAGGCTGGATCTGATCTCCAGCAATATAGCTAACGTCAATACCACCCGTACTCCGGAAGGCGGTCCTTACCGGCGTAAAGTGCCGGTCTTTGCGGAATACATAAAGGGCGCGCTCGGGAATACCGCTTTAAAGGGCGTGAAGGTAACTTCGATCACTGAGGATAATGCGCCGTTTCGTAGAGTATATGAACCGTCGCATCCTGATGCCGACCAGGAAGGATATGTGTACTATCCTAACGTCAATATTGTCAATGAGATGGTGAATCTGATCGAAGCCGGCAGGGTTTACGAAGCGAATGTAACCGCCTTTAACTCCGGAAAAGAGATATTTAAAGCAGCTTTAAATATTGGGCGGGCCTAATCCCGCACATCAACAGGGAAAGAAAACCCATGGAAGGTAAGAATTCTGTGATTGCCAAAGGAGTGGCGTATACACACAGGTTATTCTGCTATTTCCAATGGGCTTCTTTAATATTTGCCGCACTTGTTATATAATATGTTTCATAGTTGTCAAAAACCGGCTTATCTGGTTATATTCTAATAAATACTTTGTAATTGACTGTTAATGGATTGCTCCCTGGTTTATTTTGTAATTACTCCGTAACCAATATCATCTACTGTTATACATGAGCTATTCTACACGTTGTAATTGTTGTTAAGTTGATAATTGGTTTACACAAACTAAGAACCATATCTTCTATACTACTGGATCTCCGATTTGCTCGTTATCATTAATAACGGCTTTGCGGTTTCAGTGGCTACAATGGATATAAGATTATTCTTTTTAATAAAGACAAAAGGGGTTGAAAAGATGAGAATTACACCGGATTTTAGTGTCTCCAAACCACTTATTAGCCAAAGTAAAAATGAAACACAGAATCTTTCCGGCGTAGGATTCGGTGAATTATTGAGAAAATCTGTTCAACAAGTCAACGATCTGCAATTAAACGCAGAGAACCTCGATAAACAGTTGGCTATGGGAACTTTGGAAAATGTGCACGATGCGACCATCGCGGCGGAAAAAGCCGCCTTGGCCGTGGAACTTACTGCCCAAATCCGTAATAAAGTGCTTGAAGCCTATCAGGAAATCATGAGAATTACTCTATAAGACCGGTTTTTTTAGTTCTGGTTCATTATTTATTTCTGAAGAAAAGAGAGTCGATTAATGGGCGAGTTAATTCAACAGGTAAAACAAATCTGGGATCAGATGGACCTAAAGAAGCGGCTGCTTTTTGGCGGTGGTATACTGGGTCTGTTGATCTTTTTCATCTTTATTTTTCAGATCAATAAACCTTCATATGAATTGCTGTATGGTAACCTCTCCCAAGTAGAACAGGATGAAATCATCGGCGAGTTGGTTGCCATGGGTTTGCCTTATAAGAAGGATTACGACGCGATCTATGTTCCTAATGCGTCGGAAGTCCGGGCACGACTAATGAAAGCAGGCATCCCCAAAGGCGGTGTCGTCGGCTTGGAAATTTTTGACCGAAGCAGTTTGGGCGCGACTAGCTTTCAGAATACTGTCAACTACAAACGAGCCTTACAAGGCGAACTGCGGCGAACATTAAGGGAGATTGAGGGGATTACTGACGCGCAGGTCTTGCTGGATATTCCGGAACAGGAACCAATCTTTGAAGATGAAAGGAAGCCCCCCACAGCAGCAATAACTCTCACCCTGAGTAGGCCGAATGCTCTATCCCAAGCGCAGATTTCGGCGATTGTCAATTTTGTGGTTGGCAGTGTGGTGGGGATGAAGGAAGAAAATGTAACCATCATTGATAATTATGCCAACGACTTAACCGCCGAACTGAGAAAACGCACTTCCCTGCATGGTGGTCAATCACTCGAGGAAAGACTGGCTGTGAAGTTCGCTTTCGAGAAGGAACTGGAACGAGATATTGAACGGATGCTTACCCGGGTCTTCGGCCAGGAAAGAGTAGTCGCCAGAGTAAATGCTGAGTTAAACCTGGATTACCAGGAGATCAAGAAAGAATTATATGGAGACCGGGGAGTTCCCCGCAGCGAACAAGAGATCAGCGAGGCTTATGAAGGAACCGGAGTAGGTCCCTACGGGATACCCGGCACTGATTCCAACATTACTGAATACCGGCTCTTGTCTGACCAGCAAAGAAGTAATTACGAAAAAGATGAACGGATCGTTAACTACGAAATAAACCGCATTGAAGAACGTATTGTGAAGGCCCCGGGAGAGGTCAGAAGGTTGTCTGTGAGTCTCTTTATCGACAACGAGACTTCTCCGGAGTTACAGATGCAACTGGAAGACAGTGTCGCCGCTGCGTTAGGCTTAGATTTCAGCAGGGGAGACCGGATCTCTGTAGTGAGCTTGAAATTTCAGAAAGAAACAGCCCCGGTTACTGTCTCCCAGGCGATCTCCTGGCCGGCGGCAGCAGGCTTGGGCTTGTTGGCCTTGCTTTTGGCGGGCGGGTTAATTTACTTGATTATGAGAAGGGCAAGGCGGAAGCGGGAAGAAGCTCAAGGCATAGACCTGGTAGTGGGAGAAGCGGTGGATGAGACCGCTGCTACGGAAGAGCTCACTCCTGAAGAGATTAAGCGTCGCCAACGGCAAGAGTATTTAGATACATTAGCCAGAGAACACCCGCAAGATGTGGCAGTATTGATTAGAACGTGGATGTTAGAGGATTAGGATAGAGGTGGAAATATGGCGCGCATTGAATTGACGGGAAGACAAAAGGCAGCCGTGCTGTTGATCTCTTACGGCTCGGAATTATCCTCTAAGATTTTAAAACACTTACGTGAGGATGAAATAGAAGATCTCACGCTGGAAATCGCTAATTTGCGGCGGGTAGACGTTGAGACCAAAGAAAAGGTCTTGCAAGAATTCTACGAGATGTGCTTGGCGCAAAATTACATTTCCACCGGCGGTATTGAGTATGCCCAAGAGATGCTGGAAAAGGCGCTCGGACCTTCTCGTGCTCAAGATATCTTGACCAAACTAACCAGTGCTCTACAGATCCGGCCCTTTGACTTTGCCCGGAAGACCGAACCAACTCAGTTGTTGAACTTTATCCAGAGCGAGCATCCGCAGACTATTGCGTTGGTTATGTCTTACCTCCATCCGGAGCAAGCGGGGATGATCCTTTCGGCGTTGCCTCCTCCTCAACAGGTGGAGGTGGCCAAGAGAATCGCTACTATGGATCGAACCTCACCGGAGGTTTTGCGCGAAGTAGAGTCTGTACTTGAAAAGAAGCTTTCCTCCTTTGTGATGCAGGATTTCACGGTAGCCGGCGGGGTAGAAGCCGCTGTCGCCATCCTGAATCGTGTGGACCGGGGAACGGAAAAGACGATTATGGAAGCTTTGGAAGAAGACAACCCCGAACTCGCCGAAGAGATCAAAAAACGGATGTTTGTCTTCGAGAATATTGTTACTTTGGACGACCGCTCCATCCAGACTGTCCTACGGCAGGTGGATATGAAGGATTTGGCTTTGGCGCTCAAAACAGCCAGCGAGGAAGTGGCCAGCCGGATCTTCAAGAATGTGTCGAAACGTGCGGCCGAGATGCTGAAGGAAGACATGAGTTTAATGGGTCCGGTACGTCTCCGCGATGTGGAGGAAGCCCAACAGAAGGTGGTCAATGTCATCAGGCAGCTTGATGAAAGTGGAGAAATTGTGATCGCCCGGGGTGGAGAGGATGAGATCATTGTTTAGGGAAAAGATTTTAAAGGCGCCAATCTTAGATCAGAATGCGTTCCAGATTCAGAGGCCGCCTTTACCCGAATTTCAGCCGTTCACCGAACCAATGATCGAGGAGGAACCTGATCCGGATGAGAAAGAATTGCTGGAGGAAGCGGAGACCGATCAGAATAATGATCAGGACGATTTGGATCAATCCGTTGATCTACGCGCGCTTCGCCAGTACACTGAAGAAGCCGCTGCCATGCTAGAGGCTGATTATCATGCCGAAGCAGAGTCCATCATCGCGCAGGCTAAAGCCGAAGCGGAAACCCTCTTTACGGAAGCGCGTAGGGAAATTCAGCAGTTAAAAGCTGCTGTGGAGCTTTCTTGCCGGGAAGCCGTGGCCGAAGCGGAGCAGAAAGGTTATGAGGCAGGGTTCGAGGAAGGATACGCCGTAGCAACCCAAAAAGCGGAGGATGAGTTCAGCGCCAAGCTGCAACAGGTTGAAGCTCTGCGGGAAGAAGCCGCGAGCGCTGTCGAAGAAGCCAAGGCCGACGGAGAACGCATCCGGAAAGAGGCAGAAGAGGAGAGAACCAGAAGAATTTTAGAATCAGAAGACGAGATCCTCAAGTTAGCCATAGATATTGCCGAAAGAATAATTAGGAAGGAGATCTCCCGTACCAGTGATAACTGGTTTGAGATGGTGAAAGAAGCCGTGGAAAAGGTGGCAGGGGCTACAGAGATCACCATCCGGGTCGCAGTCGAGGATGAGGCATATTTAATCCAGCATCTTTCCGAAGTGCAGAAGCTACTCACTGAAGCTCCTCACATCAGAGTAGTTGCGGATTCATCTTTGGAGCCGGGAGATTTGATCATCCAGAGCAACCTGGGTCAACTTGACGCCAGAATCAAGCAGCAATTACGTTTAATGCTTAATTCCTTGCGTGAAGAGGCGGTGGGGTAATGGATACGGTACCTAATAATCCCTCGCCGGTCAGTCGGGATTTTGTGGCGGACAGGTATAAGCGGAAGGTGCAAAAAACAGAGACCTTTAAAAGACTGGGGCAGGTGCAGAAAGTTGTCGGGCTGACCTTGGAAGCCATTGGACCGCCGACTTTTTTGAGTGAAGCTTGTGTGATCCAACCCTCGGTGCGTGGCGGTGTTCTGGCTGAAGTGGTTGGCTTTCGGGAAGGAAAAGTTATCTTACTGCCTCTTGGTGAAATGGAAGGGATTGGGCCCGGCTCTGAGGTTCAAGCCTTAGGTAGAACCTTGGAAGTGCCGGTAGGATCCGGTCTGTTAGGACGGGTGGTAGATGCGCTGGGAGCGCCTATGGACGGGAAAGGTCCGATTCAGCGCGCCGGTGTTTATCCGTTGGTAGCCGACCCACCGAATCCTTTGGAGCGTTCCAGAATTAAAGAGCCGCTCACCTTGGGGATTAAGGCTTTAGACGCTATGCTGACCTGCGGTAAAGGACAACGTTTGGGTATTTTTGCCGGGAGCGGTGTAGGAAAAAGTACTTTACTGGGGATGATTGCCCGTAACACCTCCGCGGATGTGAATGTCATCGCCCTAATTGGCGAACGGGGCAGAGAGGTACGGGACTTCCTTGAGAAAGACTTGGGTCCTGAGGGATTGGCCCGTTCCGTGGTGGTGGTGGCTACTTCCGACCGGCCGGCTCTAGTCAGGATCAAAGGGGCTCTTACCGCTACCGCCATTGCTGAATATTTTCGGGACCAGGGCAAAGACGTGATTTTAATGATGGACTCGGTTACCAGGTTTGCTCTGGCCCAGCGTGAAGTGGGTTTGGCCACCGGAGAACCGCCGGCCACCCGTGGTTATACACCTTCGGTCTTCGCTATGTTGCCCCGGCTTTTGGAGAGGTCGGGGACCTCGCGAAAAGGCAGCGTTACTGGTTTGTACACTGTTTTGGTAGAGGGCGACGACATGAACGAACCCATAGCCGATGCTGTCCGGGGGATACTAGACGGACATATCGTCCTTTCACGAAGCCTGGCTCATGAAAACCACTATCCGGCCATTGATATACTGGCTAGTGTTAGCCGGTTAATGAATGAGCTGGCCAGTGAGGAACATAAGCAAGCGGCAGCCAGAATCCGTGAATTAATGGCAATCTATAAGACTAATGAAGATTTGATTAATATCGGTGCTTACGTCAGCGGCAGTAATCCCCGTATCGACCTGGCTATCAAGATGCATCCCCACATCATGAGTTTTTTACGGCAAGAGGTAAGGGAGAGCAGTTCTTTTGAGAATACAGTGGCGGAATTACTTTCTCTCCAGGCAAAGGAGGATGAGGAGTGAAGTTCAGGTTTGAACCGCTTCTTAACTTGCGAAAACACCATGAGGACGACTGCAAGTATAAATTAAAAAAAGAGGAAGTAGTTCTCTTAAGTATCCAGCGAGAACTTGCGGCCGTGGATCGTAGAACAGCCCAGGAAGCCGAGTACTTGAAGAAGGTGGGAACCGGTAGAATAGATCCTTTTCTGTTGTCTTCAGGGAGCAGGTTTTTATCCTATCTTCGGCAAAAAAGGATAGAGATTGACGAGGCCAGAGTCTTACAGGAGAGACAAGTGTCCATAGCTAGAGAGGATTTAATTTCCGCCAGAAAAGCGCGGAAGACCATGGAAAGACTGAAAGAGAATTTTATGGAACAACAAAACAAGGCCGCTCTGCACCAGGAACAAAAAATACTGGATGAGATCGGGATCAGCCTTGTTCATCTTGGCAAGAGGTGAGTGTAGTGGGACGTTATTTTTTAGGCATACTGACCGCGTTTTTATTCATCGGTTCCGTCTGCGGGATGCTTTATATATTTGACCAAGGGGATGTCGTAGATTTGAAACCCTCGGTTTTGCTTGCTTTATCACAGATTCCAGGCTGGGAAGAAGTGGCCGAAGCATATAAGCTTGGGTCGAGTGAAAGCAAGTACCTGGAAGAACAGAAGCGTGTAATCAGAGAAGAAAATGCCATTTTAGAAGAGAGAGCGGCATTGCTCTTAAAGATCGAGGAAGAATTGGAGTCAGAACGAAGGAAACTGGAATTAGAGAGGGCCCGCGTTCAAAGGTATGCGGGAAATATGGGAACTTCTCCGCGTGGCGCCGAAGCAGACGATAGTGATCATCCGGAGACGGTGGCGCGTCTGCTGGAGACGATGAAACCTGAACAAGCCGGCCAGAATTTGCTGAAATTGCCTTTTGAAAAGGGATTGGCAGTTCTAGCTCTGATCGAACCGCGGAGAGCCGGTAAGATCTTGGCGACCATGCCTGCAGAGAAGAGCGCCCGGTACTTGGAGAAATTGTCCACCTTACCAGTGGAATAAATTGTGGAATACTAGTTCTCATTCGTGTTAACACGTGAGAAAATACATTAACTTATATTTCCTTGAAAGGAGGTGAAGATGTGTATCAAGCAGTACAGGTCCAGGCGTTTCCCACCGAGCAACAACCAGCTGTAGCACAAGCGCGGAATTCCCGGGTCAACGCCGGAGAAAGGCGGAGCCTTTGTAAAGCTGAGAACCAAGACTTTGCCGATCTGGTCCGAAAAATGCAGGCGCAAGAAGAAACTGCCGCGTCGAAAGGCAAGGCGAAAGCCAAACCCGAAGCGCCGGAAGAGCAGAATCCCCTGTATGTTGCCGGACTGGCGATGCTGCTGACTGATTTATCAGTGGAGCAAGGCATGGTGGATACTCATGATACGAGTGGGGTAGAGCTGACGGCGACTGGAGGAACGGGATTCTCAGACGCGGAACTCCCGGATGTAACAGGATTGGACGCAGGAGAACAAGGTCTATTAAATACTGTGGTGGAGGCCACAGAAGAACCGGCTACAGAAGAAAACAGTCTTGGGGCCGGGTTGGCGTCGATCGAGGGGACGCCGGAAGAAGACGTTCCGGGAATTACGAATCGACTCTCCGAGGTTCAGGAGAAGATCGCAGAAAATATCCAGGCGGCGGCACACGGCGGTGAAGAGGAGCTAACGGACGCTGGTGAGCAGGTGAAGAGCGAGACCGGAAAATTCCACGAGATCTTCGCGACAAAACTCCACGAAGCATCATCCACAACTAGTGGTGTACAGAAACAAGAGCCTCTGGCGGAAGAAGACCCAGGTGAGTTGGGAAAAGGTGCTGGCTCCTCGGGGGAAGAGATCTCTTCCGGCGTACCAAAGGATACCCGCGAAGTAAAGAGGGAGTTCTCAGTGAAGATAGCTGAGGACGAGGGGTTGGATTATCATCCGGCGGTGGAGTTCAGCGGCGGCCTCAACGAAGGGGATACCCAGACAAGTAACGCGGTCACAAGTGAAACATCTTCCATCGCTCAGCGGATCGAAGTCCAGGAAAAAGTGGTTAAGCAGGTATTAAGCCAGGCTAAAATAATGGTGGAGAACGGTGTGGCCAAAGTAGAAATGAATCTGGAACCGAAAGAATTAGGCAAATTAGAATTATCATTGGTGATCGAGAAAGATGTGGTCACTGCCAGTTTTGTCGCGGAATCCAAAGCTGTGCAGTCCATCATCGAGGCGAATTTGAGTGACCTACGCACAGCCTTGCAGGAGGCAGGCTTAAAAGCGAACCTGCTTGAAGTCGGGGTCCAGACCGGGAACTTCGGCCAGCAGGAAGAGACGGCCTCTGCCTTTAAACAGAGCTCTTCCTATGTCAGTCCGGACTATTTGCCGGAAGAGACGGAAGAGTTCCAACCGACGGAATCTTGGATCTGGGGTCGAGTTGATCTCCGGGCTTAGGTTGTAATCCGATTAGACAGTTCGTAAATTTTACGGAAAGGAGGAAGCAGCGGAATGGCTACCAGTGTTGATGGGATTTCAGGAGTTGCCGGATATGGAACAACGCAAGCCACCAAAGGTAATAACACCTTGGGAAAGGATGAATTCTTGAAACTGCTCATTACCGAACTGCGGTTTCAGGATCCTCTAAATCCCATGAGTGACCGGGAGTTTATCTCGCAGATGGCGGAGTTCAGCGCCTTGGAGCAGATGACCAACTTGAACCAGGCGTTCCAAGTCCAACAGGCGACTTCATTCATCGGCCATACAGTCCTAGCGCAACAATACACTGCGGATGGTTTGCCCGAAGGGGTCTACGGACGGGTCATGGGTGTGAAGAACATAGACGGCCGGACTTACCTGGTCTTGGATAACGGCAGGGATATTGAAGCCGACAAAGTCGTCACCGTCCTGGATGAGATGGGCTTGGAGAACTATATGGAAGCCATTGTTGGCCGGATTGCCTTGGTGAGGGTTTATAATGAAGCTAAAGAAGTAGTTGACTTGCGCCAGGTCGTGATTGACGATTATGAGATCGAGAACGGTAAGGCCTATATCATCTCAGGAAAAGTCGAAGCAACCGAGGATGAAGAAACCAAGGGCGAAGATACTGAACAGAAAGGGAAGATCGAGAAGATCCCCCTCTCCGAGATTTGGGGTATTGTTTAGAAATCGCAGAAGGCAGCTATGACTGGACAGATCTTTATGGAGAGGAGGAATAAAATGAGTGAACGGATTTTCCCGCCGTTATCGTCGGTCAATTCTCCGTCAGGCGTACAGCCGGGGATACCGATTAATAGACAACCTGTCCCGGACAGTGCGGGAGGCGGATTCAAACAGATCCTCAACGAAAAGCTCCTGCCTGAGCTGAAGATTTCCGCTCATGCGCAAAAACGTATGCAGGACCGGGGTATAACACTTTCCCCCACGGAACTGGCAGGGATCAAAGAAGCGGTTGGCAAAGCCCAAGCCAAGGGGTGCCGGGATTCCCTGGTGGTACTGGACCGGATGGCCTTCATCGTCAGCGTGGAAAATCAAACGGTAGTGACGGCTGTTGATCGACAAAGTCTGAAGGAGAATGTCTTCACCAATATCGACAGCGCTGTCTTTGTCACCAGATAATAGGCTGGACCTCCTAGAGGAAGCCTAAGCGCTCTCCAACCGACAGCGGAGAGCAGACAGAAATTAATGGGGCCGGTTTCGCCATTGACCATTCAACAACAGGGACGACTTCCTAGACGCTCATGGGCCAAGGGCGGCTTGCTCGCAGAATAATTCTCGTCCAGTTACAGACGAGTATAAATAGGAGGTTGATTTAGTTATGATGCGTTCTATGTTTGCCGGTGTCTCCGGATTGAAGAATCATCAGATCCGGATGGACGTCATCGGTAATAACATTGCCAATGTGAATACAACCGGTTATAAAAGCAGCAGAGTGACTTTTCAGGATACTTTGGCGCAGACCCTAAGCGGGGCGACAGCCCCCCAAAGAAATCGGGGCGGAATCAACCCCATGCAGGTAGGGTTAGGGTGCGGTTTGGCCAGCATCGACGTGTTGCATACCGCCGGTAACCTTCAAACCACCGGGGTCAATACAGATTTGGCCCTGCAAGGTAACGGTTTCTTTATCGTGGGCGACGGCACCAATAACTACTACACCAGAGCTGGAAACTTCAGCATGGATACTTCCGGACGGCTGGTCTACACCAACGGACTACAACTGCAGGGGTGGATCGCGGATCCGATAACCGGCGTAATCAATACGAACGGACGGATCGAGGGCATCAGATTACCTATTAACGATACGGTGGATCCGCACGCTACCGCCACGATTACTTTGACCGGTAACTTAAATTCTGAAACCCCAATTGCTCCCGCAGATGGTTGCCGATTTACGCGAAATGTCAGCATCTACGATTCTTTGGGAAATCCCCATGTATTGAGCGTTATATTTGAAAAAACCGGAGTGAATGCCTGGACCTGTTCAGTAGAGGATCCGGCAGGAACTGTTCTTCTCTCAGAAAATATTACTTTTACGGAAACCGGTTATCTTGATACCGGAGGACCTACTTTTGCCATAAACTATAATCCGGGGACCGGCGCGGCTAATGTCAATGCCACGATCGATCTTTCAGCCCTGAAACAGCAACAAGCCGACGAATCTTCAGTCGGTTATGAACAAGACGGTTACGCCATGGGCTACCTGAATACCTTCAAGATTGACAGTTCCGGAAAGATCGTCGGCGTCTTCACCAACGGGCAAACAAAGGATATCGCCCAAGTAGCGGTGGCCACTTTTAGTAACCCGGGCGGTTTAGAAAAAGCGGGCCAGACCATGTTTCAGGTCTCCAGTAACTCCGGCGCCCCGCAGATTAATCCTTCCGGGGTAGGCGGCAGCGGTACGATTACCCCGGGTACGCTCGAGATGTCCAACGTTGACTTGTCTCAAGAGTTTACTGATATGATCGTGACGCAAAGGGGTTTTCAGGCCAACTCGAGGATAATTACTACTTCCGACGAGATGCTGCAGGAACTGGTTAATTTGAAACGGTAATCTAAATAATCATTGGCGTGTGATGTGAGAAAGGCTCCGGCTTCTCTCACATCACACATCTTGGGATGAAAGGGCGCTGGGGCGCCCTGGCGTCCGGAGGATTGAGAAGGATAAATATTTCTAAAACCTTCGGTTTACAAGTGGGACAGGAGTGGTGTGATGATTACCGTAACCAGGTTTAACGGGAAAGAATTCTTTGTCAACCCGCATCTGATCGAATTTATGGAAGAAACCCCCGATACTGTGATTACCTTAGTGACCGGCAGAAAAGTGGTAGTTCGGGAGACAAGTACAGAAGTTCTGGAACGGATTATAGCCTACCGCCGCAGGCTTGGGGAAGGCGGGGCGGAAATCGCTTCCACAGAAATCCGAGGTGAGTCTTGATGGATATATCAACGATTATAGGTTTTGGAGTTGGATTTATTGTATTATTGTTGGGAATGGCGACTGGTGGAGGGATCGGTGTCTTTTGGGATTTGGCATCGGTCTATATTACCATCTGTGGCTCTCTCTGCGCTATGCTGATCAATTTTCCTCTTCCCCAATTTATCAGAGCAATCAAGGCAGTAAAGTGGGCTTTTTTTTCCAGGCATTATTCAGCGCAAGAAGTCATTAACAAACTGGTCGGCTATGCGGAAAAGGCCAGGCGGGAAGGGCTTTTGGCTTTAGAGGATGAGTTGGAGAATGCTGATGAGTTTTTGCGTAAAGGAATACAGTTGGTGGTAGACGGTACTGATCCGGAGTTGGTCAAGAATATCTTGGAGATTGAGATCAGTTTTGTAGAGAATCGACATCAAACCAATAGATCCTTCTTTGAAGCTTGGGGCGCGCTGGCGCCGGCTTTCGGGATGATTGGTACTTTGATCGGGTTGATTCAGATGTTACGGGAGCTTGATAATCCGAGCACCATCGGAGCAGGGATGGCCAAAGCCCTGGTCACCACCTTCTATGGTTCAGTCATGGCCAATCTGGTTTTTCTGCCGATCGCAGGTAAACTTAAGCTCCGGAGTGAAGAAGAGGTGATCATTCGCCAAGTGATGGTGGAAGGGATTCTGTCGATTCAAGCCGGTGAGAACCCGCGGATTGTGGAAGAAAAACTCAAATCATTCTTACCGCCTGTGGAAAGGGAGGGCGTGGATCACCGGAGACGCCGGGAGGAAGGGATGGGAGTAAATGCCTAGAAAGAAGAAGGAAGAGAGCAATACTTATTCCACACCTTTGTGGATGACGACCTATTCGGACATGGTCACTCTGCTCTTATGCTTTTTTGTGCTCCTTTTTTCTTTCTCCCATATTGAGCAGGAAAAATATGAAGAAGTAGCGGAATCTTTGCGAGCGGCTTTGACCGGTCTGCCTCACATCTTAAGTGGGGGGAAGACCTTGGATGGGGCTCCGGTTTCCGTAGCGGATCCGATACCCCAGGAGTTTAGGAACGTCCGGGATCAGATCCAGGAGTTGCTGGTTAGAGAAGATCTCACCGGTCAAACTGAGATTTATATGGAAGAAAGAGGAATGGTCGTCAGTTTTAAAGAGGGGCTGTTATTCGCTATCGGTTCTGCGGAACTGAAGCCGGAGGCCAAGAAGTTATTGCGGGAGATAGGTTCGATTCTGGCCAGGGATAAACACTTTATCAGAGTGGAAGGACATACCTGCGATCTGCCGATTCGTAATGCTAAATATCCTTCCAACTGGGAGCTCTCTACCAGCAGAGCAACTAATGTGACCAGACACTTGGCTGAACAAGTGGGGTTGGATCCAAGGAGACTGGCGGCCACCGGCTATGCGGAGTTCAGACCGCGTGTACCGAATACCAGTGAAGAGAATCGGGTAAAAAACCGCAGAGTTGATCTACTCCTGCTATCTTCGGACAATCCTTTTAGCAATAAGATGACTAAGTGATGGAGCCGGGAGCCAAATGGGCTTTGCTGTTTAATAGTTTTCCGGTTAATTTGTTTAACCGGTTTCTTACGGGGATTTTGGGTGCATGACGGCTATTGGATTTTGTGGAGAAAAGATGAATTAGAACAAATTTTAGGTGGGATAAGGATGGCGCGAAAAGAAGGAAAATCTAATTTTAACCAAGTATTCTTAACAATAACTATCTGTCTTGCCATATTCTTTGCAGCAGTATTCGCCGCGACGATGTTCTTTATCAAACAAGTGTTACCGGTGAGAAATCAATTCACGACCGTGAGGGATAATGGTAATTCCGTCAAATACTTGGTGCCATTGGATGAACCATTGGTGATCAACTTGGCCGACCCCGGAAGCCGACGTTATATTAAACTAAATATCACCATCGCGGTGGATGCCGAAGAGACACAGGCGGAGATCGTCAAACGCGGTCCGCAGATTAGGGACTTGATCATTAGTGTTTTCCGGGCAAAGACTGCAAGCGAAATTAGCCAAAAAGAAGGATATGATAAACTCCGTAACGAATTAATAATTGCCATTACAGAATTTCTTTCTGCTGGAAAAGTTGTTGATATCTTCTTCACTGAATTTTTGATTACGTGAGGGGGGTGGTAACTTGGCCGAGATCTTAACACAAAATGAAATTGACTCCCTCTTACAGGCTTTATCAACCGGAGCGCTGGATGCGGAATCGGTTAAAAGTGAGGATAAGCGGAGAAAGGTAAAGCCTTATGATTTTCGCAGACCAAGTAAGTTTGCCAAAGAGCACGTGCGAACTCTAGTGATGCTGCATGAAAACTTTTCCCGGTTACTTACTACCTCACTCTCTGCTTATTTACGTACTATGCTTCAGGTAGAGGTAGCATCGATTGATCAGTTGACCTATGAAGAGTTTACCAAATCATTACAGAATCCCACGGTGATTAATATTCTTAAACTGAACCCCTTGGAAGGAAATATCATCTTGGAATTTGCTCCCAACCTGGCCTTTGCCTTTATCGACCGTTTATTGGGAGGGACCGGTTCATACACCGGCGGGATCCGGGAATTAACCGAGATTGAGCAACAAGTCATCAAACGGGT
>DUOH01000015.1 GCA_012838955.1 Bacillota bacterium | reverse complement strand
TCAATTGTATTTTATTACAGGACAAACCCTTTGTCAACCTGTTAAATTATTCTGGTTTACAACTCTTCCCCAGCTCATGCCGGTATCTTTTCAACTCCTCTTCTATTTGTCTATAATACTGCTTAATCTCCTCCTTTGCCTTCCTCCCTAAGCAAGCAGTTTTATGGAAATACTAATTCAAGTAAAAAGGCATGCCAATGAAGAAGCGACAGCGTCACTTTTTAGTAAACCTTAAGCATACAACTTCTGGCTAAGTGATGGGTGTGTCAAGAGGAGTGGATCGCTGAGCCCTAAAAGTCGAGGGGCTTCGATACTAGATGGAGAATTAATCCTCAGGCCAAGTCAGTTCCTGCTCACTTCAAGCGCGGCCCGGCTATACCCACACCGCCGAACCAGATCTAACAGGCGTATAACCTCCTCATAATTACAATCTTTGTCTGCCTGAATTGTCACCGTCAAATCTCGCCCGGCATTTTTCTGTAGAAAACGAATAAGTTCTTCTTTTGATACATGCTGACCAGGTTCATTCAGATAGATATTGTTTTTTTTATCCATTTCTATGAGAATTCCCGTTGACACCGGATGAGTTACACCCGCCTCCACCTGGGGAAGGTTAACCTGTAACTGGTCGAGCTGGTCGGCAAAGACAGTAGTCAGCAAGAAAAAGGCCACCAAGGTAATTAAGACATCGATCAAATTGATAATCTCCACTTTAGGGCCGGGTAGTTTACTGAGGTCCAAGGGTTTTTTCTGCATTTTCCTCACCTTTTTCCAAAAAACCATTGTATTCTTGCACATAAGTTTCGAGCCGCGCAACAAAATAATTATAAAAGACCGTGGCCACTACCGCGATGACCAACCCTACAGCTGTCGTAATCAAGGCCTCACTGATCCCCAGACTGATTTCTTGCGGCCGATAACTACCGGTTTTCGCCCCAAGCAAGCTAAAACACTTCATTAAACCGGTGACTGTACCTAACAATCCAAGCATTGGCGCAATAGTAATAATGGTTTGCAACCCAGTTAAACGCGTGCGTAACTCCATTACTACTTCTGTGGGAACTTGGTATTCCCATAACGGTCTTTTTGTTATTCTATGAAACACCTGCATCCTCTCGGCAATAATGGCAGCGCCTATAATCGAGACAATCAGCAACGGCCAGACAAAGAATCCGCCTTCCTTAAGTAGTTGCATAACCAACCCCCCTGCATACTGTAGTTTCTTTATTACATACAGACTTAATCCTGCAAAACAAAAGTGATCTTGACTCTAAGCAAACAGCCAATGGGGTTTCCATTCTGATAAGCCGGGGCATAACGCCAACTTCCAACGGTCCGCTCGGCTTCTTGGTCCAGGATCTCATAGCCTGAAGATTCAACCACTTCCACCTCTCCAACCTTTCCGTCCTGATCCAGGTGAATCTGGAGTGTTACCGTGCCTTCCCATCCCCTCCTCCTGGCCACTAAGGGATAAGAGGGTGTGCTGCTCTGAACTAAGACCGGCAGCTGATCTGGTTCACCCTTTCCTGTTCCCAGTTCAGCCGAACCGGATTCACGATCGGCTTCTACCGCCGCCTGCCTCCTATCCTCAGGTAAGTGATTCAAATAGCAACCGCTGCTCTCCTCTCCGGTGTCAGGCTGATGCTGACCGGAAGCACCCTCCCGGACCTCTTTCGTGAACTCCCTTTCTGAAATTTGCATTGGCCCTGATTTTTCCGGTGGTTGACTAATGTCTTCGAAAAGAATAGAGGACTCTTCTACCACCGTAGCCTCGTCATTCTTCTGACTTTCCCGGTTCGCCTCTTCAACTCCCCGCAAACCTTCTCTGGCCGGTAAGTCTGGGGCTCTTTCCTTAGAGCCGTTCTCGTCAACAGTTTTTCCTTGTTGTTCGGATGCTGCCACCCGGGGTTCAAAGAAGGCAGCCTCCCTTTGATCCGGTTGGGCCGTTGTTCTTTCTTGCCTATCTAGTGAACCAACCTTTTCCACTGGTTGTACTGCCGGTATCCTTCCTTCCAGAACTGATCTGTCTTCCTCTTGCTGATCAACGTCTAAATCTACCTCTCCATCAGATCCCAGTCCTCCTCCGTTTAACTCCAGCACAATAGCGCCCGGATGGCCTGGAACGGAGGGAGGCAGGCAAACGCCTACCCCCCAAAGCACAAAGAGATGAATCATAGCCGACCAACATAAATACTTCTTAAACACCGTTACACCTCAGAAATTATAGCTCAGGCCTGCACTAAAGCTCCTCCCGGGCATAGGATAGCCCCTGACTACCTCGTACTCCTCTTCCAAGAGGTTGTTGGCAGCCAGGCTTAAGAAGAGAACTTGAGTTACCTGATAATTGAGGTTAAGGTGCCAGAGTTGATAATTGGGAAGACTCCTCCGACCGGATACAATTTGCCCGTTAAGAGTGGATGTTAAGCCATCCTTCTTATATTTTAGGGCCAGATCCCAGCGATGTTCACCATAATCATATGAAGTACTGGGCGAGTAGGTCTGGGTTTTCCTGTCATACTCCATTCTTTCCACCCACCCATAACCCAGACATCCAGAGATGTTTGTTGCCAACTCCTTTTCCATTTGAAGGTTTAGTCCGTTAATTTTGATTTGCTCAATGTTGATTCTGCTCTGAAAGTTATCGGTAAAAGCTATCCCGTCTTTAATGGAGGATCGATAGATATTAACCAAAAAAGAGTTTCTTCCTATTCTCCAGCTACCAGTAATATCAAAACGTTTACTCTTCTCTGGTTTCAAGTCCAGATTGCCATAAAAAGAATACCCGGGTTCTTCGTAAACATCATATAAATCACTAATAGTCGGAGCGCTAAACGCCTGACCGTAAGCGAAACTAACATTCAGTTCATCTGAGAAATACTTAGTGACACTCATCCGTGGAGAAAGCGGAGAACCGTATTCAGAGTTATAATCCCATCGCAGTCCGGATAATAGCATTAGGTCCGCAGAAATAAACCATAAATCTTGAAAATATAAACTGAAATTATCTAGAGAATGCTTCCCGCTGGTCGTACTCTTAACATGATCAGATTCAAAGGTTGAACCAACCAATAACTCATGATTTGTCACTTCATACAATGCGGCAATATCGATGCCATAATTCTTTACCCTATGTTTATCTTTTTTCGTTTCTTTACCACCCTTATATTCTGTCTTATACTGCTGACCATATATTTTATACTCCCAAAGCCCATTAATCCAGTTCGCTCTGCCACTTAAATTCCCCATTAAACGTTGATCATACTGATCACCCTTTGTTAGGTAGGTAACCGAGCCAGGTTGTTGAGAGTTTTTTTTCATATAGTCTCCTCTAAAGATCAAATACTCGCTTTCTGTTTGAAAAAAATTATACTGCCCGCTAAAATAGTTTCTTTCAGATGCCGAGTACTCCCTAAAACCGTCTGTTGTATTACCACCCAAGGCCATACCCCATCTCCGTTGTTTCGTTGCCATTCCCCATTGTTTTGTAGAATAGGATCCGCCATTAAGCAACAGAGTATTCTCTGGCTCTCCTGTTAGATCCGTAATAATATTAACTACCCCTCCAAGGGCATTAGCTCCATATAGCGCTGAGAGAGGACCATGAACCACCTCGATTCTTCTCATTCCAGCTGTGGGGAAGAAACTTAAATCAACATTACCGGTAATATTCGGACTCATGGGTACACCGTTCACCATAATCTGCAACCGTGAATCATTTACCCCATCCATTTGTAAACAAACAGTTGAATGTTCTCCTCCGTAAGAGGTAAATGAAAAACCGTTCTCCGCCAATACCTCGGAGACGGTGTCAATTCCTTTATCCACTTCTTCCCCGCTGATTATCTCGATCATGCCTGTGACCTCACTCAATCTCTGCGGGATTCGTGTAGCAGTCACTATGTATTCTTCGGCATAAACCGGCTCCTCTGATTCATCGTCTGCTAAAGTCGGCGAGCTAAAGGCCATGACCATAGCTACCAAGATGATCATTTTTATTACCAGGGTAATAAAGGAATATTTCTTTTTTATTTTTTTCTTCATTATGAACCTCCATCATTGGCGCAGAGTATTCTCTCTGCGCCTCTTTATCAGGATTCACCTTGATCCTGAAAGCACGCAAACTAATACAAACTAATATCACAATAAGCCCCCTACAGGTGTATACAATAGCGTTAGCATCCATGACTCATCCCGTATCACGTAGTACAGATTCATACCTATAGATTTGCACACAAATGCGTATCACCACTCACACAGTATTAAAAAACCTACAATCCATCAAATAGATTGTAGGCACTATAAAAAACATCATAAAAATCCCTCCTATCAACCGTAGTCGGAATTGCCCATCTCTTCATAGAAGTGCTACTGCCATTAATCTGTCTTCCATGATCACCCTCGTCACAAACGCAGAAAAGCGCCGGACCCCTATGAAAAGACGATTGACTCAAGGCAGTTCTCCTGACTCAGGATCATCAGTTCTTAACACCTTCCCAGCAGTGTATCTACATGACAGCCAGTGGCATTCCGTTAAGAACCTCCCCCTGTTACAGTGGCGGGACCGTACAGGATTTGCACCTGTTTCTCTTTTAAGCCCTAGCGGGGTGGTGGCGCGCTAAAGCCCAGCCTTGTACAAGGCAAGGACCTCCACTCATCCAGCTCAACCCGGAATGGGCACCTTGAGCTCCTATGCAATTGTTAGATTTAATTATATGTTATCTTCTGGAAAATTTCAACTGTTGGCGTTACTCCTCCCTCAAACCTACAATAATTTCACGCGAACGGTTGCTCCATTTTGTTTCATATTTATTCAATATTCTGCCTTACTCTGCAGTGTATACTCATTTTACCCCATTACGCTTCCTACAGAGACCACTTCGCCTCAGATAATATGTAACAAGCTGCTGTGGATGGCCACAAATAATAAAAAACATCCGGCACGTAAGGAGATCCGTGCCAGACGTTTTACACAACCAAAGTTTTCCACAGAAACACTTTGTGAAAACCATCCGCAACTTCATACTATTTCCCTGTATTACCTTTTACTAATTTTTACTTAGTTCTTGTAAAGTATACTCGCCAGTATTATACTATCCTATTTCGCGACTAATAACTGAATCCACCTAAGACTAGGAGAATGAGGATTAAGAAGATTAAAAACGGCATGAAATTGTTGAAACCACCTAAAGCATCAGCCATTGCTCAGGCCTCCCTTAATACTTATTCCGGAGTTAACTCCTATATCTATAGGGTATGTATTCAAAACCGCTATAGTGATAGACAAAAGTAATATCTTTCCCTGAACTAAGCTACTATAATAAGGGCGCGTGTTTCAATTAAAAAATTCAGGGAGCCTTTTGCAGTATACCTAAAGCTCCCTGTAAATCCAGATCATCGTCTGGCCTTGACCCTTCACTATGCTTTCTCAATTCTCAAACTGGCTGGATGTCCGTTTATCTCCCAGGTCTCATAGCCCGGCCCGGCTTCAGCTTGTTTGTTGACACTTTCCGCCAGGGTTTCCTCTTTAATATACTCAACGAAATTGTCAATCGCCGTTGCCACCTCATCATCAGAAACATACTCCAATCTGATCCGGTCCGTCAACTCCAAGCCAGCGTTTTTCCGCATATTCTGTACTTTGGACACTATTTCCCTGGCTAAACCTTCCTGAATCAACTCCGGAGTTAAGGTGGTATCCAGGATCACATAATTACTCCGGTCCATCTCAACCACATAACCTTCCTTCTGTTCCACCCTAATATCGAGATCTTCCTCTTGCAGAGTGACTCCTTCACCATTGACCATCAATCGTAATTCCCCGTGTTCTCTCAGGGTACGGACAAGAGCCCCGGCGTTTCCTTTGGTAAGTTCTCCGGCGATTCCCTTCATCAGCTTTCCGTACTTTGGACCTAAAACCGGGAAATTGGGTTTTATTGTATAAGAGACATATTCATCAGGATTGGCCACATAGTCCAGACTTTTTACATTCAGTTCTTCCTTAACCAAACCTTCCATGGGAGCAAGGATCTCCCGGCGTTCCTCATCTATCTTCATGGTTGATAAAGGTTGCCTTACCTTAATCTGTACCTTATTTCTGGCTGCCCGTCCCAGAGAAACAAGGTCAATTACCAGGCCCATATGCTCTTCCAGATCCGGATCGATTAAACTCTCGTCAGCCTCCGGATATAGTTCCAAATGGACGGAGGCTAGCTTGTCTTGGCCTTGTTTTAGGTTACTGTAAATCTCTTCGGCCATAAAAGGAGCAAAAGGCGCCATCAGCTTTGCCACAGTAACCAAAACCTCCCAGAGCGTACGATAAACCGCTTTCTTGTTTGTATTCATCTCTGCCGCCCAGAAGCGTTCCCTAGTGCGCCGGACATACCAGTTGGAGACCTCGTCAATGATAAATGACTGAATAGACCTGACCACACGAGTTAACTCAAAATCCTCCATATCAGCGCGGATTTTTTTAATCAAAGAGTTTAACCGGGAGAGCACCCACCGGTCAATCTCTTCTCTCTGGACCACGGGAACATCATATACTTCCGGGTCCGCTTGGTCGATATTGGCATATAGAGTAAAGAAAGAGTAGACATTCTGCAAAGTCCCGAAGAACTTGGCAAAAACTTCTTTTACCCCATCCTCGTCAAACCGCGTAGGTGTCCACGGCGGCGAAACAGCCAATAGATACCAACGAGTAGCATCGGCACCATATTGTTCCAGCAATTTCCAAGGATCTACCGTATTTCCCCGGGACTTAGACATCTTTTGCCCGTTCTTATCTAATACCAGGTCATTCACGATCACACTTTTATATGCCGGTTGGTCTGAGATAAAAGTGGAGATAGAAAGGAGTGAATAAAACCAGCCCCGGGTCTGATCAATACCTTCACAGATAAAGTCCGCAGGAAATAGTTGATGAAAATTCTCTTTATTTTCAAAGGGATAATGATATTGCGCGTACGGCATAGAACCGGAGTCAAACCAACAGTCAATGACCTCCGAGGTCCTGGTCATACTACCCCCACATTTACAATGAAGGTGAACCTCATCAATATAGGGACGGTGAAGTTCAATGGTTTCCGGATTAACCTCTTCAATGGCCTTCTCCGCCAGTTCCTGTCTGGATCCTATAGAAGCCAATTCCCCACACTTCTCACATTTCCAGATATTTAAGGGGGTTCCCCAATACCGGTCACGCGAAAGCGACCAGTCAATCAGATTCTCCAGCCAGTTGCCAAAACGTCCTTTCCCTACATGTTCCGGATACCATCTGACCTTATTGTTATTGGCAATCAACCTGTCTTTATATTTGGTGGTTGCTATATACCATGATTTCCGGGCGTAATAAAGCAGAGGCGTGTCACATCTCCAGCAATAGGGATAAGCGTGGGTAATCTTTTCCTTTTTATATAGTTTACCTTCACCTTTTAGATATTTAACTATATCCGGATCGGCTTCCCGCACGAAACGCCCGGCCCAAGGAGTAACTTCTTTGGTAAATTTGCCATCTTTATCAACGGGTTGTAATACGGGGAGGTCGTTCTTTCTACCTAATTGATAATCATCCTCACCGAAGGCCGGCGCAATATGGACAATTCCCGTACCGTCTTCCGTTGAAACAAAGTCCGCCCCATAAACCCGAAAAGCTTGTTTATTCTCGGTCTTAACAAACGGCAGCAGTTGTTCATAGACTTTACCAATCAACTCGGATCCTTTAAATTCTTCTATTATTTCTGTTTCTGATCCCAGAACCGCTTCTACTCTATCTTTGACTAAGATATAGACTTCCTCATCTCCCTGACGTTTAACACGTACATAAATGTTTTCCGGATTAACCGCCAAAGCTACATTAGAAGGCAGTGTCCAAGGTGTAGTGGTCCATACCAGAAAAGAGGCGTTCTCCTCTTCACCCAACCTGAACTTGACATAAACGGTGTCCACCATTTCATCCTTATACCCCAAGGATACCTCATGAGAAGCCAGAGGAGTTCCACACCGGGAACAATATGGCATGATCTTATACCCTTCATAAATCAGACCCGCATCAAAATACTGTTTTAGAATCCACCAAACAGTCTCTATATAATTATTATCCAGTGTAATGTAGGGATCATCCATATCCAGCCAATATCCGATCCGTTCAGTCATTCGCCTCCATTCCCGCTCGTAGGTGAAGACCGACTCCCGGCACTTCTTATTAAACTCCTCGATCCCATATTCCTCAATTGCTTGCTTGGAGGAGAGGCCCAATTGTTTCTCGACTTCGATCTCTACCGGCAATCCGTGTGTATCCCAGCCGGCTTTCCTATAGACCTGATAGCCTTGCATGGTTTTGTAGCGACAAACCACATCTTTTAGCGTACGGGCCAATACATGATGAATTCCTGGTTTCCCATTGGCGGTAGGGGGCCCCTCGTAAAAATTAAATTTAGGCGCGCCCTCCCGCTCGGAAACGCTTAATTCCGGTATCTTCCGCTCCAACCATTGCTGTAAGACCTCTTCTTCCCGCTGAGGAAGAGGAGTCTTGGCGTCAACCACCTTAAACTTTCCCATCATTACTCAGCTCCCTTCAAAACTGTAAAAAACAAAAAACCGCCCCTACAAAGGGACGATCTTGACCGCGGTACCACCCAGTTTGACGGAGAACAAACCCTTCATTAAATAGTGATGTACCCTATATCCTGTCTCTGCCCGTACTATTCTTCGAGAGTAATATAGGAACGGATCACTATCTTTGATTTCTCCGCCCACTTTAACCTGATAACGGTGGTCTTCCGTTCGAAACTACCTCGCACGTGTGTTTACAGTGCGCCTTCACCCCGAAAGCTCCGGGAAGATTTTCATACTGCTTAAGTTGCCTCACTTCCACCAAACGGAGGCTCTCTTTGAACTTAAAACTCGACGTGGCTCGAGTGTGACAGTACTACTGGTCCCTTCATCGCCTGAAATATAAACTTATTTAATTATTATACCATATGTCTTCATTGATTTGGAATCTATTTTACTGATAATCAGCCTAAAAGTCAAGATGCTTTCATGGATAAATAGTCCTGTATTACTTGTCATCTTAATATTAATAAAGCCCTTGCCGTACTGGACGTTTAAAAAATAAAAGAGGCCTCTAGCCAAACCAGAAGCCCCTTCTATGGAGGTTATTGTGGAGATTATCCCTTATACATCTCGTCAAAATATTTCTGCGCCGTTACTACCGCTGCTCTCATGATGTCCTCGGCTTTTGCGGTCTCCCGGGCGCTAAGGACCGCCATCAGCTCTTTAGTATTAACTTCCTCAGCTGCCTTCGCACAAGCCTCCCAACTCAGAATACTTCTAATTATCCGATCTATGCCTTGTTCTTCGTTATCGTATGGTCTGACCAGCATGTCATGGCCTTTCCACCGGTTGAAACCTGCTTCTGCTAGCAGACCGGCAATAGCGATATTCATCCCGTTAACCCTGGTCCCATGGTCGATATCGTATTTTCCAGGTCCGCCCAGGATGATTCCGTCGTTATATCCCTGGCTGTTCAGATGCATATGAACCATACCGTCATTATCCAGTTCTTCTACTGTATCATAAACGTGATCAAGACCGATCATTTCCGTATGGCCAAATTCTTTATTTACTCCCTTTTTCTTCTTGGAGACCCCGAACTCCTCCTGCAGACGGTGGAAGAGAAGGAGCGCAGAAGCAACCGTAGGAATTAACATGGCCGGATGACCTTCATTCGGCTTTGGTTCAATACCAATATACATCAGACCTCCGGCTTTCTCCTCATACTTACATAATCCGGCGATACTTTCTTTTAAGTTTTGATACATTTGCCGGATTCCGACTGTAGCCAAATCATACCCGTATGAGCCGTTCCACAAGACCAAAGTTGGGGCCAGGTCCGGATCTGGATGCCAGGCCTTTCGCATCGGACCATAGGCTAGATCTACAGTACCGATCCCCAATTCCTCAGCGGCCTTCCTTTCCTTGGGATCAAGGGAGGCGATCCCGCCATAACCGAAGTGACTATGTGCGCCTGGTGTAATCATTGCCAAATACATCCCTGCATCTATTAAGGCATCTGCTACTTCGGCCGCGTTCTCTTCATTAATCTCAGTATCATAGTGAACCTCATAGCCTAATTGGACATGTTCCGGCAGACGGGGAATGATTTTTTCCTTAACGAGCCCGATTACTCCAGCGGTGCTTAGTTGATCCGCTGCCCAGGCCGGCCGGATATTAGCAGGTACAAATCCCCCTTTGCCGGCGTTAAAGGTCCAACGGCATACACTATGCAATGACTTTCCACTCATCGATTCTTCCTCCTTCATTAGCTTGCTCTACATTCTTTCTTTAAGATAACCCAACCATCTCTCATATGCTTCCCTGTATTGCGGAATCAAGTTTTGATCGGGTTTAATAGTTTGAATTGTCTTTAAACCGGTAAAAGCTTGCCCATAGTCTTTATAGATTCCTGCGCCTACCCCTGCGCCTCTGGCCGCGCCCTGTGAACCATCGGTGTTATAAAGTTCTACTGTTGCTCCGGTCACGGCAGCAAAAGCCTGGCTAAATAAAGGACTTAAGAACATGTTGGCATGCCCGGCCTTCACCGTCTGAATAGACATCCCCATTTTACTCATAATCTCCAACCCATAGTTTAATGCAAAAACGATCCCTTCCTGTGCGGCGCGAAGCATATGGCTACGATTGTGGATATTTAAATCAAGTCCATAAATGGTAGCTCCGATATTCTTGTTTTCCAGAGTTCGTTCTGCACCATTCCCATAGGGAAGAATGGAAAGCCCGTCAGCTCCCACCCGGGTTTGAGCCGCCAAGTCATTCATTTCCACATAGGTCAGTCCTTTAGCGAAGTTGTTCTTCATCCACCGGTTCAGAATTCCTGTTCCGTTCAGACAGAGTAGTACACCATAGCGGGCCGCCTTGGGCTCGTGGTTTACATGAACAAACGTATTTACTCTGGATTTGGGGTCATAATTTGCTTCATCAATTACTCCATAAACCACACCGCTAGTTCCTGCCGTGGCCGCCAATTCGCCCGGATTGAGGACATTAAGTGAAAAAGCGTTATTAGGCTGATCCCCAGCTCGATAGGAGACTTTAATCCCGCTCTTCAACCCTAATTCTTCAGCTGCCTTCGGAGTTAACTCACCCTGAATCGAAAAAGTAGGAAGAGTCTCCGGCAACAGACTCGAATCAATCTGGAAATAATCCAACACTCTATGGGCGACCCCGTTCTGAACAAAGTCCCAGAGAATTCCTTCTGAAAGACCGGATGGTGTTGTTTTAATCTCCCCAGTCATCTTCATCGCAATATAATCTCCAGGCAGCATGGCTTTGTGAATCTTTTGGAAGATCTCTGGTTCGTTATCTTTTACCCACTTAAGTTTTGAAGCGGTAAAATTACCCGGTGAGTTCAGAAAGTGTTGAAGACATGTCTCTTCTCCTATCTCAGAGAAAGCCTGTTCCCCAATTTTTACCGCACGGCTATCACACCAAATGATGGCCGGTCTCAATACCTCTTGCTGTTTATCAACTACAACCAAACCATGCATTTGATAAGAGATACCGATGGCTGAGACATCCGCCAATGCAGTTCCTGCTTTTTCCCTTATTTTTGCTGTAACTAATTTTACATGCTCCCACCAAACGGAAGGATGTTGTTCAGCCCAGCCTGGTTTAGGGGCCATAATCTCTAGTTCCGTATCCGTAGGCGAAGTAGCCGCCACGATTAATTTACCGGTTGCCGCCTCAATCAAACTGGCTTTCACAGAGGAACTTCCAACATCATATCCTATTAAATAACTCATCTACTCACCCCCCTTCCTATAATCGGTTTTATTTGATCTTTTCCTTAGTTAGTTTGCATTTCTCTATAACATCTTGATGGCCTCATCCAGTACCCTACCAGCTGCCCCCATGGCTGAAGCTTTGCTATTCAGCGCAGAAAACTGTATTTCCAGCTCAGTCATGGATCTCCTGAGCGTGTGGTATTTAATCTGTTGCAGGATTTTATCATAGATCATATCTCCAGTCTCGGTTATTTTGCCCCCGATCACCACCAGCTGTGGATTTAACCCATTGACTATATTACCGATTCCAACGCCGAGGTACTTTGCAATGTGGTCGGCAACTTCGGAAGCTATTTTCTCTCCCACCATCAATCTCTGGATAAAATCCTCGAATTTATCAAAATATTCACCACTTTTTGCTGCGTATAAGTTTAATGCGGCGTTGTTCGAGGCGTAGACTTCCCAGCATCCTCGTTTTCCACATTTACAGGGTAATCCATCCGGCTCTACCGTCATATGGCCAAACTCTCCGGCATTAAAAGAGGTTCCAGAAAAGAGTTTATGGTCAATAATAATCCCACAACCCACTCCCATACCAACGGAAACATAAACCATGTTCGCGACATTTCTACCGACTCCGAATCCCTTTTCCCCCAAGGCAGCGGCATTTGCTTCGTTTTCTACAATTATAGGAGTTTTGCATTTCAAAAGAGAGCGTAAATTGACATTTTCCCATTCCAAATTAGGGGCAAACTCAATTATCTCTGATTGTCCATGAACGGTTCCTGGCACACCTAAACCGATTCCCAATATTTTTTCCATGGAGATCCCATTCTCTACAACAAACTCCGGTATCTCCTTGTTCAACACCGCCGCAACCGCCCATTCGCTCTTATCGGTTAAATCCGTTTTCTTAGTGGATACTACATTACCAGCGAAATCCAGAAGTACGTAGACAATCTGATCAACCTGGAGGTCGATTCCTACAGCATACCCGGAAGTCGGATTTACCTCGTATAGTATTGATTTTCTGCCTCCAGTTGATTTTGCCGAACCGCAACTCTGTATCTTATTTCCCGCTAACAATTCGTTGATAATTGTTGCAACTGTTGTTGTACTAAGACCTAATTTTTCTGCAATAATCTTCTTAGAAATAATTAAATTATCCTTAATACATCTAAAGACTAGTTCTTTATTTATATTTCTCATCAGTTCCTGATTTATTGTTTTACGCATTCCAATACCACACTTATTTTTACTTTATATTAACAACTTCTTTTGTGAGTTTTAAAAAGACCTTTTAAAAGTCTATATTAAAATTCTCTCCCCACTCATTTTTTCCTGCTTACTTTGATAAATTATTTACATTTTCTATTAATATATTTCAGTTCAAAGGCGTTGGCCTGGTATTCTCCCCAACAGTTGAATAAGACCGGTGCAAACACCTAATTGTATTATATGACTTTTCAATAAAAAACCAGAACCCCGGACAGAGATTTGTCCGGGGTTCTGATAAAAAGTTTTCTGGCAACGACCTACTCTCCCAGCTGGTCTCCCAACCAGTACCATCAGCGCTGAGGGGCTTAACTGCCGTGTTCGGTATGGGAACGGGTGGTTCCCCCTCGCTATTGTCACCAGAAAAGGTGTA
>DUOH01000067.1 GCA_012838955.1 Bacillota bacterium | reverse complement strand
TACACCTTTTCTGGTGACAATAGCGAGGGGGAACCACCCGTTCCCATACCGAACACGGCAGTTAAGCCCCTCAGCGCTGATGGTACTGGTTGGGAGACCAGCTGGGAGAGTAGGTCGTTGCCAGAAATCTTTTTATCAGAACCCCGGACAAATCTCTGTCCGGGGTTCTGGCATTATGTTTTGTTTTCCACACAGATTTCAGTTAACAGAAATTAGATTACTCAGATATTGGTAACTACATTCTTAATCAGATATGAAGGAAAAGCCAATATTTTGCAGAATAACAAATATTGAAGAACCGTATGAAACAATTAAAGTATTAACCTATCTAGTCCGATTAAAAATTGTAGGACAAAAATTGTTTTTTTTGTCTAAAACCAATAATAATTTTAAATTTCTGTGTTTATCTGGAGGATATATAAATGCGTACTTGGAAAAGGCATATTATCTTAATGATGATGGATATTTCATTAATTAATTTTGCTCTGTGGTTTGCATTTTTATTACGGTTTGAGTGGAGTGTTCCAGAATCTTACATACCAAAGTGGAGTTATATGGTTCTCTTGATGACTGTAACTAAACTTATCTGTTTTACTCTGTTCAAGTTATACCAGAGCCTCTGGCGATACTCCAGTATACCCGAGATGTTCCAGGTCGTGAAGGCAGTATCCGCTTCTTCCGTTCTGATCTTTCTGCTCAATTGGTATCTGCTGAAATTGGGAATACCTCGTAGCATTATTGTATTGGATTGGGTTTTGACCAATGTCTTGATAGGTGGGTTTCGCCTGGGAATGCGGGTACGTAGAGAATGGATGATTACTTTTACTTTACGACACAAAGAGAGAAAACATGTTTTAATTGTAGGGGCCGGACAGGCCGGCGCGTTGATTATCAAAGAAATGTCCAGGAATAATACGGACACGCACCAACCGGTGGCAGTGGTAGATGACGACCGGGACAAGATTCATTATCGTCTGCATGGTGTACCGGTGGTGGCGGAAACTGCCAAGATCCCCCAGATAGTGACGAAATATCGTATTGATGAAATTATCATCGCGATGCCTTCAGCTCCCAAAGCTCAATTACGGAGGGTTATTACTCTCGCCAAAAGCACAGGGTTGCCTACCAGAATTTTACCGGTCATCTCTGAATTGGCCATGGGAAAAGTAATATATAAACAAGTTCGGGAGATCCGGATTGAGGATCTATTGGGAAGAAAGCCGGTTGATTTGCGTATTCCGGAAGTGGCCGACTATCTACTGGGAGAAAGGGTCTTAATTACCGGAGCAGGAGGATCCATCGGTTCGGAACTCTGTCGACAGGTCGTACCATTTAAACCCGAGAGTATACTGCTGCTTGGCAAAGGGGAGAATTCTATCTACGAGATACACCAGGAGTTGACAGAGGTTTATCCTGAGCAAAGAATCGTACCGATCATTGCCGATGTACGGGATCGGGAGAAAATTGAACAAATAATGAATGAATACCGACCAACAGTGATCTTTCATGCCGCTGCGCATAAACACGTGCCTTTGATGGAAATTGCCCCGGATGAAGCGGTGAAGAATAATATATTCGGTACCAAGAATATGGCTGAATTAGCCGATAAGCATCAGGTTAAAAAGTTTGTGATGATTTCAACGGATAAAGCGGTAAATCCCACCAGTATCATGGGAGCCACCAAAAGGGTGGCGGAAATGATCATTCAGATGATGGCGGCAGAAAGTCAGACGAAGTTTTGTGCGGTTCGGTTTGGTAATGTCCTGGGAAGCAGGGGCAGTGTCATTCCGCTCTTTAAAAAACAGATCGCCAAAGGCGGACCGGTTACGATCACCCATCCGGAAATGGTCAGGTTCTTTATGACCATCCCGGAGGCGGCCTCTTTGGTGATTCAAGCCGGCGCCTTAGGGGAACGGGGAGAAATATTCATCCTGGATATGGGAGAGCCGGTGAGAATCCTGGACTTGGCCCAAGACCTGATCAAGCTCTCCGGATATGAACCGGGTAAGGATATAGAGATCAAGTATTGTGGGATTCGGCCTGGAGAAAAACTGTATGAAGAGATCCTTACAGCGGAAGAAGGCACCACAGCCACAAAATACGAGCGGATTTATGTGGGCAAGCCAAACGGGCTCAACCAGTCAAAGTTGATGGAGGATTTAGTTTATTTAGAGCAATGTGTCTCTGCAGAGGACAAAGGCAAGATCGTGGAGAAATTAAGGCAAATGGTTCCCAAATATAAACCAAGCCAGCGATGGTTACAAGAGATAGCTGCCGGAATAGATGAAAAAAACTAGTTACTAGGGTAGAGATTCATGAGAAATGGTAATCTGTAAAAGCAGGAGTCAAGCACATAGACTTGTATGGCCCACAGAACGAAGTTTATCATAGTCTATGGAGTGATTTTTTTGCGAAAGGCGCTTATTACCGGGAGTAAAGGGCAACTGGGAATTGAGGTAGCCAAACAATTATCTGTAATAACAGGGATAGAGATTATCGAAACAGATCTGCAAAGTTTAGATATTACCAACCAGAGACAGGTTTTTCACGTTGTAAAAGGGAAGAAACCGGATGTTATTATCAACTGTGCCGCTCACACCAATGTGGATAAATGTGAGACTGAAGAAACAACCGCTTATCAAGTGAATGCCATAGGCGCACACAACCTTTCGGTAGCCGCATATAGTATTGGTGCCAAGATGGTCCAGATTTCTACAGATTATGTGTTCGACGGTAGCGGGTCTACGCCAAAACGGGAAGATGACCCTATAAACCCGCAGAGTGTCTATGGCAGGAGTAAGGCTTTAGGGGAAAAGCTGGTACGCGAGACTAACCCGCGGCATTTTATTCTACGAACAGCTTGGCTATACGGGGAAGGGCACAATTTCGTGCGCACAATGTTGAGACTGGCCCGGGAAAAAGGCGAAGTTTTCGTAGTCAGCGACCAAATAGGCTCACCAACCAGTACAAAAGATCTGGCCAAGTGTATTATTGATCTGATACAAACAGAGAGCTATGGCACTTATCATGCCACTGGCGAAGGTTCGTGTTCTTGGTATGAATTTGCCAAAAAGATATTTGCGATAAAAGATCTTAGTATAAAGGTAAATCCCATTACTACCGCTGAATTGAATAGGTCGGCGAAAAGGCCGCAGTATTCGGTGTTAGAAAATTTTATGCTGCAGTTGATTGGGTTGAACAGTTTTCGGCATTGGGAGGAAGCGCTTGTGGACTATTTGCGTTAGGTACTATTCAGTGACTCAGATTGGGTTTAAACAAAATGAAGAGTTATAATAAAGCTATCCATTTTAGCAGGTAAATAAATGGAATAGAATCCGGAGGGGAACAGCATGGAAAAGAATTCGATAAAAGTTAAGAGAAATATTCTGCTCAACCCAGGGCCTGCCACGACAACGGACACTGTAAAACTGGCACAGGTGGTACCAGATATCTGCCCGCGGGAAACTGAATTTGTCTCCGTTATGAAGCAGATGAGAAAGGACTTAGTGAAAATTGTTCACGGTGACCCCCAGGTTTATACCTCGGTTCTGTTTTGTGGGTCAGGCACATTGGTCATGGATGTATGCCTCAATTCACTCTTACCTGAGGGCAAGAGAGCCTTAGTAATCAATAATGGCGCATATAGCTCAAGGGCGGTCGAGATCTGTCAATTTTATGGTTTACCCCATATAAATTTAGAGTTCCCCTATGATCAGCTTCCCGATTTAAAAGAGATCGAGCATACTCTGAAGGAAGACCCTGATATCGCTCTGGTTTATACGACCCATAACGAGACCGGGACGGGAATCCTTAACCCAATTAGGCAGATAGGAGCTCTAGCACATAAGTACAACTGTATATCCGTTGTTGATACGATCTCAACTTATGCTATGCTCCCAATTGACATTGAGAAAGATAATATTGACTTCTGTATGGCGTCTTCTCAAAAAGGGTTAATGTCCATGACCGGCCTTTCGTTTGTCATAGGTAAGAAAGACCTTATAGAAAGATCACGGGATTATCCCCAACGGTCCTACTACTCCAATCTCTATCGCCAGCACGAACACTTTGAGAAATATGGAGAAATGCATTTTACGCCGCCTGTTCAAATCGTTTATGCCACTGTTCAGGCGATTAAAGAGTATTTTATGGAGGGTGAAGACGCCAAATGGGCCAGGCATTTGCGGGTCTTTGAAGCAATACATGAAGGTTTATCAGAACTAGGGTTTCGAAATGTGATCAAAAGACAATGGCAGGCTGGTTTAGTAGTTACCGTAAGGTATCCGGTGGATCCGAATTGGGATTTCACAAAAATTCATGACTATTGTTACGAAAGAGGCTTCACTATCTATCCCGGTAAGATCGCTTCAGCGGATACATTCAGGTTATGTTCATTGGGAGCTATTGATGTGGAGGATATTAAAGACTTTTTCCGGGTTTTCACTGCAGCTTTAGAAACCTTTAAAGTTAGTATTCCGGTAATATATAATGACTGAGGGTGTCGATGTGGACGTCGAAAGATTTCTCCTAAGAATTAAACAGCTCGGGATTGAAACTGTGGTTGGTGTGCCAGACTCGACCCTGAAACAGTTTTGTGCTTTTGTTAACCAGAGTTCCGGGTATTCTCATTTTGTCGCTCCGAATGAGGGAGCAGCGGTTGGGATCGCCGCCGGCGTATATTTATCTACAGGAAAGCCCACATGTGTGTATATGCAGAATAGCGGGTTAGGGAATACGGTAAATCCGGTTACCTCCTTAGCTCATAGAGAGATATATGACATACCAATGTTGTTCGTGATTGGGTGGAGAGGCGAACCGGGCAGTAAAGATGAGCCGCAACACAAATTCATGGGACTAATCACGGAAGAAATTTTGGAACTCTCCGAAATTGATCACGCCATCATTTCTAGAGAAACTAACGAATCTGAGTTAAATCAGGTTTTTGCAAAGGCGTCATCGTGTTTGCATGAAAACAGACAGTTTGCCATTGTTGTCAGGCGGGACACGTTTGCAGGGGCTATGAATATCAATTATTCAAATGACTATACGTTAGTTAGGGAAAGAGTAATCGCGAAAATCTTAAACCACGTCTCAAAAGAGGATATAATTATCTCAACAACCGGTAAGATTTCCAGGGAAGTGTATGAAAGGATATCACCAGAACGAAGGGGACAGGCCTTTTTGACCGTTGGCGGAATGGGCCATGCGTCCATGATTGCTTTTGGAATTGCGCGCAACATGGAAGACCGTAAAGTTTATTGTCTGGACGGAGACGGGGCAATTCTGATGCATATGGGGAGTCTTGCCTTTTTGGCAAAAGAAAACCCACGGAATTTAGTCCACATTTGTTTAAACAATGATGCGCACGAGTCAGTTGGTGGGATGCCAACCGGTGCTGTGGGCGTAGATTATTACCGGATTGCACAGGCTTGTGGTTATCCGCATGTCTTTCGCGTGTCCACAGAAGAGGAATTAAATGTAGTCCTAACCGAGGTTAAAGGATTAAATGGACTCTGCTTCCTCGAGGTTTTGGTTGCTTTGTCCTCGCGCGCCGATTTAGGTAGACCAAAGGAGTCAGCGATAGAGAATAGGATTAATTTCATGAAGTACCACGGGGTGATTAAGTGAAGAAGGTGTACACGTGTTTTTGTACAGATGTTATTCATGAAGGCCATTTGAACATCGTTAACCAAGCCAGAAAATACGGAGAATTAATTATCGGTGTTCTTAGTGATAAAGCAATGATTCGTTATAATCGGTTTCCAACGATCTCTTTTGAGGAGAGGCTCCAGCTCGTTCGTGGTATTGAGGGCGTGAGTGAGGTTGTTATCCAAGACGAGGTCATGTACGAAACTATTTTAAAGAAGTTCAAGCCGGATTATGTGATTCACGGTGATAATTGGAAAAAAGGTCCGGAGTCGGCCATTAGGGAAAATGTGATTCAAACCCTGAGTCAGTGGGGCGGTGAACTAATAGAAGTGCCTTATACAGTTAACTATCGGGTGAAGAAAATCGACGCGAATATTAGAGAAAAGCTGGCCATGCCGGAATACCGTAGAAAAAGATTAAGACAGCTGATCGAGATCTGTCCCATCGTCAAAGCAATAGAAGTACACAGTGGACTGACTGGTCTTATTGCCGAAAAAACCGTCGTGGTGACCAATGGAGAATTAGATCAATTTGATGCGATGTGGGTCTCCAGTCTTTGTGATTCCATAGCCAAAGGTAAACCGGATATTGAACTTGTCGATATGTCATCTCGAATACGTACGCTAGAAGAGGTTTTAGATGTTACTACCAAACCAATTATTCTTGATGGCGATACCGGTGGTCTTATTGAGCATTTTGTCTATAACGTCAGGACACTGGAGAGAATGGGTATTTCGGCAGTAATTATCGAGGATAAGGTTGGGTTAAAGCGGAACTCACTATTTGGAACCGATGTTGAACAAACCCAGGACTCGATAGAGAACTTTTGCGCTAAAATTAAGGCCGGTAAGGATGCCCTGAGAACAGACGAGTTCATGATTATTGCGAGAATTGAGAGTTTAATTCTGGAGCGAGGGATGGAAGACGCTTTAAATCGAGCCTTTGCCTATGTGAAGGCAGGGGCGGACGGTATTATGATTCATAGTCGGCAAAAAAGCCCGGCTGAGGTTTTTGAGTTTTGCGATAGATTTAGGGAAGTGGAGAAGAAGGCGCCTCTGGTTGTTGTACCAACATCATATAATACCGTAACTGAACAAGAACTGGCGGCTCGTGGTGTAAATATCGTGATCTATGCGAACCAGTTGACGAGAAGCGCGTTTCCTGCTATGCAAGAAACGGCTGCGTCAATTCTAAAACACCATAGAGCGCAAGAGGTTGATGCAAAATTGCTGCCAATCAAGGAGATCATTACTCTTATTGATGAACTTTAAACTTTTCAGTGAGGGGTTAAAATGGGATTGTTACTAGATCAGTTCAATTTGTTAGTTTTTATTGAAGAAAAGCAACAAACAGAGCTTTCTACAGACTATATTGCGGCTGAGACTTTTTTAACTGAAGAAAAAGTTATTCAAAACCTGGAAGAATTTCTAAGAGACGGGCTAATTGAGAAGGTTAAAGGTCATTATTTAATGACAAAAAAGGGTTATGATTGCTTAGAACCTTACCGGGTCAAAAAGGCATTGTTTATGGCGGCAGGCTTTGGCAGCAGAATGGTTCCAGTGACCATAAACACTCCAAAACCCCTAATCAGAGTGAATGGTAAACCCATAATCGAGACTTTGTTAGATGCTGTGCTCAGGGCAGGTATAGAAGATATTACAATTGTTCGGGGATACTTGGGCGAACAATTTGATTTATTGCTTCCCAAATACCCAATGATCAAGTTTATTGATAATCCTGTTTACGATCGGACAAACAATATTTCCTCTGCTTTCTATCTTAAAGATTTGATGGAAGATGCCTATGTACTTGAATCTGACTTGCTACTTTATAACCAGCGTTTGATTAGAAAGTATGAATATTCTACCAATTATTTAGGAATGAAAGTTGAATATACTGATGACTGGTGTTTTAGGACCAAGAATGGAATAATCAGAGAATTACTGGTCGGAGGAAGAGATGTATATCATATGTTTGGCATTTCATTTTGGAATAAAGAAGATGCAAAGAAGATGAGTTTGGATATACCTAAAGTGTATAACTCTGAAGGTGGTAAACAGAAGTACTGGGATGAAGTGGCTTTGAGGGATTGCACTGAAAATTATCAGATCATGGTCAGGCCGGTACAAAAAGGAGATATCTTTGAGATCGACACTTTTGAGGAGTTAAAGGCTTTGGATCATACTTATGCCGGTTAAATTGATAAAAAACCGTGTTTAGAACCTAGAAAGGTCTGAGTTCTTTTGAATTCGTATTTACCTTGTCAAGTCACGGAAATTTCTGTTTCATCCTATGGGCTCATTATAGCATTGACTGAAGAGACAGGGAAGGGTATAATGTTCAACAAGTGAACAATATATCTTTTTTACCTTTAGGAGTTACATATGTCTAGAGAATATAAAATTATGAAATACCTTACTACAGAGGAGAATTTATCCCAAAGAAAACTGGCGGAAAAGACTGGTCTTTCTTTAGGCATGGTTAATCTAATTCTGCAGAGAATGGTGAGAAAAGGGCTAGTTACAATTGAAAAGGTTAATGCGCGTTCTCTCCGGTACATACTTACGCCCCAAGGCTTAGTTGAGAAATCAAGGTTAACTTATAAATATATCAAGAGTTCCTATGAGTATATTCTAAAAATATCCGTTAAAGTGAGAGAGCTTTGCGAAAAAGCATGGAACTTAGGAATCAAGGAAGTATGTTTTTACGGTTCGCAAAATGAAATTTATCATATTATCAAATTAGCTCTTGATCAGGAAAATATTTCATATTTTTATGCCAAGCAAATTAATGAAGTAGGTAAAGACCAACTGGTTATTGTCTGGGAATTAGAGTATGAGGAGGAACTGGCCAGTAATTATCAAGTGGTTAATATACTAAAACTGCTTTAAAATGTCAACGGGATATGTGCCGAAGGTTTAGCTGCCATATAGATGACCCAGATTTTCATGGACAGTGATTATACCTTGAGCCCAGAAATATATGATGAAAGTTTGGTGTAGTGATGTCCCTCACGTTGATGTATATCACTAACAATCCTACAGTTGCAGTTATTGCGGAAAAGTATGGTGTTGATAGAATTTGGGTTGATTTGGAAACAATAAACAAAGAAGAACGGCAACACGGTATGAATACCGTCAAGTCCAATCATACCCTTAAGGATGTCTCGGTTATACGAAATGTAATAAGTTCATCGCAGCTTCTCGTCCGCGTTAATCCTTTATACGAAGGTACTAAGAAAGAAGTGGACGAAGTAGTTGAGCGTGGCGCAGAAGTTATTATGCTACCAATGTTTCGAACAGCTGATGAGGCAAAAAAGTTTGTAGACATAGTAAGCGGGCGGGCAAGGATAATTCTCCTGGCGGAAACAATTGAGGCGGAACGAAATTTGGATGAGATAGTTAAGGTTCCAGGGGTTGATGAGATTCATATCGGCCTCAATGATCTACATCTAGCTCATGAAAAAAAGTTTATGTTCGAACTGCTTGCTGAGGGAAACGTGGATGCTATGTGTTCGATTATTAGAAAGGCAGGTATTTCCTATGGATTTGGTGGAATAGCCAGGTTAAACGAAGGAAGACTCCCGGCACGTCATATAATCACCGAGCATTATCGACTTGGTTCTAGTATGGCAATTTTATCTCGGAGTTTCTATGATTCCAAGCTTGAACGCGATAGCGAAGAAATTGAGCGGATTTTTCGAGATGGAATAAGAGAAATACGTGAGTTTGAAAGAAAACTCATGAGTGAAACGGTAGGTTATTTTGAGCAAAACCATAAGTTAGTACAGTTAGCAGTCTCCAATATTGTAAAGGGATTGAATAAGCAATGATGATTGATATAAATCGATTAAAATATTTGACCAAGGAATTTGGTGACGCCTTTTATTTACTCGATTCTACGCAGTTTAAACAGAATTATGCAGAGCTCAAGAAGGCTTTTACTCGTATTTACCCAAACTTTAATATTGCCTACTCGTACAAGACTAATTATATCCCTAAACTATGCCGTATCGTGGATGAACTTGGTGGATATGCGGAAGTGGTCTCCGATATGGAGCTGGAAATCGCACTCCGAATTGGCGTTGCGCCAAAGAAAATTATCTGGAATGGCCCATATAAGAATGCACTAAAAGTTGAAGAGTTACTTCTAAGTGGTGGTACTGTCAATCTAGACTCAGCATATGAAATTGAATTAATCCGTTCAATAGTCGAGAGATATCCCGATCGTAATCTTAATGTTGGTATACGCTGTAATTTTGATATTTCTGACGGTGTGCTATCAAGATTTGGTTTTGATATTGAATCCGACGATTTTAAAAAGGTCCTTGAATTTGTCAAGAACACCGCCAATGTTCGTTTAATAGGTTTGCAGTGTCATTTTGCGACTAGACGTCTTGAGACATGGCGGTCCCGGGCTGAAGGGATGCTTAATCTTATCGATACGTTAGGAATTGTACCAGAGCATATTGATCTAGGCGGGGGCCTCTTTGGGAAAATGGCGGATTCTTTAAAAGTCCAATTTGATTCTTATGTTCCAACGTACGACGAATATGCAAAAGTAGTTGCCCCTTTATTCGCCGAGCGCTTTAAGAAAGTTAATAACCCACCGTTGCTATTAATTGAGCCAGGAAGTGCTTTGGTTGGAGACTGTATGCAATTTGCTTCCAGAGTTATTAATATTAAAAGCGTATGCGGGAAAAAAATTGCGACCCTTCTTGGCAGTATTTATAATATTAATCCAACGCTTAATACAAAGAACCCACCAATCACAGTATTTGCCATGGGAAATGAGCAAGAGGAATATAGTGACCTTGATTTTGGTGGATTTACGTGTATAGAATCGGACTATTTATATCACCATTATAATGGTAAATTAGCTGTGGGGGACTTGGTGGTCTTTGGAAATGTCGGTTCATATTCTGTGGTTTTGAAACCACCTTTTATCCTTCCTAATTTTCCGATCATAGATGTCTGTGGCGATAAAATAGAAGTTATCAAGCGGGCGGAAAGCTTTGATGATTTGTTCCAAACATACTCATTTTAATTGGGGGATTATTATGTTTTATACAATAAATATCTTTCTCAAGAGGGTTTTTGATATATTTTTATCGTGCATGGCAATTATTGTATTGATTCCCCTGTGGATAATTGTCGTACTGGCAATCAAGTTTGATTCGAAAGGACCGGTGTTTTTTAAACAAGACCGTTTAACGAAAGATGGCAGAGTATTTAAAATGTACAAGTTCCGTACTATGGTTGTTGGGGCGGAACATATGGGTGCAGGATTGTTTAATTATGAAAATGATCCGAGGGTCACAAGGGTGGGACGTATATTGAGAAGTACAAGCATAGACGAGCTCCCGCAGCTTTTTAATTGTCTCAAAGGTGACCTTTCGATTGTGGGACCACGCCCGCCTGTTACATATGAACTAGGCGATTATGATACGTTAAACAAAAAATATAAAAAACGCTTTTTGATGAAAGGTGGTATTACCGGTCTGGCACAAGTTAAAGGGCGTAATGAGAACTGTTGGGACGAAAAGGTATCTTATGATAACGAATACATTGATTTATTTAAAAAGCGAGGCATTTGGTTAGATATTAAAATCATTTTTTGGACGATAGGGAAGATATTTAACCGACAGGATATATATGAAAAGAAAATTGATGAATCTTTAAGTGACATCGAAGCGGCCAAGCTTGCTCAGGAAGAAGTAATTCGCCTCGCGCATTTGCCCGATGATGAGGTGTTGGAGAATAAGGTTTAGTAAATAAGTGACGAGAGGAATAAAGAGATGAAAACAGCTGTTGCCAATCGATTCATTTGGTTGGGAGGAGAAATTGTTAATGTCAATGAGGCAAGGATAAACGTGCTTTCTCCGACCGCGCAATTTGGTTTAAATGTCTTTGAGGGTATTCGTTGCTACTGGAACGAGGAGAAGCAACAATTATTTGCTTTTCGCCTTGAAGATCATTTAAAACGGTTAAAACGTTCGCAAAGGCTTTTACAAATGGAAGACAGATATTCGCTTGATGAGTTGAGACAGGCTTTTATTGCTGTGATCAAAGCCAATAACTATAAAGAAGATATAATTGTTAGACAGACTTTATTTGTCGATGGCTTTGGTTCTTGGAGCTCAACTTCTCCGGTGAATATGTTTATCTCGCCAATTCCTAAAACACACACAAGTGCCGAGTATAATAAAAAGGGCTTGCATTGCTGCATCAGTTCATGGCAACGGATCAATGATAATTCCCTGTCCCCGAGGATCAAATGTGGGGCAAACTATATAAATAGCCGGATGGCACAGCTTGAAGCATTAAGGAATGGTTATGATACAACAATTATAATGAACAAAGAGGGGAAAATATCAGAAGGCCCAGGTTCTTGCTTGTTTATGGTTAAAAATGGAGAACTTGTAACTCCATTATTGACCGATAGTGTGCTGGAGAGCATCACCAGAGATACTATCATTAGAATCTCTAAGAATCTACTCCAGATTCCAGTAGGCGAAAGAAGTGTTGATCGGACTGAGTTGTATATATGTGATGAAGCTTTCCTTTGTGGTACATCGATGGAAATAACTCCAATTTTATCGGTGGATAGATTTATTATCGGAAATGGTGGAGCAGGTGATTTAACGACGAAGATTCACCAAACATATCTTACCTTAGTAACTGGGAATATTGACTGGTATGACGAATGGTTAACGCCGATATATTGAAGGAAAGTAAGTGAGTGATTTGATGGAAAAACCATATGTTGACCGGTTGGTTTCAGTAATTATTCCGGTTTATAATGCAGGGAAGTTTCTTGACAGAACACTACAATCAATTTTTTCACAGACATATAAAAATATAGAGATTGTGCTGGTGGATGATTGCTCAAAGGATAATTCAGCAGAAATAATCGCTCATTATTTACCTGGACATTCG
>DUOH01000014.1 GCA_012838955.1 Bacillota bacterium | reverse complement strand
ATTGGGCCGGAATTAGTCGCTAAATTGGCAGCTGACGAAGGAGTCTACGACCAGGCGAATATAGTGATCATCGGTGATTACCGGATCTTTCAGGCCGGTCAAAGCATCGCGAAGACCGATACCGAGGTTCCTGTAGTAAAAAAATATGAAGATATTCGTTTTCCTTTGGAACGACCGGTTCTTTTGGATTTTCCCACCCTGGATCCGGCTGAAGTGGAGATGGGAAAGATCAATGCCAAGGCGGGCCAGTCTGTGCTGGATACTTTATTATACAGCATCAACCTGGCGAAAGAAGGGAAGCTTGACGGATTTATCTTTGCTCCCTTTAATAAACAAGCCATGCATTTATGCGGTTGTCCGTACGAAACAGAGCTGGACCTCTTTAAGGCCGAGTTCAATAGGCCCGAAGTGCGGGGCGAATTAAATGTGTTGGACGAGATCTGGAACTCCCGGGTAACCTCCCACGTGGGTTTGAGCCAGGTCGGTTCGTTGCTCACGGTGCAGAGTGTGTATGAGACGATCTGCTTTGTTTATCAATCTTTAAAAGCCTATGGAAAGCAGGAGCCCCGGTTGGCGGTTTCCGCTTTTAATCCTCACGGTGGCGAGGGCGGGATCTTTGGTTCGGAAGAACAGGACGCCATCATCCCTGCGATTGAAAAGGCTAAAGCGGAAGGAATCAATGTATCCGGGCCGTTCCCCTGTGACACCATATTTCTGAAGGTCATGGCCGGAGAGTATGACGCGGTTGTCTCCATGTACCACGATCAAGGACAAATTGCCTTGAAACTCCTGGGGTTTGATAAGGGAGTCACGGTCCACGCCGGTCTACCCGTCCCCATCGCCACTGCCGCTCATGGTACGGCTTTTGACATTGCCGGGCAGGGAAAAGCAAATGTCTCAGGGCTCAAGCGTGCCTTTGCTATTGTCAGTCGGATGGCTGCCAACCAGAAAAAGACAGCTCAGTTATAGGAAGGTGTGATCAGATGCCGGTTCGAATTTCCAGTCTGAAATCGATTGAACCTCAACATTTACCCGGTCGGGATCTGCAATGGCTCGTCACCAAGGAGACGATCGGCGCGGAACAACTTTCCGTCGCCATTATGACCTGTCCCGCTAAGTCCATTGTCAAACCTTTGCATAGTCACAAAGGGATCGAAGAAGTCATCCTGATTTTAGAAGGGGAAGGTGAGGCATACGTTGATGGGGACCGGGCTTTCTTCCGAAAGGGAGATGCTGTTCTCTTCCCTGCCGACTCTAAACACCAGGTGCGTAATACAGGCGACGGACCGCTGGTTACCGCCTCCATCTTCTCCGCGCCAACCAGTCCCGATTCGTATGTCATCTATGATGAAGACGTTTTTTCCTGACCAGCTGCAGGTTGATGAAGAGAGAAGCATTTTTAGGGAGATACCAGTTGATTAAGGTGGATCTGAAGATATATTCACTAAAATATATAAATATTAGGGTTGTTCCTGGATAAAAGGGGCAACCCTAAATACAATTAGGGGTCAGGGGGGTAAAACATGCCGACTGTGGGGCTGATTCATTCAACCAGATTGATCATTGATGCCGTTCACCGGGCTGTCTCTCAGGCTGGTCCGGAGGTGAAGATCATTCATACTCTGGATGAAGGGTTATTAAAATGCCTACAGAAAGAGGAAAATTACCGGATTACCCGGAGATTGATTGCTATGGCGGAGAAGTTGGAGGAAGACGGCGCGGATCTAAATATTCTTACCTGTTCATCACTGTCTCCATATGTTGATGAAATACGCAGAAACCTCAGGACACCACTGCTCAAGATTGATGAGCCGATGATCGAATGGGCGGTGCGGAATCATCAAAAAATCGGGGTGGTGATGACCAATCCCACTACTTATGAACCGACTACCGATTTGTTGCAGGAAGTAGCCGGGCGACTTGATAAAGAGGTCAAAGTAGAATACAACCTATGCGAACAGGCGTTTAGCCGGCTCAACTACGGGGACGTACAGGGGCATGATGCGATGGTAATCGAGGCAGTCGAAACCCTGTTGCGTGAGGTGGAAGTAGTACTGCTGGCCCAGATTTCCATTGCCCGTGTAATCGAGCAGGTTAACCCGGAGGTCAGAGAGAGGGTTTTTTCAAGTTTGAATTTTATCAACACATTATTGGCCAGACTAGAATAACAGAAGGGGTTCTGACAGGTCCCTGTCCCCTTCTCTGGATTACAGCAGTAGAAAGGATGAGCAGCAATGACTTTAAAAATAGGGTTGGCCATCGCTCCGGAAACAGCTTTACCCTCGGCCTTTGTGGTTTTCCGTGACCGGTTGGAGACCAGCATAGAGAAGGCGGCGCGCTTGGGTTATGACGGGATTGAATTAGCGCTTTTGGAGAAAAGCCAGGCAGATGTCGGGCACATCAAGAAATTATTGGCCGAGTATGGCTTGGAGCTTCCGGTGATTTCTACCGGCCAAATATATGGTGAGACCGGGCTGTGCTTCACCGATCCGGATGAGTCCAGGAGAGAAAGAGCGCTTGCACAGTTTAAAGGATTAATGGAAGTGGCAGCGGAGTTTGGCGCCATGGTTAATATCGGGCGGGTGCGCGGGCCGTATTTCCCCACGATCAGCCGTCCGGAAGCGGAAGACAATTTTCTCCGTTCCTTGGAAAAACTCTCCGATCTCGGAAGAACGCTGGGAGTTGCATTGATTTTGGAACCGGTGAACAGATACGAAATTGATTTCATCAATTCCTGCGCCGAGGGAGTGGAGATACTTAACCGTTTAGGCCGGGAAAATGTTAAACTAATGCCGGATATCTTCCATATGAATATCGAGGATCCATCTATCGAGGGTTCTCTCTGCAAATACATTGATCACATCGCCTATATCCACTTTGCCGATTCAAACCGGCACGCGCCGGGCCGGGGGCACCTGGATTTTCTCTCCATCTTCAACACCTTGACCGCTCTTGATTATAAGGGCTTTGCGACTGTGGAGATCCTGCCTTATCCTGAACCGGATATAGCGGCCAGAGAGGCTATTCAATATTTACGGAAATACTGCTGAGTTGTTTGGAGAAAATGCCGGCCTAATTCGGAAAACGGGTTTATACAAAAATAGTGGAAATGATGGGAAACGGCAGCTAACGAAGGATGACAGTATGAAGGAAAGGGGAAATAAAAGTGATTAAAGGTATTGAACATTTGGGTTTAATGGCAAAAGACCCGGAAAAACTGGCGCAGTGGTATGAAGAAGTCTTGGACTTCCGGGTTATCTATAAAACAGCTTCCACCCCTCCGGCTTTTTTTATTGCCGGCCAGGAAAAGGGCGTGATTGAGATTATCCCTTGGGAGGAAGGCATCTCCGGTGCGAAAGATAAAAAAACACACATCGCTATTGAGGTCGATGATTTTGAAGGCGCTGTGCAACGGTTAAAGAGCGCGGGTGTGACAGTAGAAGAACCATTAGAAATCTTTGCCGGTGGTAAAGTAGTCTTTTTCCGGGATATAGAAGATAATGTCTTGCATTTGGTGTATAGGCCGAAAAAGATTTGGGCGTAAAAGGGTTATGATCAGAAGATTTACTACTTTCCCTGTTACTTGACAGGAAGAAAAAGTTGAGATAAGATAAACCTGTAAATTATAATTTATAATTTATAGGGAGAATTAATATGCATTTGAGCCTGAAGCAACGAGCATACCAGCTTATAAAGGAAAAGCTTTTAAATCAAGAGTTCACACCGGGCGCCCGAATCCGGGAAGACCTGTTGGCTGAGGAGATACAGATGAGCAGAACGCCCGTGCGGGAGGCGATTAATCAGTTAACAGCTGAAGGCTATATTAAAAATATCCCCCGCAAAGGCCTTTATTGTATTGAGCTCACGCAAAAAGAGATTGCGGATCTTTTGAGTGTGCGAAAGTATTTGGAGATGTTATCCATTGAACAATGCGTAGAGAAGATAACCGGTGAGGATCTTGATGAGTTAGACCAGTATATTAAATTGTATGAGGAAGCGTTGGCAGAGGAAGATTTTAAGAAGTGTAACAAGTACGATAGCGCCTTTCATATGAGAATTGCCAAGGTTACTAAGAATCAGAGACTAATCAAGTTTCTTTCGGAAATTGATGATTTTATGCACATTGCCCGGGCTATGGAGAAGAAGACGATGCCAAAGGACCGGGCGGAAAAAGCCTTAAATCAACATAAAAAGATCCTGGCTTATGTAAAAAGCGGTGATACGGAAATGGCCAGGAAAGAACTGATTAATAATATTTATAGTCTCGAAGAACACCTGGGTTTGGGTAAGGAATAAGCCTGTCCTTACAGGTAGGACGGTGCGGGTCTAAGTTAAGAAAGTGTATAAGAGTATATGTCAGGAAGTGTATGAGTAAAGTAGACATTATAATTTATAATTTATAATGAAAAAAGGAGGGATTATGCCCGGGGATCAGTGAAACACTTCACCGTAGGGAAACAATTCTACAATCACGCGCGCCGTGCGCGAAGAAAACGGGGGTCAAGCAATGGATAATAAGCGAGTTACGGAATTAGAGCGGATTGCCAACGACATCAGAACCGAAGTGGTCAAAAGTATTTATCGGGCAAGGTCGGGACATTTGGGGGGGTCTCTATCGGCTACGGATCTACTGACTGCTTTATATTTTGAGAAGATGCGACTCAAACCCGAAGAACCGGATTGGCAAGGACGTGATCGGTTTATTCTCAGCAAAGGACATGCTGGACCGGCTCTTTATGCTACTTTGGCGATGAGAGGATATTTCCCCGTAAAAGAACTGGAAACCTTACGAAAAATAGGAAGCAAATTATCGGGTCACCCAGCGTGTTTCAAAACGCCGGGAGTGGAAATGACCAGTGGTTCTTTGGGCCATGGCCTTTCCGTCGGATTGGGGATGAGATTGGCTGGCCGGGCCAAAGGTGAAGATTACCGGGTATTTGTTTTACTTGGCGACGGTGAAATTCAAGAGGGCCAAGTCTGGGAGGCGGCCATGGCTGCGGCTCAATTCAAGATTAACAACTTAATCGCCATTGTCGACTATAACCGGGTACAACTTGACGGTACGGTCGATGAGATTATGGAGGTAGAACCTTTAGCCGATAAATGGCGCGCTTTTAATTGGGAAGTTTTGCAGGCGGATGGGCATAATTTAAATGAAATCTTGCCCGCCTTGGATCAGGCCATAGAACGCAGCCAACAAGGGCCGGTGGTGATTATTGCCCGTACTGTTAAGGGTAAGGGAGTCTCCTTTATGGAAGGTAAGGCGGACTGGCATGGCAAGGTTCCTACAGAAGAAGAGTTTAGGCAAGCTTTGGCGGAATTAGATAGACAGGATGGTGTGAGTTGATGAGCGAAAAAAAGCTGGTTGCACAGAGAGACGCTTACGGATTAGCCTTGGTTGAGCTGGGGAAGGTAAACCCTAATGTGGCCGTGTTGGATGCGGATGTCTCTAAATCAACGAAAACCGTACACTTTGCTCAGGAATTTCCGAAACGCTTCTTTAACTTCGGTATTGCTGAGCAGAACATGATGGCGGCCGCGGCCGGTATGGCGAAGAGCGGAATGATTCCCTTCGTCAATACCTTTAGTTTTCTCGCCACATACCGGGCTGCCGACCAGTTAAGGTCTTCGGTGGTCTATCCAAAGGCCAATGTGAAAATAGCCGCCACTTACGGAGGGCTTTCTGATTCCTTTGACGGACCGACCCACCAATCAATCGCTGATTTATCGATGGTTCGAGCCCTGCCCGGCCTAACCGTGGTGGTGCCGGCTGATGCGGTCGAGGTGGAAAAGGCTTTACCTGTCTTGGCTAACTATAACGGCCCGGTTTGGTTCCGTCTATCCAGAAACCCCTCTCCTGTTATTTATGGTGATGATTATGAATTTACCATTGGGAAAGCCAGTATCTTGCAAGAAGGCCCTGATCTTACCTTAATCAGCATAGGCACAATGTTGGGACGGGTGATGGAAGCCGCCGAACTCTTGCGTAAGGAAGGGCTAAAACCAACGGTGATGTCAATTTCTACTCTAAAACCATTGGATCAGGAGTCGATATTGGCTGCCGCCCGGAAAACCGGGGCCCTTGTTACAGTCGAAGAACACACGATTTTAGGTGGCTTAGGGGCGGCTGTCTGTGAAACGGTGGCTGATCAGTATCCGACGCCCGTCAAGAGAGTGGGTATTCCGGATACGTTCGCAGATACCGGCCCCTACGAGGAGCTCTTGGATAGATACGGCTTGTCCGTTCAGGATATTGTGAAAGCGGCAAAAGAGGCTCATGCGCTTAAAAAGTGATGGATGGGAGCTGACCAAGAGCTTTCCGGATCTTTCCGGATGGATATAGTTTGCTCTACAAATATTATCTGAAGGAGTGACTTGCGAATGGAATTAAAAGAAAGAGCAGCACAAATACTAAAAGAGTATAAAGGAGATACGTATGCCTTTGGTTTGCATGTCATGGACAAGGTAGGCGAATTTGCCGCCCAATTTGGAAAGACGGCTTTGCTCATCTCCAACACTACTTATCTAAAACCCGTGGCCGATCAAGTAGTGGCTTCTTTGAAAAAACACGGTGTGGAGCTGGCTGGGGAGAGAATCGTACCCGATGCCGGCCCCAATGCCCCCCGGGAAGATGTTTACCGGATTGAAAGTTATATTCTGCATTTTAAGCCTGATTGCATTGTAGTAATCGGCGGAGGAAGCTCTATTGATGCGGCAAAAGCCGCTGATGTCCTGGCCACGCTTGGTGAACACACTCCTGAGATCGATCCTTATTTTGGTACCGGGGTGGTTTCTGAAGCGCTGAAAAAGACCGGGAAGAAGTTATTGCCGTTGATTGCGGTGCAAACGTCGGCAAGTTCCGGCGCACACTTGACTAAATACTCCAATATTACCAATCCGGTGGCAGGACAGAAGAAGCTCATTGTGGATGATGCGATCATTCCGGACCGCGCTGTTTTTGATTATGCGGTCACTGAGAGTATGCCGGTGGAGTTGACGATTGACGGCGCTTTGGATGGGATCGCTCATTGTCTGGAGGTATATTTAGGTATTGCTGAGGAGAAAGCAGAAGAGGCGAGGAAGATTGCGGAGGTCACCATTGAGTTAGTTTTGAAGTATGCGCCGAAAGTATTGGAAAATCCCAAAGACTTGGTGGCCAGAGAAGCACTGGGTTTAGCCACTGACCTGGGCGGCTACGCCATTATGGTGGGCGGTACCAATGGCGCGCATTTGACTAGCTTTTCCTTGGTGGATATCACCAGTCACGGGCGGGCTTGCGGTATAATGAACCCGTATTATACTGTATTCTTTACTCCGGCTGTTGAGGACCGGGTGAGAAACGTGGGTGAGATCTTTAAAAAGGTTGGATTCATCAAAGAAGACCTGTCCAAACTGAGCGGGAAAGAACTGGGAATTGCCGTGGCGAAGGGGATGACGGCCTTTAGTAAGAGTATAAATTCCCCCACTACCTTAGCGGAACTGCCAGGGTTTAGTGAAGAGCATATTACGCGGGCATTGAAGGCGGCCAAGGATCCGCAACTCGATATGAAACTAAAGAATATGCCGGTGCCTTTGAACGCTTCCTTAGTGGATGAGTATATGGCGCCGATTTTAGAAGCAGCCAAAACCGGAGATTTTACGCTAATCAAGAATATGCAGTAAACCGTATCGTCTCCGACAGAAAGTCATGCCCAACCGGATAATTCTTAAAGAGGTGACAGAATGAAGACGAAAACGGTTCCGGTAACAATCGGCAGCGTCGCGCTTGAACTAAACTTGCCAGCCAAGACCGATGTATTAGCCATGAAGACTGCTCAACTTCTGTCTGACCCGGCAGCCACTGTCGCCCAGGCTTTGAAAGCACCCATTGCCGCGCCACCTTTGGAGCGGATAGTCCGAGAAAAACTAAGGGAAAAGTCAGACGCCCAGGCGGTGGTGGTAATCTCCGATAACACCCGTCCCGTGCCCTATCGGGGAGAAAGCGGTATCCTTTGGCCGATAGTAAAAACCTTAATGGATTGCGGGATGGAGAGCGACCAGATCCTGATTCTGGTCGCCAACGGAACCCACCGGGCTTTGTCCGAGGAAGAACTCGAGGAGATGTTGGATCCATCGATCTTCGCTGCGGGGATCCGCGTAAAAAACCATGATTGCCGGAATGGAGAAGATCTGGTTTTTTTGGGGCAGACCTCCCGGGGGTCGCAAGTCTATATCAACCGGGATTATATGCGAGCGGACCTTAAGATCCTCACAGGTTTGGTAGAAAGCCACTTCATGGCCGGGGTTTCCGGGGGACGAAAATCCGTCTGCCCCGGACTGATCGGGGAGCAGAGCACCTATATTTTTCACGGAGCTCCGTTACTGGCCTCGCCCCAAGCTGATTTAATGATCTTGCAAGGGAATCCTTGTCATGAAGAAGCGCTGGAAGTGGCGAAGATGGCCGGGGTGGATTTTATAGTAAACGTCACCCTGGACTGTGATTATAATCTGACCGGGATTTTCGCCGGGGACTTGGAGAAGGCCCATGAAAAGGCCGTAGAGAAGCTTAGAGAATATACGACCATTCCTATTGAGCATGAGTACGACCTGGTTGTGACTCATGGAGGATTTGTCGGGCTCAACCATTATCAGACGGCCAAGACTGCGGTGAGCGCCGCCCTGGCGGTCAAACCCGGGGGAAAGATGATTATTGCGGCTGACATTACGGATCTTGATCCCGTAGGCAGCAATAATTACCGTACGGTCCTGCATCTACTCACCTTGATGGGAGCAGAAAAATTTAATAAGCTTCTGCTCTCACCGGACTGGACCTTCGTTCCGGATCAGTGGCAGGTGCAGATGTGGGCCAAAGTATTCCAGAAGATTGACATGGCGGATCTGTACTATTACTCGCCGCAAGTTCCTGCCAGAGACTATCAGATCATCCCAGGCGTCAACGGGAATAAATTTCTCCCGGAAGAACTTTGGTATACCGGACGTCCGGAGACCATTGGTTTATTCATAGAAAATGCCATCCGCTCCTGCCTGGAGACTCCGGGCGCAGAGGAAATGACCATAGCCTTCTTAGCGGATGGACCATATGGTGTCCCGGTGAATCAGACAGAGGGACAGGGACCTACCTGACTCCACAGGCAAGGAACAGGGATAAGGAACAAGATATGAAACAAGGGGACAGGGTCTTGTCCGGGAAACTGAAAACCAGGCAGAGTAGGGGTCTCGTCTTCCGGAGTGGTATGCAGGCTACCCGCTCCTTATATTTTTTCTTTACACTTCGCACAGACCAGACAAGTCCCTGACCCTCTGTGTCTGTCTCTCTGTCCCAGATAAGTTCCTATCCGCGATGGATATCCTTCTTCTAGAAACTGAAAAGTATCTATCTATGTTATAATTATTGTGTACCTTTTCTGCTATTAGCTGAAGGTACTTTTTTTATTTTATGGAAGACTAAAGATAGCTAAGGAGATTTTAGAGGGTGTAGCGTGTAGAGGATTATACTATTGGATAGGAGGGTAAGTATGAATTCATCAGAATGCTTCATTGATTTGCATATGCACTCAAAGTATAGCGATGACGGAGAGTTTACTCCTCTAGAATTAGTTGACCTTTGTAGGCAGGCGGGAATCAAAGTTATGTCGATCACGGATCATAACTGTGTGAAGGCAAACGTAGAAGCGGCCAAAGAAGCGGCTAAGTATGGCATAGAGTATATTTCAGGAATCGAAATAGACTGCAGTTTTCAAGGAGTAAACCTACATATACTCGGATATGGAATTGCTTTTGACAGTATTGACTTTGAAATATTGGAAGAGAATATCGCCGAACAGAATGTTTTGGCGTCTAGAGAACGCTGGCGACTAATCCGGCAGATGGGTTTTGAAGTATCAGAGGCAGAGCTGAACGCGGTGGCTAGCGCCGACTCCAGGGGAAGTGTCTGGACAGGCGAAATATTTGCAGAGGTGCTTTTGGGAAAACCGGAATACTTCGATCATCAGCTCTTAAAGCCCTACCGACCTGGCGGGCTGCGTAGTGATAATCCATATGTCAACTTTTATTGGGATCTTTGCGCGCAGGGGAAACCGTGTTATGTCGAGCTGCAGTTGCCCGGTTTAGAACAGGTGATTTCCATAATACATAAAAACAAAGGCGTTGCGGTCTTAGCCCACCCCGGCCTTAATCTGGCAGGAAAGTTTGATTTACTTAATGATCTAGTTTTGCTTGGCCTGGATGGTATTGAAGCCTGCAGCAGCTATCATAATGAGGAGACCATCCGCGAGCTTTACCAGTGGGGAGAAGAGAACCAGCTTCTGGTTACCGGTGGCAGTGATTATCACGGAAAAACAAAACCAGCTATTTTTCTAGGGGAATATGGTCGTTTCATCTCCGACAAGAGGATGGAAGAAGTATTACATAGCTTCGGTTTACTTTATTAGGTTCTCTTACTTAGTCTGCTGATGGTCTAGTACGGAATCCAACACATAATTTAAAGTGAATGGGAGAGATTTAGAATAATGAGGAGATAAAACGGGTTGGGCCTATGGCAATAACATATCCGGAGGATACTCTTGCCAAAACGCATTATTGAAATGGATATACTAAGAGGACTGGCCATCTTGGGGGTGATCACCGGACATGTGGCCGCGGAGACCCTCTATGTGAAGACTACATTCTTGGGGATCTTTTTTAATCAAGTGATTCGATTTGCCGTTCCGGTCTATATCTTCCTTTCCGGTTTAGGTTTGGGTCTCTCCAAGAGACCATACTCCGGATATATTGATTTTGTTGGACAACGCCTTCGAAAGATTATCCCCCTTTATTCTCTTTGGACAGCCATTTATCTTTTTCCACTGCCCTTCGGAGGCCCAATTCTTTCTTTAAAAACCTACTGCAAAGCAGTGTTTACCGGCAACGCTTCCTATCAATTGTATTTTGTCCCCCTAATTATCCAATTTTATCTGTTATTTCCTCTTTTGCGCAGGTATTTTCAGGCCAGTAGCGGGCTTGTGCTTTCATTCTTCATTACCCTGGCCTTACAGGCTTCACATGTATATCTTCCCAAATCGCTTTTGGCAGATCAAAGGTTCTTCCTCAATTGGCTCTTCTTTTTTGTCTTGGGCCTCTGGTGTGCGCCCAGGCTTGCTACGTGGCAACGAGAACTTCAGTCAAGACGGCCGGTGATCTTCACCACGTTCTTACTTTGCTTGACCGGGATGCTGTTGGAGGCAAAAACTAATCTTGCGGCTGGTAAGGGTCTGGTCTATTCATTATCGAATATACGGCCTAGTGTGATGCTGTATAGCTTAGCCTTTGGCGCTTTAGTCTTTACTTGTCAATCTTGGCCGAAAGGATTCATCTCCTTCTTTCGTTTTCTCTCCGGAATCTCATATGAACTCTTTTTAGTACATGTCTTTGTGTTGGTTGAGTTCAATGCGTTATTTATTCATATTGGAATTAGTAAAGCCACTTTGACCTATGGTTTCCTCGCTTTTTTTGCAGTACTGGTTTTTTCAACAGGTATTGTCTTAGTTCAGAGGTATTTACTGAACAACATATTTCAGCTTATTTTTCTTAAGTTGTAACCGTAAACGTTTGGCGGATTTCCAAAGGATTCCGTCCGTGCAAGGCCGGTATTTTACGCGTAGACATTGAAAGAAAGATTCCCGTAAAGGCTAATCCGCCATGAAAATACAGGGGTTTTTTTATTTGTTTTAGAGGTAAAATATTGATCAAACATAAAAGTTTGGAGGGGAAGACATGTCGCTTCTGGCAGACTACATGAGAAGAATGATTATTGAAAACACCCAGGAGTTGTGGACGAAGATTGTTTCGGATAATTATACCCGCAATCTCTTTGCCATGATTCCGGTTTTGCAAAAAACAGGAATACGAGAGATGGTTGAGGCTAACCTTCGGGCCACGGACGGGGAGGTTTTGGACAGACCGTTGGGTAGCCCGGTGGTGCTCTCTCCCTGGGAAAAACTGCTTTTGAACCCCGTTCACCTGCATCGTTTTCCCGTAGACGACCAAGAGAAGATCGATACTTCCACCACAATTGGTCCGTTGGCGGAGCGTCCACTGAAATTAGCTATTCCAATTATGATCTCTGGCATGTCCTGGGGGTCTGCCTTGAGCATAAAGATGAAGGTGGCTTTGGCTAAAGGGGCCTCAATGGTAGGTACCGCCACCAATACAGGAGAAGCGCCACTGCTGAAAGAAGAACGGCAAGCCGCTAAACTCCTGGTGGGACAGTATTCCCGAGGCGGACTGATCAGTAAGGTGGAAGATCTGAAACAACTGGATGCCATTGAGATTCAATTGGGCCAGGGAGCGCAGGGGGCGGCTCCAGTCTTTCAGCCCTCCCGTTTTATTGGAGAAGATATGCGTGACTTGACAAATTCTCCGGAAGGAAAGCCCGCCAAGATCCCGACCCGTTTAAAAGGTGTAAATAACCTGAATGACTTCTACCAATTAGTGATGGAATTGAAAAAGTACGGTGTTCCGGTAGGAGTGAAATTTGCTGCTACCGATTATATGGAAGATGAGCTTAAGATTATGGTTGATGCCGGTGTCGACTATGTGGTGGTTGACGGAGCGGAAGCCGGCACCCATGCCGGGCCCACCATTCTCCAGGATGATCTGGGCCTACCAACCTTGATCGCTTTGGCCAGAACCTCTAATTATCTGGAGGATTTAGGGGTGCGGGATAGAGTAAGTATTATCGCGTCAGGTGGATTGACTACCCCCGGGCATTTTCTCAAGGCAAAAGCTTTGGGCGCGGATGCGGTATATATCGGGACCATCGCGCTGATCGCCCTTTTGCACACTCAGATGACCAAAGCCCTTCCATTTGAGCCTCCAGTACAGATTGCTCTTTACACCGGAGTATTCAAAGACGAGCTTGATCAGGACAAAGGGGCGGAGAATCTAGCTAATTATCTCCATTCATGTCAGGAAGAAATGCGTATGGCTTGTTATGCTATGGGTAAGAAGTCTATTCTTGCGGTGAACCGGGCGGATCTGTGTTCTGTAGACAAGGATTTAGCAGCCCTTTGCCGGATCCGGTGGGCCTACAGGAGCGCTGCTCAACCGGTGGAACATGAGATTGGGGTTGGGGTGCCATTCGGAAGAGAAGAGGTTATTCCTCAGAATAACCAAGAGTTTTTACAGTAATCCGGAGAAGGGGGACCTGCCCATGTTCATCTGTTGTGGCGTGATAGTAGTGTAGAAATCTCCTATAATGCAGAGAATATGCTTAAGTTATGTGATTGAATAAGAGTAATGAAGGTATTTGTTTGGATTGCAAAGAAAAATATAGGACCTGTGCAGAAAAGATACTTGAGGAAAAATATAGAGTGAGACAGAACTTTTTCCCTCCATTAAGACAAGACCTTGTTTCATTGTATCGGACAAGGTTCTTGTCCCCTTGTCTCGGAGGTGGGTAGGTGGCAATTCGTCTGATTGTTACAGGCGGTACTTTTGATAAGCAGTATGATGAAGTTCAAGGAAGGCTAACTTTTAAGCACACACATCTACCGGAGATTCTGGAGCGTGTCCGGTGTACGGTCGAGGTTAGAATGGAGCTTAATCAGTTGATTGATAGCCTCAAGATGCGTCAGGCGAACCGTGTGCTGATTTTGGAGGCTTGTAAAAAGGCGGAGGAGCGGAGGATTGTGATTACGCATGGGACCGATACCATGACGGAAACAGCCCGGGTTTTAGGGGAAGCCGGTCTTGATAAGGTGATTGTTCTCACCGGAGCGATGATCCCTTATGCTTTTAAAAACTCTGATGCCCTTTTTAACTTGGGAGGTAGTTTAGTTGCGGTACAGCTGCTATCCCCAGGTGTTTATATTGTTCTGAACGGACAGGTCTTCGCCTGGGATAATGTGATTAAGGACCGGGAAAGAGGTGTGTTTCGGGAGCGTCTTCCACAGCCACAATGAACTTAAACTTTGGACAGAAAAACCCGGGAGAAATTTACCCACGATATGTTGCCAGTGATTAAGCGCCTTGACTAAGTCGGCTGGAGAGAGGCTGGTTTCGGTCTTCCTTTAAGTTGGTTTGGATAATTTCCCGCACCCGGTTTGCCAAGTCTCTGGTTGTATTATTCTCTTGGGGGAAGATAGGGGCACCGATGTGTAGACTAACCTCGGCCGGGCGAATCAGAAAACCTTGGCGTTCCAGGAGTTTATATGTGCCATTGATGGTGATGGGAACGATGGGAACCTGAGCTTTGAGGGCAAGTTTTAAACTCCCAGGCTTGAAGGAGCCCAGTTCACCGCTTTTGCTACGGGTGCCTTCCGGGAAGATCACCAAGGATCGTCCTGTCTTCAACACTCTACATCCTTCTTGAATCGCCTCGTGAGACTGCCTCAAGCTTTCTCGTTTCATAAAAACACATTTCATCATGGTCATCCAGGAGTTGATAAAGGGGATTTTTCTAGCTTCGACTTTTGCAATAAAGGCCAGTGGCTTTTCTACATATCCCAACAGTACGGGAATATCAAAGTATCCTTGGTGATTGCAGACAAACAACACGGATCCGGAGGCAGGCACATGCTCCGCTCCTGTTAGAAAAACTCTTGCTCCGGCTAAGTTGAGTAACGCCCGGGCCCATTTACGGGCTTCCGCAAAGAGTAGATCATCTACTTCGGTTTCCCGCTCCTGCTTGGCCAGGTGTTTTAGGCGTATCCAAAGCGGTAGGACAGAAAGTAGATAAAGCCAGAAGTAGACAAACCAGATTAAGGTACGGAACATTGGTTTAACCTCCACATATAGGGTAGTAGGGTATTAACTACATTAATCTATAGTCGTTTCATTGCTGTCTTGTCTATTCAAGCTGTTAGTTACATCTCCCAAGCGAAACTGTTGACAGCGGAGTTTAGTGATAAGGTCTTTCCCCTCTATCATCCTCTTGCCAACGTCTCTCTCCTTTGACTGTTTCAGACAGGTCCCTGTTCCCTTGTCCGTTATAGGTCGGTATTCCGTAAGGCGTTGCGGATTGCACTCTCTAATAGCTCAATACGGTCAGCTTCTTCTAATTCCGTGCCCACGTTATCTATTTTTATTTTGCCTTTACCGGCTCCGAGTTTAATTGCTTTTTTTGATTCGCCCTTACTTTGACCCAGGTTGAGAATTTTATCGGAATGCAGGTCATGGAGGACATAAGAAAGCGTAAGTGAACAGGTATAAGTGGTTTTAATTTCCATATAATCCTGTTTAAATTTAAAGCTGGGGAAGTTTTTTTTGACCAGTAGATCACTGAGTTTTACTTTGAGTAGCAGATCCAATCCTAATTCTGTGCGATAGAGTTCTTCAATGGAACCATTAAAAGAGTTGGTATGATCCGAAGTATCTAATAATAATTCCGGATTAACAACTTGTAGATCAACACGTTTGCTTATGTAATCAACTATTGTTGTGCATAGACTGGAGGATGGTACTGATTTACCAGACTCCAGGGTTACGCCCAACCGTTTGCCGGCGTACTGATCCAGGAGACTCGCTTTGTCTTCTTCACAGCCTGCACTGATCATCAGAACCGGAATGAATAAGCAAAGAAGAAGCTTTTTTATGATCATCACCCCATCTGTGTTTAAGAGTTTATGCTGATAGTTTCCGTTGAAAGTATCAAGTCAATTGTACCATAAATCTATTGGAATATTAACCGTTTATTACTTCTTGAGTAGCCGGTTAATCCGGTTGTTTTTATTTAAAGCTCTTTGACCCTCCAGTAACTGGACGGCCTAAAATATGGCCGATACCACAGTACAGGTTTGTTCAGGGCTGCCCGATAAGTAAATTCGAGCAGAAGGGATTATCCCGGCCTTGGAAAGTTCCCATGCGGTGGCCTACGCTCTGAAACTCGCGCCGACCCTGCCCAAGGAGGAATTTATCTTGGTCAATCTCTCCGGCCGCGGGGATAAAGACGTATACCAAGTAGTGCAGATGATGGGTAGGATATAAAATAGCGCGTTATCGTTGATCGGCTGATTGGTTATTGGCTTAAAACTGTTCCTCTTTGGGGTTTTAATTTAGAGCAGCCAACTATTTACTCTTTAGCCAGTCAGGCTTGGAAGCTTGAAGCTGACACGTTACAGGACAAGTCGGCAGATTTAAGTTTTTAAGAGATCAGTTGCGAAAATTAAGACATATTTGATATTATAATAAATAATATTAAGTATCTTTTGTATGAGGAGAATAGTAGAGTTTTTCCCGCGACCAATGTATGAAGGGGGGCCCTTAAAAAGTGATGACTCAGAACCAACTTCAAGAAGTAATTGCCCAGGCGGTCCGGAGTGTTCCGGTGGTGGATGCCCATACTCATCTTTTTACCCCGGCTTTTCCCGGACTCTTGTTGAGAGGGATAGATGATCTTTTAACCTATCATTATCTGGTCGCGGAGACACTGCGGTATCATCCGGAAAAGACGGAGGAATTTTGGCGACTCTCCGTTCAGAAACAGGCAGACTTGGTCTGGCAGACGCTTTTTATCGAGCGGTCTCCGGTGAGTGAGGCGTGCCGGGGAGTATTAACTGTCTTGCGAGCATACGGCCTGGACCTTGGCTGCCGGGATCTAACCGCTTACCGCCGGTTCTTTGCCGGACTGGACCCGGAAGCACAGGTGGATATCGTCTTTAAAGAAGCCAACTTAAAATATGTGGTGATGACGAACGATCCCTTTGAACCGGTGGAAAAGGTCTATTGGCAACAAGGTGTGGGCGTCGATCCCCGGTTTAGAGCGGCCTTGCGGCTGGATCCGCTCTTGAATAGATGGCCGGAGACAGCAGGGTCACTGGAGGCTGAGGGTTATGAGGTACAGGCGGATCTTTCCGGGCAGACTTCCGCGGAGGTGCGGCGTTTTCTGACTGACTGGGCCAAGAGGATGAACCCATTATACTTGGCGGTGTCACTCCCTCCGGATTTTATTTATCCTGATCCGGCGCCCCGGGGTCGACTGCTCAAAGAAGTGATTCTACCGTTCTGTCAAGAACACGGGAAACCGTTGGCTTTGATGATCGGCGTGAAGAAGCTGGTCAACCCCAGTCTCAGGCTGGCCGGAGACAGTGTGGGAAAAGCGCTCATTAATACAGTGGAAAGTCTTTGTGTAGAAAATCCGGAGGTCAAATTCTTCCTGACCATGCTGGCCAGAGAAAACCAGCATGAGCTGGTGGTGGCAGCCAGGAAGTTCGGTAATCTGATGCCGTTCGGATGTTGGTGGTTTTTGAACAACCCCAGTTTAATCCGGGAGATTACCAGAATGCGTCTGGAGTTATTGGGTCTTAGTTTTGTCCCTCAGCACTCGGACGCCAGAGTTCTGGATCAACTGATCTACAAATGGAGTCATAGTAAGCAGTTGATTATCGAAGTATTGACGGAAGCGTATACTGCTTTGGCGGAGACCGGATGGAAGCTGAGCGCGGCTGGAATAAAGCAGGATGTGGAAAGGCTCTTCTTCCGTAATTTTGAGGAGTTTATGGGAATAGAATAAAACAGAAAAGGCCTGCTCAGAAAGGCCTTTTCTGTTGGGATGATAACCATACCTTTCCATAGATGAATTCTGTTTTGCGCTAAATTTCTATCATAATTTGGTTTTCCGCATATGGTTGAACTGTTGTTTACCACCCGGTAATCTTTAAGAGGCGGGCAATTGATTCACTAGTCTCCAAGAGGTCTCTTTTTGAGCGGCGCCGGGCTTCAGTAAAGGGGATGGCTACCCGGTTAATGCTGAAGACCGCCTTGATTCCACGTTTATAAACCTCTTCAATTTCATCACCTACATCCCCGACGACTGCAATTACAGGCACACCGCTGGCGCTCGCCCGGTCGGCAATCCCGATGGGAACTTTCCCCCGCAAACTTTGGCCGTCGATCTTTCCTTCACCGGTGATGATTAGATCCGCATCAGCGATGATGCCATTGAAGTTAACGGAGTCCAGCACTATATCAATACCGGGTTTGAGTTGAGCCGGAGTGAAAGCGACCAGGCCTGCGCCTAAGCCACCAGCCGCCCCGGAACCAGGAATTTCTTGAACGCGAAGGCCAAGATCTCTTTGGAGAACAGCGGCATAGTTTTTGAGGTTACGGTCCAGGTACTCAACCATGGCTTGGTCCGCGCCTTTTTGCGGAGCAAAGACATAAGCCGCGCCGTTCTCCCCATACAACGGATTATCTACATCACAGGCGACCAAGACTTGGCAAGCATCGATCCTCCTGTCTTTTCCGGATACGTCAATATGGCTCAGTCTCTCCAGTCCTTCACCGTTGAGGGAAATAGGGTTTCCCGCCTGATCCAGGAATCTAACCCCCAAGGCCGCCGCCATCCCGATCCCGCCGTCGTTGGTGGCGCTGCCTCCGATCCCGATGATCAGTTTATTACATCCCCGGTTGAGGGCGTCCAAAATTAATTCTCCCGTGCCGTATGTGGAAGTTAAACGGGGATTCTTTTCCTCTTCTACCAGGGGCAATCCGGAGGCTGCCGCCATCTCTATGATAGCGGTCTTTTGATCCGGCAGAATTCCATAGAAGGAGTTAATCTCCTGGAATAAGGGATCTTTTACTCTGACTTGAATCTTTTCTCCGCCCAGCGCGCTGAGAAAGGTGTCGACTGTTCCTTCACCACCGTCCGCAATCGGCACTTTAACTATTGCTATGTTAGGTAGTATTTTTTGAAAACCTTCTTCAATGATGTTACATACTTCAATTGAGCTCATGGTTCCTTTGAATGAATCTACAGCGATGACTACTTTTTTCATCTTGAAATCTCCTTTCTAAAGTCCCGATTACTTCGCGCGTGATAATTCTAAATGCTATAGTAGAGGTGAGTCCGGCGACTTTCTGCTTTCTTCTTTATCAATATTTAATTAAACGTTGCTCTTAGCTAATCACCAAACTCTATTGTCTCTTTCCTTCTTCGCATTAATATAAAGACGAAGTAGGCCCTGGAAAACAAGAGAATTACGGAATGGCCGGTGAAGTCAGAGAAGTTCCTGTGTTCATGGGGTTTTTTCTAGCCGGTCCACGTAAATCACTAAGAAGTTCAGCATTACTGTATGATAAAAACTCTGACTGATGGAAAGACCGGTAATCTCTTCAATTCGCTTTACCCGGTAAGCCATGGTATTTTTATGGATAAACAATGAATTCGCCGCTTCGGCCAGTTTGAAGTTATGTTGAAAGAGGGCTTTCAGGGTCTTGATGATCCAGGGTTGGATGCGTCCTTTTTTATTCAGGATCTTTTGGTAAACAGGCCGGACAAAATGTTCCAGGTCTTCGGCACTGATTTGATTTAATAAATAATCGACTTGTACTTCCAATTCGGAAATATCTCTAACAGAAGTATCGTCATCCATCTTCAACAGTGTACGGGCTTCTTGATACGATTTTCCATATCCGGAGAGCCCCGGGTGAAAGCTTCCTCTGGCAATTCTAATTTCATAGCCGTATTGCCGGTAAATCTCTTGGCTGATCAAGTGTGGGAGGTCTTGTCCGCCGGAGAAGCCGGTCACAGGAAATTTCTTGAAGATAACCAGATATTGATTGAGTACCCCGTAGAAGTCCCCTTCCTCCAGATAGCGCCGGGCAAGGAGAAACTTCTCCAGTTGGCCTGCGATCTTTAGAAACTCCAAAGAATCTTGGATGGAATAGTTTTTGACTTCAAGAATGATGGCGTAGCGGTTTACGTTGAGATCCAAATTGACCAACTTAGCTAAGCAGAGGATCTCCTCATCCTGTTTTTCCAGGTTTTTATCGTAGATGAGTTTTCTCAGAATCTGCTGTTTCAGATCGGTAACCAATTTGACCTGCTGAGAGAGGAGGTGTTGCTCCAGATTCAACTCTACTGCTTTTTTGACCAGGTTGGCAATGATCCTGACCTCATTCGGATGACCGTAGACACCTACCACACCAACAGTTTTATCACCGACCTGGATCGGTAGGTTTACTCCTTCCTTGGCGCCGGGGTACTCCGGCACTTCCTCCGGATAGATTTCAATAATCTTTCCTGATTTAATCACATCGTCTGCGCCTTTATGATAAGTATTGATCCGGTTTTTTTCGCCGGAGGCGATGATCATGCCGTCCCGGTCCATAATATTGACGTTCCGGTTGTCAATCACTTCCATAGTAGCATCCACAATCTTCTGGGCTATTTCGTGTAAATGCATGGAGACCTCCATAATACATAATGTTATTTTATGCGTTTTGCTATGACTTCGTTGGCTGATCCGGAGAAGATTGACCCGAAGAAAACTGATCGGCCGGATTATTCAGTCAAAATAAAGGCTGGTTCCTGTAGAATTCACGAAAAAGTTTTTTTGCCCCTCCTTCAGACGGAGTGTGGCCCGCTCACCTGTACAATGAGAGATGCCCAGCATGGAAAGGTTCAACCCGCGTAGAAAATCCAGGGTCTGCTCCAAGCGGACTTCATCCGCTTCCACCAAGTGGGTACCGCCGATCAGGCAGTGAATGGGTTTACTAAATCTGGCGCGCACTGTTTCTAAGATGTTGATCAGTCCGGGGTGGGAACAGCCCAACAACACCACTAAGCCGGCAGTTACTTCCAATACGATGATTAACTCATCTGTAAACGAGTCCTGTTCATAAGAACGCCCGTTATAAGTAAAATATCTTTGATTAGGTTTTTCAAAAGGACAAGTCCTGGGAAAGTTGGTCACCACATAAATGCCGGGGGCGATCTCCGTGGTATCTGCAGATAAAAATGTGGCGCCAATGGATTTTTTCTCTAAATATCGGCAGTCAAAATTGTTCCCCAAATACTGCCAGGTTCCATTGTTATAAGCGTATTTGGGGGTAAAAAACCCTGTTCCGACTGTTAATTCAAAAGTGGGGCCGAAAGTTTGCACAAAATCTCTGAGTCCACCACTATGATCGTAATGGCCATGGCTGAGGATTATTTTCTCCGTTTTGCTTAGGTCGATATTCAGCAAGCCCGCGTTATAGATAAATCTATTGCTTTGCCCAGTATCAAAGAGAAGACGTGTGCATTTGGAAGTGCGCGACAGGTCGCTGGTTTCAATAAAGAAAGAAAGACCGTGTTCATTTTGGAGCGCCAAATTTTCGCCTAAGGAATTCTCGACTAAAGTTGTAATTCTTACTTTCATCATGACCACCTTCAATAAAGAAACACAGTGTTAACAAAGTTTTTCTTAATTATATCCGAAGGCCGCAAAAAAATCATTGGTTTTCTGCACAAAAAAACGCCGGTATTCTGTGTACATCTTGTACTATTTTGGCTATTTACGAAGGAGCGAGGGAAAGTACCTGTTCAGTTCGGCTTAGCGTCTGTGATATAATTGTGATTACATGATATGAAATACAACTAAGTCGCGGTCCAGGGAGTAATCTTCTCAGTATGCCGGTATGCGACGTTTAACAGCATAACACAGGCATCCTTTTGACCCGCGCCCTTTCGGAACAGTGCTGACGAGTAGATGTCAACGAATAAGCAGAGGCGTTGAGGGGTCAAAGAGGGACTATGGGGTATCTGCCACAGCCTGCTGCTAGCAGAGCCTCAGTCTGTCCGGGTTGAAGCGGAGAGGAAGGCATCAAAGCACAGATTTTAAAGGAGGATTAATTATGAGACGAATCGGGATCTTAACCGGAGGGGGAGACTGTCCAGGCTTGAATGCGGTAATCAGGGCGGTGGTAAAGACCGCTGATGAACACGGGATTGAAGTCATCGGTTTTAAAGATGGTTTCCGCGGGGCTGTTGTAAATGAGTATCTCCGATTGACCCCTGCCGAGGTAGTGGGGATTTTAATTAAAGGTGGTACCATCTTAGGGTCGACGAACCGCGATAATCCTTTTCACTTTAGAATGGAAAAAAGTGGGGAGACCGTCTATATTGACCGCTCGGCGGATGTGATCCGGAATTTGCATCACCATAACCTAGACTGTCTGATTGTGATTGGCGGAGATGGGACTCTCTCCTGCGCCCGGGACTTTATGAGGATGGGAGTCAAGATCATTGGGGTGCCCAAGACTATTGATAATGATTTAAAAGCCACGGATCTGACCTTTGGGTTTATGACTGCGGTTGATACGGCCACGGATGCCCTGGAGAAGTTACATACCACCGCCGAATCCCACCATCGGATTATGATCCTGGAGGTGATGGGGAGGTACGCCGGGTGGATCGCTTTACAATCGGGGATCGCAGGCGGTGCTGATGTGGTTCTCATCCCAGAGATTCCTTTCTCCTTGGAGCAGGTGGCTGAGAAGATCCGGCAACGGAAGGAACGAGGGCGGAGCTTCAGTATTGTAGTGGTGGCCGAAGGCGCTAAACCGGTCGGAGGTGAGATGACCGTCAGCAGGGTGGTGCAAGGTAGTCCGGATCCGGTCCGCCTGGGCGGGATCGGGAACAGTATCTCCGCTGCTCTGGAGGAGCTGACCGGATTGGAAACGCGGGTCACGGTCCTGGGTCACCTGCAACGGGGGGGTAAACCATCGGCCTACGACCGGATCCTGGCCAGCAGATATGGGGTAGCCGCTGTGGAGATGGCGAGGCGTGGGGCGTTTGGGATGATGGCGGCCTTGCAGGGAACGGAGATTGTCGCGGTTCCTCTGGAGGAAGCCGTTGACGGTCTGCGGAAGGTCTCTCCTACCGGACAATTGGTGACCACCGCCAGGAGTTTGGGGATCTGTTTCGGAGCATAATTGGCCGGGACCGCCTGAGCCTTTATTTGCCAGGGGATGAGAAGCGCCCTCTATTGAGCGCGTTCCCTGGTTTTCTTTTTACCCGTGATTTGAATAGTCAAATCAAAACAGGTTTTTCTGAATTTCCGTCGAAAACATTTCACAAGCTTGCGTGGTAGTGGAGGATGAGCAAATGAAGAAAGTAAGGCGCCTACGCGCAAAAACCCTTTTGACCGGTTTTTTGGTCATCATCGGTGGTATTATCCTTTATTTCGTTACTTCCGGTGACCGTGCTCCGGTGCAACCCAGACTGGTGAATACCGGAGAATTGACCTTACACACGTCGGAGTTTCCCAAGTCATTTAATGCATATGTAAGCAACTCGGCTGACGCCTCCCAAGTCTTTAATTTAGTATACAGTACCCTGCTGGAACTGGATGATTATACCTTGGAATATCAACCGTTGATTGCGGAGTCTTGGAGTATTTCCCCGGACCGGAAAGAGATTACCGTGAAGATTAATCCTATTGCCCGCTGGGCAGATGGTACGCCGATTACTGCGGAGGATGTCAAATTCACTTATGACACGATCATGAATCCGGAGAATCTCACCTCGGTAATGCGGATGTATCTTGGACGCTTATCTCCTCCGGAGATTATTGACGAGTATACAGTGAAGTTTACCGCCAAAACAGCGCATTACAAGAACTTAGAGATGGTTGCCGGGTTTAATATTCTGCCCAAACATTTATTCGAGGGGAAGAACTTTAATAGAGAATTCAATATGAGTCTGCCTGGAGGCAGCGGTCCCTATGAACTGACTGAAGTAAAAGAAGGAAGATATTATGTGCTGACCCGGAAGAAGGACTACTGGGCCGACCAGTTGCCGCATATGAAGGGGACATATAACTTTGACCGGATCAAGTTCCGAGTGATGAATCCGGTGGTGGCCTTTGAAGCCTTTAAAAAGGGGGAGTTTGATCTTTATACGGGGATCACAGCGAAACGGTGGGTGGAGGATACCGGCAGCGAGCACTTTGCAAAGAACTGGCTTGTCAAGCAGAAGATTCATAATTACGCGCCCCGCGGTTTTCAAGGGTTGGCGCTGAATATGCGCAGGCCGTTGTTCCAGGACTTACGGGTACGGCGTGCTTTGGCGCATCTTCTGAACAGAAAGTTGATTCTGGAAAAGATTTTATTCGGCCAGTACCAGCCGTTAACTTCCTATTGGCCATATCTGTACGAAAAAGGAGAACCGTCCAATCCGCTGATTGAGTATGACCCTGATTTGGCCAAAGAACTCTTGCGCGAGGCGGGATATGACCGCCTGAACCAAGAGGGTTATCTGATGAATGGAGCAGGCAAGTTACTGGAGTTCTCCATCGCTTATGTCAGCGAAGAGAGCGAGAAATTCTTAACCGTCTTTGTGGAAGACTGCAAAAGAGCAGGAGCGAAAGTGAATCTGGAGCGCTTCTCCTGGGCGACGCTCCTCAAGAAGATGGAGAAATACGATTTTGATACGGTGCTTATGGGGTGGACCGGCACGCTCTTTCCCGATCCGGAACAGCTCTGGCATTCCAGGCATATCAATGAACCCGGTGGCAGTAACCTTTCGGCTTACCAAAACCCTGAAGTCGACCGGCTCATCGATTCCCTGCCGGAAATCTATAATCTACAGAAACGAACGGAGATCATTAAGGCCATAGATAAACTGATCTATCGAGACGTTCCTTACCTTTTACTCTGGGAAGCCGATTATAGCCGGATCTTTTATAGGAATATTTTCAGCCGGCCGAAGACAGTCTTCGCCAAATATAGTTCGGGGATTATCAAGTATTGGCGGTTCGATCCGGAAAAAGTAAAGCGGTACGAGGAAGCAGTGAAAAACCGGCAAGCTCTGCCGGGCGAACCGGTGGAGATCTACTATGATCAACTGGCCGCAGAATAACTACTTAGATTGAAAGCCCACATCCGGTAAGATCAAGTACCCATTCCACTTAAGAGAGGTAAAACTCTGCGTCCCTGAACCGGACTTACTTCCGGTCAGATCGCCCAGGATCAGGCAGAAGCGGTGGAAGGACCGGAAAAAGATGGATATTTACAGGGGAGATTAGTTGATGTACGCTTATTTTGTCAAACGACTTCTCTTGATCATCCCGACTTTACTCGGAATTACCTTGGTCTGTTTCTTGATTATGCAAATGGTTCCCGGAGGCCCGGTGGAGCAAGCGCTGCAGCGGATGAAGATGGCGGAGCAGACCGAGGCCGGGCCGGGATTGGGCGGCGCCGGTCTGCAGGCGGCAATTACCGAGACGGAAGTGGAGAATATCAAGAGGTATTATGGTTTTGACCAGCCTGTGCTGACCAGGTATCTCCGGTGGCTGAAAAACCTGCTCCGCTTGGATTTGGGGATCTCTTACACCTATGAAAAACCGGTGCTTGAGGTGATTGCCAGCCGGATTCCTGTCTCGTTGACCTTTGGCTTAACAGGTCTCTTCTTGACTTACTCGGTCTGTATCCCCCTGGGGATCAAAAAAGCCCTCAAACATGGAGAGCTATATGACAAGGTCAGCAGTGTCCTGGTTTTCCTGGGCTATTCTATCCCTTCTTTTGCCTTGGGCCTCCTCTTAATTGTCTTTCTCGGCGGGGGCAGCTTCTTGGATCTCTTTCCCATCAGTGGGTTTGTCTCCGATTACTTTGAAGAACTCACCATCCCAGGGAAGATCCTGGACGTTTTCCACCATATGTTTTTGCCCCTCTTCTGTTATACCATTGGTGGCTTTGCCTCTTTAACCTTACTCATGAAGAACTCCTTAATGGAAGAGTTGAACCGGGATTATATCCGGACCGCTTTGGCCAAAGGCCTCACTTATCGGCAGGCGGTCTTCAGACATGCCTTGCGTAATGCCCTGATCCCGATCGCTACCAATATCGGGATGATCATAGGTGTGATCCTCTCCGGTTCATTCTTGATCGAGACCATCTTTACCATTGACGGTATGGGTCTCCTCGGTTATCAGTCCATAGTGGATCGGGACTATCCAGTAGCCTTAGGTCTTTTAGTCATTTCCAGCCTCTTGATGCTGGTCGGTCGGCTCCTCTCCGACATCTGCCTGGCTTTGGTTGATCCCAGGATTAAATATAAATGACCCGGCTTTGAAAACGAGGAAGCCTCGGCGGACGCCGGAGAGGGCGATTTGTCATGAACCGCATATCGTGCGTAACTTGTTGAGGAAAGACCGGTGAAGGGTTGGCTGTTTACTACTGATAGCTTCTTTTTCCAACATTTCTTAGGGTCTGGCATCTTTATGTCGGCTTTTGGCTGGAGGTGAGATTGTGCGTTTGTCTCCCATCACGCGTAGGCGCTTACAAAAATTTAAGGAGATGAAACGGGCTTATTATTCACTCCTGATCCTGCTCGGACTTTATTTTATTTCACTTTTTGCCAATTTCATCGCCAATGATCAACCACTTCTCGTCAAGTATGAAGGTAAATACTACTTTCCCGTGCTGCGTTTTTATGATGGAAGTCATTTCGGCTTGAGTCCGGCGGAAAAACCTGTCTATAAAGAATTGAAGGCCTCCCCCGCTTTTGCGGAGGGCACAGGTAACTTCATGGTCTTTCCACCCATTCCATACGGTCCAAATGAAACCATTCGTGATCTTCCAGGCTACCCTCCCACTCCGCCGACAAGGAAGAATATCTTGGGCACTGATGACCGGGGTCGGGATATTTTTATCAGGCTGCTCTATGGATACAGAATCAGTTTCAGCTTCGCCCTGCTGATTACTGTCTCCAGTATGACATTGGGGGTAATCATCGGTGCCCTCCAAGGTTATCTGCGGGGCTGGTTTGATCTTACTATGCAGCGCCTGATCGAGATCTTCTCCACCTTGCCCTTTCTATATGTGGTGATTATTGTCGGCAGTTCCCTCGGGACCGGTTTTCTTACTTTGTTACTGATCTTCATCATCTTTGACTGGATTGGGATCTCTTACTATATGCGTTCCGAGTTTTTACGGCTCCGGGAGGCGCAGTTTGTGGAGGCCGCCCGGGCGTTGGGGGTGAGGGACTGGAAGATTATGTTCCGGCATATGTTGCCTAACGCTCTTACGCCGATTATTACCTTTTTACCCTTCAGCCTCATCGGGGCGATTACTTCTCTGTCGGCCCTGGATTTTCTGGGTTTTGGTCTGCCAGCGCCGACCCCTAGTTGGGGAGAGTTGATGAGACAGGGGATGGGGAATATCTTCTCCTATTGGCTCTCTTTCTTCCCGGTGCTTGCCTTATTCGGGGTGCTGCTCCTCATCGCCTTTGTCGGTGAAGGCGTGCGGGAGGCTTTTGATCCAAGAGAATATCAGAGAATGGAGTAGAAGATGGAACGAACATTACTTGAGGTTAGAGATCTGGAGATACACTTTAAAGCCGAGAACGGAGTCAGCAAAGCGGTTGACGGGGTTTCTCTACAAATCTTAGCCGGGGAAGCCTTCGGTCTGGTGGGGGAGTCCGGCTGCGGGAAATCGGTTACCGCCTTGTCCCTGTTGAAGCTGTTGCCTTCACCGCCGGCGATCCTGGCGGGAGGGGAAGTTATCTGGGAAGAACGGAATCTTTGGCAACTCCCGCATGAGGAGTTGATTAAGATACGCGGGAAAGAGATTGGGCTGATTTTTCAAGAACCGATGACCAGTTTTAATCCGGTGCACAAGATCGGCCGACAGATCTGTGAAGTGCTGGAGATGCATACCTCCTGGCCACCGCAGGAGATCCGCCGCCGAGCGCTGGAGATGTTGCACAGAGTCGGGATTCACGATCCGCAAAGGTGTTTTAATGCTTATCCCCACGAATTATCAGGAGGGATGAGACAGCGCGCCATGATTGCCATGGCTTTAATCTGTCGGCCGCAACTGGTGGTGGCTGACGAGCCGACTACCGCCTTGGATGTAACGATTCAAGCACAGATCCTGGATTTGCTCAAAGAATTGCAGCAGGCTGAAGGGATGTCCATCCTGTTGATCACGCATAATTTGGGTATCATCACGGAGATTGCCCACCGGGTGGCAGTAATGTACCTGGGGAAAATCGTGGAACTGGCAAAAGTCCGGGATTTATTGGTGAATCCCTTGCACCCCTATACCCAAGGTTTGTTATCCTCCATACCTCGGCTGGACAGGGAAGAGGCTCTGCAGGCCATCCCAGGAATGGCCCCCGACTTTCTGCATTTGCCCGCCGGTTGTTATTTTGCGCCCAGATGTTCCAGGGCTACGGAACGCTGCCACCAGGAGTACCCCTTGACCAGGGAGGTTTCTCCCGGTCATACGGTGGCCTGCTGGCTGTATTAGTGAGAGCGGAGATCAGTCAGAATTCAGGAGTCAGCATAAAGGGTTAAATATGGCGCTTATACGCGTTGAGGGTGAGCGGTCAAGAAAACTACTGACTAGTGCCGGGTTCTCGGTGGTGAACAAAGGAATGGGAATAAAGATGGCTAATTTGCTTGAAGTGAATAATCTGAAGAAATATTTTCCTGTGCGTTCCGGTCTGCTGGGATTGACCCGCAGTTGGGTGCGTGCTGTTGACCGGGTTAGTTTCACTATGGCTCCTGGAGAGACTCTGGGGTTGGTGGGCGAATCCGGTTGCGGCAAGACCACTGTGGGTCGGAGTATTTTGAGGCTGATCGAACCCACTGGAGGAGAAGTCTTTTTTCAGGGGGTTGAGTTGACGGCTTTGTCCAAGCGCAGGATGCGGGCGTTACGCCCCAAGATGCAGGTGGTCTCCCAAGACCCCTATTCTTCGCTAAATCCGCGGATGGTCGTCTTGGACTTGGTGGGAGAGGGCTTGAGCGAGCACGGTCTGGCCCGGACGGCGCAGGAGAAGAAGGATTTGGTGGTCGAAGTCTTGGAGCGGGTGGGGCTCTCCGCAGATTTTCTGTACCGTTATCCTCATGAATTCTCCGGCGGGCAACGGCAGAGAATCGCCATTGCCCGGGCGATTGCGTTAAAACCGGAGTTACTGGTCTGCGATGAAGCAGTCTCCGCGCTTGACGTCTCCATTCAAGCCCAGATTATTAATTTACTGATGGAGCTGCGGCAGGAATCGAAGATGGCTTATCTCTTTATCGCCCACGATCTAGCGGTAGTGAAGCATATTTCCCACCGGGTCGCCGTGATGTATTTAGGGCAGATCGTAGAGCTGGCCCCCACAGCGGAATTATTTGCCAGGCCTCTGCATCCGTATACCAAGGCTCTACTGGCGGCTATTCCCGTACCGGACCCGGAGTATAAAAGAGAGCGGTTGATTCTATCGGGTGAAGTAGGCGCGGAGACCATTCCCGGACAGGGATGCCGGTTTGCCGGACGCTGTCCACAGGCCGGGGAGGAATGCAGGCGGAGTGAACCACCATCGGTCTGCGTCGGTCAAGATCATGAGGTCAAATGTTTCTACGCCGGTTAGGAGCACAGAGGAGGAAAAGTTCGGACCAGTAGTTGATGATGACAGGAAAGAACCACTGCCAAGCAGGTAGTGGTCTTAGATTTTTTTATAACAACAAAGGAGCGGCCGATGCTTGGATCCGGCCGCTTATGTATTCTATAGCCAAATTTGAATAGACTTTTATCTTCTGTCTTGTGGGGGTGAGCTTGAAATAGGTATTTTTCTGCTAAAAACAGGCTACAGTTTCTATGGACCCAGGCGCTTGCGTCGACGTGTCTCCAACGCGTATTCTTCCCTCAGCCTCCGGAGCGATCACGCCATTGGATTGTATGTACTCGACTAAGACTTCGTCCAGACCGCCTAGTTCGCCAACGTTCTTTGCTGGAGCGAACCAGGTATATCCGTCTCCGCCGGCGGCTAAGAAATCGTTGGTGGCCACTGTATAGATTTCGTTGGGGAGCAGGGGCTTGCCGTTTACTTGGATAGCGCTGATTCTTTCCCCCGCCGGTTTAGTTGGATCGATTGTGAAAGACACCCCGCTGACCTGCGGAAAAGCACCGCTAGGCTCCGGATAGAGTGAGACTCCGTGTTCCAGGCAGGAGAGGAGATCGGAACCCTTCATTTCTTTCACTACTATCGTGTTACCGAAAGGCAGGACCTCCAAGACATCTTCAACAGTAATCTTTCCGGCTTCGATCGAAGCCCTGATCCCGCCGCCGTTGGTCAGGGCAATCTCCGCCCTGGAGAGCGCACGCATGGCGTCGGTGATCAGGTTGCCCAGGTTTGTCTCGCCGGTCCGCACCGACTGCCTTTCACCGATAAGTCGGATCGAGGTTTCCCCGATTACAGTTTCCAGGATTGCTTGCTGGTTGGCCTGTTCGGTGGCGATCAAACCGACAATCTCCTGGTCTTCATCGATGCCGGCCGCTTCCGCCCCGGAGATCAGGGAGGCCTTCATCTCTACACCGGCGCCGGTGAAGGTCAGATCAACCCGGCCCAGATACTTCGTATGCTCCTGTGTTTGCACGATCAGGGTGGAGCCAACCATTTTTCCGGCCGGGAGCGGAGTGTGGCTGTGACCGTCCACAATTAAGTCAATACCGGATACTTCCCGGGCTAGCCTTTCACTGGTGAACTCACTACCGGCCTCTAGTCCCAGATGAGTTAGGGCAATGATGAGGTCCGCCCGGCCCCTGACGGCATCTACTACGTCTTGGGCGGCTGTATTTGGGTTAATGAACTCCAAACCTTTAGTATTGTTGGGATGGGATTTATAGAGCGTCTCCGGAGTGGCCAATCCGAAGATGGCGATTTTTTTGCCGTCCACTTCTGTGATGATGTATGGTGTGAACAAGAATCCCTCATCTTTTTTTATATTGGCGCAAAGTATAGGGAAGTCCGCAACCTGAGTGTCCAGGCTTACCAAGCGTTGGTATCCATAGTTGAAATCGTGGTTCCCCGGAGTCATGGCCGTATAACCCATGGCGTTCATCAGCTTAATCATACTCTCGCCCTTGGTCAGATTGGTAAAGGTTTTACCATGGATGGTATCACCGGCGTCCAGGAGTAAAGTCCGGGGATTTTCCGATTTGATCCGTTTGACTAAGGTCGCTATTTTGGATAAGCCCATTCCCTCTCCTGACTCCGCCCGGCCGTGAATGTCATTGGTGTGCAAGATGGTTATTATTACCGGCGCTTCCGCAGTAACCGATAGAACAGAGAAGACCAGTAGCAGGCAGCACATAGTCAGTATCAATGGGTATAGGGTTTTTTTCATCTGGAAAACCTCCTAAGCGAAGAGTCAATAGTAACATAATACCACTTGAGACAAGAAAACCCTTTCTTCATCAGCTTTTTTTATGATGCGGTAAAGGAAAGCCCCTGAGCGGGGCTTTGCTGAATAGGCGGTCAGTTGTGTTTTTGCGAGTGGGGGGTACTGTCTTTTGCACAGTCGCTCGGGGTAAACGTAGGCCCCGCTTGGATCGGGCTTTGCTGAATAGGCGGTCAGTAGTATTTTTGAGAGCGGGGGATACTGTCTTTTCCACAGTCGCCGGGGTGAACGTAGGCCCCGCGTGGCCCGGGGCACAGAGTTCACCTATACTCCAGCCAATTCCTTCTCTAAAAATAAGGACCTGGCCACTTCGTTGGCTTCATAAAAGGCGTTCATGGCGGTCCTGGGCTCTTTGGCATCGCCAATGACTTTGACCGGGGCAATAGTTTTCAACTCTTCCTCCAGATGGTTGACGCTGGTCACTCCTACAGCGATTACTACACTATCCGCCGGGATATAGTTGTTCTCTTCACAACAGACCTCGACTCCCGTATTCGTAACTCTCTTCAGTTTTGTCTGGAGACGGAGATTCACCTGATACTGCCGGAGTCGTTCCATTAAAAAGTCTTTTCTGGCCGGGCCGATGGTTTTGGCTATATCTTCCATGGCCTCGATCACTGTCACGTCTTTCCCCATTTCGCCCAGGACTTCCGCGGTTTCCATTCCAGTGGCGCCGCCGCCGACGATTACCACCTTCTGACCGACCTTTGACGGGTCCTCCAAAACATCATGGGCCAGGAGTACTTTAGGACTATCGATCCCTTCCACTTGCGGTTTGACCGATTTGGACCCGGTAGCCAGGATGATCACGTCCGGCTTTTCAGCCTGGACATTCTCTTTCGTGGCTGGGGTATTAAGGCGGATATCCACTCCCCGGCGGAAGAGACAATTGATCAACCACTCCACATCACCAGCAATTTCATATTTTTTCCGGGGTTTACCGGCCAGCCGCCATTGGCCGCCAAGCTTGTCAGTGGCTTCAAAGAGTGTCACCTCACATCCGCGGTCTTTGGCGATCCGGGCGGCTTCCATCCCGGCCGGTCCGCCGCCGATGACCACCACCTTCTTACTTTCAGTCACCGGTTCAAAAGCAAACTCTTCTTCTCGACCGCAGGCGGGGTTGAGAATACAGGAGGCATGGCGCCCTTCCAGCAACAGGCGGTCGACACATCCTTGATTACAGGCGATACAATGCCGCATCTCTTCGTATTGCCCCTTCTGCACCTTGTTGGGCCATTGGGGATCTGCTAAGAGGCTACGGCCGACGGCGATGAAATCAGCTTTACCTTGCTTTAGGATCTCTTCGGCCACATAGGGATCGTTGATCCTGCCTACTGCCACTACCGGCACGTCCACCACTTTCTTAATTTCTTCCGCCGCCCAAGCGTTGAAACCCCGGTCCAGATCCATTGGGGGAACCACATACCTCAGGCTTTCATAAACGCCAACTGAGACATGGATACAATCTGCTCCTTGCTTGACCAGGAGGGGAGCGATTTTTTTACTGTCTTCAATGGTCAGACCGCCCTCGACTCTTTCTTCGCCGCTGAGACGATAGAGGATGGGATAATCAGGGCCGACCTTTTGCCGTACATTTTCGATGATTTCTAAAGCGAACCTGGCCCGGTTCTCCAGGCTACCGCCATATTCGTCTGTGCGTTTATTCGAATAGGCGGACATGAATTGGGCGATCAGATATCCGTGCGCCCCGTGCAGTTCAATGCAGTCAAACCCGGCCTCTTTGGCCCGGCGGGCGGCATCACCGTAGCTCTCCACAATCTCCTGAATCATTTTTTTATCCATCATTTCCGGCTCTTCCTGACATAAGGGGCAGGGGATGGCCGAAGGGCCGATGATTGGCATCCCGGTGACGGTGGAATTGGTTTGCCGACCGGCATGCCACAATTGGACACAAGCTTTGGCGCCGCCCTCATGGATGACGTCAGCCAGCCTTTTCAGGCCGGGAATGAATTTGTCATCATAGATTCCTAAACCGGTAGGTCCGGCTGTTGTGCGGTGCACAGCCACAATCTCCACAGTGATCATGCCTGTGCCACCGGCGCCTCTTACCCGGTGGTAATGATAGAGACGGTCGGAGACGGTGCCGTCTTTGTTCTGCATCCCTGTGCCCATCGCCGGCATAATCAGGCGGTTCTTCAACTCTAAAGTTCCGATCTTGGCCGGACTGAAGAGGATTGGAAATTCCGACATTTTTTTCTCCTTTCGTGGCTATACTCTTTTTCTACTTTATGTTATCCAGTTTGTCGGGAAATAAAAACATTTCGAGTGGAAACAGCTATAGTGGTGCTTCATGACTCAAAACGGTAACCTACCCCCCAGATGGTCTTGATGTATTGGGGGTTAGCCGGGTCGGTTTCGATCTTTTCCCGGATTTTTCGGATATGCACGGTCAGGGTAGCCAAATCACCCATGGAATCCAAACCCCAGACTTTTTCAAAGAGCTCATCCTTGCTGAAGACCCGGTCGGGGTTGGAGGCAAGAAAGAACAACAGCGCATATTCCTTGGCAGTGAATGTTACTTCTTTACCGTTGACGTATACACGCCGGGCATTGGTGTCAATCACCAAACCCCGGATCTTTAGATCATCCCGTTTCGGTTCGGCCGATTCGGTCAGGCGTTCATACCGAGAAAGGTGGGCCTTGACTCTAGCCACCAGTTCCCCCGGACTAAAGGGCTTGGTAATATAATCATCGGCCCCCAGGCCGAGGCCTCTGATCTTATCAATATCTTCTTTTTTAGCGGAGACCAATAAGACGGGGATATCTTTTTTCGTCCGCAGCAAGCGGCAGACTTCGAAACCGTTCATCCCCGGAAGCATGATATCTAAAATTACCAGGTCATAATCGCCGTGTAGCGCGCGTTTGATTCCCGAATCGCCCCGGGATTCGATCTCTACATAAAAACCGTTGATCTCCAGGTAGTCCCGTTCCAGTTCGGCGATGCTCTCTTCATCTTCGATGATTAAAATCCGCTTCATCATCATACCTCCATAGCTATTCTTATGGTCCCTGCTTCGCCGGGAAGATAAAATTGCCCAGTCGTACGTGGGCAGGACTTACAATGGAAAAACAGTTGAACGAAGCCAAATTGTTTTTTATTCCAAATCTAACCAGGAATGCAGGCCTTCGGTAAAGTAAAACAGATGGTCGCCCCTTGTCCCAATTGACTCTCGGCCCAGATCTCCCCGCCATGCTCCGTGATGATCAGTTTGGCGATGGCCAACCCCAGGCCACTACCGCCCACGGCGGAACCGCGCGCCGGATCACTTCTATAAAAGCGGTCGAAGATGAAAGGCAGGTCTTCTTCTCTGATTCCAGGGCCGTTATCTGTCATGCTGACCATAACCTTTTCCCCTCGGTCGTGTAAATTAATGCTGATCTGGCCGCATCTTTCCTCTTCACCCATGTATTTTATGGCATTATCGATAATATTCATCATGACCCGCCGTAGTTTCTCCGGGTCGGCGGTTACCTGTATGGGAGAAACGGCGCCCGGCAGGTAAATAAGGTTGATTTTTTTGTCCTTAAGATCAAAACGGAGTTCATCAAGGCAATCTTGGAGGAAAGAAGTGATATCCACCGTTTCAAAGTGGGAGGGCATTCTATCCAGATCCAGTTTGGAGAAGAGGAAGAGTTCATCAATTAACCTATCCAACTGGCTGGCTTTTCGGTGGATGGTTAAAAGGTAGCGTTCCAACTTTTCCGGGGTATTAGCCACCCCGTCCATAATGCCTTCCACATATCCTTTGATTGCGGTAATCGGGGTCTTCAGATCATGCGAGATTCCGGAGATTAGCTCCTTGCGGTTGATCTCATATTGTTCTTGTTTTTCCAGAGAGTCCTTTAATTGGGAACGCATTGATTCAAAAGCGTTTGCCAACTCTCCGAGTTCGTTTCTTTTGGCATAAGTAATTATAAAATCCAGATCACCTGTGCTGATTTGTTCAGCGGCTCTCTTTAGCAGGTATAAAGGCTTGATTATACTCCGGGAAATAAAGAAGGTCAATAGACCGTTGGTAACCATTACAACAAAGACAGTTACCGCGATAAATAATGATAAGAAATTACTGGACAATTTGTTCAGTGGAGTCAGATCAGAAAACATGAATACACTACCGGCCACTTCAGGTTGGGAAAGGAAATCAAATTGGGAGAGGGAAAATTTTTGCTCTCCTATGGTAATCTGCTTATTTTGCGGATATGAACCAAACTCCGGTAGTTCGCTGTCGTAAGCCAGGGAGAACCCAGGAGAAATATAGAAGATCCGTTCCCCTATTCTCACCACTAACCAAGTTTTTAAGACCAGCTTTGTCAATTCTTCTTCCAAAGCCGCCAAGTAATGAAGATCAGTAAACCGTTCCGGGTGGCGATGGGCGGTTTCGGAGAGCTGGGCAAACAACCGACTCCGGTTTTGATCATGAACAGTTATACCCATGTTGAATTGGCGTGAACCTTGTTTTGGGAAGTCCGGGTCACTGCTGATGAACATGGGAATGACCAGTCTCATCACCAGCAGAATCAGTATCACCGGGATCATCACCATGGTAATATAGGACAGGATTAGTTTGGCGCGGATAGTCATCACAACCCCCAGCTTCCACCGGACAGTCATTATAATGGCATTATATATAATCATAAAGAACAATTATAAAATTTCTATAAAATTAGGCCAAAGTATTTCTGAGTTCGCCATAAATAAAAGTAAAAATCTTTTTACCAAAAGACAAGAGTAATTTAAGAATTTATCCTAAGTTGTTTTAAGGGCAATTTATAAAAATATTATAACATACTTAGGTGTACTGATCCGAATTTCCTTGGTTTTCCGGGAAGGAGGGGGGAACGATGGTGAGCAGGGTTCAGAAAAGCTTATGCCCGGTAGTAATCTTCTTGCTCTGTTGGTTCTTCGTAGCGCTCCTGTTTTTTGTGATAGTAATGGCTGAGAACCGAAGTATACCGATTATGCTTACTATGGAGTTTGGCAAGATAAATTTTAGTTTGTTTATGGAGAGAGGAGGGGGGACGAGTGAACAAGGCTCAGAAAAGCTTATACCCGGTATTACAATCCTTATTCAGGTGGGTTTTCACAGTTCTCCTGTTTTTTGCAGCAGTAATGGTGGAGGGGCAGACCGCACCTATTGTGCTTGATATTGAGGTGAGAGGGAATGAGCATGTCGCTACAGAGATTATCCTACGAAAACTGATCAATATACGCCTGGGTGAGCCTTTCAGTGAAAAAACAGTGGAGAAGAATGCTCGGGCCATCATGGACTTGGGTTATTTCCGCGCAGTGGACCATTGGACTGAGGCGGTAGGCAGCGGGATAAGAATAGTCTTCTTTGTACAAGAGAATCCGCTTTTTAAAGAGTTTCGCTTGGTCGGCTTGGAGACGGTCTCCCCTGCCGAACTCCTCGCTTGTGTTGAAGAAAAAAAGGGGCATGTAGTGAACAGCGTAGAGATTAACCAGGTTTTTCGTGAAGCTTTCGCCAAGTTTCAAGAGAAGAACGGGCAGTTATTGACGTTGGATCCGGCCAAAACAGAGATAGCCCCGGATGGAGTGGTAACCATAGGGCTTATTGAGCTGAAACTAGGTAAAACAATCATTAAGGGCTTGAAGAAGACAGCAGAGTTTGTGGTAACTAGAGAACTCTCTTTGCAAGAAGGAGATCTCTTGAATGTGAATACGATCAGGGAAGATCTTAATGTTCTACGCCGGTTACAGATCTTTGAAGATATTGATCTACATTTTCAACCGACCTCGGATCCGGAGATCATGGATGTAGTCCTTGAACTGACCGAGGGGCAGCTCATTCAGTTCAATTTCGGCTTTAGTTATGCGCCAAAAACCAGTGAACTAGTGGGTTTTGGTTACATCACAGATCCCAACTTCCGGGGCAGAGGCCAGCAAATCTCATTTGGGCTGGAGACAAATCCCGGAGAACTATGCCACTTTAACCTGTTCTTCAGAGAGCCTTGGCTGGATGAGCATAATACGTCGTTGAGCATCCGTCTCTACTCCGATCTCGATTATGGCCAGGAAGCAGTATACAGAGCCGGCGGCTTGGCCCATGAATATCTGTACGATCTACGCAGTACCGGAGTGGAGGTCTCCCTGGGGCGTCCGCTTCAAAGGAATCTCCGCCTCAGCACCTCTCTCCAGTTTGAGCTGGTCGAGACGGAGTTTGACTCCTGGGTGGCCCCGGATTATGCCAGTCTTCCCCTGGAGGTGGAAACATACTGGAATAATAGTTTTGGGTTTGGTCTGGTTGATGACCAACGTTTATTGGCCAATTTCTTTTATACCACCGGTGGTTACCTGGCGCAGGTGAATATGAATTTTTATGGCGGGTTTTTGGGCGGAAAGTATGATTATCAAAAATATGTGGGTGAATTTAAACAGTTTTTTTCCCCTGGAGAGTATACAACTTTTGGGTACAGGATCAGAGGAGGGACCCTGGTGGGGAATGTGCCGGAGACGGGTTTCTTCCTATTGGGAGGAACAACCTCAATCCGGGGGTATAACAATAACTTTCTCCAGGGCGATCAGTTATTCCTGTGCAACCTGGAACTGCGACAGAGATTTCCTGGGAACGACCGCTGCGAACTCGTGATCTTTCATGACCTCGGCTCCGTTGACTATAAAGAATATTACCAGGGATATGGCGCCGGTTTGCGGTACATAACTCCATTGGGCCAGCTACGTTTCGATTTTGCCTGGACTGACCGGGGCGCGGATTCTGGGCCGAAATTCCACTTTCTTGTGCAAGAGATGTTCTAGGGAATCCACTTAGTCTACCTTCAAGCTTCTTCTTTAGCATCTTCCTTTAGAGTAATTTATGGTATTTGGAGCTGATCCAGTTCCAGACCAGCGGCCAAGATTTCCAAATCGGTATAACCACAGACGTCCCAGGGCTTGCCGTTTCGGGTATCCTTTTATTCAGAAAGTTGCCTTTACAAAGTGTTTACAATGAAACACTAGCCAAAAATAGAGCGCTATGGTATATTTGTATTGTATAAATTATAATTTATAATTATAAAATGATAAAGGCAAACCTGTTGAAAAACAGGGACGCAAAGCTTGAGGTCTAAAGCAGTCTTTTGCTTTTGCTAAAGCAAAAGTTGAGAAAGACTGCCATGATAGCTCGGTTGCCAAGTACGGAAACCTCAATGCTTTGCATTGGGGTTTTTGCTATAAAAGAGGGGGATGTTCATCCAACTAGTATAGACATTAAGGTATGACAACAGATCAGACATCCAGAAACGACATCAGATAGACAACAGATCAGACATCCAGAAACGACATCAGATAGACAACAGATCAGACATCCAGAAATAACACCAGATAGATATCAGACATGACACCCGGATACGACATCCAGAGAAAACTTAGTCGAAGAAGGCCGCAACCAGATGGCAACTACGACAGACAACCATGAATATACAACATGACTCCTTCTTCGGCGCGTCGTACAAATCCTCCAAGCATGATCAGCAACATTGGCGACGATAATCCCCCTCTTTTATATATATATACCCTCTCTCACGGAGAGGGTTTTTGTATTTATAAGGGGACGAAGCAT
>DUOH01000013.1 GCA_012838955.1 Bacillota bacterium | reverse complement strand
TTGCTGTTCAGTTGTCAAGGTCCAGAAGGTTTTTCCTCGCTTCCCAGGAGTTGCTCTCCCGTGAGGCGCATTTATTATCTTACCACATACTCCTCTTTGTGTCCAGTACTTTTTTGTGGAAGTTTTTAGGTGTTTGTCTGTTTGCTTCTATATATAGTCATGCCCAAATTATCTTCCATTAAAAAAGCTGGTGAAAAAACAGCCAAACGGCTGTTAATGTTAATGGCGGAGAGAGAGGGATTCGAACCCTCGCTAGGATTGCTCCTACTAACGGTTTAGCAAACCGTCCCCTTCAACCTGCTTGGGTATCTCTCCGCATGGTTGACTTGTTAGAAATATTACTCACTAAAATCTGTATACCATAATTAATGGCGGAGGAGGTAGGATTCGAACCCACGGTGGCTATTAACCACAACGGTTTTCAAGACCGCCTCCTTAAACCACTCGGACACTCCTCCGTGGCAAAGAATATTTTAACATGAGTTTTTCAAATAGTCAATCTCCATTTATTCCTACTCCTCGACTAATATATTATAATGATAAGTAAGTAAAATAGAAGGACAGAACTATGAGTATAAATTATGACCTGTAGAAAACATATATTGTACGATCTTGTTTAAAACAATATTGACGCTCCAAAAACAATACTATCTAAAGTTTCTCTCATTTCAATTTCACCTGATATTCCTGCTGCATAAAGATCAACTTCCTGTTTTATAGTATACTTTTTATAGCCTAATACTAAAGCTATGTTTTCTGTCACTAAACAATTAGCTTTTACTGAAAAGCTGGATAATCCTATATTACTGCCATCATAGTATTGACCATATGTCTTTTTATGAAAGTCTGATACATCTTCACCATCAATTTTGCAGGAAGTATATATAGAAAATTTATAGAAACCTTCAATGCTGACCTGATCGTTGAGGGGAATTTTTCCTCCTATACCAAGAAAAGTACCGGATACTTCGGTTTCACTTTCAAAGGTCGTTTGCTCTGCAGATAAAGTATCCACTGAAACAAAAGGATTTAACACGAGTTCATTAAGGTCAAACCTTAGGCCTGCTATAAATGATGTTGTTTGCAAATCCTGAGGCTCAATTTCTGAGCTTTTTTTGATTTCGCCCACCCCTAATTCCGCGCCAATTACCAATATTTCTGATAAATTTAACCGCCCACCAAAAGTATGTAAGGAGAGATCTGTTTCATGTTTGTCAGATTCAAGTTCAAAAAATCCTATACTTCCTGTAACGTCCATGCCATACTTCCCGGCAAACATCCCGTCATAATAAACTTCAACTGAAGCCTCTGTACATGTTGTAGACAGAAGCAATGCACTTAAACATACAAATAACACTAATATTTTTTTCACATTTTTCACCTCTTAATAAATTTTCTAATAATAAGTATTATACTATATTTGCTCCTTGTTTGCAACTTGCTGTTATATTTTGCCATATCCCCTCTACCCATATAATAATGAAGAGGAGACGAGGATTCTTTTCAGTCTATCGGCTCAGCAAACATGTTTAAACGCAAAAAGGAGCGGTAATTAAACCGCTCTTAACTCTTCTATATTATCGCATTCTCATTTTTTCGCTTGAATTCTCTCCAACCCGCCCATATAGGGAATCAATACCTCCGGGATCCTTACCGAACCGTCCGCTTCCTGGTAGTTTTCTAAAATAGCTGCTACTGTTCGTCCGATAGCCACCCCGGATCCGTTTAAGGTGTGTACGAATTCAGGTTTCGCGTCAGGTGTGGGCCGGTATTTTATATTGGCCCTCCTGGCTTGGAAACTCTCATAATTGGAACAGGATGATATTTCCCGATACATATTGAAACTGGGGAGCCATACTTCCAGATCATAACATTTGGCTGCGCCAAAACCCATATCACCACTGCTCAGCAAGATTACTCTATAGGGAAGACCCAGTTTCTGCAGAACAGCTTCGGCATCGCGCACCAGCTTTTCATGTTCCGTATAGGACGTTTCGGGTGTAGTAAACTTTACTAACTCCACTTTATTAAATTGATGCTGTCTGATTAATCCCCGGGTATCCCGTCCGGCCGCCCCGGCCTCCGCCCGGAAGCACGCAGAATAAGCTACATACTTAATAGGCAGATCCTCGCTCTTCAAAATCTCTTCCCTATGCAGATTAGTAACTGGTACTTCTGCAGTAGGGATCAGGTAATATCCTTGCGGGTCCACCTTAAACATATCCTCTGCAAATTTGGGCAGTTGCCCGGTCCCAAGCATGGAGTCGGCGTTCACTAAATAAGGCGGAAACACCTCAGTATACCCATGCTCATTTATATGAAGATCCAACATAAAATTGACCAGGGCCCTTTCCAACCTAGCGCCCATTCCTTTTAGTACCGTAAACCGGGCTCCACTAATCTTAGCGCCCCGCTCAAAATCTAAAATATCTAGATTCTCACCTATGTCCCAATGAGGTAAGGGTTTAAACGAAAACTGACGAGGTTCTCCCCACCGTCGTACCTCAAGGTTATAACTGTCGTCTACTCCCTCGGGAACACTTTCATGCGGAAGATTAGGTAGTGTTAACAGTTTCTCCCCAATCTTCTCCTCAATAAGCCTTACTTTCTCATCTAAGTTCCTGATTTCTTCATTCACCTGACGCATCTCATTGATTAATATGGACGCGTCTTCCTTGGCTGCTTTTAACCGTCCAACCTCTTTAGAAACGGTATTTCTCTTGTTCTTTAAGGACTCAAGCTCCACCAATACAGAACGACGTTCCTGATCTAAACTAAGTAGTTCGCTAAGGGAAACCTCTGCGCCGCGTTTGCGTAATCCCTCTCTAACCCGGTCAGGATTGCTACGAATTAATTTAAGATCAAGCATAAATGGATCTTCCCTTCGGTAATTCATTCCATAAATTATACAATATAGTTCCGTTAAAATCAAACCCTCCGGGTTTTGGTGGGTGTTTTTTTAACATTTTGTCTGTTGAATTTACTATGTTGACTGGCTACTCTCTAACCCCTAGATACCGAGGTTTTGCTTTCTCCTCCCCTGCGGCCAGTTTTGGCAATTCCTGATATACCTTTTCCAGATCGAAGGGAGTAATATCCCTGCCTCCCAACCCATAGATATAATTATTAATCTTCGGCCTGTGGTCCTCAGCATATAGCGCAGTACATACTTCCTGAAATAAGGGACCGCCATTTGTGGAGAGGGTATCGGCCCGATCTAAAACCGCCATTGCTTTCAAGCCTTTGGTCGCGTTTATCAACTCTGTGACCGGAAAGGGACGAAAGACTCTTAGTTTTAGCAAACCTGCTCTCATCCCTTTCTTCCGTAATTCATCAACTGCTACTTTGGCCGTTCCCGCAGTAGAACCCATTGCAATCACACCATATTCCGCATCTTCCATCTTATAGCCTTCGAAAAACCCATAACTCCGGCCAAACTCTACGCCGAATTCTTCTCCGACTTTACAAATGACAGTTTTGGCCTTTTCCATAGCCTCGGCAATCTGCCGACGATGCTCAAAATAGAAGTCTGTAAAGTCCAGTGCGCCAACGGTAATGGGATACTCCACGTCCAACAGAGAATATGCAGGTTTATTTGGCCCGACGAACCTCTGTACCTGCACATCCTTGAGCAAGCGCACGACTTCTAAGCCATGACTAATGATAAACCCGTCCATGCATACCATGACCGGTAGTTTTACTTCCTGATCTTCGGCGATCCGCACCGCTTGGATCAGATTATCATACGCTTCCTGCGCATTTTCTGCATAAATTTGGATCCATCCAGAGTCTCTCACCGCCATAGTATCACTATGGTCACAATGGATATTAATAGGCGCGGATAAGGCCCGGTTTACCTCTGCTAAGACTATGGGACACCGTAGTCCGGACGCTATATATAAAACTTCCGCCATTAAACTCAATCCTTGAGAAGAGGTAGCTGTCATAACCCGTGCTCCCGCTGCTGAAGCGCCTATACAAGCGCTCATTGCCGAATGTTCGCTTTCCACAGTAATAAACTCCGTGTCTACCAAGCCATCGGCGAGAAAACCCGAGAAGATTTGTACAATTTCCGTAGCCGGGGTTATTGGATAAGCAGCAACCACATCCGGATTTATCTGCCGCATGGCTTCTGCTACCGCTTCATTACCTGTCCTGGCTACAAAATCTTCTGCTTTTAGCTTATCCTGAGTGATCATGTTCAATTTTCTCCTTAAGTCTGATGATAAAACCTTTAAAACTCAGAAGGGTGTGATTCTCCAAAGTCTGTTTCATTAAACATCTTTATGGCCTTAGGATTAGTGGGGCATTCTTTTGAGCATATACCACAACCTTTGCAATGATCATAATCTATCCCCACTACTTTTCCGTCCTTCACTTTGATTGAGGCATCCGGGCAATAAACCCAACAACGCAGGCAATTTATGCAAAGCTCTAAATCATGAATGGGACGGCTATTTCGCCAGTCACCGGTGGCATACTGAAAGGCGGTACCTCCTTTAGCAATGACTCCACCTGGTGGGATTTCTTTCCAGTTCGGCGCTTTCATTCTGACTGTACCTCCTGGTACGCCCGTTCTATGGCCTTTATATTTCCGTTAATCAGCTCCGGTTTGTTTTTAAACTTCTTCCTAAGCTTCGCTTTGGTCTGGTTTAATAGATCCTGATAATCAACTATCCCGGTGACCTTGACCACAGCGCTCAGCATTGGGGTGTTTGGTATTGCTCTTCCGATTGTTTCTGTGGAAATTCTATTGGCATCAATCGTAAATACCCTGCGTCCAGTGAGATTTATTTCTTTTCTAATCTGCTCCGGTGTTTTATGTGTATTTACTATGAGCACACCATCATCAGGCATCCCGTTGGTCACATCCACTTTACCCAAGAGTGTCGCATCCAACACTACCACAATTTCCGGGGAGCTAACTCCGGAATGGATAGTAATCGGCGCATCACTGATCCGGTTATAAGCCCGCATCGGCGCCCCCATACGTTCTGGACCGTAATCGGGAAAAGCCTGCATATACCGGCCTGAATTGGCCAGCGCTTCCCCTAAAAGAATCGCCCCCGTCTTTGCACCTTGTCCTCCTCGTCCATGCCACCTCACTTCTAATGGCTTCCCCATTAGCATCCCTCCTTTACCGACATCATAAGGATAGTATTAGCCTTTATATCAATTTTTCTTCATCTCCTGAGCACTAATGCTTATAAAAAAAGGTCGTCCTTTTAAAGGACGACCTCCCATTTTTCCTGGGATATTCACGAAGAAAGGTTCTTAGTTTTGAGCCAATCGTTTATACTGTTCGTACCGGGCTTTGGCTTCTTTTTCGGCTCTTGTATACAATTCTTCCGCTGTCTCCGGGAAGAGTTTCTTTAAGGAAGCGTAGCGCACCTCACCCATGATGAAATCACGGAAGCTAGCGGTCGGTTCTTTAGAATCTAAAGCAAACGGGTTCTTGCCTTCTAAGATTAGATCCGGATTGTACCGGTACAGTGGCCAATAACCGGATTCAACCGCCATCTTCATCTCATTTTGGCTCTTGCTCATATTGATTCCATGATTGATACAGGGGGCATAAGCAATAATCAGAGAAGGCCCTTTGTATCTTTCTGCCTCTAAAACCGCCTTCAACAGTTGGTTCTTGTTGGCGCCCATGGAAACGGAGGCTACATAGACATACCCGTAGGACATGGCCATCATGCCCAGATCCTTCTTCTTCACATTCTTACCGGCAGCCGCAAATTTGGCAATCGCACCGGTTGGTGTGGATTTGGAGGATTGACCACCGGTATTGGAATAGACTTCAGTATCAAGGACCAGGACATTAACGTCTTCCCCAGAAGCCAGGACATGATCCAATCCGCCGTAACCGATATCGTATGCCCAGCCGTCGCCACCAAAGATCCAGATGGATTTCTTAGTGTAAAGGTCCTTCATGGTAGCGATCTCGGACAATATTTCTTTTATTTCTCCACTGGCTTTCACGGCTTCTCCGTCAATTAAAGCTTTGATTTTATCTCCGGCTTTTCTGGACTCCTCAGCGTCATCTCTTCCATTCAACCATTGAGTAAAGGCCTCTTTTAGGTCAGCGGAAATATCGGCTTCCAACCCTCTACCAATCAAATCAGCCAGTTTGTTCCGGCGTTGAGTTACTGCCAGGTTCATTCCATAGCCAAATTCGGCGTTATCCTCAAAAAGTGAGTTCGCCCAAGCCGGCCCATGCCCATTCTTATTGGTGGTGTAGGGGTTGGCCGGGGCGCTACCACCATAAATTGAAGAACAACCTGTGGCATTGGCCACAATCATTCTGTCCCCAAAGAGTTGAGTGATTAATTTGACATAAGGAGTTTCACCACACCCAGCGCAGGCTCCGGAGAACTCAAAGAGGGGTTTTGAGAACTGACTTCCCTTCACCGTCTCTTTACTCATCTCCACCTCAACCTCTGGCAGGCTTTCGGCAAATTTATAGTTCTCATTCTCAGTCTCTACAATTTCTTCCATGGGTACCATCTCAATGGGTTTGGTCTTGGCCGGACAAATATCGGCGCAGTTACCGCACCCGGTACAATCCAACGGAGAGACTTGAATCCTGAACTCATAACCAGCCAGTTCCTTACCGATAGCTGCCTTAGTCTTAAAGGAGCTTGGCGCATCCTTCAAGTCTTCAGGTTTAGCCAGATACGGACGGATACAAGCGTGTGGACAAACAAAAGCACACTGGTTACATTGAATACAGGTTTCAGGATCCCATTGCGGAAGGGTAATACCGATCCCGCGTTTTTCATATTGTGTAGTTCCCATGGGGAAACTACCGTCTGGAGTAAAAGCGCTGACCGGTAGTTTATCGCCTTCCTGCCGCAACATTGGTTTGACCACATTTTTAACAAACTCCGGAACTTCCTCTTCTATAATGACGGCTCCCTCTGTAGTAGTAGCCCAGTCTGCCGGATAATCAATCTGTTCCAGCATCTCCGCTGCTCGATCCACAGCCGCGATATTCATATTCACAATCTTATCGCCTTTTCTGCCATAGGTCTCTTTAATAGCAGTCTTAATATATTCAAATGCTTTATCAACCGGGATGACATTAGCGATCTTGAAGAAAGCGGCCTGCATCACCATGTTGATTCTCCCACCCAGACCAACCTCGGCGGCAATTTTCACAGCATCGATATTGTAGAACTTTAGTTTCTTCTTAGCAATCACTTGTTTCATAGCGGCCGGCAGTTTCTCATTCATCTCCTCCGCGCTCCAAGGAGAATTTAATAAGAAGATTCCGCCTTCCTTAATCCCATCAAGCAGATCGTATCTGGTTACATATGACGGATTGTGACAAGCGATAAAGTCAGCCTGGTCGATCAGGTAAGGGGATTGAATCGGGGTTTTTCCAAACCGTAGGTGAGAAACGGTAAGTCCGCCCGATTTTTTCGAATCATATACAAAATAGCCTTGCGCATACATATCGGTGTTGTCACCAATGATCTTAATGGAGTTTTTATTGGCGCCTACCGTTCCGTCGGAACCCAGGCCAAAGAATTTACAACGATAAACACCGGCCGGAGCAGCGTCGATCATTTCTGTTACTTCCAGGTTGGTATTGGTCACATCGTCGATAATACCCACGGTAAAGTGGTTCTTCGGTTCGGCTTGCTTTAAGTTGTCAAAGATCACTTTAACCATTGACGGAGTAAACTCTTTGGAACCGAGTCCGTACCGCCCGCCCACAATAACCGGGGTCTCTTTCTTTTGCATAAAGACAGTACAAACATCTTGATACAAAGGCTCACCAATAGAACCTGGTTCTTTGGTCCGGTCTAGGACAGCAATCTTCTTAACGGAAGCAGGCACAACGTTCAGGAAGTACTCGGCGGAGAAGGGACGATACAGACGGACTTTGACTAAACCGACCTTCTCTCCTTTGGCTAATAAATAGTTTACAGTCTCCTCAATCGTTTCACAACCAGAACCCATGGCTACGATGATTCTTTCCGCATCCGGAGCCCCAACATAGTCGAAGGGTTTATAACTCCGGCCTGTCAATTTACCCACTTTGTCCATAACTTCAGCTACAATCTTTGGAGTAGCCAGATAATATGGGTTAGAAGCTTCACGCCCTTGGAAATAAATATCCGGATTCTGGGCGGTGCCTCTCTGGATCGGGTGTTCCGGATTCAATGCTCGCTGCCGGAAGGCGGCAATCTGATCCCAGTTCACCAGTTTGGCCATGTCTTCATAAGCAATACCGTCAATCTTTTGGATCTCATGAGAAGTCCGGAAACCGTCAAAGAAATGTAGGAAAGGAACTCTACTCTCTAACGTAGCCAAGTGAGCCACTAAGGCCAAGTCCATTACTTCTTGCACTGAAGCGGAGGCTAGTAAGGCAAAACCTGTCTGCCTCGTAGCATTAATATCGGAATGATCACCGAAGATAGACAAAGCATGCGTAGCTAAGGAGCGAGCTGATACATGAAACACGCAAGGAAGGAGCTCACCGGCGATTTTGTACATATTAGGAATCATCAACAAAAGGCCTTGAGAAGCAGTAAAAGTACTGGTGAGCGCTCCGGCAGCCAGTGAACCGTGCACAGCTCCGGCCGCTCCACCCTCGGATTGCAGCTCCGCCACTCGGACGGTTTGTCCAAACAAATTCTTCCGCCCATGGGCGCTCCATTCATCAATTACTTCTGCCATTGGAGAGGAAGGAGTAATCGGATAAATGGCGGCAACATCACTAAAGGCATAGGCTACATGCGCTGCAGCGGTGTTACCATCGATCGTCATTTTTTGGGCCATTATGGTACCTCCTTAATTTATAATTATATTTAGTCCATTATTCGTACGAGCATTGATAGATACTGGTTCTTTGATCCTCTACGAAGAAACAATATTTGAAACAACTCCTGAAAGTACGAAAAATAAAAACACACGGCAAAACTCAAGCATACCTGATCAGCCTTATTTAAGATGCCCGACATTACTTTTTCCACCATTCAAGTAAGGCGCCAAGACAGGCGCTTATAATGCGCACACGCCATTACAGTACTACCTAACAGGATACCCTATTTTAACTGCACCGGAAAGGAATTTTACCAAAGCTTAACCGTTCAGCAGAGCGCCAAATTCTAGTTATTCTTTCTGGTGGTGGCAGATTTTAGATTAGATCGAGAAAGTATTTTTTGAGTAATTAAGTTCCGGATGGTTACCATCCTCTACCAGCCATCCGACTTTCCTCATTTAAACCGGCCACCGATACTCCCCGCATGGCTTGGCCTAAGCCTCTTGATACTTCAGCGAGTAAACGGGGATCATCATAATGAGCGGCTGCTTCCACAATCGCCTTAGCTCTGGTCACCGGATCTTCGGATTTGAAGATCCCGGATCCCACAAAAACCCCGTCACACCCCAGTTGCATCATTAAGGCTGCATCAGCCGGAATAGCAATTCCCCCCGCCGCAAAGTTTGCTACAGGCAGACGTCCTAGTCTTCTTGTTTCCGCCACTAATTCCACTGGAACCCGCATCTCTTCAGCCAACCCGGATAACTCTTCTTCCGAAGCTTTTCGTAAGGCTTCAATCTCCTCAGTCACGGTTCTGATATGTTTTACGGCTTCGACGATATCTCCTGTACCAGCCTCACCCTTGGTCCTAATCATGGACGCCCCTTCGCTGATTCTACGTAAGGCTTCTCCCAGGTTTCTGGCGCCACAGACAAAGGGTACCTTAAACTGTGTTTTATCAATATGATACCGATCGTCAGCCGGAGTTAGTACCTCACTCTCGTCAATATAATCAACCTCCAAGGCCTCCAGGATTTGCGCTTCGACAAAATGTCCGATTCTGACTTTGGCCATCACCGGAATATTGACAGCTTCCATAATCTTTAAAATAACCTCCGGATCAGACATGCGGGCCACTCCGCCCTCAGCTCTGATATCAGCAGGAACTCTCTCCAAAGCCATTACCGCTACAGCCCCTGCCTCCTCTGCAATTTTAGCCTGCTCGGGGGTGGTAACATCCATGATTACTCCACCCTTCAGCCTTTCAGCTAATCCCTTTTCTTCAGTAAAAGCGCTTTTTTTTATCATTAGGGATCCTCCTCTTTTCAATAGACAACTTTTCCAAGAAACAACTCTTCCAAAATTTAATTTTACAAGAATGGGCTTGAAAAAACAAGCTTTTCCCGCTTGCGCTTAAGTTAATATTATCCTTAAAAAGCCCAGTAGTTATCTTGTACTGATTATTCCGGTGTTTCCTGCTGCTTCTGTTTTCCTTCCATATTTAAGATAGCATATAGATTTCTGTAGGACAGCGCTACATCCCTAGGCTTCAATATCTCCGTTGAGTTTAGAAACTTACTGAACTGTGTCTGACAAATATTCCTATAGGTTTCATTACCTGTCTGTTCATATAATCGACATAGTATTGAGGTGAATGTCAGTCCTCCTATGTCTTGCAAAAAGCCGCTTTCTTCGTCCCAGAAATCATAGATTACCCGATCAACAACTGTTTTAACTGTCTTCATCAGTACCGGATCTTTATCCCAGTGACTTAAGTGGAGTAACCCTTCGATGGCAAGCCCTGTTTGGTAAGTGAAATCACTGGGAAGAATTCCTTTATTCTGTTCCACTACATCAACGAGGTCATCCCCTATTTCCCGGGCCCGCAGCAGATACCTTTCCTCTCCTGTCGCCTCATACCCGATTAATGAGCCAATGATCCCCAGCCCATAACTACGGGGCCGGTCCGGATTCAACCCATCGATTAGACAGATCCGATTTGCGACTTTTATCGCCATATTCAGCAGGCGATAATCTCCTATCAGATAGTATCCTAGTAACAGCCCTTGATTTTTTACATAGCTAAAATCCTCTGCTTCAGCTAATAAGCCGGTCCGGGCGCTTCTTATATGATCTAATCCGGGTGTAATCCGGTCCGCGGCTGAAGGGTGGGCCAAATCCACATCGCTTACATGTCGTAAAGAGGCTTTTGCAATATCCAAAAAAACCGCATCTGTGGTCTCTAAAAATTCTCGTAAGAGGAGTAACGGTAGATCATATTGGTTGTTATTCCAGTATGCTCCCTTTACCCCCCAGGGCGATGAGAAATCCCTACGAATATCACCGTAGTTGAAAATCCCCCAATTCTCCTGATTTATTTCATCGCCAAAGGAAGCAGGGCCATAAAGATTTAAGAAATCGCCTTTGCTCTTTTCTCCCAAAAACGCGCTGGCGATCATCATCTCCTCCGCATATGCTGAATTATGGATTCGTAGAGGGTTATAAAAGACTCCAGCCTGATTGTACCACGCAGCAGGTAAACTAGCCACTGGAACAGCATTCAATAAACCCTTGATTCGCTCTGTGTACTCCCGGTCTCTGGCACTATGGAAAAGGATGGTAAGATCGTGGGTTTTAGCAACCCCTTTCCCCCATAACACCGGAGAGGCTTTAGGAACCAACTCGATGTTAATCCGTCCCAAACCGCTTATTTCCAGAGCTTTAGGATACTGTTGCCAGCAATTCGATACTCCGATGGTCATCCCAAAACCGGAAGCTGTTAAATCCACCCACCCAAAATCATCCGTATTTAACTCCTTCAGCTGTGGGCGAGTGACGGGTTTTCCTTCCCAGCTGAACTTCTCAGGCCCTAGTACAGCAAGGGAAGCCTTCTCTTCAGAATCCAGCTTAACCTCTGCCACGCCCGGGCCGCCACAGCCAAAGGCCCCCTCCCAAGACTCGTCCTGGTATTGCTTTTGCTGAAAACAGACCCAGGCTCCATCGACTCTGGTCCAATCAGTCAATTCCTGATTAACTATTGTCAACTGCAAATTAATAAAAGGGGAATCTCCGTAAAAAACTAATTGCCCTTCATAACTAAAGCCGTTTAACTGTTGAGTTTCCGTGTGATAAAAGTCTCCTTTGATCAATACTACCGTTCGGATTCGGCCGCTTTCCACAATACTGACTTGGGAGTTTTTTCCTTGAAAGAGGCCGCCAGCGGTCTTTAGATAGAGGCCAGCCTCTTCTTGGGCTAAATCACGTTCAGCGCTACTTACACGACCGGAATGATTGAACCAAATCCTTCCCAGTAGCTGTTCATTTGGAGCAATTTCCACTCGAAGCAGACCATTCTCCAGGAAGACTCTATCCCCCTCTTGAGTCAGATTGACCTGCCTTTTAAATGTAATTTCTTTTTTTCCACTCGGCACAATTCGGTATTGTGTAGAACTTCCCCTACCTACCGACGCCAAAAAGGTCATCAGCCACCAGCGAGGACTCCCGTCTTGTGGCCATTGCCCTGCCAACACCGCCTGACTAGGCACTTCATTATTCCAAGTATCAACTACTCTGGGGGGGACGGCATAGTCTTTATTGCCTTTGGGCACTGGGAAGCCGATAGTAATTGGATAATCACGCCAGTTGATCCCGGCTCTTTCCTGTAGTGTTACAGGCACTTCAATACTCCTACTCCAACTGGTTCCTGTGCATAACGATGTTATAAAAAGGACTATTAAAACCAACCATAATTTGTATCTCACCATCCCACCCCCATTCTTGTTGCCTTATCTCTCCGCTACACTTCTTTACCCTTTATTATTCCACCTACACGCGGGTTACTTCGTAGCTAGTTCATAGAGCGCTCTGGCATAAATCCGGGCGCAGGCATAAAGGTCCGTCAAAGAGATATACTCATCCTTTTTATGCGCCAACTCCGGTCTTCCCGGAAAAACAGGCCCGAACGCCACCCCGTTTCCTAAAGCCACCGCATAGGTACGACCTCCAATACTCAGCGGCTGCGCTGAATCATTCGTTTCACTTCTATAGGCTCTTAGTAGAATCTGCACCAAACCATCGTCAACAGGGACATAATGTGGTTTAAGACTGTGGGCCGGCTTTACGGTTAACTTTAAGGGAGCGACTCCTTTCCGAATCTGGTCAGTTAAGAATTGAGCGTTAGTACACATCGGGTATCTAATGTCCAGTTCGAGATGGATTCGTCCGTCCTTGATCGCGACAACTCCTAAATTCAATGTAAGTTCTCCGGACCTTTCATCACTACAGGCAATACCGAGCTCTCTTCCGTTGCTTTCCGGACCAATATTTCTGGCGATGAAGTGAAGAAGATCCCAGGCCCCACCCTGGTAATTCAAGTCGGCTAATATCCGGGCCAGCTTAATAAGGGCATTCTCTCCTAACTGTGGCAGGCTGGCATGAGCGGCTACTCCGTAAGCTCTAAGTAAGAAGCGTCCATTCCTCTCCTGCCACTGAAATTTCGCATCATCTGCTGCTATCTGATTGAAGTATCCGGTCAACTCATTCCGTGCGCTTCTTTCCACCTCCGGCTCACTCAAGAAGATGACTGCCTCGGCGTAATCCGGAACAACATTCCGCCTTTCCCCGCCCTGCAACTGAAGAAGCTGTGGTTGTCCTGGTGGTGTTGATGGAGCCTCCCCGTCTAAATCCAATCCCAGCATTCCTTTTTCACAGTTGATGAGAGGAAATTCCGCATCAGGAGCAAAACCCCAGGTAGGCTTCTTTTCATGTTTAAAATAGTGATCCATACAAGCCCAGCCGCTCTCCTCATCACAGCCAAAGATAATCCTAATCTTCCTTTTTAACCCGACTTCAGTTTCTTTTAGCGCTTTTAGAGCATACATAACGGCTACAGCCGGTCCTTTATCATCAACTGTTCCCCTTCCATAGATTCTCCCCTCCGCTATGGTTCCGGAGAAAGGCCCATATGTCCACCCATCTCCTGCCGGAACAACATCCACATGGACAAGAACACCGACGGTCTCCTCTCCTTCTCCATATTCAAGGTGCCCGGCATATCCCGAAAAGTTTTTCGTCGAGAAACCCTGCTTCTCTCCCCAGGCCAAAACATAGTCCAATGCTTTAGCGATCTCTTTGCCAAAAGGCCCATTCTCTACGGGTTCGTCTTTCACGCTTGGTATGGAAATCAGATCTCTTAGAACAGTAACCATCTCTTCCTGGTCTCTTTCTATCCTGTTCAGAAAGTCCACTGCCTTTTCCTCCATTATTTCTCGCTCTTAATATCTTTTTGTATTCTACCCCAATACTGATCCGCTCAAAATTATTTACTTAGTAACCAGCGCCAGAAGAGAAAACTATTTTCTTGAATGAACTCTTCTCCGGTTGCCCACCCCTTATTAGCGATACTAAACTTCCAAAACCATCTTTTCGCCAATTCTTCCAGTTCTTCTGCAGCCCGCGCGCTCAGGGTAACCAGACTCCCTCCAAGTTTCCATTTACCATGAAGGGGCCCCCGGTTCTTTATTGGAATGATCCGAGACATAATAATATCTCCTTCTTCAATTCCTTTGCTCTTTTTTACCATTATGATTAGGTCTTCATCTCTATATAAATCTTCCACATGCAACCAAGGGACGTTTTTCATCTCTACCATTTTAACCTTGAACAAACTAAATCTGCTCTCTCTGATACTTTGCAAGAAAGAGAACTCTTCTTTGGTAAATCTCTCTTCTACTACGAAATAGTCTATGATTTTGCACCCGTTCGGGAGGGTCCGGTCACACGTAATAAAAATTAAAAGCTCCAAAATAAGATCGATTGGCAAAGGAGGAGCTTCAGTCCCGACATAATGATAGAAGACCTCTCCTACATAGCTTTTCCACTTCTCCGATTGTTGAGTATAAGTCATTAATTTTCTAAAGACCTCAGCTGCTATGGGAGTAAAAAAATCAAAATTCTCTTGTTTCTGTTGTCGGATATTCCTTTTTCCACTGGCCTGATCTGTATTCTCCCGCATACTCAGCCGTTTTAAGTCTCTCCATCGCTGACTGATACTGGCTGGGGAGACAGAGAACGCCTCGGCCAAATATGCTTGATCCAACCATTTGTAATTCTTTTTCTTTCCTAAGTAGTAGATGACGGCAGCTGCCCAAGTTGGTATACTCTTAGTATGTATATTGCTACCCAGCAGCCCATACTGCCTCCAAATTTCTTCTGCTTCTTCAATATCTTCAGTAAGGAAGTGTTTGCCAGCTAACCAAGTGGTAATCAATTCCAAGACTTCCTGGTGGTTTTTGGTGAGTTGCTGTTCTTGACTGGTTTTCCCTTTCACCATACTTCCCTCCGTCTCCCTTATTACGCCATGTAAGGCTAAAGGGCTGATTCACAGAGTACTGTCGCCTTTGTTTAATTTCATCCTACATCCCTTAACTCCTCCCAGTAATGAGAATTTTCTTTTGCGCTCAGCTTTTTCCCATACCAGGAGAGACAGACAGAACTTTAATTTTTCTTAAAAAACAAGTATAATTTAGATCAAACGGAACATAACTCTCCATGATTTTATAGGCTCTGGTCAATATCAATAAATAAGTAAAGAAGGTGCGAAATGAAAAAGCTCATCCTTCTTCGGAAAAAGCCTCTTCCAATCCTTTTCATCTCTTTATGCCTGATCGTTATACTGATGCCAATAATTCCTTCTACCTCGGTCTACTCTTCCTCTGATACGCTCAATATTACTTTAGTCGGCGACCTTTTTCTCGGAAACTGGATAGAAGAATATATTCAGAAAGACCCTTCTTATCCTTTCCTTCATATTACAAGTATTCTTGGCCAAAGTGACCTTTTAATCGGAAATCTGGAGGCTCCGCTTTCTTTAAAAGGAGAAGTCTATGTAGAAAAGACCTATACTCTGCATTGCCACCCTCAGGCAGTCCAAGTCTTAACCGCCGGTGGATTCGACGCCGTTACCCTGGCCAATAATCACATTATGGATTTTGGGCCATCCGCTCTCATGGAAACAATCGCTGTTTTAACTAAGCATAATATTAAATATGCCGGCGCTGGAGCTGATATTAACCAAGCCCGTACACCGGCTTATTTAGAAAAACGCGGCTTCAAAATAGCTCTTTTAGCTTATAATAATACTCTACCCTTAGAATTCAACGCTTCCAATCACACTCCCGGAACCGCCCAGGGACGATGGGAATACATAGAGGCAGATATAAAAAAAGCAAAGGCAGCAGCAGATCTTGTGATCGTCTCTTTTCATTGGAGCGCCGAATTGCTGAAAGAACCCAAGCCTTATCAGCGCTCTTTAGCCAGACTGAGTATTGATTCAGGAGCCGATCTGGTTTTTGGGCACCACCCTCATGTCATTCAAGGAATTGAAATTTATAAAAACCGTGTGATCGCTTATAGCTTAGGCAATTTCATCTTTAGCTCTTACTCTAAAAAGGTGAAAGACTCCATCATCCTGCAGGTGAGGATGGCTAAGGATGGCCCCCGGGAGGTTACGATCTTTCCAATCAATGTAGACAATCACCAGGTGGTCTTCAGACCAAAACCACTAACGGGCCACGATGCAATTTTAGTCTTAGAAGAACTCTCCGCCCTCTCCTCGAAATTTGGCACCAGAATTAAGATCCATGAAGACAGAGGAGAAATTATATTTTAGATCCTTGCGCCTTCTCGCATAACTGCGCGAGAGGACAATGCATACAGTCAGGATTAGGTCTACATATTTGATTGCCAAGCGCATCTATTTGAGCATGAAATTCATTAAATAGACGGGTATCGGGTGGAAGGTTTGTATGGAAGAATTCCTGCATCTGTTCATAACTGATCTTCTCCGGCAATAACCCCAAGCGGGAGAAGATCCTTCGCGTATATTCATCAACCACGAAGATAGGAAAATTTCCGACATAAAGCAGTATTGAATCTACTGTCTCTCTCCCTATTCCGTAGACTGACAATAATTGCTCACGCAATTCCAGCAGAGGAAGATTGAACATCTGTGTTAGATCTCCCTGGTGTGTTGTGAAGAGATAATTGAGAAAAGCCTTTAATTTCTTTGTTTTCATCCGGAAGTACCTAGTTGGTTTGATTAATTCTTCAATTCTTTCTTCTTCTGCCTGGAACAATTTTTCCGGAGTCAACAAGTCCGCTTCCTCCAGATTCTTAATGGCCTTTTGTACATTTCCCCAGGATACGGCCTGCGTAAGAATTGCTCCTACAATCATCTCAAACGGGGTCTTTGCCTGCCACCAGTTTCTTGGACCAAAATAAGAAAAGAGACTGTTGTAGATTGTCTCCAGTTTCTGTCTCACCCTTATTCACCTGCCTGAACACTACTTCATAATTTTCAAGAAGAATACGCCTCATCAGTAGTCACTTTTCTCTGTTGGAAACCTTCCTTTATACGCTATGAGTTTCCTTTCTTTTACCGATCTGCCTTTAGAACAAGATTTATGTAATAAAAGCAAACGTAATCTCCATGCGGACAAAGATAGTAAACTCCTTTATAAATAGCCCCTTCTATTAATTATGAACAGTTTCATTTTTTCCTTCTACTGAGTAAGGGCGTTTTTATGAATAAAGCAAAAGGCCGTCCCGGATCTTAGGAACAGCCTTTCTCCTACTTTGTAAAGAACTTCTTCTTGCTAACTCAACATTATTTAGATAAGCGCCTCAGTATTAATATTATGAAATGTCTAGTTTGCAAAAGGTTTCACATAACCCAACCTGCATATAGACCACTCTGCAGATCCCCCTCTAGTTAGCCCTAGCTTCTGCCTTTGCTTACATTAAAGTTCATCACGTATCCGAAGGTGTTTCTCTAATTCATAAAGAATCTCTTCGGGCTGTCGCCCTGAGGCGTCAATTACTATACCATCAGTCAGTACATTGGCATACCCCGCAAGATCGTCATTCATCCCGGTGATAATTACCGCGTCCGCCTGCGCCCCCCCATCGTCCAGCTCCCGAACATCGTAACCTTCTTCCCTCAGTATTTCTTCGATATTTGACAGTCCTTCTTCTATAGCAATACGATATTTATTCATTTGCTCACCTCCTGAAGACTATTATCTCTGCTAAGAAGAATTATATACAAAGAAAGCAGTTAAGAAAGATGATCCGGTATGGATAGAGATTGCTCCAAAAGCAGAAGCCCGGCGTCGCAGCCGGGCTTCTGTTAGTGCTTGTCAGTACGGAATTACTCCTTACCCTTCTTTCCCTCTTTCGGGGTTTCAAACTGTAGAAACTTTCCCCGTTCTGTTTGGTCTTTCGTATACTGTTGGCAATTTCCTTGAAAGACTGCTCCTTCTTCCACAACCAGTAGCATCATTTTAACCTCTCCTTGTACATTGGCGGAGGGGACCAATTCAAGCTTACCGGAGGCTTCTAATTCACCCTCCATCTTACCGGCTACGACAATATTCTGGGCTTTCACCTTTCCTTTAACCTGTCCGTTCTCCCCAATGACCAGATCACCCTTGGTAGAAATCTCTCCCTCAAAATTTCCGTCTATCCGTATAGTTCCCGCGGACTCAATATTTCCGGTAAAGGTGGAATCTTTTCCAATCAGTGTATCAATTCTTTTATTGCCAATTTCGACATTCTCCCGTTTCACAATAATTCCTCCTTAATATTATCTATGTTTGCTTGGGAACATACCGCCATCCGTTTACTGAGGCCCACGGTATCACTTACTTACTCGCTTAATAATTAACCTTAAGTAATTGCACTCCTCAAAGTCATCATTGCCATAAGTAATTAACCGGATTTACCCTAGATCCGTTACGCCAGACCTCATAATGCAGATGCGGACCTGTACTCTGTCCACTACTTCCCGAATAGGTTATGATCTCGCCTTTTCTAACTTTTTGCCCTCTTTTTACCAATAACTTGGAATTATGAGCGTACAATGTTTTATACCCATAACCATGGTTTACAATCACGCACCAGCCATATCCACCGTTATACCCGGCATATTCCACAACGCCATCAGCCGCAACACGTACCCTGGTATACATTCGGGCTGACAAATCCACACCAGTATGCCTTGACCACTTACGGGTAATTGGATGAAAACGTCGACCGAATCCTGAAGTTATATTACCATATACCGGCCAGAGGGTCGGAGTGTGATCTAATTCCCGATCATATGCCTGTAAATCCTTGATTAGGCCCTGTAAATTATTATCGGATTTTATAATCTCTTTTTCTAAAAAAGCAAGGTTTTCGTTTAATATCTGTAATTTTGTCAAATCATTATCCGCACTGGATAGTTTATATTGTGGTAGTTGAACCGGCTTATATGTCAAGCCTCTGCTAACCGGCTTATTTCCTTTTGTTTTTCGTAAGATCTCCGCATATAACTCTTGAATCTCCGCGGCGAGCTTATTGTTCTTATTGATCTGTTCCTCAATTTCCTGAGTCTTCTTTAAAGATGGATCAATTTGTCTCAAATCACGGTCTTGACGGTTAATTATATCACTTAATTGATCAATCTGCCGTTGTAACCCTACAATCTTATATATGCGCGTAGGATACCTAACCAAAAAATAAATATTACCCCCAAGTAGAAAAAAGAAGATCAACACAGTAAAATAGGGGACATTCAAACTCCTGGCTGTCCCAGTATTGTTGGGGATGACCATAAAAGTGTATCCTTTTCCTTTTTTCTTTTTGATCAGGTTCTTAAATCTCTGCCACATAGTGATTTCTCCCTTTTACACCGTTTTTGGCCACGTTCTCTTGACGGTAAAAAAAGGTGACCAAACGCAACACAGTAAAGGCATCAGCAACCTGTATTGCTTTGTACGGAAAAATAAAACCCTTTCGTTAAAAAAAAGAATAGACATCTATATTTTCTCCATAAATTACTAAAATCCTGCATGAAAGGGATTTATTTTTTCTTATTCCTTAAGACATTCAATAAAATCTCTTGTTCTTCATCTGATAATGGATATTTTGATCTTCCTTCATTTATTGTTTTCGCGTAGACTCTTGATTCATCCCGCCCATAAATACTACTGATGATGAACCCATCGGCATTATCATCAAGCAAGACCAAGGAGAAGCTTTGATCTCCTCCGGTATTGGCAAAGGCTTTATATCTTGATAGAGACCAGTGTTGAAGGCATTTCCCCGCCTTTTCGGAATATTTTTCCAGTTCGTTTTCGACCTTTCTTAACCTCTCCTTCGATTGTATGTTTTCTTTATCCAACTTTAGAATTATTCCTTCCAAATTCGGCTCTCTTTCACCAGATAGTAAACTACGGTATTGACGGATTAATCTTCGCAAACGCCGACCTACTATGATTAAGACCAAGACTCCCAGCCCCTGCAAGGCTGAGACTAACAAAAACATATTGTCTTTAGAAAAGAAAGCACTGAAATCAAAAACCTTCACAGATAAACTCCCCTTCTACTCCCTACCTTGTTATTTTTCCTTTGCTTAACAAGGATTCCTTTATTATCTTGTTATTTCTTTCTTTAGTTAATTCATATCCTAAGAAACACTGTATAAAAAGCATGCTTTTGTTTCACGTGAAACACAACCACTCTATTCTCCTCTTAACAAAAGGTCCAGGATTCGCTCGAACTCTTCCTGAGAATAATATTCAATCTCTACCCTTCCCTTATCTGGTTGCCCCTTAATACTAATCTTTGTTCCAAAATGTAAGGTCAGTCTTTCTGTTATATCTCTCAAGTTGGGGTCCGCTGTTTGCTCTTTACGAGCGCGGGTTGCATTGGTTAAAGTTTCTGAAATTGTTTCATGTGAAACATTATCGTTGAGAATACGGTTGATTAATTTCTCTGTTTCACGCACGTTAAGTTCTTCTTGAATAACGGTTTGGCATACCTCTATTTGTATCTCGGGAGTTTCCAGAGCTAGTAGCGCTCTGGCATGACCCATAGTAATCTTGTTGTTTTCCAGTTTAGCCCGAACCTCTGGGGTTAAATTAAGTAACCTTAACATGTTCGCCACAGCAGAACGGCTCTTGCCAACAACTTGGGCGATTTGTTCCTGGGTAAGGCTAAATTCATCAATTAATCTTTTGTAAGCCTCGGCTTCTTCCAGGGGGCTCAAGTCCTCTCTTTGTAAGTTCTCCACCAAAGCGATCTCCATTGCCGTTTGGTCGGAAAAATCTTTAATAATCACTGGGACAGTTGTTAAGCCTGCTAATTTCGAGGCGCGTAACCGTCTCTCTCCGGCAATTAGTTGGTATTGATCATCCACTTTTCTTACTAATAAAGGCTGCAGTACCCCATGAGTTTTTATGGAAGCGGCCAATTCGTTAAGAAGCTCTTCGTTAAACTTCTGCCGGGGTTGAAAAGGGTTGGGCACAATTTGGTGAACAGAGATTTCTACAGTAGCTTGTTCTTCCTCTTGTTCTAGTTGGGGAATAAGGGCGCCCAGTCCTTTTCCTAGTCCTCTTGGCTTACTCATTGGCGATCACTTCCTTTGCTAGCTCCATATAGGATTCTGCTCCTTTGGATTTCTCATCATAGATAGTGATCGGCAGACCGTAACTGGGGGCTTCGCTTAAACGGATGTTTCTCGGGATAATAGAGTTGTAAACCTTCTTGTCAAAGTGGTTCCTCACTTCTTCCGCGACTTGCTGAGAGAGGTTTGTCCTATTATCATACATGGTTAATACCACTCCCTCGATCGTCAGGGAGGGATTAGAATACTTCTGTACTAACTGCAATGTTTTAATTAATTGACTTAAACCCTCTAAAGCATAGTACTCGCACTGGATTGGTACTATGACAGCATCTGCAGCAGCCAAGGCATTCAAGGTTAAATTTCCCAGAGAAGGCGGACAGTCAATTAAAATATAATCGTATTCCTTTCTCACCGGTTCAATGGATCTTCTCAAACGTTGATCCCGAGCCATCATCCCAACCAGTTCCGCTTCGGCGCCAGCCAGTTTGATAGTGGCGGGGACAGCAAACAAACCGGGTATTTGTGTAGATCTAATTACATCTTGAATAGGAATCTCGCTGATTAAAACATCATATATGCATTGTTTTATTTCGTTCTTTTTTAAGCCAATCCCACTCGTGGCGTTGCCTTGGGGATCGTCATCAATCACCAGTATTTTTTTTCCCAGCTGAGCCAAGCAGGCTCCGAGGTTAACTGCAGTAGTTGTTTTTCCTACTCCGCCTTTTTGGTTGGCGATAGCTATAACTTTACCCATAAATCCAACCTCCTTTTCTAGAAATGGTATCTTTGGTATCTATGGTATCTGATGGATTTCGCGATGATGGCGGTTTCTTCCTGCCAAATATAGAAGAAAAAAGACATATCGGAGAGAGGAAGTGGAGGGATGGATCCTAAATAAGTGGTTTCTTGTTGGGGATACCGGGCCTTCTTGGATATTTTTCAGGGGTGGCGGCTATTTTTTGGCAGACAATAAGGTTTCTTTTACCTTTACCGCAAGGAAGCACAAATGCATAGGACTTTACAAATTCACTGCCCAAAATCTCAAAGGCTACTTGTGCGGTGATGACTTCTTCGTTAATGTCCGGTCCTTTATATGCAATAAACACGCCCCCGATTCGACAGAAAGGAGTGGCTAATTCTAAAAGAGTAGGCAGGTTGGCCACTGCCCGGGCGGTAACCAGATGAAATTGTTCTCGATATTGCCGACAATGGGCAACAGACTCGGCACGATCGGAAATGATCCGAAGATTGGATAATTTGAAGAGATCTTTGATCTGATGTAAGAAAGCGGCTTTCTTTTGGTTTGCCTCAACTAAGACTATCTCGCGATCACGGTGACAAAGAGCCAAGGGTATGCCGGGAAAACCGGCGCCTGACCCTATATCCAGGATCTTCTCGGCATGCTGCCAATAATCCGTCTTCACAATCAATAAAGAATCGATCAAATGTTTAATTATGGCCTCTTGCCAATCAGTGATCGCCGTCAGGTTAGTCTTTTGGTTGGCTGAAAATAAGTGGGAGAGGTATTGAATCTCCTCCACTAAAACATTGTCTGGTGGTCTAATATCAAATTGAGTTAGTTTCTCCCGAAAAAAAAGCAAAAGTTCATTCACATCATCACCTCCTGCTTAACCAGATTAGTATCGCGCTGATGTCCGCAGGGCTGACCCCGCTTATTCGGCTGGCTTGTCCCAAAGTAACTGGTCGTAGATTGGTTAGTTTTTCTTTTGCTTCGGTTGATAAATTTGGTACTTGATTGTAATCAAAATCAGGAGGGATTCGTTTCATCTCCATCTTGCGCAATTTGTCAGCCATCTTCTTTTCTCTTTCCAAATACCCCTGGTATTTAATGGCGTTTTCAATGACTTCAATCTCTCTCTGTTTTAAACCATGGGTTTCTGGATCGGCAAAATCAGAGTAGGAGATCTCCGGCCGTCTCAGTAACTCTCTAAAAGCCGTTTTTTTCTTGACGGTGACCCCTTTTTCCTTGAATAACGCCTCCGCCTGAGGAGTATCCGGAGAGAGATGATGATGATTGAGGAAGTCAAAAGCCTGCTGAATTCGGTTTTTTTCCGCCTGAAAAAGCTCATATTCTTCCTCGCTGATCAGGCCGTACTTATACCCATAATCTGTCAGTCGGTGATTGGCGTTCTCTTGCCGCAAGGAGAGTCGAAACTCAGCACGAGAGGTCATAATCCTATAAGGTTCCAGAGTATCTTTGGTTACCAAATCATCGATGAGGACGCCTATGTATGCTTCATCCCGCCGAAGAATAAATGGTTCCTCCCCTTTGAGATACAAGCCTGCATTAATACCGGCCATAATTCCTTGGGCAGCGGCCTCTTCATATCCGGAGGATCCATTGATCTGTCCGGCAAAAAATACCCCTGGCCAATCTTTCAAAGCCAAAGATGGAGTTAGTAAATTCGAAGGGATCACATCATACTCGATGGCATAACCCGGCCGTACAATCTCTACGTTCTCTAAACCCGGGATTGTGCGCAAAAATATATCCTGTATCTCCTCATCTAAACTGGTAGATGCCCCGGAAACATACATTTCATCAGTATATCTGGCCTCCGGTTCAATGAAGACTTGGTGTCTTTCCTTTTGGGGAAAATTAATTAGTTTACTCTCGATGGAAGGGCAATACCTGGGACCTACCCCTGTGATGGCCCCAGAAAAAAGCGCGGCTCTATCCAGATTATCTCTTATAATCTGATGTGTGGAGGCGTTAGTATAAGTCAGCCAACATGATACCTGCTCTCTTTCTTGCCACGGAATCCAGTAAGAAAAGCCATAAGGCAGGTGATCTCCTGGTTGCTCAATCATGGCGGAAAAATTCAAGGATCGCTTCCTCACTCTGGCCGGTGTTCCGGTTTTAAACCGTCGAAAACACAGCCCTTCAGCTTGAAAAAACTCAGAAAGGGCATTTGCCGGGTGTTGGCCCAATGGTCCGGAAGGAAAAGAGTGCAACCCGATATGTACAAGTCCGCGTAAAAAAGTACCGGTTGCCAGTATTACGGCGGTAGTTTCATATTGAACTCCAGTAGACATGATTACTCGCCAGTATTCTCCGGTTCTTTTTAACGAGACTACTTCTCCTTGTCTTAAGGAAATCAACTTCTCCTTCTCCAAGAAATGCTGCATAATCTCTTGATATCTTCGCTTATCCATCTGCGCTCTTAAGGCCCGAACCGCAGGCCCTTTATGGGTATTTAACTCTCTGAACTGCAAGTGTGCTAAATCGGCGACTCTGCCCATTAATCCGCCAAGCGCATCTACCTCCCGGACCAAGTTGGCCTTGGCTGGGCCGCCAAGCGACGGGTTGCAGGGCATAAAAGCGATATTATTAAAGTCAATGGTTAGGAGAAGAGTTTTAAATCCCATTTTGGCTGTGGCATTTGCCGCCTCACAACCTGCATGTCCTGCCCCAACAATAATCACATCAAATAACTTGTCATTAGGCGTCATTTTTTGTCACCCTTACTTCCCAACACAAAATTGGCTAAAAATGGCGTTAATAATATCCTCATTGACTGACCGACCGGTAATTTCACCCATAGAGTCAATAGCGTCCCGTAGATCAAACGCAATCAGGTCTTCACTGATTCCTGATTTCAGCCCATCTTCCACTTGAGCAAGGAGCTCTTTTGTTTTCTCTAAAGCTTTTTTATGACGTAAACGCGTGACCAGAATAGGATGTTCAGGAGAAAAATCTTCCCCCATTAGTTCGGATCTGATGGTCTGTTTCAACTCCTCTATGCCTTCTCGGGTAAGAGCAGAAATGCTCAAGATCTTTTCATCCGGGTAAATACTATTGACCTCCGTTGGATTAATCTTAGCCGGTAAATCTGATTTGTTGAGGACAAATAGCAGCTTCCTCCGGTGGACGCTTTGGTAAATCTCTTTAATGAAGTCTCGATCTTCAACAGACAATCCTAAAGTTGAGTCAATAATAAAGAGAATTAAGTCTGCTTTTTTTATCAACTCCCACGACCGGTTAACCCCTTCTTTTTCTATCGGATCATCGATCTCGCGGAGCCCGGCTGTATCCACTATTCTAAGTGGTAATCCTTGCAGATCAATAGTTTCAGTAACAAAATCCCGAGTAGTGCCAGGGATCGGTGTGACTATAGCTCGTTCTTCATTAAGGAGCGTATTAAGTAAGCTTGACTTGCCAACATTTGGTCTTCCCGCCAATACAACAGTAGCAGTCTCCTGAAGAATCCTTCCTCTTTCCGCTTGGTCAATCAAAGTCCTAATTTGTGCTTTTACGGACCTAATGATATTTAGTGCTTCCTCTTTTTCCAATGGGGGAATATCCTCTTCAGGGTAGTCCAAGGCGGCCTCAATGGGAACGAGGATCTTGAATAGCTTTCCTTCAATTTCGTGTAAAATTTGGGAGAGACCGCCGGAAAGTTGATTAACAGCAACCCGATGAGCTAGTTCCGTCTGGGCATTAATCAGATCAATCACTGCTTCGGCTTGAGCTAAATCCAGGCGGCCATTGAGAAAAGCTCTTTTGGTGAATTCTCCAGGTTCAGCTAATCTGGCCCCAGCCTCTAAAGTGGCGGCGAGAATTAATTGTAAGTTTTCCATACCGCCATGCCCCTGAATCTCTAATATATCCTCCCCTGTATAGCTCTTTGGGCCTTTAAAAGTAAAAAAGACAACCTCATCAAGGACTCTTTGACCGGTCTGAACGACAATTCCCAGTCGTACTCGGCGTTCAGGCCAGGTTTGAATGGGTTTCCCTGAGGGGTGTCTTAAAATTTTTTCACCAATTTTAAAGGCGTCTTTGCCGCTTACTCTGACAATGCCAATTCCACCGGCGCCTTGAGCAGTTGAAATTGCGGATATTGTATCATTGTCGATCACTAGAATCTCCACTTTCAATAAATAGTATTATAAGAGTAACTTTCCTTCTTCCTATTTTTGTGGTGAGATAATTACTCTCCGGTATGGTTCTTCTCCCTCGGAATAGGTCATGATTTCATCATTGTTTTGTAAGGCAAGATGAATAATTCTTCTCTCATATGGGGACATCGGATATAAAATTTCCTTCTTTCCATACCTTTTTACCCGGTCAGCGGAGCGTAAAGCTAGCTTCTTTAGGCTCTCTTCTTTTTTCTTCCTATATCCCGCTACATCAACAATTATCCTTTCCTTCTCCGCTCTTCCTTTATTTACGGCTAAATTCAACAGATACTGTAATGAGTTTAAGGTCTGTCCACGTCTACCGATAATTCTGCCCAAATCCTCTCCGGTTATATTTAAAGTAATATGATCATCTCTCTTAAAGACTTCTACCTGAGCGGAGATCCCCATATTAACTAAGATCTCTCTAAGTAAGCGCGCGGCCTTTTGAGAAAGATCCTCTTTCATAGTAACGCGAATTCTGACTTTATTTACATTGATTAAGCCTAACAAGCCTTTACTGGATGATTCCTCTAGTACTTCCACATCAACTTGATCTTCTTCTGTCTGCAGTTCTTTTAAAGCTAATTCCAGCGCTTCTTCTTTAGTTCGCGCCACCATCTCTACTGACCTCATTTAGTCAAGACCTCCTTTAAGAAAGCTGGGTCACTTCCTTTTTTTTACTTGTTCATCCCCTTGGTTGCTTTCTTCTTTTGGTAAAAAGAAGCGCGTGATCACCAGCTGCTGAACAATTTGAATTAAGTTACTTGCTACCCAATAGATTCCGACACCGGCTTTGAAAGAGTAGGTGATATAACCAAGAAAAACAGGCATTATATAAAGAAAGGTGTTTTGTGAACCTTCCTGTCCAGTTGCGGGAGTAGTGAGTTTGGATTGTAAAAAAGTAGTTACCCCGGAAATTACTGCTAAGCTCCAGTAATTATTCTGCGTCAAATTTAATCCTAAAAAAACTTCGTTTACCAAGTCAATACCGAATTTATCAGGATTATTCAATAAAGTAAACAAGGCATAAAGAAACGGTAATTGAATCAGTATTGGCAGGCAACCGCCAAAGGGGTTTACATTATGCTGCTTATAAACCTCCATTACACGCCGTTGTTGCTCTTCCGGATTGTTTTTATATTTTTCTTGAATCTCCTTGAGTAAAGGAGTTATTTTCTTCATACCCTCCATGGATTTAATCTGACTAAGGCTGGTCGGAAAGAGGAGCAGTTTAATGAAGACAGTCAAAAGGATGATTGACCATCCCCAGCTAGTTCCTAAAGTATTATGAAAAAACCTTAAAATATCCGCCATTAAGCCGGCAAAAAAATCCATTCCTTCACACCTTTCTCACTTAATAAACATAAGCTGAATATAATGGAAATTATCTCGTATAGTATTCTCTTCTATATTAAAATATCCTTTATAAAACAAAACTTACCTGTATTTAAAGAAATACTGAAAGCAGCTGATAAAAGTAAAAGGCCTAGCTCTTTCCAACGCGAAAAATACCTTTCCACCCGGGCCAAGTTGGAGGAAGAGGATCATAACCCCCAAGTGACCATGGGTGACAGGACAAAACGCGTATTATTCCAAGAAGCAAGCCTTTAAACGTGCCAAAATTGCTAATTGCCTGAAGAATATAGCTGGAGCAGGTAGGATAAAATTTGCACCGGCGATAAAAAAGGGGTGAAATCGTTTTTTGATAGAATTTTATAAGATGTATTAATAGGTATTTCATTAAAAATCTTCCTCTAAAATCCCTGCCTTTTCCAGCAAACCATCTAAGGATCTAACCAGCGCTGAAAAATCGTCATTATAAACCGGAAAGCGAGCAATGATTACCAAAGAAACACCTTTTTTTATTCTGCCTTTAATCTGTTGAAAAGCACTTTTTGACCGCCGTCGGATCCTATTTCTGCGTACAGCATTTCCCAATTTCTTACCGGCACAAAACGCTATTTTTTTACATCTGTTTTCAGTAGGTAAGACATATATGACAAAGTGTCGGTTAATGTAGGACTTTCCTTGCTGAAAAATAAGATCAAACTCTTTCCCGCTTTTTAAAGATACAAAAGAATCAGACATTCAAGCTGACAATACCTTTCTCCCCTTAGCACGGCGCCGTTTAATTACACTACGCCCACCACGAGTTCTCATCCGTACCAGAAAACCGTGGTCTTTCTTTCTTTTTAATTTATTAGGTTGATAGGTCCTTTTCATTCTGAATCTCACCTCTCTTTGGACATAGTCATCAAACAACTACTCTATAAGTGTGTTTTCCCCAAGATACCCACAACGATTTAATTATAAAGACCTTACTATGGCTTGTCAATATATTCACTCCCAAGTTATCCACAATTCTTCATTTCTCGGTGAATTTGATTTAAAGAGCTTATTTTAGGGTTGATTTTGTTTAGCCATGGCCTTTTTGTAGAATTGTCAAAAAGATTCTGATCTGATATTATAAAAACCGCCGCTCAAAACATTCCACAAACTGTGTATAAGTTTGTGGATATTGTTGATAAGTGGTACTTTTCTTCTGTTCAAGTCCTTTTTTTAGTTTTCATACATAATAATTTCACCAAATAATATTTTTTTACTCTATAAATATGTAAAGCTATTTCCCGTATATTGGACTTATCCACATTATATTAACAGGTTGTGGATATTTCTCTTTTAACTTCCACTTTTTTCTTTATCTATACCTTCCTTTATTCTTATTCTGCACTTAATATTATAACTATTTATATAATAATTGATTTCCTTATTTATCAGTAAGTTTGGAAAGAGAGGTGTGTCTCCGCTGCTACGGAGAGAACAAGATGCTGACAGACAAGTTACCGGAGATTTGGGAACAGACACTGCAGATTGTAGAGAAACATATGACTAAACCCAGTTTTGAGACCTGGCTAAAACCCACTAAACCTGTGGAGCTTAATGAAGATGGTTTAATTGTTGAGGTTCCAAATGAGTTCGCTAGGGATTGGGTAGAAAGCAGATATGCCCCTCTATTATCTTCTACTCTTAGAGATATTCTACAAAACGATTTATCAATCAAATTTGTTACACCAAAAGGACAGGTCAGCGAGGAACAGCGTCTGCCTGTACAAGAAAATCCTATTGCCTTAGAGGATTCTTTCTCCCAAAACCTCAACCCAAAATATACTTTTGAATCATTTGTAGTAGGGGATGGTAACCGTTTTGCCCATGCCGCCTCGTTAGCTGTAGCTGAAGCACCGTCGAAAGCATATAATCCCCTTTTTATCTACGGGGGTGTTGGGTTAGGTAAAACCCATCTAATGCAAGCTATCGGTCATTTTGTTCTACAGCACTCTTCTCAGTATAAAGTAGTATATGTTTCTTCCGAGAAATTTACTAATGAGTTGATCAACGCCATTAGAAATAATAAAACACCTTCTTTCCGGGATAAATACAGGAATATTGATCTGCTTTTAATCGACGATATACAATTTTTGGCAGGTAAAGAAAGCACCCAAGAAGAATTCTTCCATACATTCAATTCACTGTACGAAGCCAGTAAACAGATTGTCATTTCCAGTGATCGGCCGCCGAAAGAGATCCCGACGTTAGAAGATCGTTTACGTTCCCGCTTTGAGTGGGGCTTAATTACGGATATTCAAGCGCCGGACCTGGAGACTAGGATTGCAATTCTGAAGAAAAAGGCTGCTTTGGAAGGATGGAAACTACCTGATGAAGTTATAGAGTATATTGCGGACCAGATAAATTCCAACATTAGAGAATTAGAAGGGGCTTTAATCAGAGTTATTGCCTATTCTTCCCTTACCAATCAAAGTGTTACTCTGAATTTAACAAATGAAGTTCTAAAAGATATTATCTCTTCTCACCAAGCAAAGAGAATGAGTATTGATTACATTCAAGATACAGTAGCGGAGTATTTTCAAATAGACGTCTCCGATTTGAAAGCGAAAAAAAGGACAAAGAATATTACTGTTCCGAGGCATGTGGCGATGTATCTATGCAGAGAATTAACAGAAGCCTCCCTTCCCAAAATCGGCGAAAGTTTTGGTGGCAGAGACCATACCACAGTATTACACGCCTGTGACCGTGTACGTGAGATGATGAAGAATGATGCCCAGTTCAGCAGAGTGGTTAAAGATCTTGTGGTTAAACTAAAATAATCTGCGGAAAAACTGTTTATAAAATGTGCTTAACTAAAATCCACAATTTTTTTATCCCTGTAGATTCTGTTAACAAGTTCATATCTTCTCTTTTATAAACAGCTTTTCAAGAACAAAAAAACCGGCCAGTTCAACACGGAACATACTTATTCACATATCCAGAGGGCCTACTACTGCTACTACTAAAATAATATATATTAATGTCTTAACTAATAGATATAGAATTGTTGATATAAAATCGCAAGGGGGTTCACATAATGAAAATCTTTTGCTCACAAGAAGAATTACTTAGATCTTTACAAATGGCCACCAAAGCCTTGTCTGTGAAGACAACTTTACCTATTTTGAGTGGTTTATTATTGGAAACCAGAGATGATCAGTTATATTGTTTAGCTACAGATTTAGAACTGGGAATTGAGGTAAAAATTCCGGAAGCTACGATTATAGCCCCTGGAAAAGTTGTGATTCAAGGAAAAACGTTTTTTGAAATAATCAGGCATCTCTCTTCCGGACGAATTGAACTCTTTTTAGATGATAAAGAAAACCTATTTAACATTAAGACTTCTACTTCTTTTTTTAGTCTTCATACCTTACCGGTGAATGAATTTCCCTCGTTGCCCGAGGGGTTTAGAGCACTCGATAATTTACAAATAAAAAGTGAGAACCTAGAGGATAACGCCAACTTTGATCTGTATTTTATTAAAGCGCCGGTTTTAAAAGAAGCAATCAAGCAGAGTCTCTATGCTACTCTTCCTGAAGACCCGAGACCATTTCTCTCTAGTGTCTTGGCTGAATTTGGTCAAGATCAATTACGGATAGTAGCTACGGATATTAATCGACTGGTGATCAAAGAAATAAAGGTTAAAGGAGAAAAGAAGAGAAATATTTTAATTCCAGTGAAATCTTTACGAGAAATTGCCAACATCTTTGGAAACGACCCGGACGAAGAGATAGGGATCGCCATCGATGAAAGACAATTGTTTGTGGTTGGTAAAGGAATAATCATCTCAAGTAGGCTGATTGATGCGCAATTTCCCCGGTATGAGCAAGTAATTCCGAAAGATTTTACCGGTAAAATGAAGATTAATAGACAAGTTTTTTTGGCCGCCTTGGATCGGAGCTCTCTATTGGATAAAGCAGTTAAACTAAGTCTGTCAGAAGCTGGTTTGATTATATCATCTAACGAACCGGAACTAGGGACGGCCTATGAAGAAGTGAGCTGCGATTATAACGGAGATATCATGGAGATAGGGTTTAATGCCCAATACTTAATGGATTTTCTAAAAAATGTGGATAATGAAGAAATTATTTTTAATTTATCTTCTGGTATGAAAGCTTCTTTGATGAGCGCAACTAATGGGGAAGACTATAGATATATAATAATGCCATTAAGACTTAGTGTATAAGGACGATGGAAAAAGATGACTGAAGAAATAATCGTAAATATAAATACACCAACGATCAAACTGGACCAGTTTCTAAAGTGGATTGGTATTGCGCAAACCGGTGGAGAAGGAAAAAGAATGATTAGTGAAGGATTAATCATGGTAAACAAGATAGTTGCGGAGAGCAGAGGAAAGTTAATAAAAAACGGAGATCAAGTCGGGGTAATGGAGATTGACCAGAAAGGGCGAAGAGAACTTAAAAAAACCTTCATCGTTCGCGCCGGAGGAGAATAAGGTTGTATCTTGATTCATTAAAAGCGCTTAACTTTAGAAACTATGATAAACTAGACTTAAAATTCAGTCCGGATCTGAATATCCTTTGTGGAGATAATGCTCAAGGTAAAACTAATTTGATTGAAGCAATATCCGTACTTGCTCTCGGACGTTCATTTAGAACAAATAAAGATGAAGAATTAATCAAAAGAGGGGAATTCAGTTTTTATCTTAAAGGATTCTTTAAAAGAAATGATTTTACTGAACTCTCTGTAGAGATTGGGAAGAGTAGAGAGGAAAACCTGGTTAAACTGAACGGTATCCCATGTAAAAGGAGAAAAGATGTTTTTGGCCAAGTAAAAATGGTTATTTTTTCTCCTGAAGATTTACAGTTAATCAAAGGAGGGCCTGGTTTTCGCCGACAATATCTTGATCTATATATTGGACAGATTTACCCTGGGTATAGAGTTGCTTCTCAAAAGTATTATAGAGCTTTGTTTCAAAGAAATGCGCTATTAAAAAAGGTCAAAAATAGAGAAAAAACAGGCTCATCTCTTGAAGTGTGGACGGAAAAATTAGTTGAAGAAGGCAGTAAGGTTCTCTATTATCGCCTGAAGGTGTTGGATGAGATTGAAGGTTGGGTAAGAGATTATCACCGAAGAATATCAGGAAATAAAGAAGAAATAGATTGCTTATATGAATGGTCCGGCGCTGATCGGACAAGCACGATCGAACAGATCAAAAACGGACTATACTTGGATCTGAAAAATAAAAGAAATGACGAGTTTAGAAGAGGTATAACTTTAATCGGGCCTCACCGGGACGATATATCTATTTTATTGAATAAAGAATTGGATATTAGAAACTTCGGGTCGCAAGGACAGCAAAGAACAGCAGCGTTGGCTCTGAAAATGGCAATGATTGATCTGATCAAAAAAACAACGGAAGAAAAACCAATTCTCCTGCTTGATGATGTTTTTTCTGAATTTGATAACGAACGAAAAAAAGAACTATTAGTTACGTTAATCAAGAAGACACAGACCTTTATCACCACGGCTAATACCACAGAGATAGAAGATCTAGCCCCTAGCGCCAACCAATTTAGGGTTGAAGGAGGAAAAATCCATTAGAAAGATGATCTCTCTACATGAATTATGTCAAGGGTTGATAAATCAATGGTCAAGTAAGGAGAGGTTAAAGGAAGGGTTGGCCCTTTACTATTGGCCACGTATTATCGGTGAGCAATTAGCAGATAAAGTAGAGGCGGAAAGGTTAAGCAATGGAATTCTCTGGCTCAAAACAGTAGACCCCTCCCTAACGCAAAACCTGATTTTCTTCAAGAAACAAATTATCCGTAAATATAATAGGATTTTAGGTTCAAGGACTATTCGTTCTGTGAGAATTGTAACAGGAGAAGTAAGGACAAAAAAGAAGAATGATGATCAGCAGAGACCACTGGAGTTAAAAGAAGAATTTGAAGTAAAATTACCTGAAAGTATTAATACAATAAAAGATGAAGAGTTAAGAGACGCCTTCTCCCGTTTCTTTCGTTATCATTTCTCTTTAAGGGAAAGGCGTCTTATGAATGGATCAAAAGAATGTAAGGTTTGTGGCAGATTATACGAAGAGAACACTACTTGTTCTTGCCAAATAAATAAATGAAAACAGCGGGAGGAGAAAGCATGTATTTACATTTAGGGGGCTCTAGTATAGTTGATCTAAATAAAATAATAGTCGTCCTCAATCTGGATAAAATAGAACATCCGGGTAAATACCTAAATATGTTGAGCGAAGAAGAGAAGAAAAAGGGAAGAATAGTGGAAGAGATCGCTGAGGGTGAGCCAAAATCCTTGATTATCACGGACAATTCAGTTATTCTTTCTCCAATTTCCTCCCTGACGCTAAAAAAGAGAGCAAATAGAATTCCCATCAAAGAAGAGTAAATAGAGACAGGCAGGAGAGGACTGAGAAGCAGGAGGTATGCTAGTTGTCTGCAGATAAGATGATTTCGAATAGATATGGCGCTGAGGAGATCCAAATTCTAGAAGGGTTAGAGGCTGTACGGCGCCGTCCAAGTATGTATATTGGCAGTACTTGTACGAAAGGACTACATCATCTAGTTTATGAAGTAGTTGATAATAGTATAGACGAAGCGATGGCCGGATACTGCGATTTGATTCAAGTGACGCTCCGCGCGGATGGGGCGGTTATGGTGGAAGATAATGGGCGGGGCATCCCTGTTGATATTCATCCCAAAGAAAAAATATCCGCCGTCGAAGTAGTACTTACTAAGTTGCATGCTGGGGGTAAATTCGGCGGGGGAGGATATAAAGTCTCCGGTGGATTACATGGTGTCGGTATTTCGGTGGTAAATGCTTTATCCGAATGGTTACAGGTAGAAGTGAGAAGAGAAGGAAAAACTTATCTTCAGGCTTATAAAAGGGGAGTTCCGCAAGAACCTTTAAAGGTGATAGGTGACGCTGATCGATCCGGCACAAAGATTACTTTCAAACCTGATCAGGAGATCTTTGAAACCTGTGAGTTTAGTTTCGAGGTTCTTCTACACCGCCTGCGAGAACTGGCTTTCTTAAATAGTGGAATTCGGATCGAAGTTTTGGATGAAAAAACTGAAGAAAAAAAGAGTTTTCATTATGAAGGCGGGATCAGATCATTCGTTGAACACTTGAATAAGAATAAAGATACCATCCATAAAGATGTCATTTATATAAACAAAGAAATAAACGGCAATTTAGTTGAGGTTGCTCTGCAATATAATACTGCTTATGTGGAAAACGTGTTTTCTTTTGCGAACAACATCAATACCCAGGAAGGGGGGACTCATCTATCCGGATTTCGTTCTGCGCTAACCAGAACTTTAAATGATTATGCGCGAAAAAACAATTTGCTAAAAGAAAACGAGTCTAGCCTAACCGGAGACGATGTGCGGGAAGGTTTAACCGCAGTAGTCAGTGTTAAACTACCGGCTCCCCAATTTGAGGGCCAAACCAAAACTAAACTGGGAAACAGTGAAATGAAAGGCTTGGTTGAGTCTGCTGTCAACGAAGGTCTCTCTGAGTTTCTGGAGGAAAACCCCAGCATCGGCAGGAAGATCATTGAGAAATCTATTATGGCCTCCAGAGCCCGGGAAGCCGCGCGTAAAGCCAGGGAATTAACGAGGAGAAAAAGCGCGCTTGAAGTATCTTCCCTCCCTGGTAAATTAGCGGATTGCACTTTTAAAGAACCTGAATTGTCTGAGCTATTCTTAGTAGAGGGTGATTCGGCCGGAGGGTCAGCCAAACAGGGAAGGGATCGGAGGTTCCAAGCTATTCTTCCCCTCCGCGGAAAGATTTTGAATGTGGAAAAAGCCAGGTTGGACCGGATCTTGAACAGTGAAGAGATTAAAGCCATGATCACAGCTTTGGGCACCGGGATTGGTGATGACTTTAACTTCGATAAATTAAGGTATTATAAAATAATCATCATGACAGACGCGGATGTTGACGGCGCGCATATCAGAACATTACTATTGACATTTTTCTATAGATACATGACACCTTTAATTGAGAGGGGACACATATATATCGCCAGACCACCGCTATATCTGGTAAAAAAAGGAAAACAAGAGCGCTATTGCTACTCAGACCAAGAACTCGAGAGTATTCTGGAGGAAGTGGGTAAAAAGGGCGTAACTGTACAACGTTACAAAGGTCTTGGTGAAATGAACGCCGATCAGCTGGGAGAGACAACAATGAATCCGGAGACCAGAACCGTACTAAAAGTAACTATGGAAGATGCGGTGGCAGCGGATGAAGTATTCTCCATGCTAATGGGAGAGAAGGTTGAGCCAAGAAAAGAGTTTATTATGGCTTACGGGAAGGACGTAGTGAATCTAGATATCTGAATTGATTATAGATCTCTCAAAATAAACCTGTCTCAGCTTACTATACCGGTCAACTTGTAAATATTTAACTATTATAACTCCCGAGTGGACAGGTGTATAAAACAAAAGAAGAATAAGGCATTGAAAAAAAGAGAAAAAGGTAGAATGTTTCTGCCCAGCCTTTACTCCTCACATATAAAGTTAAAGTAAAACCATTGGAGGGAGAACTTTGCCCGAAATCAATGATGGTAAAATAATACCCGTAGATATAGAAAAAGAAATGAGACGTTCCTATTTGGATTACGCCATGAGCGTAATCGTTGGCCGGGCTCTTCCTGATGTCCGAGATGGGTTGAAACCTGTACACCGGCGAATTCTTTATGGGATGTACGAATCAGGAACAACTCCTGATAAACCTTATAAAAAATCCGCCAGAATTGTCGGAGATGTAATGGGTCGGTATCACCCGCACGGAGACGCGTCTATATATGATACCTTGGTCCGTTTAGCGCAGAATTTTTCGATTCGTTTGCCCCTGGTCGATGGACATGGAAACTTCGGTTCTGTGGACGGTGATCCACCGGCCGCCATGAGGTATACCGAGGTCCGTTTAGAAAAGATTGCCTTGGAAATGCTTAGGGACATCGAGAAAGAAACAGTGGATTTCAGACCGAACTTTGATGAAAGTCTGCAAGAGCCTACAGTTTTACCTTCTAGATTCCCAAACTTGCTAGTCAACGGCTCGTCTGGAATCGCCGTCGGAATGGCGACAAACATTCCCCCCCATAATCTGGGAGAAGTAATTGACGGGGCGGTACTCCTGATTGATGATCCTGATATTGACACCGAAAAGCTGCTAAAGGTAGTGAAAGGTCCGGATTTTCCCACCGGTGGTCTGATTATAGGCGATGAGGGAATCAGAGACGCTTATTTGACCGGCAGAGGTACGGTGAAAATTCGGTCAAAGACTCATATAGAGACTTTGAGCGGGGGTAAAAGTCAAATTATCGTGACAGAACTTCCATATCAGGTGAACAAGGCCAAACTAATCGAGAAGATCGCCGCTTTAGTCAGGGAAAAAGTAGTGGAAGGAATTACCGATTTAAGAGACGAATCCGACCGCTCCGGAATGAGAATCGTTATTGAGTTAAAGAGAGACGCCAATCCTCAGGTAATATTGAATTTACTATATAAACACACCCAGCTCCAAGAGTCATTTGGGATCATCATGTTGGTACTGGTGAATAATGAACCCAAGTATCTGACTTTACGGGAAATTTTAAGCCATTACTTATTACATCAAAAAGAGATTGTCACCAGAAGAACCCGTTTCGATCTAAAAAAAGCAGAGGAAAGAGCTCATATACTCGAAGGATTCCGCATTGCCTTGGATCACATTGATGAAGTAATCAATTTGATTAGAGGATCGCGTACTGACGAGATTGCCAAAGAAGGATTAATGACTAAGTTTGCTCTCTCGGAAAGACAGGCTCAAGCCATCTTGGATATGAGACTCAGACGCCTGACCGGTTTAGAGCGGGATAAAATTGAAGAAGAGTATAAAGAGCTCTTGAAGACCATCGCCTACTATAAAGACCTTTTATCAGATGAGCATAAAATTATGATGGTGGTCAAAGAGGAACTACTGGAAGTAAAAGAAAAGTACAACGACGAGCGGAGAACACAAATTGTCATGGGGGATGACGGAGAGTTGGCCGTGGAGGATCTGATCGCCGTTGAAGATATTGTGGTTACTATGACACATTACGGCTATATTAAGCGACTCCCGGTAACTACATATAAAAGCCAAAGGCGCGGAGGAAAAGGAATTACCGCGCTCAGCACCAAAGAAGAAGACTTTGTAGAGCATCTGTTTATCACTTCTACCCATGACCATGTATTGTTTTTTACGAATAGAGGAAGGGTGTACAGGCTAAGAGGGTTTGATATTCCGGAAGCCTCGCGGCAAGCTCGAGGAGTAGCGATTATAAACTTACTCCAATTGGAACAGGAAGAAAGGATTACAGCCACCATTCCGGTTAAGGAATTCAGCCCGGACTTATATCTCTTGATGTGCACCAGAAATGGGATAATAAAAAAGACTGTTTTGTCGGAATACAGGCAATATCGGAAAAACGGCTTACTTGCCTTGAACCTTGACGAAGGTGATGAACTAATCGGGGTGCACCTAACCGACGGCGTCCGGGAGATTTCTGTAGTTACTCAAAAAGGGATGTCCATACGGTTTTCTGAAAAAGAAGTACGGCCTACAGGACGCACTGCCAGAGGAGTCAAGGGAATAACCTTACGCTCCGGTGATCAAGTGGTAGGAGTCGACGTGGTGAAAAATGATGGAGAGCTATTGGTCATCACAGAGAATGGTTTTGGTAAACGCACTCCGTTAACGCAATATCGGATTCAATCCCGGGGAGGAATAGGGATTAAAACCCTAAAAGGAACCGGGAAAAACGGAGACATTGTGGGAATGAAGGTTGTTTATCCGGAACATGAAGTTATGGTGATCACCGCTTCCGGGATCATTATCCGAATGGCGGTCAGTGATATCTCTTCAATGGGAAGGGATACCCAAGGAGTAACAATCATGCGTCTGGGAGAGGAGGATAAAGTTGTTGCCCTGGCAAGAGTAGTCGGTAAGGCAGAAGAAGGCGGGGAGTGATTCAACACCCCCCTTTTTTTAAAGAAGAAGTAATAAATACCAAAGAGAACAGCCAAGGAAGGACGGGGTGAAAACATGTTCATCGAAAAGATTCTCTTGAACGGCTTTGGAGGGTTTACAGAAAAAGAGATTAATATTGTTTCTCCCTTTACAGTATTGGTTGGTCATGACCCTGCAGAACTGAAGACGATAAAAACAGCGATCAGTCTAATCCTTTTTGGTATTTCTCCGGATAAACGTCTAGAATTACGGAATTATATCTATGATCGTAAAAAATGTAGCGCAGCGCTTCGTCTAAAAGCGGAGAATGGAAAGAAATATTTGATTGGTAGAGATTTCATCGAAGAGCGCGTAGAGATCTTTGAGGAAACGGGCATACGCTTACTACCCCAATCGTCAACGGTTTTAATGAATCTACTCCGTACTGAACTTGGCACCTTAAATCCTTTGGATTTTGAAGCCATCTACCTACTAGACCAGGATGAAATGGAAGTAAACCAAAATTCTCTGGGAATCAGAGAAGAATTACAGAAAGTTCTAAAAGCTTATCAAGATGGAATAAAAGAGAACCTCTCTTATAAACTGGAGGCAGCGGTAACGGCTGATTTCTCTGAACCGGTTACCATAGACCAAGCAGAAATTCAAGAAGAGATCAATCAGATCCAAAACCACTTAAGAAAACTAGAGGGGAAACTTGAAGAGTATCAAGAGGCCGAACAGAAGGTGGCGGCCTATAAAAACTATGAAGCGTTTATCTCACCGGATAATAAAAATCAGATTGAAGTCTTATCTCAACAATTAACCGCGCTTGCCCTTGAAAGGAAATATGTGGAAGAACAGGTACGGGCAGCAATAAAAATGCAGACAACTCTGGAACAGGAAAAAAAGAAGCTCCAGGCGAAGGTAGGCCTCTTTGAAGAGCTCTTCAGTCCGGAAAAACAGCGGTTTATTGAGAAACTCATCAAGGAGAGAGATGAAAAGAATGAAGTCCTCAAAGGATTAGAGACCGAGTATTCTTACGGTGGAGGAAAAAAACGTCTCTTATCGCGAAAAGATAAAGAACAAGAAAAAGCAGAAGAGAAAATGAATAAACTATTGAAAGAGTTATCAGAGATGCGATCCAGGATCGAGGAAGACTTGCATGGCAGATCCATTGAACAGTTTTTGAAGGAAAAAAAGGAGTATGAGGAGAATAAAGAGAACCTTATTAGGCTGCAGCAGTCGCCAGCGAGTATAGAAGGGATAAAGAAGGAGGAAGAACTTGAGCAGTTAAGGAACGAAGAAAAAGAAACCCGGCGGAGACTCGATGAACTTCTCGTAAAAGCCGGCTCCACTGATTTGAAGGATTTAAAAAAGCGGGTTAATACTTTAGCCACCGTGAGAGAAGAAGCGCAAAGAATGAAGCAGGAGATTGATTTTTTATCCGGTGATTATGAGCCAATAGAAGCAATCCGGATTATGAGGAAAAAAATTGATCAACTGCATCAATCTTTAGAAAGTGGAGAAAAAGCGGAGACCATGGCAGCCTCGGCGAAAGAGCGGGACGAACTAGTGAAGGATCCCCTACATAGGTTCTATGTAGAAGGAAGCGAAATTATAAAAAGAGTTACCGGAGGAAAGATCAGAGAGTTTGCTCCGGAGTTCATCGATGGGAAATATAAGTTTAAGGTTTTGTACGAGAATGCCTGGTGTGATCTGGAATTAATAAGCCCTCGACAGAAAAGAGTGTTTCTTTTGATTCTACGCATGCTCTTAGCAAGACTGCATGCGCCGGTAGTTCGGTTTCCATACATCATCAATAATGTAGTTGGGGGATTGGACCTGGAAGAATCAGCAGAGAAAGTAGAATTATTCTTGATTATCAACGAATTATTAGCGGGAGCACAGGTGATTTACTTGGCTGATGAAGGGGAGAGACGAATCATCGAGGAAAATCAAGCTATAAACAAAGAAATTATTAAAATATAAGCTGGTCGTCACTCAGTTAATTATCGGTGGAACAGTAAGAAATACGATGATGAAAAGAGGGAGACAAGCTGTTCTTTCACATCAAGAAGGCATTCTATTCGCAAAAAATTGAGAAAAATTTCTGTTATGATTTACAAAGTGGGGTGCTTTACGGCCTTTTTTTTGGTGTAATCGGCCCATTTGTCTTGGTACAAGCTAGAAGACTAGGGGCTACTCCTTTTCAGGTTTCTTTCTTAGCAGCCTTGCCCTCCATTTGGATGATGTTATCCCCTTTATGGGCTGCGCTTTTTGGGAAAAGAAATCCCTTTCAGACTGTAATGCTTTTTGATGGTATTGCCAGACTACTATTAACCAGTTTAGTATGGAGAAAAAGTTCAAACTGGTATGTGTTTGTTTTTTGTTTACACTATCTCTTTTCAGCGGTCAGCGCCACTGTTTACGGTAAAGCAATGCGACTGGCCTATCCTGTGGAAAGCCGCGGGAGGCTGATGGGTTGGGTAAGAGTGGGATCATCAGCTATGCAGATGATCTCCACCTTTCTTGCTGGGTTCTTGCTTCCGGTCTGGGGGGTACACAAGGTTTTTGCCTTGTTTGCCGTCTTTGGGGTATTGTCCTCACTTAGTTTTGCGCGAATAAAGAAGATTACGGACGAATCGCCTCTGGAGAAAGAATTAAATAAACCCTCATCTTTAGATATTCTACGCGCGGATCGGGAATATCGCCGGTATAACCTATCTCTTTTCAGTGTGGGCTTGGCCAACCTGATGTCCGCCCCGGTCTATGTCTTATTCCAAGTTGATGTGCTAAAGATTAGTGATGGTTTTGTCTCCACCCTGGCGATTCTGACATCTTTGACGGCGGTGGTTTCTTATTTTTTTCTTGGACGCTTCATCGACAGGTACTCAGCCCCTTACGTGACAGAGAGAATCTTCGCGCTTAATCTGGGGTTGCACTTAATTTACTTATGGGCGAAGAGTCCTTGGCCTTTATTAATAGCCGCTCTGTTGCAAGGAATAATAAACGCCGGCCATGATTTGGTCGTTCTGAATAACGTTATTCATTATGCTAAAGAAAGAGAAATTAGTTCATATATGGCTGTACATATAACTTTTTTGGGATTGAGAGGAACCATCGGCCCTCTGCTTGGCTCTTTTCTTCTTCCCCTGCTCTCTTTTAAAGGTATTTTCTTTTTGGCGCTCATAATAAACTGTTTTGGGATTATCCAATGGTCAGCAGAGGGCAAAGGTTTTAGCATGAGATTTACTTCTAAAGGTAAATTTATAATATAAAGATAAAGCAACTGAGATATAAAGGAGAGTTTGGTATGAGTAGCATAAAATTCGGAACTGATGGCTGGCGGGATTTGATGTATGACCGTTTTAATCTGGCTAATGTAAGCAGAGTGGTTGAGGCGATTGCGGCTTATACTATAGACCGGGGTGGTGCTGACCGCGGTGTCGTCGTGGGTTACGATGCCCGTTTCTTCTCGGATTTCTTTGCCGCCAAAGCCAGTGAGTTATTGCAAGCTGCAGGGATCAAAACATATACTTTTGACAGAGATTTGCCTACTCCGGTGGTGGCATACTCTGTAAAGAAGTATAAAGCCTTTGGCGCGGTGATGTTTACCGCCAGTCATAATCCCCCGGCCTACAATGGCATTAAATTTATTCCGGAATACGCCGGACCAGCCACTCCGGATATTACCTCCGCTATAGAGGCCTTCATCCCAGCGGAGGCCTCCTCAGTAAAAGAAAGGTTGCAAAGTGGCCAGACCATAGACCCCATCCCCTCTTACTTGGAGGAAATCCAGAAATTAGTGGATGTACGCGCGATTATAGAGAGTGGTCTGGAAGTGGGCTATGATCCCATGTACGGTACGGGACGGGGTATTCTGGACGCGCTCTTAGGTAGGCAGGTTAAGGTCTTCCACAACCGGAGAGATCCCCTGTTTGGAGGGGAAATGCCTGATCCGCAAAGGGAATTCTTGATCGATCTAATAACTTGGGTACAAGAGAGAAGAAACCGGATCGGCTTAGCTACTGATGGGGATGCGGACCGCTTTGGCTTTGTAGATGATGAAGGGGTTTACTTAACCCCCAATCAAATCTTACCCTTGGTCCTCTACCATCTGGCTAAAAATAAGGGGTTAAAAGGTGTAGTTGGTAGATCAGTGGCGACCACTCATCTCCTGGATGCTCTCGCTGCCGAGCTGGGTTTCGCCACTGTTGAAACCCCTGTGGGCTTCAAATATCTTGGTGAATTAATGCGTAAACAAGAAG
>DUOH01000012.1 GCA_012838955.1 Bacillota bacterium | reverse complement strand
GTTGCTCCCATATTCCTCCATACCAAGGAGGAAGATGAAGATCGAGAAATCCGTCCCAGGAGCGCTCCTGCCCAGCCAGAGGGTAGATCCTCCGCCATTTACCTCTCATCTCCGGAGAAAGCGGCAGATGCGCGTGGCGTAGTTTGTTTGTTCTGTTCAATAAAACCAGCAACCTGTTGCTTTCGTGGATTCGCCAATACCCATAAACTCCGTTGTTACCGGCCACAGCTGTGCGGAACTCTCCCTTTTTCAGGGCTTCTTTATGCTTTCGCAAGCGGATGAGAGTCTTGGTTGCATGAAAAATCTCCTGATCCCACAAATTATCATCCCAGATCATGGTCTTCCGGCAATCAGGATCCTTCTCTCCAGTCATCCCGATCTCATCGCCATAGTAGATTACAGGAACGCCGGGATAAGTCAGTAAAAACAATAATGACAGCAACACCCGCTCCTTTTGCCCTTTACAAAGGGTAAGAAAGCGCGGAGTATCGTGGCTTCCCAACAGATTAAACATACTCCTGGTCACTTTCTCCGAGTGTCTGGCCTGTAAATGACTTAAGCCTCGATCAAAGGCGGCGGCGTCCATCTCCTCTGTGACAAAGAAAGAAACGATCAAGTCACGGAGGCAATAATTCATTACCGCGTCAAACATATCACCTTTCAGCCAGGAACTGGCATCCTCCCAGATCTCACCGACAATGTAAGCATCAGGATTGATCGACTTAACCAAACGTCGGAAGACCGGCCAAAACTCCCGGGTGACCTCATTAGGAACATCCAGCCGCCACCCGTCAATGCCCGTTCTTGTCCAATACTCCACCACCTGCAGGATGTAACGAACAAGATCAGGTGAGGAATAATTCAATTTAGGCAGAGTCTTAATGCCCCACCAGCATTCATAGTTAGGAGCGGGCTCCTGTCTGACCGGGTACTGCCGGCAATGATACCACTTGTGATATGGAGAATCTTTGCCTCTGGCCAATAGATCACGAAAGGCCCAAAACTCATCACCCGTATGATTAAAGACGCCATCCAGGATCAGCCGGATCCCCGCTCGGTGCAACTCCTCAATCAACCGGTGGTAGGTACGGAGGTCTCCAAACTCGGGTGAGATCCGTAAATAATCTCTGGTATCGTATTTATGATTTGAAGGAGCGTCGAAGATCGGGTTTAAATAAAGGCCATTGACCCCTAAATCCTGCAAATAAGGGATTTTTCTGATAATACCGGCCAAATCTCCGCCAAAAAAGTTGAAAAGTTCCGGTTTTTCTCCCCAAGCGCTGATTGGCACAGGATCATTAGTCGGATCGCCATTAAAAAAGCGCTCCGGAAAAATCTGATAAAATACCATATCTTCCAACCAAGAGGGCTCAGGAACAACTGGTTCCTTTGATTCATGTTGTTGCAATCCGCTCGTCATCGCCTGCTTGGCCTCCCTTTTCCAATCCAATTATACAATTAGGCGAATATATCGTATCATTACAAAAGAACACGGACAAGCGGTAATTTTCGGTCAAATTGGTTTTTAGCTGGTACTTTTCATAGCCCCCCGGTAAAATACAGCCGCACTCCGTTCGCATAAACTGTCGGAAAAATAAAGATATTACTACAGTATTTCCACCAAATAATGAAAGATAAAGCTTTTTTAGCGCAAGTTTTATTTATTACCGGCTAAAAAGTCCACTGCCGATAAAGCCGCCACCTGACCCTCACCGGCGGCTTTGGCAATCTGCCAAGGTCTGCCCGTACAGTCCCCGGCGGCAAAGATCCCCGGCACATTAGTGGCCATCTCCCGGGTAACTTTGATCGCCTCCCCTTGCATCTCCAAGCCGGGATAAAGTCGATCCAAGGGTATTCCGGCCCGTTCAATAAAGACTCCTCCTACCTCGTATTCCCGCTCCGAGGTAACGAAGGCGGTCACACGCTCTGTTCCATAGATCTTCTTTGGCTTGCCGGAAATTACCTCAATTCGTGGGTCCAGATCATAGTCCCCCTTATATTGAGGCAGATAAAATACTTTTTCGCAGAGGTCCGCCAGGAAATTGGCTTCTTTTTCCCCCTCGGGCAGTTGAGAGACAAAGACCACCTTTTGCCCGCGGAAAAACATTCCGTCACAAGTTGCACAGTAGCTGACCCCTCTACCCACAAAATCCGCTTCTCCCTCAATGGTGGCTTTTTGCGGAATTCCGATCGCCAGAATCACGGATCTTGCTTTGTACTGTTCGTTTTTACCTAAACCATAAAAGACCTCTTCCTCCTGCCAGAGATTGAGGATCTCATCCTCCTTAATCTCTACGCCTTCTCTCACCGCATGCTGGCGAAACTTCTCCGCCATCTCCGCTCCGGAGATCTCCGCCAAACCCAAATAATTATCCACCCGGTGGGCCTGGCGCAGCCTGCTACTCACCGGTTCCTTGGAGACCAGCGCCACCCGTTTATTCCTGCGCCGTCCGTTAATGGCTGCCGAATATCCGGCCGGACCTCCGCCAACAATCAAAATATCATACATGAAACCACCCCTTCATAATATACTGCCTGTAATATACTGTTCTTCTTACCGCCCAACCTATCCTATGAGTGATGCGCCTTTCAAAAAGTACCTATCAACCAGCCTTCCCTATCATCTGCTGAAAATATTTATTACTTCTCCCAGTCCTATACATTTCCTCTTCCTTGGTGGACAGCCGGAATGAACAGGAACGGGAAATAAAGATAGATTAAGATGGTTCCTCTCATGGCTATAAAAAACTAACTTTCGGGTTGTGAGTAGACGGTCACCGCTTCACGCTCAATATTTTAAAGGAAGGTATTTACAAATTTTGAAAAAAGGATATACTGAAATTGTTAAATTATCCATATTTATTATAATTAGTGTCATCAATTTAGGTTGTGAGATCATGCGAGAAAGTTTTAAATTAAAATAGATTTGGCTTTGAAAATTTGTCCTAGAAGGGACAGAAGAATGAGGTTAGGTTATGAAGGAAGAATGTATTGTTTTAAAAGAAATCACCGAAAGTGATATAAAGGATATTTGTGATCTGGATTTAAAAGCATTTAAGCGAAACATGCCCAGATCAGAGCATAACATTAAAGCGCTTTTGTGGAATAATCCCCGTGGTAATGTTATAGCTTATTTGAATGGCATTCCCGTAGGATTTGGGTTTTCACATATAATGGGCAGCCGCGCTTACATCGGACCCTTTGCAGTACTGGAACAGTTTCGGAAAAAGGGAATTGGGCAATTGATCCTTAGGGAGTTGATATCCAAATTAAATGATCAGAAGATAGATGTGATCGGCTTAGAAGTGTTGCCCGATAATTATCCGGCCCTCAATTTATATTTTAAAAACGGTTTCATTCCGGGATCAGTTACTTATGGGTTTTCGCCTATTTATGCTTCTAAGTTTTCTTTAGATAGTTGTGAAAGAATCATCAATGGGTATGAGGTTGATGAGAAACTCTTGAATCATTTTTGTACAAAGATGGAAGATAACGAAGATGGCTTTTCTTTAGCCGTGGATATTAGATGGATGCTAAAATTTGATCCCGCTAATATCTTGTTTTTTGTTACAGATAATTTGATAAACGGTTTTTTGGCATACTCAACTAATCTATCCCCACATGTTTGGGGTTATATCTTACACGACAAGAAAAAAGCAGAAAAAATTTATAAAACTCTATTCTTAACCTTGCAACGTCTTCACAAAGAAACTGAATTGGTTGTACGCGTAAATTCAGAAGCACCGGTAGCCTTAAATATTCTAAAGAGCTTCAGGATTTCTAAAGTACTAATCAGGATGATTGCAGCGGAAGATTTTAAAATCAGCTCAAGAAATTGTATTTTCAAGTCTTGGGTAGGATGATCAAGACTAAAATTGCCTTAACGCTTCCTCCTTATTATAATGCATAAACAGATTATATAGCGCCGCCGTTGCAGATTTATAAATGGCGACCCAAAGCGATATTCACATATTCCCGGCGTCCTCTGTCTGTCTGGATGATGAAAATGGGTTGACAGAAACTCAAAATATGTTCATAATTTATTTAGATGCTTATCTAAATATCTAATTACTGGTCTAACTCTTATGCATTCAAAATAATCCTAAGAATAATCTTAATAATATAATCGCGAGAACCAACCCAACCATGAGGGAGGCATAAGTTTGGTCGTAAAAATGAATGATCTCTTTTTCGCGCTGTCCGATAAGACCAGAAGGCAGATACTGGAGATCTTGAAAAGCGGTGACTTGACCGCCGGAGAAATTGCCAACCGCTTTCAAATCACCAAACCCAGCATTACCCATCACCTTAATATTCTGAACCAGGCCAATCTCGTAGATAAGGAACGAGACGGGCAATTCATCCGCTATTCCCTAAACACCACCGTTCTCCAAGAGGCCATCGGATGGATCTTAGATTTTGTGGATAAGAATTAATCAGTATTTTTAGGGAAAAGACTTAAAAAGGAGGAATCCACAATGGCAAAATATGAAATCAAAACAGAACTTAAGAAGGACTGGTATGTATTACTAGTTATAATCGGCGCAATCATCCTCACCTTACTGGTCTATCCATCCCTGCCGGAAAAAATGGCGACACACTGGAACGCCGATGGAGAAGTTGATGGTTACAGCTCACGCCTGGTCGGCGCCTTTCTGCTTCCGGCGATCGGATTAGTCACCTACCTTTTGATCCTATTCTCACCTGTTGTTGACCCGCGCCGGGAGAACTATACCAAATTTATCAAAGGTTATCGCCTCTTCCGCCTAGGAATCATCTTATTCTTAACGGGCATGCATTTATTAAGTCTCGCCTTTAACTTAGGCTATCCTATTGATATCGGCCGGGCGGTCACCCTCGGCGTGGGAATCCTCTTTGCCCTCATCGGAAACTTTTTCCCACAGATCAGGCATAATTATTTATTCGGAATTAAAACCCCTTGGACCTTAGCCAGTGAACAAGTTTGGCGTAAAACTCATCGCCTGGGAGGAAAACTCTTTTTAGGTTCCGGTCTCCTCGTGATGCTAAGCATCTTTTTACCGGGCAAACCACGGTTTTGGCTGCTTATAATCTTACTACTAGGCAGTTCCCTGGTGACCATAGTCTATTCTTATTTGATCTACCAAAAAGAACAACCACAAAAGGACTAAGCATCCCTGCGCAGACGGGCGCAAGCCCTGCCAATATAAGCGGCTAATGTTCCCATCGGACAAATACCGCACCACGTTCGAGGAATGAACGTTATTCCCAAACCAAAGGCTGCCAACGTGGTGATGAGAACCATCCTTACAAATACTGCGCCCATGGCAACCAAGGTGTTTTCAGCCATCATTAGCTGGATCGCAAATCCCGACAGCAGGCCGACAACGATCAGCCACTTAAACCAGACAGTTTTGAAAAGGGCGGGATATTTCTGCCTCAAACTGAATCTTGAGACTAATTGCTCAAGAAAGCCGCCCCTTGGACAATAAAAAGCACACCATCTTCTTCCTCTAAAGATCGCCACTACCAGCGGCGCCAGCATACACAGAATGGCCACCAATCCGACTGCCGGATAAAATAACCCGGTAATAAGAAAGAAGAGCAAAACTATCCACGACCATTTACGGGTCTTTTCTTTTAGATTATGCACTTCAAATGCTTCCTCCCGCTAAAATTTGTGAAAAATACCCCTATGGGTATATATTATAAACGTAGTTCTTTTGTTTGTCAATCGGTATATTGCGATAATTAGATATAAGTGTCTATCTTTCTCTTTTTGGGTATTTCCACATCACAACGCCTCCTCAGCAATTCCATTTAATCTTCCTGGATTCTGCTGGTTCTCGACGGATACAGCTTGTAAGGCCTCTGTCATCGCGGTGCAAACTTCCTCAGCAATTTTCTCATACACTTCGGCGTCTTCGTTCAACCCGACCCGGCCATAGACGATCGCCGCCGTACTCGTCAGGTGGCGAGTTGTTGACACCGCCAAGGCTGTGTTCAATGTGGATAATTATAAAGAATACCTCTCGCTGCAATGCGATAACGCCGTCCGCGATATTGTCCGCATCTACCCGTATGATGTGCCCCCAGGCATTGACACCACCGGTGACGGCGAGCCTGACGAAGGCAGTCTCCGTGGTTCCAGCAGGATCGTGGCCGAACGTATTCGCAAAGAAATTCAAGATAAAGTGGAAGATGCTGGTCTCGAAATTCTCGAAGCACGCATTACCTATCTGGCTTACGCTCCGGAAATTGCCGCTGTCATGCTCCAAAGGCAGCAAGCCAGCGCCATTATTGACGCTAGAAGGATGATCGTCGACGGCGCCGTAAGTATGGTCGAGATGGCTTTGGCAAAACTTAACGAAAATGATGTAGTCAAACTTGATGAGGAGCGTAAGGCCGCTATGGTATCTAATTTACTTGTTATCCTTTGCGGTAACAAAGATATCCAGCCAGTCGTCAATAGCGGCAGTATTTACTAAAATTGGCTAATCCGAAAAAGCAAATTCCACTTCGTCTCTCACAAAAGCTATATGAGGAGCTTGCTGCCTGGGCTGAGGAAGATTTCCGCTCGCTTAATGGCCAGATCGGATATTTGCTCACCGAATGTGTCCGGCAAAAGAAAAAAACGGGCAAATATATTCCGGATCATTTAGCTGAGCAAAAGACACCGGAGCGGTAGAACCCAACTAGAGGGTGGTAGTTTAGCACAGCACCCCACTTGCTATTTAAAAGGCAAGCGGGGTGTTTTATAATACCCTTACTTTATATACGATTTAAAAGGTCCCGTTAGACGTTTTGTGCGATAAAATCAATTCTACAAGCTTTAACTGCTCAGGGATGTATTCATGAACCAGTTTTCCGCCTCCTCTTTACTACTAAATACCCTAAAGCTGTTTCCCTTATTGGTTTCAGTTATAAACTCTTTGAATTTTCCTTTAACCTCTTGCTGATCCGTCATCACAACCGCCACTTTTATATTGTAATTAATGAACTTTTGCAATACGCTTCCAGCCAGACCGGTTCGTAGCTTAAAAAAATCATCCACTAAGGCCTGCGCCTGAATCAGCAAGAAGTTGGTGTCGTATTCAAAACAAGCTGAAATTAGGTCAATTGCGTTTTCCTCTTTACGGATCGGTGTCTCGACCGAAGCATATTCAATATATTTCTTCCCATTTATTTCGATCACTCGATAATTCATCATCTCCACCTCCCAATTTAGCAGCCAGGTTAACTACGGACTTTTTTACCCACTCCAATGCCTCCCGGATCAAAGCGGCATAAAACTCTTGAACCAGCCGCTCCGTTCCCGTCTTTACTTCCTCGCACATCGAGAAGCCTTGCTCCGTACACTTCGGCTGTATCCCAATAAACACTACCTCACTGCCGGAGTCGGATTCCAAGTATTTGAGCATGACCGGAATCGGTAAAAATGGCGGGAATACATTCAGCGCTTTAACTGCCAGTTCATCCCCGGACAGATTCTTGAGCTCTGCTCCCTTCAAACATCCCTCCTGGGTCATGGCTTTAAAAGCAAATGCCAGCGCCTCCGGTAGTGGCATTTGAAAGCTGGCCAACAGATAGATAAACGCGGTTCACCCGCGACACATTGTGGCTTTCCATAACCAGTTCTACGGTTGTCAGCAAATTTTTCATCAGTGCTGTTTCGGGTATCTCAACCACCCTTTACGCATTCTCCCCGTACGCGTAAAAATCAAATGAGCCCTCTTCTCTTCCATCCACGGATTTTAATTCACTCGGGCTCAAATACCCATCTCTACCCTCGTGGGACAGCTCCTTTGATGCCTTGCGCACTGCGGTCTCCAGGTACTTACACAGGCGCGACCGGCCCAGACTGGCAACCACACCCATTCGAAGCAACATCCGCATGGACCCCTGCTGGAGTCCGCCAATATAGATGCTCTTGCCTTCCCTCTGCAAACGTTGGACCAGATCTACCAGAGCCAACGCACCTGTCTCATCGATCATGGTCACCGCTGAAAAATCCAAAACTAAGATGGATTTTTTCGCTACCGCCCTGATCTGCTGTTGCATCTTCTCGACCCCAACAAAAAACAGAGGCCCCTGAAAGGCGATTACTTGAAGCTCCGGAGGGAGAGAGAAGACCGCAGCCTTGGCCCTTTGCAGGCGGACTACATTCCCCCGGGGTGAAAAGGCCAATTCAACCAGCACCCCAATACCGGCGAGCACAACACCAACCACTACAGCAATGGTCAGATCCGTCATCACGGTTAGAATGGTTGTAACTGTCATAATCAAGCCATAACTCCACCGCGCGCGGGGGATTAGTTTCAGACTTTTCCAAGCAGCGGTACGGACGGAGGTAATCATGAGAATCGCGGCCAATGAGGCTAAAGGAATACGCTTGACCACCGGACGAAAAACCAGGACCATCAGTAACAAAAAAATGGCATGGAGGATACTGGAGAGCCGCGTGCGCCCCCACTGTGAACATTCACTCCAGAGCGGGCGACGGCCCCCGATACAGGCAGGCCGCCGATGAAAGAAGAGACCAGATTCCCCAGGCCCTGGCCGATCAGCTCCCGATTGCTGTCGTGCCGAACACCAAGCATTTCATCGGTAACCTCTGCGGATAACAGTGCTGAGATGCTGCCCAACAGACAAATCGTAAACGCCGACATGAGCAGAGCGCCGATCTCAGGAAAAGGCATGAGCTCGAGGACTGGTTTGGGGAAATGAAAGGGGAGATCGCCCACCACGTGTGGACTATGGATGAACAGTTCATTGATAACCAATCCGGCCAATAGACCAAACAGGGATTCGGGTAATCGTTTAAAGAAGCGTAACGCCAAAAGAATTACTACCGCAGTAATAATGGTGAGCGATAGTGTCTCCAATGCATCGTCCATCGCTGTCATGAAAAACAGAATCGCAACCCCATTCGTGAAACCGGCGATGACGGGCTGGGGCAGATATTTAACGAACCCACCCAACCGCAGTAAACCAAAGAGTACCTGCATCAAACCGGCCAGAACGCCAGCCAGGAACAGACCACCAACCCCATACTGGCTGACGATGCCTACTAAAACCCCGATCATGGCGCCGGTCGGCCCGGTGATTTGCACCCCGCAACCGCCAAACACGGCCGCGACGAGACCCCCGAAGATCGCGCCATACAAGCCGGCTACCGCCCCGGCGCCGCTGGCAATCCCGAAGGCGAGGCTGAGGGGAAGAGCAACCACTGCTGCAGTGACGCCGCCAATCATATCACCACGAATCTGTTGCCACGATTTTTGCATGATATCACCCCATTAAGAAACTGCGGTTCCCAATTAAGCCTAGCTCTCCCATAATCCCCCAGGATTAGAGGTTTTGCCCACGCAAAAAAGCGCAGGCCAGTCTGGACGACTAAAGCACTACGCTTGGACCACTCCTACGAGGTTAGCTGTCGGGTTCGGGCCTCCAAGTTTCCCTACCTGAATACCAGGATTCACCCCTAAAATCGGTTCCCCCGCTTCTTAATGGAATTCGGAGTCTAACATTATTTATAGCCATATATTATATCATCATATTGGCTGTTTAAGTCAAGTTTTCCTATTTTTTGCAGCCAGCCTATATTTCGCCTAAATTTCGTCTTTTAAAATTCCTAAACCATAATTTAGAGGTTTAGACGTTAGTTCTCTCTTCCGCTCCCGCTTAAACGCCTCGTGTCTTAGCTGTTCCACACGCCAGTGTACAACGTCCGCGATTAATTTGTGGCCAACCGGCTTGTCGAGGGGAAACTGAATCACGCCCTTGCTTGAGTCCGTTTAATCTTCGCTGAATTCCGCTCGTTCTCGACGGAAAAGAAAAAAAGATACTGCCGGTGCTGCACTGCAAAAGGGAATAAGGTGATCAAGATCACGAACCGCTCCCTATCTACTTGAAGGGCAGCGGTTCATATAAGTAAATCAATTTATATTGTTCAGTCGCTCGGCTTTTCTTATCTTACTTGCGTTTTCTTGACTTCATACCCCAAGGCGGTGATGGCATCTTCGATTTGATCGATTGATAATTTCTCCTCATCAAAGTTCAGCTTTACTTTGCTCGCGTTAAACAAGACGTTGACGCTTTCTTGCTCAACCCCATCCAAAGATTTAACAGCGCTTTCAATCTTCTGCAGACAGGAAGGGCAAGTTAAGCTTTCCAATTGAATTGTGGCTTTTTTCACTTTGGATCTCTCCTTTATTCTTTTATTCCCTTGGCCATCTTTGTCGGCTCTTTTTATTGTAACCATGTTTTTTCCACCGTTTACCCCCAACCTCTACGGTGAATTTGTTATCTTAATTTATACCCCAAAAGGCGCATACCGTTTAAGATTACAGCTAAAATACTGCCTTCGTGCACTAACATGCCGATGGACATATTCACCCAGTCACTAAACAAGAGGCCGGCCAGTAAGACGAGGACAACACCAACGGCAATAAAGATGTTCTGTTTCATATTACGTGCTGTTGCTTTTGTTAAGCCCAGCGCGTGGGGGAGACGGCTAAAATCGGAGTTCATCAAGACCACATCGGAGGTTTCGATCGCCACGTCGGTCCCGCCACCCATGGCGATCCCTATGTTGGCGAAGGCCAGGGAAGGACTGTCATTGACACCGTCGCCAACAAAGGCGACAATCTGGCCTTCTTCCTCGATCAGCTGCTTAATATAGGCTGCTTTATCTTCCGGCAACATGTTACCATGAGCTTCGGTCAAGCCCAGCTCCCGACTGACCACATCAACCGTGCCTTGGTTGTCACCGGAGAGCATCACCAGATTCTTTACCCCTAATTTCTTCAGCTTTTGTAGATCTTCCTTCACTCCTGGACGAATCTGGTCGCGCACACCCATCAATACTTTCAGCTCGCCATCAACAGCTGTTAAAACCAACGAATTACCGCTCTGCTCGAACCGGGCCACATCTGCCCTGGCTTTCTCATTAAGTTCCACCTTTTCCCGTTCCATTAAGGCGACATTACCAACAGCGAGGCGATGTCCATTGACCCTGGCCACAATACCGCCCCCTTTTATCACTTCGGTCTCTTCCACGGTGGAGAATTTTGTTTCGCCAATCTCTTCTAAGACCGCTTTGGCCAGCGGATGGTCGGATTCCCGTTCCACACTGGCCAGGTAACCCAAGACTTCTTCAATATCATCTGCATAATATGCGGTTTCGGCCACCGCCGGACTACCGACCGTGAGGGTCCCGGTTTTATCAAAGACCATTGTATCCACGCGACTAAAATCACTAATTACTTCACTGCCTTTGAGGAGGACACCATTTTTCGCGCCGTTTCCGATTCCGGCCACGTTTGAGACGGGGACACCAATAACTAAAGCGCCGGGACAACCGAGCACCAGAATGGTAATGGCCAGTTCCAAATGGCGCGAAAGTATCCAGACGAGCAAGGAGATGCCGAGAACAGCCGGGGTGTAGTATTTCGAGAAACGGTCGATGAAGCGCTCGGCTTCGGATTTGGAGTCCTGTGCTTCCTCCACCAGTTCAATGATCCGACCAAAGGTGGTATCTTCCCCGACCCGGTCGGCGACGATTTGGATGGTCCCATTATCCAAGATGGTCCCGGCATAAACCTTTGACCCCTTTTCTTTTGCCACGGGAATGGATTCACCGGTAATGCTTGCTTCATTCACACTGCCTTCCCCGGAGAGCACGCGACCGTCAACAGGGATTTTAGCCCCTGTCTTCACCAGTAAAACATCGCCGACCTCAACCTCGTCCACTTCAACCTCTTCAAACTCCCCGTCTTCCCTTTGTTTGAGGGCGCTTTCCGGCGCCATCTCGGTCAATTCCTTAATGGCGGAACGGGTTTTATCTAAGGTCCGTTGCTCTAAAAAAGCACCGAAGAGGAAGAGGAAAGTGACAATAGCCGCTTCTTCGTAGTTCCGGATGAAAAACGCGCCAACAACGGCAATTGTAACCAAGACATCAATACTGACTACTTTTACTTTTAAGGCTTGATAGGCTTGAATCGCAATCGGCGCGACCCCGAAGAGCGAGGCGACGATTAATGCCCCCTTAAAAAAGACCAGATTACCCGTGAACCACTTGCCAATAAAACCGGTTACAATCAAAACGCCACTAATTAGCGCAATCTTATTTTTATTCCTTAACAGATACCGTTGCATACTGCCACCGCCTTTCCTCTCTCCTCAGACACTCCTTTACGCCCGATACGCCTCATCCAATTCAGCCAGCATCTTGTAGACCGCTTCATAACTTTCACAGACATCAGCGGGTACGGCATAATTCTCTGTAACCTTCCGCAGTTCTTCGAATTCACTGTCTAATTCCGGTCTTTCGCTTCCGGCTTCTTTAATCTTTTTGTTGATCGCCTCAAATAATTTATGGACCTCATGAAATTCCGGGTGACTTCCCCCATGCACACGGGCGACAATCGGCACATATTGCTCCAGTGTCTTTAAATGTTCTGCTTTTACTCTATTAAAGGCCATGTTTTCCTTCCTTTCTTAATGAATGTTGCTCTTATTATAACAGAAAGTAAGGGGTCTTATTTGATTAAAAGCAAAGATCAAGAATAATCTAATCATAGTCAGTAATTTTCCTCATTCTACGCTACCCTGGTTATCGCCATTTTGCCTGATTTGTTTCTCCATTCACCATAAAAATAGAAACAGACCAAAGTTCAACATAGAACTTTGGTCTGCATACCAACCCGATGGAAAAGGCGCACAACAGGAGCGCTAAAATATAGCGCCTTTCCCGGCTACACCTTTGAAAGCTCCTGTAAGCACAGGCGCTTTACGATTCTTCGTCTTCCTCTTCGCCTTCATATTTAAAATATTCCGCTTCTTCCAGGTGGGAACTGACTTCAATCCGGATCAAAGAGTGCCGTAGCAAGACTTGTAACTTGCGGATCTGATGTTCTTCCGACTCTTCTAAGAGGGTCGCTTCTGCTTCGCGACGGTCCATTTCCGCCCGTTCACGGTCGATCTCTTCCGGACGTTGCGCGATGGTGCTGAAGATATTCACCGTATTGTCGCCGATCTCGGCGATCCCGCCGAAGACCGCCAGTTTCCTCTCGACTCCATCATTGTAAATCCGAAAGATACCATCACCCAGCACTGTAGTGATCAGGGCATGACCGGGCATGACGCCTAAGTCCCCATCGATGCAGCGCATAATGATCAGATCGGCCTCTTCAACGAATTTAACACCGCGCGGCGTGGTGATCCGAAGATCGATCTTTTGCTTTTTAACCAACCCCGTCTGCTCACTTGCCATCTTAACCACCCTGTGCGTTCTTGTATTTTTCCACTACTTCATCGATGGTTCCGACATTGAGGAAATAGCCCTCTGGGATCTCATCATGGACTCCCTCAATAATCTCCCTGAAGCCGCGGATCGTTTCTCCCACCGTAACGTAACGGCCGGGGATCGTGGTGAACTTCTCCGCCACATAGAACGGCTGCGACAAAAAGCGCTGAACCTTCCGGGCTCTACTGACGATTAGCTTGTCGTCCTCAGACAACTCGTCCATCCCCAATATTGCCACAATGTCCTGAAGGTCTTTATAACGCTGCAGAATACTCCGGACCGCCTGGGAAACATGGTAATGCTCTGCTCCGACAATGCTTGCTTCCAAGATCCGGGAGGAAGAGCTCAAGGGGTCAACCGCCGGATAGATGCCCTGCTCAACAATGGCGCGGGACAAAACAGTTACCGCGTCTAAATGCGCAAAGGTAGTGGCGGTGGACGGATCCGTGAAGTCGTCGGCCGGTACATAAATGGCCTGCACCGAAGTGATCGACCCGGACCTGGTGGAGGTAATCCGCTCCTGCAAGGCGCCGATCTCCGTGGCCAACGTCGGCTGATAACCCACTGCGCTGGGTGTGCGTCCCAGTAAAGCTGATACTTCCGATCCCGCCTGGACAAACCGGAAGATATTATCAATAAAGAGCAGGACGTCTTGCTGCTTTACATCGCGGAAATACTCGGCCATGGTCAGCCCGCTGAGGGCCACCCGCATACGAACGCCCGGCGGCTCATTCATTTGGCCAAAGATTAGGGCTGTATTCTCCAGTACGCCCGAGTTCTTCATGTCGTAATAGAGGTCATTACCCTCCCGGGTGCGCTCGCCCACACCGACAAAGACCGAATAACCACCGTGTTCTTTGGCGATACTGTTGATCAACTCCATGATCAGGACGGTTTTTCCTACTCCGGCCCCGCCAAAGAGACCGATCTTACCCCCTTTGGAGAAAGGGCACAGCAGGTCAATGGCTTTGATCCCGGTCTCTAGGATCTCCGGTTGCGCGATCTGCTCAGTCAGACGGGGCGGTTCACGGTGAATAGGCCAGTGCTCTTCACTTTCGATCTCCGGCTTATTATCAATGGGCTTGCCGAGGAGATTAACCATCCGGCCCAACACCTCTTCTCCCACGGGTACGGTAATAGGCCCCCTAGTATCCACCGCTGTCATGCCCCGCTTCAAGCCGTCAGTGGGGTGCATAGAAATACACCGTACCGTGTGGTCACCAAGATGTTGCATCACTTCGAGCACGATCGTCTCCTCACCAAATGGTACTTTAATCGCGTTATATAAAGCCGGCAATTCGCGTTCAAAACGAATATCAATCACCGCCCCGATGATCTGTGTAATTTTACCTGTATTCTTAACTGTCATGGCGCCCACCTTTATTCAAAATATTTGTGCTGCCGACAATCTCGCTGAGTTCTTGAGTGATTACCGCCTGACGTTTACGGTTATACATCCGTGTTAACTCCTCAATCATCTCCTCAGCATTCTTTCCGGCGGCATCCATACTGACCATGCGTGCTGCCTGTTCACTGGTGTGCGACTCCGAAAATGCTCTGAACAAATTCATATGCAGATATATGGGGATCAGGTGGTCAATATAGGTCGCAAGCGTCGGCTCATATTTTCGATGGCTTTCCGTCCGGGTACCGATGTTTGTAACTACCGGGAGCACTCTTTCGACAGAGGGCACATAACTTAAGACATTCTCAAAGTGAGTATAGGCCACAAACACCTCTTCCACTTCACCGGACTGGTAGAGGTCGATCACCCATTTGGCAATGCTTTCCGTGCCGTAATACACCTGAGTATCCGGCAGATCAATGATCTTCCGGATAATGTTTTTTCCCTGCTTCCGAAGGTATTCGTATCCTTTGGCCCCCACCGCGAGGATGCTTTCCTTTTTTCCCTGATTCATATGGGCCAAAGCCTTGGTGAGAATACCGGCGTTATAACCACCGGAGAACCCGCGATCACTGGTCAGAACGATATATAAAGAATTCCGCACTTCACGTTCGCCGTAGAAAACATGGGTTTTGGCTTCCTCCTGGTCACCGACCTCTGCGACCAGGCGTTTTAGTTCATAGTAAATGGGGCGTACCCCTTCCAACTGAGCTCTTGCCCTCTGCAGCTTCGTGGAGGCAACGATATCCATGGCTTTAATAATCTGTTCCGTAGAACTGACATTGGCGATTCGTTGCTTGATCTCTTTCATGGAAGACACTGCGTTATCCCCCCTTAGCTGTAGTTATATTCTTTTTTGACCTCCGCGATCACGGCATCAATCTCTTTCGTCAGCTTTTCCGAGAGGTTACCACTCTCCCTGATCTCTTCTTTAATATGGGGGGCATGGGTATCCACATACTTGATGAAGTCTTTCTGAAACTTTAGAACACGCCCGACTTCAATCTTTGACAGATGACGGTTACTTAAAGCATAGAGAATCAAGATTTGATCCTCCACAGGCATCGGTTTATATTGGGGTTGTTTCAGCACTTCCATAATACGCTCGCCGTGGTTCAGACGGTCCAAAGTATCCTGACTGAGGTCCGAACCAAACTGGGAAAAGGCCGCCAACTCTTTATACTGGGCAAATTCGATCCGGAGCGGACCGGCCAGTTTCTTCATGGCGGGAATCTGCGCGGACCCTCCAACCCGTGAAACCGAGAAACCTGGGTTGATGGCCGGACGTACACCGTGGTTGAAGAGGTCGGCTTCTAAATAGATCTGTCCGTCAGTAATGGAAATAATATTCGTCGGAATGTAGGCGGAGATATCACCCTCTTGGGTCTCTACAATCGGAAGCGCCGTCAAAGTACCGCCACCGTATTCTTCGCTTAAACAAGCCGCCCGTTCTAATAACCTCGAGTGTAGATAAAAGACGTCACCCGGATAGGCTTCCCGGCCCGGCGGACGACGGAGCAGCAGACTGATGGCACGGTACGCCACTGCATGCTTGGAGAGATCATCATACACCACCAATACATCCTGGCCTCGGTACATCCACTCTTCGGCAATGGCGCAACCGGCGTATGGCGCCATGTACTGTAAAGGCGCTGAATCGCTGGCCGTAGCCAGAACCACGGTGGTATATTCCATCGCGCCGGTTTCGTTCAGTGTTTTTATAATCCGCGCCATGGTGGAGGCCTTCTGTCCGATCGCCACGTAAACACAGTAAACATCTTTGTCCTTCTGGTTAATGATGGTGTCAATCGCAATCGCGGTCTTCCCCGTTTGGCGATCACCGATAATCAACTCCCGCTGACCTTTGCCGATGGGAACCAAAGCGTCGATAGCCTTGATCCCGGTCTGGAGCGGCTGATGCACGGCACGACGCATAATCACGCTCGGGGCCGGACTCTCAATTCTCCGGTAACCGTCCGCCGCAATAGTACCCTTATCATCAATGGGTTTTCCCAACGCATTAACCACCCGTCCTAGCAAGCCTTCACCCACCGGAACTTCAGCCATGCGGCCGGTCAACTTCACCGGATCTCCTTCTTTAATGCCAGCGTCCGAACCCATAATGACCGCGCCGATCGTATCTTCATCTAAATTCAACGCCATCCCGTAAGTTCCATTGGGAAATTCGAGCAGTTCCCCGCTCATGGCGCCATATAAACCATACACACGAGCAATGCCGTCTCCCACCTGGATGACCGTACCGGCCTCCGAAAAACTCAGGGCAGAAGAGTAAGACGCAATCTGCTCTTTGATCACCTTACTTATTTCATCAGGGTTTACGATCATGCGTAACCTCCTCTCCTTAGGTGTTCTCGCATTCTGTTCAAATCTGACCGTACTGTACGGTCAAAGATTCGACCGTCAATGAGGATATAAAACCCACCAATTACATCCGGATCGACGGTGGCTTTAATCTCCACCTGCCCATCGATTTTTTTCGACAAGACGGTGCGGATGGCTTCAATCTGCTTTTCCGTAAGGGCTTTCGCGGAAACCACTCGCGCTTCGATGCGGCCCAGACGCCGGTTTACACAGTCGATATACTCTGTTAGGGCTGGCACAATCAGTGACTCCCGGTTCTTTCGCGCCAGCAGATCTAAAAACCCCATCAACCGGTCGGAAATCTTCCCGGCAAAAGCATTCTGAAACAGTTCTTGTTTGGCCCTGTCCGAAACATCCGGATGAACCAGAAAGCGTTGTAGATCAGCATCGTTAAGCGTCTCCCGGACCAGGATTGCTTCTTCTAAATCCTCTTCCAAGGTATTGCTTTCTAAAGATAGTTCCAGCAGAGCATGGGCATAACGATCTTTTAATTTGGCCATTGTGCCTCCTCCAACTGGGCGATGGCTTCGGCAAAAAGCTGTTCTTCCGTTGCCTCGTCAATCTTTTGCGCCAGATATTTCTGGGCCATGAGGGAAGCAACCTCGATGATGTGGAGCCGCGCTTCCTCCTGAAGTCGTTTTTTGTCTTCAGCCACCCTTTCTAATGAGCGTCGCCTGAGCGCAGCAGCTTCTTTTCTGGCTTCTTCCAGGATGACTTTACTTTCCTCTACAGCCTTCTGGCGAACGGCTTCAAGGAGCTCCAGGCGCTCCTGATCGATGTTCTTTATTTTCCGCTCGTACTCGGCGACCAGCGCATTGGCTTTGGCCATCATGGCTTCAGCGTTATCCATCTGGCTCTGAATTCCCTCGGCCCGTCTTTGCATAAATTCTTTGACCGGTTTATAAAGGATAAAACCCAGGGCCACAGCCAGAATAATCCCGTTTAGTAACTGGATGCCAACTCCAATCAGGGTTTGCGCATCCAAACCAAAAACCCGTCCTTCCGGCGCCACTGGCGCCGCGAGCACGAACATACTAAGCAAGGCAAACGACCCCCTTTCGCTTGAACCCTCCAAGCGACTGGAATAAATGGTTTAAATAATAGAACTGGTCTTTGGGGCGCGGAGAAAAGGAGAAGAAGACGCTAAGATTTTCTGCCCCAAGCGCGTCTTCTTCTCCTTGAATGAATATGGCTACTAATAACCACTTCCATCTGCGGTGCAAAGGGATTATCGCCGGGGAAAACAGATTCCATGCTTAATTCAATAAGCTGACTAAGGTATTGATCAGTGGATTGGCAAAGAGCATGATAATGGCGATCAAAAGACCGTAGATCCCGGAAGTCTCCGCCATGGCCAGACCGACAAACATCGCGCTGCGAATCGAATCAGCAGCTTCCGGCTGTCGGGCAATGGACTCGATGGCCTGGGCGGCAATCTTGGCCTGCCCGAAGGTGGTGGTAACTCCGTTCAGGAGCGCAATAGCTGCAGCGATGTGTACTACCCCGATCACAGTTGCTAATGTTTCCATAATAAACTCCTCCAATCATTACTTTCTGAAGCAAATCATCAGTGCGCTACTCAGCCGCGCCTCTGATATACATAAGGCTTAAAATGACAAAGATATAGGTCTGTAAAGCGCCGAAGACCACGTCAAAGAAGGCGTGTAAGAGTACGGGGATACCAATCTGGACAAACACCGGCGTCAAGGCATAATAGAGGGTGAGAATAATCGTTCCGGAAAGCATATTACCGAAGAGGCGAAAACTCAGCGAAACCGGCTTCGCCAGCTCCCCAAGGAGATTGAGGGGGAAGAAGATCGGATGGGGGCTGAAGAAACTCTTCAAATAGTCACCTTTGCGATGTTTGAACCCCATGGCCAGCATGAGCGTGAAGGTGGCAAAAGCCAAGGCAAAAGTGGTGATCCAGTCCGCAGTCGGCGCGCGCAGCCCGAAAACACTGGACAAACTGGATGATAAGATAAACATAAAAACCATAAAAAACCAGGGCGCGATATACGCAAGTTTTTCCCCTAAAGTACTGCTGGCAAAGTGATCAAAGATCTCGACCACCGCTTCGATGACGTTTTGAAAACCGGTGGGAATCGTTTTAAATTTCCGCAGTTTAATCCGGGCGATAACGGCAAGCCCGATCAGAAAGAGCATGATCAACCACGTATTAAAGATCGTTTCCGTAATCCAGACTTCAACACCGGCGATCTGCAAAACCCATAGATTTTTGACGCTTAAATCCACCCACTACTCACCGCCTATGCTTATCCTCGCTTTTCCCCGGGCTTTGGGGATTTTCATTAAATATATCATTCGACATAGATTTTAGGTTATACGTTGACAACTGAAAAGCAAATATCCCGGTGACCACACCCCACAAACTGATCTGCGGCGCCAGCGCCCCCAGGACCAACACTACCCCGGAAAGGAGCAACCGCAAAAGATGCTGGAAGCCGATATAGTTCCCGGCCTGTTTCGCTCCTAAGGTAAGCGCTTTATCAACGGCCCGTTCCAGAAGCAGCACTTTGGCGATGCTGACGGCTGAGCCGAGGAGGACACCGAAGAGAAAAGGAAGAAAAGCCAGCGATCGATAGTAGATTACTGAACCCAAGATGCTGGCCACTGCGATGATAAGTATGGTCATAATCAATTTCTTTGCTAAAGCCGACAGTCTCATCATACCCCGCTTCCTCATTCTGCTCTCCGTGGTCCTTACTCGTCCTTGGCCAGGTTGAAGAGGAGCTTGAGGGCGGCCCCCACTCCTAACAATGAAGTAATCAACAGCAACCAAGGGGATGTGCGGAAGACACCATCCAAGTATTTGCCGAGCAAAACACCGACCAGTACCGCCGCGGCCATCGTTAATCCGATATGCGAGAAATGGGCCAAGGCACGCACAAATTCACTGTTTATCGGGTGTTTATCCCTATTATCCCGCTTGCCCAAGATCGGTCCACCCCGCTTTTCAAAGATGATACCCTGAACACAAGATCAGTAACGGCCATATTTTTACTATATATCGATCTTACCATAAACACGAGACCGGTATCAAGCTGAAAACCGGTCAAGTCAGTCCTCCCCTATTTCAAGGTAAACGTGGCGTGCGCCGTAACCCGGATCTGTTGCTGCCGGGTGGAAGTGTCGTGGATCCCGGCGGCTTCAACCCGGGTCGAATTGGGTTCGGTAATCTGGAAGACTCCCGAACGGACCGAGATGATCTTACCGACCTGCACATCAGTGTCTTCCACCATCTTTTCCGCCCGTTCCCGAGCATTTTTAGTTGCTGCTCCGACCAGTTCCTTCTTGAGTTCATCGAGGCCGGAATAGAAATACTCCAGATGCGAATTGATTGTCCCGCTGTTCAGTAATTCCATCGGATCGGAAGCCATCTTTTCCACCATATCCACCTGGTCGGTAATGACATAAAGCGTCTGTTGGAAGCGGTAACCCCGAAAAATCCGTGCTTCTGCCGTATAATCGTACTCTTTATAAACTTGGACCGGTTTCATGGTAACACAGTCGCGCCCGATACCCTTCGTCTCAAGTAAGGAGAAGATTCTCTCCCGGACCGCTTTTAGTCTCTTATAACCGGCGGACAGGTTCTCCCCTAAAATATCCTCTTCAATATTGAGCGTCCATTTCACGGTATCCGCTTCAAAGTTTTGGGAAGCCGCCCCAACCACAGTGATGGTCTGTCCCGGACTCTGCGCCCGGTAAAAATAGGAACCAAAGATGACCGCAGCAATGATCAATGATACCCCAAGGATTAGGCCTGTTTTAAATCCGGAATTCATATTTATTCCTCCTTAAATTCAGAAAAACCAACGATAAAACCTGGTTATTTCTTTCTAAAATTACCTGATGAGGCTGGTCTTCTCCTCTATGCATTTACTGGGAAACCCTTCACCAGCCTTCCTGCTTAAGGCCAACACGGATGGCAGGTAAGCCATGATTTTAAACAAAGCGCCCCACGGAATTGAACCGCAGAGCGCCTTGCTTCTCTCATATATAGGTGCAGTGCTTATTAATGAGCCTTTTTATCTTCTGCCAAATCGGTGTCCCGCTTAATAGCTCAATATTTAATAAACTTCGCGCCGGGCACCCCACAAATAAAGCACTTTTCAGGCTGGGATTTTTCGATATTTCCACAGACCGGGCAGAGATAATAGAAGACTTCTTCCGTCTGGTCAAGAGCTTCCAAGGCCTCCTGATAAAGCCTGGCATGGACCTCTTCCGCTTTCAACGCATAGGTAAAGACCTTGCGCGCTGCTTTATTTCCAGCCGCTTCAGCTTCCTGGGTAAAAGGAGGATACATCTCCTTATACTCGTAGGTCTCACCGGCGATCGCATCTCTTAGATTATCTGCTGTTGAACCGATCTTCCCGGCCGCTTCAAACTCTTTTAAGGCATGAATTGCTTCCGCATCCGCGGCCACCCTGAATAGTTTGGCGGCATTCATTTTTCCTTCTTCCTCCGCTTTCTTCGCGTAGGCCAGATACTTCTTGTTCGCCTGGGATTCCCCGGCAAATGCCTCCATCAAGTTGGTAATAGTTCTGTCTTCACTCATCTGATCATCCTCCTCATTTTAATTCTAAGTTTCTCCCGGGTCTTCTTCTACATTATGCTCTGTAGAAGCATGGTAACTCCTAAGATATCATTCTCCAGCAGATCGCACTCTGCCTGCTGGCTTTGGATATAACCCTCAAACAAACCGGCTTTATCCGGGTACTGCTTCTTAAGTTCATTGGCTCTTTTAACGATAAACCCTTGTTGTTCATGATTAAGATCTATCAATTCATCCTCTTCCACAACCTCCTCAGCAAGCAGCCGGACTCCAGTTTTTTCAAAAATCAAAAGCCATTCGTCTCTTGAATAATAACCATCCTCTACATCTTGCTTGCCGTAGGCATCATCGAGCAGAATATACCCCTCGGGTTTTATGGTCTGCTTCAACTTCCTGATGGTTTCTTCCGGAGTTCCCAGCACATCGCCTACAGCTCCAAGAATAACCAGGTCATAATCTCGCTCCACCTTGATCGACTCATTGATATCTCCCACCATAAATTCACACAAACCGTCAACCCCGTATTCTTCCGCTTTTTTCTTGGCGAAAGCAATGAATTCAGGAATGAGATCAATCCCCTTGACCATACAGCCAAGGTCCTTAGCCAGGCTGACGCTTACCGCTCCCTTACCGCAGGCCAAATCAAGGATCTTGATTTGGCCTGATACATCAAGGTATTTTCTAATCATCTCCAGCATGTCCCGGGGTGATGAACCAAGCTCCCATAAATCCTGCAATAGATACGGCAGATACGGAATGAGTTCCGTAGTCTCCGCAGTCAATGACTTAACCAGTTTCTCTTCAACATTTGACAAATCTACTATCCCTTCCTGCTGACACCATACACACTACACTCATACTCTCTCTGCAATACAAGATCGTCTCCGTCTTGACTGGAAAAACTAATCTTCATAACACTCTCATCTTTCTTTACCAGATCATGGGCGGTTTACGAAGCAATTCTACTCCAAAAATCCCTCCAAATCAAGAGCAAAGGCGATGGTTGCCATCTAGCCACCACGCTCTACCGGTGACCAGCAAGGGATAGCCAACAACCAGCCACCCGCCCTACTCCACCGCTTTGAGCGACGTGATCATATCGATTTCACCCACTTTTCTTGACAATAATAAATTGATCACCACGGAGACAGCGAAGGTCCCGGTGATTCCGACCACGATTGAAATTAAAGAAATGTCGGTCAAGAGATCGATATTATCCGGCATGGTTGACAAGAGGAAATCCGTGAGTAAGTAGCCAACGGGGATGCCCAAGCCAATCCCGATCACCGTCAGCCATATGTTTTGCATTTGCAACAAGGAACGGATTTCTTTAGGCAAAAAGCCCAAAACCTTTAGAGTGGCGAGCTCTCTGGTACGCTCGATAAAAGACAGAGCGCCCAGGTTATAAAGGACCACACTCCCCAGGACCACCGCGGCCAGTACCAAGACGGCGGTAATCAAGCGCAAGCTTTCCAGCATCTCATCAAAGGCCTTTGCCATCTGCTCCTGAGCTTGGACGCTTGCCACCCCGGCCAAATGATGGGCCTCGGTCGCCTGCTCCGAAGTGAGATAAGCGGTCGGTTGAAACACCCGGCCTGACCGTTCGTACTCCGCTTTACTCATGGCAATCCCTTGACCCATGGGCATCCAATATATAGTAGCCACCTTTGCTTCCTGCCACTCTTTTTCGCCATAAATTCGCCAGTGGAGAGAGGAGCCGAGGTCAACCTGTAAGCGTTGGGCCATTTTTCTGGATAACCCAATCCCCTCTTCAGGGAGGGCAATTTCTTGCCGTCGGTGATCCCGAAACTTAACTTCAGCGCCTTGAGCCAATACGGTCAAAAATCCGCTCTCCCTACACGCGCCGGATCTTAGTTCGATCTTGGCCTCTTGTATCCATTGTCCTTGATAGCGGTCACTCAAAACCGCCATCTCTTCCTTGGTGATCTCCGGCCGCAGGTTAATTTGATATTCATTTTGGTACAGTTCGCCATAGACCGTCCTACTCACCCCATTGGCCGTATCCTGGAGTCCCAGCCCGAAAAGGAGTAAAGCCGTACACCCCATTACTCCGATCACGGCCATGGAGGAACGAATCCTGCTCCGGAAGACGTCCCGGAGATTCCACTGTACAGCGAAGCCTAAACCAGGCCATAATCTGCTCCTCTCCAAACGGCTGTGTCTTCCGGCCTTCGGCGCCGCCGGTCTTAGCGTGGCCGCCGGGACTTCTTTCAAGAGCCGACGGCAGGCCAGACAGCTGGAAGCGCCACAGCATAAAACAGTCATCAATACCGCCCCATAAGATGAGGGCGAGACAACCGCTCTCCATTGCGGAAGGGTGTAAATGCTCTTCTGCATGGTAAATAAGATCGGCGGTATAAACAGCGGTCCGATCAGCAAACCGATGACGCCCCCCAATAAACCGAGCCAGAGCCCGTATGAGACATAATGAAACTGGATCTGCCTTCTGGAAAAGCCCAGGGCTTTGAGGACGCCGATCTGTGTCCTTTGATTACTGGTCATCCGCGTCATGGTGGTCAGCATGGTCAAGGCCGCGATTAAAAAAAAGATAATCGGAAAGACGCCCCCCAATGCTTTGTTTTGTTGGATTTCATTGGCAAAAGTCGCCACACTGGGATGGGTATCCCGGTCGATAATCAAACAATACCGGTGGGAAAAGAGCGCTTCCAGTTCGGAGCTGATCCTTTTCACGTCTTCCCCCTCGTCAACGACGATTAGAAGTTGGTTATAGGGTATAGGAAGTTTTCCCGGCAGGGCTGCCGCGGATAAAAAAGCGAACCCAAAAGTTTCGGGACTGGGCATAAAAGCAGTTTCGTCCTTTACATTATGCACATATTCCGGATGAATGATCAGGCCTAAAATCTCTTTCTCAAACTCCACACCCATTACTTCAAAGCTTATCTTCTCACCAACATCAAGTTGGTTCGCCCGGGCAAAAGCGGCGTCCAGCCATAACCCATCCTCAGTCGGAGTAAATGCTCTCCCCGCGATCACTCTAGGGGCTGAAAGCGTCATCTCCTCCACCAAATTTACTCTCAGGGTCTGATCCTTCCCGGAATTCACCACCACATCAAAGGTTAGACGGGACGCCACCGCCGAAACACCGGAAAGGGTTTTTACTTTTTCGACATCACTTCGGGTAAAAGAGGCGCCCACCACCCACAGATCGGGTAGGCATGTTTCTACGTAGTACTTCTCCACTTCTGTTTGCATCCCGTACCATTCCGCGTTAATTCCGGAATAGACCAGAACGCCAAGGATCGCCAGGAGAAAAATGGAAATAAACTGCGCCAGGTTGTTCCGCATGTCCCGGCACATCTTACGGAGCAGCATCTACCAGTTCACCTCCTCCACCGCTATGGGCGAAGGATTGAACTGTAGATCACTGATCTTCCCGCTTCTGATCTTAATCACTCGGTCGGCCGCAGGCGCCAGCGCTGAATTGTGGGTGACAATCACCACTGTGCGCCCCTGCTCCCTGCTTATTCTGTGCAATAAAGACAGGATCCGCACCCCGGTTTCACTGTCCAGAGCGCCGGTTGGTTCATCACAGAGCAGCAATTTGGGGTTTTTACAGATCGCGCGCGCGATCGAAACCCTTTGCTGTTCGCCTCCGGAGAGCTGGGCCGGAAATTAGTGAACATGGCCGTCCAGGCCGACTAAAGACAAGGTCGTCTGCGGATCCAGAGCCCCTTTTTTCAAAGCTTTGACCAGAGCCACATTCTCCAGAGCGGTAAGGGTCGGGATCAGATTGTAGAACTGAAAGACAAACCCCACCTCTTCCCGCCGGTAAACCGTTAATTCGTCCTCACTGTATTTGGTAATATCCCGTCCGTCAATATAGATGGCGCCCTCCGTAGCCTGGTCCATACCGCCCAGCAAGTTGAGGATGGTACTTTTCCCCGCCCCGCTGGGGCCAAGAATTACCGCAAATTCCCCTTTTTTAATCTCGAAACTAACCCGGTCAATGGCTCTGAATTTACGCCCGCCTGTATCGTATTCTTTAACTACCTTTTGGAATTGGATAAAGCCCATCGCAGTCACTCCTTTGGTTGGGCTAAGATGCACCGGATGATCACAGCCAACTCTTTTTTCATGGTCTCCGTTGTATCCGGGTATTCGTGGAGCAACGCCGATTCCAACAGTTCATGTCCGATCCCAAAGAGAATCCTGGCATAGAGCTGCGGATTAACCGGGCGAAAATAACCGCTGTCCATACCGGCCAGCAAAAAGGTGGCCAGTTGTCCGATGATCGCCTCGAGATACGGACGGCCAAAGTTTTGCTCCAAAACGAAGTTAAGGATTTCTCCAGTATGAAGAAGCCGCAAATGACCCTCGCTTTCTTTCATGATCGCGTACAGCCGGTCAAAGACCCGGTCAATTTGGGCAAAGGGATCGTCCTCCACTTCCGAAAGCTCCGCCTGGAACATCTGGCTGAAACTAGCAAAGATCTGAATGGACAGTTCCTTAAGTAATTCCATCTTCGTTTCAAAATACAGATAGAAAGTTCCCTTCGCGCAGCCGGCGTCCGCTACGATCTCCCGCACCGAGGTGGCGGCAAAGCCTTTCTTCTGAATCAACTTTAAAGCGCTGGCCATAATGCGCTGCTTGGTTGCTTCACTCTTCTTCATTTTCCTGTTCATTGGTCACTACTCCTTTGCTCCCCCACCAGCATAGTTTTATCGTAACAACAACCAATGGCGTCTTCAATATGCAAAAGTGGGCCAGCGGTCAGTTTTGGCCAAAAATATACCCTCGATCCGTCCAACATAATACAGATCGAGGGTCCATAATTAAGGCGAAAGATATAGAAGCACTGTTAAAAATCCTGGTTCCCCTTATTCCGTTTCCCTGACAAAATATATCTTCCCGGTCCGCTAGGGCCGTATCCACCTCAAACCAAGGGGCTAAGACTTCTGCCATTCTCTTCACGGAAAGCATTTCGCGGGAAATATGCGCTGCACCCCTGGTATGGTGCTGCTGCAGCGCCTCAAGGCTCATACCGTGCGCAACGGTCAGCAGTCCGGTCAACCGGTAATTTTGCCAGATCCAATCATTTTAGAGTAACAATGACAACGTCCCGGCCACAATCAGGACCAAGCCGGCCGTAGACTTCGCAGTCAACTTCTCCTTGAGGAAGAAATAAGAAAAGGCAATGGTAAAGACGATACTCAACTTATCGATCGGCACGACCACACTGGCCGGTCCGGTCTGGAGCGCCCGGTAATAACATAACCAGGAACCGCCCGTGGCAAAGCCGGATAGAATTAGAAAGATCCAACTTTTTTCATCAATGTCCTTAATGGTCTTCTGCTTCTTGGTCACAAAAACAATAAGCCAAGCCATGATTAGAACGACGACCGTCCGGATCGCAGTACCCAGGTTGGATTCAATCCCCTCAATCCCCACCTTACCAAGGATCGCGGTCAAGCTCGCAAAAATGGCGGCGCCAAAAGCGTACACAAGCCATAAATTACTGGTAGAACTAACACTCTTGGTCTCTTTTTTCTTGTGAACCATAAGATAGGTTCCGCTCCCAATCAACAACACCGCTATGGCCTTGAGCAGCGTGATCTTTTCCCCCAGGAGTATAAAGGCTAAAATTATGGTCAAAACCGTACTTGATTTGTCAATCGGTGTTACCTTGTTCACATCCCCGATTTGCAGGGCTTTGAAATAGCACAGCCAGGAAGCGCCGGTCGCCAAACCGGATAAGATGAGAAACAATAAAGTCCGGCCACTGACATCAGCCAATGTCCGCTGGGAACCGACGATGAACACCATCAGCCAGGAAAATACGAGGACGACCACTGTCCGGATGGCCGTCGCCACGTTTGAATCAGTGTCTTTAATACCAATTTTCGACAGAATAGCTGTCAACCCCGCAAAAACCGCGGACCCAAAGGCAAACAAAATCCACATCAGCGTATTTCTCCTTCCATTTTTAGTTCTACTTTTTCCTCAACCATCCTATCATCCTATGTTTGTGTTTTTTATATAAATTGCCTGTACTAAGTTGAGCATAAATTACCCGGATCAAAGTGATGTATCAGATCTCTCTAGAGCCAACGGCCACCGATCGCCATCTGCAATGTGGCATATTCAATAAAAATGATGCTTTCTAAAGTTCAACTCCATAGATGAGTTTACTTGTTAATTATACATTGATGAAGTTTTCTCCTGCCCCCAGCGCCCCGCTCATTGCCGACAAGGCAAAACCAGGATGAACTCTTGCTTCACTTCAGTATATTTTGTCAAGTTAAAAATATCAGCCCGGAACGAATTATGGAAAAAATGCAAGTTAGACATGGACAAATCCTCTCAAATGCGATAATTTATACTTAAGAAAATGAAAAGAATGGCCCGACAATTTGCAAAACAACTTAACAAAAGTTCAGTATAGAGTCTTCTCCATCGATAGATTAGACTGGAGTGAACCCTCAGGTCTTCCGCAAACACCTTGATTCTCTTCGATGTAGCGTAACTAAGTCCGACTGCATTTTACGGAACTCTACATCAAAGTGCCGGCGGATTTTGGGCATGATTTTCTCACCTTTTATGATGTTGCTACCCTCATGATCATGTCCGGAATTATAACATAAACCCGGAAAGCGCTTAATCAAGAAAGGGAGACAAAATAGCGGCGCCGCAAGACAGGTTTTCAAAACTGCTAAGCAGAGTGATTGCGAATTTTAGCAGTTTCAAGAAGACCTGAAATCAGTGTGGGCGAAAGAAGGAGGGTTCATGATGCCGATTACAATCTTGGTAGTTGATGATTCCGCCGCGGACAGATTAATCATGAAAAATGCGTTAAGCAAATATTGCATCTTGACTGCTGGCGGTGGCGAGGAGGCTCTGCGCACGCTTGAGGAGCATGATGGGATCAACCTGCTCATCCTGGATCTAAATATGCCTGATCTGAACGGACTTCAGGTTCTTCAATCCCTAAAAAAGGAGGAACGCTTTCAGCAGCTACGCACCATCATACTGACTAATGAAGATGAAGTGGACGATGAAATCAAAGGCCTAGAGCTTGGCGCCGTAGACTATATCCGTAAACCAATTTACCCGGCTTCCTTGCAAGTCAGGATTGAACTACATATCGCTCTCTTACGCGCCCAGCAAGCGTTGGAGCAGGAGCATAAAACGCTGGAAAGAGCATTGCGTGAGAGTGAGCGCAGTAAGTCTGTTTTCCTCTCCCACCTTCCCGGACTTGCCTACAGGTGTAATAAGGATCGTTACTGGACAATGCAGTATGTCTCCGAAGGCTGCTATAACCTTACAGGCTATCCCCCGGAGAGCCTGCTCTATAACAGAGACCTGAGCTACAATGATCTCATCGCCCCCGAATACCGTGAAGCTATCTGGAAGGAATGGGATCGCATTCTCGCCAAAAAGCAGCAGTTTAAATATGAGTATGAGATCATAACCGCCACCGGTGAGCGAAAATGGGTTCTGGAACTGGGCCAAGGGATTTACAACGAGCACGGTGAAGTTGACGCCCTGGAAGGAATCATTCTTGATATCTCAGAACGAAAAGCAATTGAAAACGCCCTGAAGTATCATCACGAGCACGATAGATGGACCGGGTTATATAACCGTAATTATCTGGTGTCATTGCTTAAAAGAGACGCCGAGCTAAAGAAGGGGTCAAAAAGGGCGCTCATTGGTATTAACTTAAGTACGATTCAGTTGTTAACCCTCAATTATGGGTTCCAATATTCTCAGAATCTGATCAAAAAAGCCGCTGAGGCTCTTCGTCAGCATTGCACCGAGCATCGTCTACTATTCCAACCACGCGAGAATCGCTTCGTCTTCTATCTTCTGGACTACAAAGACCAAAGCGAGCTTATTGATTTCAGCAATACCATTGTTGAAACTTTAAAATCCGTATTCGTCACGGACAGAATCAGCGGCGGAATAGGCATCCTCGAAATTGACCAAAAGCAAAATGAAGAAGATATTAATTCACTACTGAGAAGACTGGTGATTGCCTCAGAGAGGTCTATGAGCCTTTTTGGAAGGGACTTTGAAATCTGTTTTTACGACGACAGACTGGAAGCCTTAGTTAACCGCGAAAGGGATATTGTGGAAGCTCTTAACCTGATCGCCACGAATGAGCAGACTGATAACCATCTCTTCTTGCAATACCAGCCGATTCTGAATTTAAAAACCGGTTTGATCTGCGGTTTTGAAGCTTTGGCCAGATTACGCACTGAAAAGCTTGGACTGGTCTCCCCTGCCGAATTCATTCCGCTCGCCGAGAAAACAAAGCTTATTCTGCCGATCGGCGAAAAAGTGATGGTCAAAGCGTTTTCTTTCTTAAACAAGCTCCAGGAGCGTGGCTATGATGGAATCAACGTTTCCATCAACATCTCCCTTATTCAGCTCTTGAAACCCGACTTCACACGCAGGCTCTTTGAGTTAATGCGCGAGATGCGGGTTAACCCGAAGAACATCGGCATTGAGATTACGGAATCGGTCTTTACTGCCGATTTTGAAAACATCAATAATATTCTTGAGAAACTGAGAACCGCAGGGCTCTACGTAGCTATAGATGATTTTGGGACCGGTTATTCCTCTCTGGCCAGAGAAAAAGAGCTAAAAGTTGATTGCATGAAAATCGACAAACATTTTATCGATAGTTTGTTAGATATAGACCCGAATAAAGCAATAACCTGTGATATTATTTCAATCTCTCATAAACTGGGGCAATGTACAGTTGCCGAAGGAGTTGAGCACGAAGTCCAACTGCAGTATCTGAAAGACCACAACTGCGACCGAATACAAGGATATCTGATCAGCAAACCGCTGAATGAAGAAGAGGCGATTAAGTTTTTGGAAAGTGCGACCAAAAAATAACTACTGTTAGGCCATGGTATTACTAAGCTTCGGGCTGGCGTGCAAGGACCACTTTCTTTCCTGAGATACATAAACCGAGGTGTTGTTTTTGCTGCTTCCTTAGATAGACGCTTACCAACAGCTTTTTAACGGGCTTTTTTACTTCCACGACCTCTGTAAAATCGATAGCGATTCCTATTGACAGAGCTTGTCAGCATTGGCAACACCTCCTTTTATTCCGGTTTCCCCTTCTCAATTTGCTTGATCACATGAACCCGCTCATCAACCAGAAACGTAAAATCAACATCTTCGACAGCACCCGGTTTGAGCTCCACTGTAAACACCAACTCATCAGCTTTCGGTCTTTTCCAGGCATGAGAAGCTTTATCCACATCCGCCGTGCCCGGAATCCTGTGCAGGACGTGTATTAAAGCCGGCTCTTCTTTGTGGTTCTTCAGAGTAATCTGCCATTCTTCTCGATATATTCCCCGCTCCTTTCTTTTATTTAAACACTTTCTTTCACACTGCAGATCAAAGGCTTCCCCAATATAGAGCCGGATGGTTTCATCCTTTGGCGTGTGACCGATTTTATCTTCACCGACAAAAGTTAAGCCGTCATCTGCTTCATCTCTCTGATAGACCTTGAAGGCGCCGGCCGGAAAAGGTATCCCCAGGCCATCTCCGGCTTTATTCTTCATTTCAATAACAATCCGGACATCTTCAGAGTAGGGAGCCACTTTATAATAACGGCGATATGGCACACTATTCGCACTAAAAAGCCGGACCTGTTTCGATTGGTTCTCCTTTAAAGTCGTGGTCCCCTGCATAGTATAAAGGTGGTAGTCGGAAAAGCTCTTTTCTTCAAAATCCGGGGCACGTTCTTCACGCGCGCTTGAATATACACACCTCTCCAAATTCAGAGCTTTAAGTATCCGGTTCACTTCTCCGGCCAACAGTTTTACGCGCGTATCGGAAAAGGTGATCCCCGATTCATTATGAATTTCCACCCAGGCATCAAGGCCAAGTGTTTTTCCCTTAAGCTCCGCCACATAATGGGCTTCCCATGATAAACCCTTGGTCAAATAAGAGACGCCAATTTCTTCAGTTTCACCAGGCCGCAGTTGAATGATTAATGCCGGTCTTGTTAACAGTCCATCCGGCAGTTTCGGCAGAATCAGCTCACCCTTGGGGTCAACCAGAACTTCTCCAGTCAAAATGTCTTCCAGAATGAGCCCGCTTCCGGCCGCTAATAACCGGCATTTCCGCTTCTCAGGAAGATCCTCCACCTTAAGGTAGACCGTTTCACCAATATATTTATCCAAAAGCTTCGTCTTGTCCACTAGATCATATTCATAATTCACTTCAACGACATCCAACCCGTCAATTCGCAAAGACTCTACTTCCATCCGCTGCGCCACATCTAAATACTGGATCCGAGTCTCATCACCAGCCAGCTTCACCGCCCGCCGTTCGGAAACCAACCCAAAGTCCTCATTATAAATGGTTAAACATAAATCCTTGTCATCTTGCATCGTACACATCTTCATGATCAAATCAGCTCCCTTCTGTGCTACGCTGATCGTAACACACCCAGGGAGCTGAAGATCTGGACACGCAGTCCATATTATTCGTCCAAACAATTAATCATTGGGCCCCAGCAGACGCAAGCCGCACTTCTCCAAAAGTAAGTTGACTTCCAGCGGTGATTTACCTTTCTCCAGACAGTACATGATCATATAATCGCGTTTGATATGCTCACTTAAGCCATAACCGAGATAACCCAGCAAATGCTGAGCTTCTTCCACATTTAGCCCTAAAGCTAATGACAAGCAGATGATTGTATCTCTTCCCGGCAGTCTTTTCCCAGCTTGAATCTTATAGAAGGTATTCTCCAGCAATAATGCTTTTGCGCATAATTCCCGTTTCGTCCCGGTCCATTTGGCTTGCACCAGCCTCGCCAGTTCCCTGGTGAAATCGTCTTCTTCGTCCAGTTCTTCCAGTTTGTCGTAGGATAATGGAGACTCACCAACAGAAGGCATGATATACCGGGCGAGAACCGCTTCTTCATCGTCGGCGATAAAGGTCTTGCTTTTTACTTTATCTAATAATTCCTGCATCCAAAGAGGTGATTTTTGATTATTGTCAGCCAACGGATTCATCCTTTGCCCCCCAAATCGTGATCAAAAGCAACTGCTGGCTAAACCTGCGCAAAAACAGACTTTACCCTAAAATTGCTCATGCACCGGCGTCAAGTTCAACAGCGGCAAGGTCCATATTTTCAACAATCCATACCATATTATCACACTGCGAGATCTAAAGGCAAATCAGATATATCTTTGAGCCTTTTGCCATTTATCATTGCTCGCATCAAAACGATGGAGTCATCATTGCCAAATTCATTTACAGCCTGTATCAATTCATATAGTGCAAAATGATAAACACAATCAATATCACCCGTTCCTAAAGAAATTGACGCAATCCTACTTGGCAATGGTTCGCCAGTGACAACTACAATATGAGGCAGATGGCCTTTCCTATTACGAATCAAATTTAGCGCTTCTGTACGGCTATTTTGGCTCCTATCAGATCTAATAGTCCATTTTGAAGAAATACTTGCATGAAGTATATCTTTACCTCCATTGGATCTTCTCAATACGGTTTTAAGACATACACTATCATCCACTAAAACAGTAGGTGTATTTATAACTTCATCATCGAACGGAGAATGTGATATTATAATATCCGGCGTTATTGTATAGTCATTTCCTATAATAGCTGCAAGTTTGGGGTTCTCCTTTGAAATCTCGTGCAAATCATATAAGTGGGAATATTGCTCGAACCGTGATATTGCCAACCTATCTCTATTGCCTATCCGTTGGATATCCCAATTCCCTGGCCGTATATGACTGAGTTTCAAAAAGGTGTCCTTCAGAAATTCCATATTTATAAGTTCAAATTGAGATCCAATTGTTTGGCCAGCTGCTTTTACTTTTACTCCTACATTTGATTCTAGTAAATTAGTAATTCCTTTAGCTATCTGAATAGATAAACGACTGTCTTTATCTGCATTACTGGGAATTCCATTACTCCCGACTGTAAGAATAGAATTTAACAAATTAGCATGATATTTCTTCCTGGCCTCGCTAAAATAAGCATTCATATTAAATATCACGCCCCCTGAATCTTAAATTTGCTTACTTCAGACAAACACTTTCTTATCTGAACTCCAACAGCACATGCTACAGGAGGAGGGAATGCGTTACCAATTTGGCGGTAAACGCTAGTTTTGGAACCGCTAAATATCCAATCATCAGGGAACCCCTGAAGCCTTGCTACCATTCGGTTAGTCAATCTAGGCATTCCAACAAAGTTACGATCTGGCGCTTCGTTTGCAATTCCGCTCCCATCAACTCCTAAAGCAGCCCATGCACGTTTTGCTCGTGTAGGCCCTAAATCAGGTCCACCATGTTTTTTTGAACCCCCAACAATCGTCGGAGCAATGTCATTTGCCCGCTCTACCCATTGTTTAACCCCTAGCCAGCCATTTTCCTCCATTAAGTCGCCTAATACTTCTCCAACTGTAGGAGCATGAATAACTTCTGTCGGAAATGTGAATTCTGCTGCCAAGTCATTTCTTATTGCGACAAAAACAACGCGGGGCCGTAATTGCGGTACACCGTAGTCAGAAGCATTTAAAAGCCTCCATTCCACCCGATAACCTAATACTTCTAGACTTTCTTTAATGGCTCTTCTGTATTCGTCAAATATAGAATCAAGAATACCCCTCACATTTTCAAGCATTACCACCTTTGGCTTAATAACCTCTGTTAGCCTTATTGCTTCAGGAAATAAATCCCGCTCATCTTCCGACCCAAGCTGTTTGCCTGCAACAGAAAATGGTGGGCAAGGTACACCTCCTGCGAGTAAATCAATTCCACGATAAGCCTTTCCGTCAAATCTCCTAACATCTTCATTTATAACATTCCAATGAGGACGATTAAGCTTCAGGGTTTTACAGTACTCTTTCTCTATTTCTACTAAAGCAACATGTTTAAACCCGGCCATCTCAAGTCCCAACGCTTGTCCCCCAGCTCCAGCGCATATCTCAACAGATGTAAACATAACCATTCACCCTTTATAATAATTAATATGTTAATAGGTAGACTAAATAATAGACGCGGTAAAACATGCCTATGGTCTCTTTAATTCCTCATAGGTAGGCTAAAAACCCTTCAATTACTTTGTAAATGTCTAATTTCCAAATAGAGGTTTCAATTCCTCATAGGTAGGCTAAAAACGTAAATAGGCTTTTTCTTTTCTCCGTTTGGCCCTGGTTTCAATTCCTCATAGGTAGGCTAAAAACCCTGTTAAGGCTGATGGTAGATTGGTTTTTCGAGGGCAGTTTCAATTCCTCATAGGTAGGCTAAAAACTCAAAACAGCTATTGCCCATGCTCATTTTACAGGTGCGGGTTTCAATTCCTCATAGGTAGGCTAAAAACGCGGTGGGCAACGGGTGATCTTGCTGGACGGGCCTGTTTCAATTCCTCATAGGTAGGCTAAAAACGCTGAAAGTCCCTCTTATTCAGCGAACCTAAAGGGTCGTTTCAATTCCTCATAGGTAGG
>DUOH01000011.1 GCA_012838955.1 Bacillota bacterium | reverse complement strand
GCATGCGGGCGAAGTTTTTTAAAACAAAATCGACCCCTTCCTGCAGAGTGAACCAGAAACGTGTCATTCTAGGGTCGGTTACCGGAAGTTCTTTGACGCCCTCAGCCACCAGTTTTTTGAAATAAGGCACTACTGAACCTCGAGAACCAAGAACATTTCCGTACCTGACCACAGCAAAACGGGTTCTCAGTCCACCAGCGAAATTATTGGCGGCAATGAAAAGTTTATCCGAGACCATCTTGGTCGCTCCGTACAGACTAATCGGGTTTACAGCCTTATCGGTGGAAAGGGCGATTACTTTTTCTACCCCATTATTCAGCGCGGCTTTGATTACATTTTCTGCTCCCCCCACATTGGTCTTGATAAACTCCATGGGGTTATATTCGGCAGCAGGAACCTGCTTTAGGGCAGCAGCGTGAATCACATAATCCACTTCCCGCATCGCCTGGTTCAGACGTTCTTCATCCCGGACATCGCCCAAGAAGTATCTCATCTCATTCTCACTAAACTGTTGCTTCATTTCGTATTGTTTGAGTTCATCCCGGGAAAAGACGATTAATCTTTTTAGTTTATAGCGACTGAGCAGAGTCTCCACGCACTTTTTCCCAAATGAACCGGTCCCACCGGTGATCAACACTGTTTTATTATTGAACATTAACTTTCACGCTCCGATATTCAGCAGTCTAAGGATAAACTCACCCAAGTTATGTTTTTAAAGTAAAACAAAGTTAAAAATAAATAGCCTCATCATACCGGATCATCTTCAGATTATCTTTAAAGCGCCCAATAATCGGCTCCAGTAGCTGGCCTTTGTATAATTGGTACAAAAGGAAGGGATAGTCGACTCCGGCTTTGATGGAGAGCGGAACCCCACCGCCGAAGCGGGGGTTAATCTCCGTCCAGTATAATTTACCGCCGCGATCGATGCATTGCAAGGTTACCGGACCGATGGCGCCCAGCTTTTCAACGATATTCTTCGCCTTTATGATCATATCCTCCCGGTAAAAGGTCCGGCTTTTGCTCACTTCGCCGCTGCGTACCTCCAGCCTCTGTCTAGGCACAACCGACAAGACCTTCCGGTCAAAACTGACCAAGATGTCGAGAGTATATTCCGAGCCGGAGATGAATTCTTGTACGATTAAATCATGCTCCTGACTAAGGATATAATGCAGGTGGGTTTTGTCTTTTACCTTCTGTACGCCGGCTGACCCCATACCCACCCGTGGCTTGACAAATAAGGGGAATTTCAGATAAGCCGGAATCTCAGTGTCAATCCAGGTCTTGGGGGTATCGATATTATTGTCCGTAAAAAAATCGTAAGTCAAGTATTTATCCCTACAGATATCCAAGACCTTCCGCTTGGAAAGCAATAAAGTGGTACCCACCTCCGTAAAGTGCTGCCTGTTGTCGTCCAGAGAAAGAAACTCCGGTTCAAAAAGGGGGATCACCATATTTACTTTTTCCTTGACACAAACTTCCAGAATCCTCTCGACATAATGCGCTTGATGGGCAAAGGGAACCTGATATGAAGCGTCACAAAAATAACAGGCCGGCGCCATCTGGGGAACAGAGTCTGTTCCAATGATTCTAGCCGCAACCCCATGATTTATATAGGATTCCTTAAACGCTCTAATCAATTGCACACGGCGGCCGACCGCTGTAAATAAAACGGTAAACATCTTTATCACCTTTAAAACTCTTGTTGATTCCAGCGAAAAAAACTCTCTTCAAGCAATAATCTTTTCCACCTCTTGGCCGAGGGCTTCCAGGAGAGGAAGAATTTCATAGTTGAGCAGATCGGCAAAGAGCACCAGGTCGGAACCTTCCATGGCCTCGTTCAAAGCGCTCAACTCCGTCTCCAGCTTTTTGTAGATCTCCATATACTCCGGCCAGTTCTCGGGTTTAACGGCGCTCTGTCCGATCAAGTCTGTAATCTGGTTAATTGACTGTAAGCCTTCGAATAACTGGGCGAGCTTTGTCCAGCTTTCATCCTTGGGCCCTTGGTAAAACTCTTCCACCAATTCTCTGATGCCGGGGACGATCCGCCCTAAATACTCGTGAACGGATAGAAACACCTCATGTTGGAGTTGCGCCGGTGTACGCAGAATTACCTCAATCTCTTTAATCTGATCCATATTGTCTCTGATAAAATTCGCATAGTCGCCGAAGATTTCCACACCGTCGATGACCATATGAGTAAATAATAAGCCGGTCTCCTTTAATACTTGATCAATCTGTGCAAATAACTCTTCTATGACCGCAGGCTCATTCGGATATGTGCGGACCTCACCGTTCAGCTTTACCTGCATCTAAACTCCTCCAAACTCATTCTTAATGTCGGCATGATCAAACAAACCTTTCCCGGCCACCTATGGCTCAGCGGATAAGACTCCGGGCTCGCCTGTATGCTTGATTCTTTATTGACCAGGCCGTTATTTATGATACTAATTAGTATATCGGCTTATACTGCACTTTTTTTTAGTTATTTTCGAGAAAACTCGGTCTACCAGGAGAATAGTGGTCTTCTTGATGATAAACGCTGCATGCAAGGTGGTCTTGAGGAAGGAAAGCAGGCTGATCGAGGTTGGGTAAATAGGGTCCCAGGCGGGCGCATAAAAAAAGTAAAGACCATGGTCTTTACTTTTCTTTTTTTACAGTCCAGATCTCATTCAACTCATCAATACCGATACTGGCATCAGCCGCCGCTTTGTTCTCCTTTTTAATCTCCAAGTATACCTCTTCCCTGTGCACCGAGATCCTCTTAGGAGCGCTAATGCCCAATTTTACCTGTTCGCCTTTGACTTCAACCACGGTAACTTTTATTTCATCGCCAATGATAATGCTCTCATTGAGCTTTCTGGTGAGTACCAGCATGCAGATCCTCCTTGAACGTCAAATCCATCCCAGGGACAAACTAATTATAGTAGTTTCTCCAATTCAAGAAAGATCCCTGCCGAAAAATGAATTTTTCACTTTTTTCTCTATTAAACTACTGGAGGCTCGGGCTAATCTTTAACCGCCGCCGCCTCCGAGGATTCATCCCCCCAGATTCGACAACGTAACGGATAACCCTCGGTCAATACTACTTGCGCCCCCCGACGGTTTTTAGTGTTAATTACCACCGGGGCTTGCAGATTGACCGTAGCATCCTTGGGCTGTCCATGAGGGATATTGACGATGGATAAGAGCAAGACTTCCTCTGGTTTGTTCAAGCCTAGATCACTCACGACCTGTTCGTCCAAGTCGAAGTGATAATCCGAGCAGATGACAAACGGGGAGATGACAACAAAGCCCAACCCCGGAAGATCTACCGCCTGCAAACTGCCGAAGAACGATCCTTCCGGTTTTAGATACACAAACCTTTTCTGCTCCTCAAAACCGGGGAGTCCTTGGGGAAAATCAATGATCTGTTCTTCATCGATCTCTATCTCACCATAGAATTTTGTATCTATCTTCATCTGGTACACCTCTTGCCTCTAAATACGCACGCGCATTTACTCATCACCGGTCGATGGCAATGTGGAAAATGCGCGCTCTATACCGGGCGCCTACCGTCCAGGTAAACCCGGGAGGTTATTTAGACATAATCTACCAAAGTATTTTGGATGATCCGCGCTCCGGTAGCCAGCGCGGCTTGGTAAACACTCTCCTTCATCATCATGTTCATAGTCACTTCCGCGATGTCCGCGTCCTCGATCTTGCTCAACAGGCCTTTAAGGTTTACATCCATCGCCTCATAGCGTTCTACCGTACGCTCCAGTCTCTGCACTTTCGCTCCAATCTGCGAACGGACGGACAACACGTCATCCAGCTTGTCAGAGAGCATTTCCAGGTGAGTAGTGGCGACGGTAGCGTGATCCATTGCTCGAAGATCCTCGATGAACGTATCCAGGTCATGAAAGAATTGAGCATTAGTGCCGAAAATCTCTTCTCCATGATGCGTAATGGTGAGGGTGACTCCGGTTCCAATCTCAATCACCATTCCCTCATCGTCTCCCTGGTATTGAAAACGTCCGGGATCACCGACAACCAAAGTATCATCGAAGAGGAACGGAGGGTCGTCCGTTTGCTGTCCGGCAAAGATATACCTCTTTTCATGCCTGGTATTGGCCAACTGCAAGAGGTGATCCCGCAATTGGGTGACCTCATCCGCCAAAGCATTCATGGACTCCGGCGGTAATGAACCGTTACCTCCCGAAACGCACAATTCCTGTAAACGATGGAGCACTTTGGTCATTTGTCCGAGAGCGTCATCTGCTGAATTCAACCAGCCGATGGCGGTCTGGGCGTTCTTCTTATACTGCGCGCCCTCGCTAATCCCTTCTTTTAAGTTCAGGCCGATGGCCAAACCCACAGGATCGTCAGAGGGGTAATTAAGTCTTTTCCTGGTGCTAAGTTGGTTATAGTAAGTGTCCAGCCGACCCAATCCTCTTTGGATATTATTCACCAACCGGTGGTGGGTAATGCCGTTAGTGATCCTCATTTACTTCCCCTCCTTTAGCGACCGACGATTCCCATACCATTGATGATCCGGTCCAAAGTCTCATCAATGGTGGTCATCATCCGGGCGGCAGCATTGTAAGAATGTTGAAATTTAATCATATTGGCCATCTCTTCATCCAAGGAAACCCCAGCCACTGATTGTTGCCTGTTAAAGAGGTGGTTAACCAGCATAGTCTGGTTGGTCAAAGCAGTGTCCGCTTTATCGGCGTCTACCCCCAACTTGGCAATCATCGCCCCATAGAAACTGGAGAGGGTCGCATTATTTGTGGTAGCATGTGGAGTATCCTTGATGATCCTTGCAAGTTCAATGGCGTTTAAACCATTCCCTTCACTGCCGGGAACACTCGAAGCTGCAATGTCCCTTGGGTTAGTGATCAGTACTGTTATATTTCGAGCGCTGTCTCCCCCGAAAAAATCCCGGGAAACATCATCATTCAAGCCGTACCCGCTGGAATGAACAGCATTAAATTCATCAATCAACGTCCGGGTAAAGCTATCTAACGAATCCTTGTAATAATTCACATCAACATCCCGTAACTCAAGGGTACTAGCTAGTTTACCCCTACGTACATCTACGGCGCTCCCATTGATGGTGGTGACGATCCCGGCAAAACCGGTAGTTGCATCGTCAACCGTTCTCAAATGATATGTGTTGTCCCCGCTCACCAACAAAGTGCCACCAATGGACACGGTCATACTATTCAACGCATTGGTTTGCACATTAATATCAGTAAGCTCGGAGAGTTCCTGGACCAAAAGTTCCCGCTCGTCCAGAAGGTCGTTGGGGTTCTGGCCCACGCCGACTACTTGGACGATCTCTTTGTTGAGTTGGGCAATCTTCGTAGCCAGGCTGTTGATGCGTTCCACCAGGACCCGGGCTTCTTGATCCAGGTTTTTCTGGAAGTTTTCTAGTTGATGATAGGTGTGGCGAATCGTATCAGCCAAGTTCTCAGCTGTTTCCAGTACCGGGGTACGCACGTTGGCATCGTCGGGCCTCACGGATAAATCCTGCAGTAAGGACCAGAAATTATTGAGTTGAGCTGCTAACCCGGTCTCGGAGGGTTCCTGAAAGATCACTTCCAGCTGTTCTAACCCGCTCTGACGGGTTGTCCACCAACCCAGTGAAGAGTTTTCATACTGTAATTGCCGGTCCAGAAATTCATCCCGCATTCGTTCGATCGCATCGATTTCCACGCCAGTTCCGATCTGTCCGGCAACGGTATTACGGTTCATCGTCGGCACACAGTAGGGAGCCGTAGCCGAAGTCCTGGCCACTTGGCGGGAGTACCCAGGAGTATCCGTATTGGCAATATTATGACCGGTCAGGTCTAGGGCCAAACGTTGAGCTTGTATCGCCCGTAGAGTAGTCTCCAAACCACCGAATGTAGAACGCATTTCAAATCACCCTTTCAAATCGATCAGCGGGCCAGCGGTTTTCGTCTCCATTATTCCTTTTGCGCCATAGATGCTTTTACCGTCTTCGCCATGGAAGATTTGGAGCATAAAATGGATATAGGCCAGGGAGTCTCCGATTAACTGCTGATTAAACTCATTTAAATCCTTGACTTTCCGAGCAATCCTCTTTCTTTCCTCCAAAAGATCGTGCAGAATAGAATCTGATGTGGAATCCGATTCCGATCTATGCTCTGCTTTGACGACCGGACAACCGTCCGGACGCCGGATCCCCTCCAAGACCTTTAACTCGCCCTCTTCAGCTTGGAGCAAGCTCATCAAAGTATCAAGGTCTTCTTGCAACAAAGCGTCTCTCTTTTGTTCCGCTAATTCTAACAACCTTTTTAAAGACGAAATCTCTTCTTCGATGAGTGTTTTCTCCTGTAATGACCCGTTGCGTCCGTCTTTAAAGTCAGCCACTTCATTCAACTCCCATAATATGGTCGACTAAACTTCGCACCAGCATTCTATGGGCTACCGCTTCACTGCTTACCTTATACTCTCCATTATCCATGGATTTTTTAATCCGCGAGATAACATCGGAACGAACTTCCGGCGCATTAGCGATGGCTTGCTGAATTTTACTTAATTCTCTTGCTTTTGGTGATAAGACCAAAGAATCACCCCGCTGAACTGGTTTGGCGTATTCAAGATCCAAACCTTTTTTACCGCCTTGTACCCCATAGGCTTTAATAACGGAATTCACCTGTTGGTTTGAGATGATCATTTTACATCGCCCCTCTTTATCTTGGCTCTGCTCTTCAAGCTAATAGCCAGTACCTAAAGTTATAATTTAATTTAAAATCCAATTTCAACTGCAAAAGAGCCGGTGTTGACAAATACCGGAGCAGTAGAGCGCGTTTGTTTTTCAGACTGATCCGCGTAACTAATACGAATCCGGAAAACGCGGAGATAACAAACTGCGCCTACTTAGCCTTAACATTCTATTCTCATTGGTTATATCGGCGTCCGGCGCTAAGATATTTAGTTAATTTTTTATTACTGGCCCCGATTCTTAAATTTATTATAAAAAAGCGAGG
>DUOH01000010.1 GCA_012838955.1 Bacillota bacterium | reverse complement strand
CGGACTCCGCATTCCCGTTCAAAGATTTAATAAAAGGAAAGACTTTATCCCTGACGAGCTCAAAAATCTCCCGCGCATCCTTATCCTTAAACTTGGACCAGCGCATGGCTTGTCCTTCCGGGGTTTGTGGGAAAATCTTCGGCACTTCCACCCCCAGGGCTTCCAGACTTTCGTTTTCGATCTCCTTTTCATCCAGGGCACGGATAAACATCAAGTAGGTCAACTGCTCTATTACAGTCAGGGGTTGAGTGATTCCTCCCGCCCAGATGTCGGTCCATATTTTATCGACTTTATTCTTGATCTCGCCGGTGATCATCTGCTACATCTCCTCTGTAACCTTTGGTAATATTTTGGATCAATGCGTGTAACTATAATAATATTCTGTCTTCTTTACAGATTTTCCTGCTCTTGCCATGGTTTGCGGCGTTTTCTGCAGATAGAAGGGTAATTATTTCATTGTCGCAAAGGATATTGGTGTAAAAGACGGAGTCGGTTGTTGCAATTGTTTTGTCAAGTGCGAGAGCCCATGCCCACATGCGGAGTTGGTGAAATAAGAAAACCTCCTCACCTAAGTGAGGAGGCTGAGACTTCGCCCCCCGGCGGCAGCCGGGGTCGGCGTCTACTCAATTACTACATCCGTTTTCTCTTTGATCTGTTCAGTTTTGAAGTATTGCTCCTCCATAGGGATCCAGCGGGTGAAGAAGAGTTCCGCCATCTCCGGGCCGTTCCTCTTTATAATCCTCTCTTTCTGTTCCTCGGAGGAAATATCGCAGAAAACCCGGCAGTCCATGTAGTCGCCAAAGACCGGATGACAGCTGTAGGAACCCTCGACAATCCGCCAGTTACTGCTCTGGACCAGGCGGGACCCGGCGTAGTCCATAATCCCGCAGTCAAACCGGCGATAGGAAAAGCTTTCGTTCTTCTTGAGATATGGCAGGACCTCGGCGGCGAAACGTTCGTAATGGATATTCCCACCGCTCTGCGCCAGTCTTTCTGCTGTGCGCAGCTCCGCCGGGAGGAAGAAGTCATCCATCCGGATCACATCCGCCTCTAATACCTGAGACAACAAATTGGCCATGGTGGTCTTTCCTGCCGCCGCCCGGCCATCAATGGCGATGATTTTCGGCCCGACATGGTCCGGAAGTACGGCCAGCCTTTGCCAGACCGGCAACAACCGCTCATACTCCCTTTTCACAATGCGATAAGCCGGTTTTTCCCTGCGCCGGTATGATACGCTGTGATGTACGGGGCGCACCCCGCCCGCCAGATAACTCTCCTTATATCTGCGCCAGGCTGCGCCGGTAAAGGGAAGCAGCCCCTGATCCGCGTAGGCGGTCTCGATCTCGAGGTACTCCAAGAAAAGCCCGGCCCTGTCGCCATTTTTTTCTGGCACAGAATGAAAAAAGATGCGAAAAAGCCATTCCGGCGGCAACTGCAGATACTTCCAAGCGGCCAGATTACATCTGCTGTATTCCCCGGAGATCGGCTCGAATATGTCCGTACTCCGGGCAGGCGTCTGCTCAAACTCCGCGTAGAACGCAGCCCGCGCCTTATCCTGATCCGTTAAAATATGCTCTGCGCCAAAGGCCGCTTGAAAGCATAGCTTTACCCCATCCTGCGCTGTCATGCCGGGGTGCAGTACGGCCTGGTGGCTCAGGCAACTTGCAAATGTGGCCCCACTCATGCGCTCTGCCGGGCAGCAGGATACCGCGCAGGGATCAACTTGGCTTTCATCAAGGCCGAAACAACCGCGGGAATCAGCGCCAGCTGGAGAAGGATGCCGGGCCAGCCGGTCACGAAGTAGCTTCCTGTCCAGGCTGCTATGGAGTAGCTTCCGGCAGAGAAGAGCAAAGCCTGTGCGATCCCGGCCACTACCCGTCCGGCAAGCAATGCCACCACCAAACTGATGTAGAGATCAGTATAGAGGTTTTTCGTGCGGACCAGGTTAATCAGGAGTCCGCACACCACTCCGTAAACAGCCAGTTCCACCAGCATGGATGGTAAAAAGGCCAGCGGAGGCATGCCAGTGAGCAGGGTGGAGAGCAGCGGACCGGCCAGACCGCAAAGCAGTCCAAAAGACCAGCCACAGATTAGTCCGGACAATAAAACCGGAATATGCATGGGCAAGAAGACACGGCCAGCGTTGGGAATGGAATGGAAGGCCATGGGCAAAACCACGCACAACCCGATACAGGCTGCGGTAATGATGGAACGTTTCACCGAAGACAGCTTGGACATTTTGTATTACCTCCTAACCAAGTTAATAATGATCATAAGGCGCCGGGCCAAATCAGGCGCCGGGCCAAATCAGCCCCGCCACAAAAGTTGGATAAGGCAGATTAAAGCGCAGACGATTAAAGCTGTGTAGTCGGCGGGCGCCAGTGGCGCTTTCTTTGGCTTCGTACGGTTCCGGGCCTTGCGATAGCCCCGCGCCTCCATGGCCAGGGACAACTCCTCCGCCCGCCGGAAAGAGGAGATAAAAATTGGTACGACCAAGGGGAGAAAACTCGCTGCGCGTTCCGACAGTTTCTTACTTTCGAACCTGGCCCCTCTGGCGATCTGGGTCATCTTGATCAACTCGGTTTCCTCCAGTAAAGTGGGGATAAACTGAATGGCCACACTGATGATGATCGCCACCTCCTCTGTGGGAACGCCGATGAGCTTTAAAGGCTTGATCAGACTCTCCAGCGCGGTGGTGACCTGGGTAGGCAGAGTAGTCATGGTCAGCAGATTACCAAGGATGAGAATGAGGACCAGGTTACCCACTACTCTGAAGCCTTGCTCAATCCCTCCACGCGAGAGATGGAAGATCCCCCAGGAGGCCAGTACAGCTTCGCCCTCAAAAAACAGCGCATTCATCAGCAAAATGATCAGCAGAAACCAGGATATCCTCCGCACCGGGGCGACGGCGCCGCGGATCGGTAATCCGGAAAGCAGGAGGAGCGTAGAGATGGTCGCCAACACCAGGGCGTAGCCCCAAAACGACGAAGCGCCAAGCACGGCGGCGATGAGGAGAAAAAGACAGGAAATCTTTGCTCTGGCCTCGAGTTGGTGGAGGAATGAATCTCCTGGAATGTATTGACCGGTCGGCAGGGTCTTCATCCCGCGCCACCTCCGTTTAGTTCTTGCTTTAAAGCGGAAAGCAGATCGTCATAGGTAATGATGGCGGAAGAGAGAGCCAGGTTGCCCTCGGCCAGCAGCGCGACGATTCTTTGCGCTTCTGTTTGGCCAAAGGCTCCGTTATTTCTCTGCTGTAGTCTGGCAAATACTTCTCTGGTCGGCCCGGAGTCAATCAGCCTGCCCTGCTCTAGCACTAGCAGATGCCTGGTATACTCCGCCAGGGCCTCCAAGTTATGAGAGACCATGATAACGGTGGTCCCGGTTTGATTCATCCCCCTGATAAACTGTAAAAAGTTTCGCCTGCCGTACGGGTCCAGCCCGGCGATGGGCTCGTCAAAGATCAGGATCTTCGGTTTGGTGGCGATCACTCCGGCAATCGCCACCCGCCGTTTTTCCCCGCCGGACAGGGCCAGTGGAGATTGGGCGCGGACTTTTTCAAAGTCAAAGCCCATGGTTTCCAAGGCCCACCGGACCCGGCCCGTTACCTCCGAACGGCTCAAACCGTTATACTTCAAACCAAAGGCCACATCCTTCTCGACTGTGGCGGCAAAAAGCTGATACTCAGGATTTTGAAACACCACGCCCACTGTTCGCCGTAAGCGATTTCTGTCATAGCCTCTGACGTTGATATCCTCGCCATCCAAATAGATCCGCCCACCAGTGGGAGAACGCAGTCCGGCCAGGAGCTGAATGAAGGTGGTTTTGCCACAACCGGTGGGTCCCATGATCCCGACAAAGTCCCCGGTCTCAATGGAGCAGGTTATGTCTTTGAGGGCCTCGACTTTCTCTCCGGAGGGCAGTGTATATGAGTAGCTTAGCTTTTCGATCTTAATTGACATATTTCTTCTACGAGCTCCTCATCGGTTAGTGGACAATGGTTTAAATGGACACCCGCTTGCCGCAGGTCATAATAGAGGCGCACCGGGAGAGGGAGGAGCATCCCAGCCTCCTTCATCAGGTCAAGGTCGGTCAGAATCGCTTTGGGACTTCCAGAAGCCAAAACCCGACCCTGGGCCATCAAGATGACTTTGTCGGCGGCAACTGCTTCCTCCACATAATGGGTGATGGCGATGATCGTCTTTCCGGCTCTGTGCAGCTTGCGCATGATCTTTGCCACTTCCTGCCTGCCACCTGGGTCCAGCATGGCGGTGGCCTCATCAAAGATGATGATCTCCGGCTCCAGCGCCAACACGCCCGCCAATGCAACGCGCTGTTTCTGGCCGCCGGAGAGCGTATTCGGCGCGCGCTTTTCATAGCCGCCCATCTCCACCAGTGCCAGGGCGGACTGGACCCGCTCTGGAATTTCCCGGCGGGGCGTTTCGTAGTTTTCCAGTCCGAAGGCGATGTCTTCCTCCACTACAGAGGAGACAAATTGATTATCGGGATTTTGAAAAACCATGCCGCAGAGGCGGCGCAAAAGCCAGATCTCCTCCTCGTTTTTGACATCAATCTGCGCCACCCTAAGCTCCCCGTGTTGCAGTCGGAGGAGGGCATTGAAGTGTTTGACCAGTGTTGATTTACCGGAGCCATTACAGCCAAGGATGACGACGAACTCGCCCTGCTCGATGGCAATATCCACTCCTTGCAGGGCAAAGGAAGAATCGTCAAAGTCGTATGAGAAAGAAATGTTTTTTCCCTCAACAAGCACCATATTTCCCCCTCAGAGAAAAGAAAAACCGCCAAGGTAAAACCTCCTACAGGAAGTCAAATCACCTTCGCGGTAATCAATACGAAAATATTGCAAAGTTATATTAATCTAGAGTCTGCCTTACCCAGCCTTCTTCTGAAGGCCTCTGTTCCTTCGTGGAACATATGAATTATACCTGATTCCAAAGTAAACAGCAAGATCAGAAAGATCCTTTACACTGCTGATCTGTGATGGACTGAATGGCTTTGACTGCTTCCTGGATCAAGGCGGAGATGGACAGATCCGCCACACCGACTACAATGTTGTCGCAGTGATTAATGGGGATCAGCACTTTTTTCGCCGGACTTTGCCCCACAGCCTTCGCCATGCGTGGGGTTATCTCTCCGAAGAGCGCATCCGCGATTACAATCCCGATCGGTCCGACAATCACGTCCGCCCGGCGGCACCCGACAACCACCGCATTTTCACCGGTTGCCCCGTAGTCTGCTCCGGCTTTCAACATGGCGGAGGTGGCGGCGCTGTTGGCGCCGACCGCCGTGATCTCCGCTTCTGCAATATTTTGCTTAATCGCTGCAATAAGTTGCTTTCCAATCCCGCCGCCTTGGGCGTCAATTACTAAAATCTTCATGGTAACCTCCATTATATCACTGAAGCCAGGTCTTATAAAAGTATTATTTGTCAGAAAACCGGCTTCCTGCTTTTTTCGGTGCTTATTTCGATGCGAAGTATTCAAGTGGGAGGTTTAAATCTTCTGGTCCTCTCCTCTTTCTTGTAGAAACGCTGGTACTTATTGATCAAGAGATCCAGCTCAACACTGGCTCGCAAAACCTCTGCGTCGGTAGATCCCTTGACGTTCCAAAGAGACTGCATACGCCTTCGGGCGTTGGCAATTCTTCTTTTTAAGACTCGAATTTGAACTCTTTTTAACATCCAGCAATTCCTCTAAAAAGTTATTATACGGTTCGGACTGATAAACAAGAACCCGTCTCTCGAAAAACTTCGAAATACTTCAAACTTTGCGACACACGGCGCAGCATGGTATAATATTCTTATAAATTTAAGGGACGAAAACGCTGGTCCGGCAGAACGACTGGCACAGGTTGGCAGCCCCACAGTCGTTGATTTTACGTTTGCATTCGACGCGTTTTTGTCCGCCAATCACCAACACGCGAAATAGAATCGATCGATCTTTGGTGTTAGTGATTGTTTACGTTTGAAGTTATTACCAATATATCATACAATTTGTATAACTGTCAAGGAGCATCTATGCAAAATGGATAATAATATAGGTAAAAGAATTGCACAAATACGCGAATACTTTAACCTTTCTCAAGAAAGCTTTGGTAAGGTTATAGGTTTCAAGCAATCGCAAATTTCAAGAATTGAGTCTGGTGTTACCAAACCTACAGAAGTAACGATTAATGCAATTATCTCTCGTTTTCCGGTTAACCCGAAGTGGCTGAAAACCGGGGAAGGCGATATGCTAATTTCCCCGGAAAAATACTTGCAAAACGGGGTTAACTTCCTAGGAAAAGAAAATATGGTCATCGGGATTGTTAATATACTGCAATCTCCAGAATTTAAGGATTTAAAAGCACAGGCGGGGTTATACAAGATATTGGAGTCGGGGGTTCCGGAAGAAATAGCGAAATATTTCCGGTATATCATTAATACCTGGAATCAAGGTGACGAGAAGACGCGGCATTGGTTGGAGAAACAGCTGGAAATTGCCTTTAGGGAAGTGGAAAAATAGATAAAAAGAAATCCTCTACTTCACAGAAGAGAGGATTTCTTTTACCGTATTATAATCCACTTCCTCTTGATGTTTCGTTGACAAATATAGAAGAGCAAAACGCTGAACCCGACCAGCGCCGCCAAGTCCAGCCAGATATTGATGGCGCCGGTGTGCAGGACAGCATTCTTCAGCATGTCCACACCATAGGTCAGCGGCAGGCAATAAGAGACAGCCTGTAAAAGAAGGGGCAACCGCTCGATGGGGAAGAATAAGCCTGACAAAAAGAGCATGGGAAAACGAAAGAAGTTTGAATAAGTCTGCGCTTCAAAAACTTCCTTGGCCGATACCGCAATCACCAGGCCCAGCAAGGCGGAGGTCACCGCCATCAGCACCACGCTGACGAAGGCCATTCCCCAATTGATTCCGGACAAATCAATCCAGCAGGCGGCCAATAAGACCGGGACAAAAGCGATGATTACGCCGAAAAGTATGGCCCCGGAGATTTTGGCCAGCACCATTGTAGATAGGCTGATGGGCGCTAGTAACAGCCGTTCAAAAGAGCGGCCTCTCCTTTCAAAAGTAATCGTCACCGCCAGCATGGAGGTGGCGCCGAAGAGGATGCTCATCCCCATCAACCCCGGTAAAAGCTCCTTTACATCGATGGCCTGCCCCTGTGGCGCACGCAGCAACTGCATGAGCGTCCAGGAGAGAGGGAAGATCATGCCCCAGCTTATATTGGGCGGTTTCAAATAATAATTCTTGATATCCTTCTTTAAGATATTCCAAAACCCAATCCCTGCCTTCATCTGTGCTCACCCGCTTTCTCTTTGTGAGGTTTGCCCGCTTCTATGCCGGTCACCTTGACAAACACATCCTCCAAGGTTGGACGCGCCTCCTTGGCCTCAAACACAGAGATTCCTTTACTGTCAAGGTATTGCAGGATTGGAGCAAGGGCAATCCGCTCCGGCGCTGTTATCAAACAATCGTTTTCAGATTGCGCTTCAATCCGCAGAGCGGGGAAGGCCTGCTGAAACTGGTTTTTTATCCCCTTTATCCCCTGACTCAGCGTCAATCTGATGACCTGTTCTTGCCCGGCGTTCCTCAGCAGCTCATCAACTGTTCCTGATTTGACGATTCTTCCTTTAACAATAAACGCAATGCGGTCGCAGATCCGCTGCGCATCCTCAATATAGTGCGTGGTAAGGAAGATGGTGACGCCTTGGCGCTTCAGATCCGAAAGCAACCTCCGGATTTGCCTTGCACTCTCTACATCAATACCGGTGGTGGGTTCATCCAGAAAGAGGATCTTCGGACGATGAATAATGCCTGCCGCAATAGTAAGCTTACGGCGCATTCCCTTGGAATATGCCTTAAACGGACGGTCTCCCGCCTCTTTCAGGTTGAACTCCTCCAGTAGCTCAGCCGCTCTTTTCTGGCGTTCCGCTTTTCCCATCCCGTACAGCGCAGCGCAGAAAGTAAGATTGTCAAAACCGTTCATTTCATCATAGAGATTGCTCTCGTCCGGAACAATACCCATGATGCTCTGGGCCTTTTTTATCTTCTTGATCCCGTCGATCCCGTCAATACGGATCGTACCCGCGGTTGGCCTGGACAAACCGGTAAGCATATTAATGGTAGAGGTTTTGCCCGCTCCATTCGGGCCTAAAAATCCGAAGGCCTCGCCTTGGGCAATATCAAAGGAGATACCGTCAACTGCTGTAAAGTCGCCATATACTTTTTTAAGATTCTTCACACTTATGATGTTCATCTCTCTCACTCTCCTTCCGCTTGGCCCGGACGCCATGGCAGGCACAGCAAGCTTCTTGAACCCATTCTTTTTGGGATTTATGCGTAGCGCCCCTGCCCTGCTTCTGCAGGCGGCAGCCTCCTTCCTCCGACGGGCCAGCCTCCCTTTGAACCGCAGCCAACTCCTGCAATTCAGCGGCAAGCATACGCAGTTTTTCCCGGTTCACCTCATAATGGCGAAAATACCCGCGCTTTTCTCCGTGGAGCAATCCGACTTCCCGTAATACTTTCAAATGCTGAGAAACAGCAGCTTCAGTCAAACCGAGGCGCCGCGCCAATGCGCCCACGCAATAGCTGTGCTTGAGTAGCAGCTTCACCAGGTTCAACCTGGTATCATCGGCGATTGCCTTTAATACCGCTTTTGTGCGCATGCTGCCTCCCCCCTCTTTTTAATTAAGTAGCTACTTAATTAAAAGCTTAACGGATTAATCTAATTAAGTCAATACTAAATTAAAATTTTTATCAAATAAACACCAGCTTATCTGCTAAAACGCTCTGCTTTGTAAAGAATGATCATACCCCGCGCGTTATCAACCCGCCAGGCTGGCACAGGCCACGGGGTTCTAATAATAAGCCTGCCCTTAATAAAAAAAGACTGCTCTTCAGCAGTCCAGATGTTTTCCGCAGTCTACTGGGACTGGGGTTTATTTAATTCACCACCCACCATCTCCAAGTCTTCCAAGGCCATTTGCGCTTCTCTCAAGACATGACTGGCCAATAAGGAAGAGATCAGGCTAAGCACCGTACAACTCTCAATCAACTCCAGAGCTATTGCCTTGAAATCCCTAATCCCCCTGGTAGCGTCGATTACTTCTTCGTTAAACCGGCGCAGCCTGGGGATGGCAAAGGGTTTCGGTAAGTTCCCGAAGCCGGGCGGTAACGGATCACCCATCAAATCTGCAGGCAGCAAGTGATTTTCAAAGTCTCTGGGGACCAGCATGGACTGTAGATCCTCCCCTTGTACACGCAGGGTCTCAAAATCCTCCCCAAACGCCATGGCCCTTTGCACCAACGGTCTTTCTGAAGGATCCAGCAGATGGGCGATGAATCTGGCGTGATCACCCATGATCCGCAACCAGAAGATCTCCTCTTCCAGCGCTAATTCGGCCACAGGGGTTTGGATATTATTGTTCAGCCTCAATAAGTTGACGCGAAAACGAATGGCCTCCCGGCGGACGTGGTCGACGAGCAAAGGATAGTTAAAACCTCCGAGCCTGCAGGTGATCATCATTTTTAACACATAAGTCTTGAACTTGATAATCCGGTCCAAGGCCTGAATCACGTCTTGATTCAGCAGAAAAACCGCCTCCCGGTCACTTGGCGTCCAGTCGGCGCGGGCTTTCAACTCAGCGAAGAGCCTCTCCAGTTGCCTGGCCTCATTTATGGCCTCCTTCTCTTCACAAGGCAACCCTTGTCTGAGGAAGAGGGCATGCTCTGACATGATTTGAGTCCAGAACCGGTTCTCTCTTAGCGATTCGGTAATGAAGTCGGTCTTCTCCATAACGGGTTTCACCTCCACACGCAAATCTTATATTCATCTTCATTATAGTTAAGACCGGCTTCTGGTGTGTCCGTCCACCTCCGGATCTAGCCGTAATCCAGTCCATCACCGAAGAAGATTGTTCCGGGAGAAGAACCGTACCAATGGCCTTACTAATTAATGAACATCTTCCAGCCTGCAAAATATCATATTACTACAAGCCTGGGAAGGAAGTGAGCAAAGTGGATGATTTGAATAGAAGATACCCACATCCGGAACGGTCGCCAGGGCGTGACTATCCTATAGATTTCAGGGATTACGGACCGGAGCCGTTGGTAATAAATATTGAAGAAGCGGCCAGGCAGAATAATTATTTTCGGCTCGCTTTATGGACCGGCTGCTATTTACAGCTTACCTTGATGAGCATCAAGGTAGGGGAAGACATTGGTCTGGAGATGCATCCCTATGTCGATCAATTCATCCGGATCGAGCACGGCCAAGGCCTGGTACTAATGGGAGATCACCAGTGTAACCTGGATTTTCAGAGAAATGTTTATGATGGCTATGTGATTCTCATCCCCGCCGGTAAGTGGCATAATCTGATCAACACAGGCAACGTCCCGCTCAAATTATACTCCATCTATGCCCCGCCCGAGCATCCCCGGGGTACGGTTCAGGTGGTCAAACCGGCGGCAGAAAACAGCGACTACTGATGGAAAAGGCAGCACAAAAAAGAAAAGAACGGCCATCCGGAGATGGCCGTTCGCACTCATCAAGCCGCCACCTGCTTACTGGTATTCTTCTGTTTAACACCATATTGAAGGAGAATAAGGTAGGCGATGATGATCATCCCGACCAGATCCGTCACCAGCCCCGGATCAATCATCAGCAGCCCCGCCCCGACCGCTAAGATTCTCTGCCATGCTGAAAGTTGTCTCTTCATGAAGCCCTCCATCCCGCAGGAGATGGCGAACATCCCAATCATCGAAGTAATCACGAACAGCACAATCTGAAGGAACGAGGCGTTAATCAACAGCATGGTGGGGTTCAACACAAACATGTAGGGGATAATAAAGGCCGCAATAGCCAGTTTGGTCGCGATTACCCCCGTCCGAAGCGGATTCCCGCCGGAGATGGCTGCCCCGGCGTAAGCGGCCAGCGCTACCGGAGGCGTAATATCAGCCACCACTCCGAAGTAAAAGACGAAGAAGTGGGCGGCAAGAACCGGTGTTCCCGGGATCAACTTCAAAATAATCGGCGCCGTGATGGTTGCCATAATTACGTAATTCGCTGTGGTCGGCACACCCATACCCAAAATGAGGCAGGCGATCATCGTCAAGAAGAGTGCAATAAAGTCAATCCCACCCGAGAGAAAGAGAAGCCCTTCGGCGAGTTTGAGTCCGATCCCGGTCAGGGAAACAACGCCCACAATAATACCAGCAATCGAACAGGCGGCCGCCACCCCGATGGTGTTCTTCGCCCCATTCTCCAGAGCCGCAATGAAGGTCTTCGGTGTCAACCGGGTATCCTGCCGGAACATACTGACCATGATCGCTGTCAAAATAGCCAGACAAGCGGCGCGTGAAGGAGTATACCCCACGGACATGGTGACAATTAACACCACGATCGGTAGAAATAAATAGCCTCTGCTCAGGAAGAGCTTGAAGAAATTGGGGATTGACTCCTTGGGCAGACCTTTCAGCCCGTTCTTCTTGGCTTCAAAATGCACCATCATGAAAATACCGGTAAAGTAGAGGATGGCCGGGAAAATTGCGGCCACAGCAATCATAAAATAAGGCGTCCCGGTCATCTCCGCCATCAGGAACGCGGCTGCGCCCATGATGGGCGGCATGATTTGTCCTCCGGTGGAAGCGGCGGCCTCCACTGCGGCGGCAAAGTCTCTGTCGTAGCCTGCTTTCTTCATAACCGGAATCGTGACACTGCCGGAGCCGACGGTATTCGCCACTGAACTGCCGGAGTACATCCCTTCCAGCGCACTGGCGATTACTGCGACTTTCGCCGGTCCGCCCATGGCCCGTCCGGCGATGGAGTTGGCGATGTCAATAAAAAACGTGCCGATATTCGTCTTTTCCAGAAAAGAACCTAAGATAATAAACAATACAATAAAGGTGGAACAGACGCCAATCGGTGTGCCGATCACGCCATCGAGCGTATAGAATAGAGTATAGACGATACGCTTTAGAGAGTAACCGGCATAAAACGCATAACAAACAAAAGCGCTGGCTACCACTAAAATCGGGAGGCCAACCACTCTCCGGCACACCTCGGCTGTAATTAAGACCCCGACCACCCCGACGATCACATCCAGCTGCGTGATCCGGGTCGCCTTCACCGCCAGGTCGGCAAAGTTGACTACATAGTAAAAGTATGCAGCAGCGCCAATCAGTCCAAGCAGAAGATCGTACCAAGGCACGAAATTCTGTGTTTTGGCTGATCTCTTTTTGGCCGGATAAAGGACGAAAGCCAGCAGCACAATCAGTCCCACAAAAGACGCCCTGCGGATCTGCTCCGGCCAGACGCTGAAGAGGTTCATATAAAACACATAAAAGGAGAAGGCAGCCAAGATATACCGCATAACCACTCTGGGGACACCTGCAAAATGCCTGGTGTTTGATTCGCGGTCATATTCAGCCATCAGAGTCTCAACATCAACCTGTGGCGCTGTATCGTTTAAGGATTCAGGCGTTTTCTTCTGTTCAGTCATGAATCATCCTCCTTTTCCTGAATACAACATCCCTATTTCCCGTCAAAAAAGATTAATCTCCGCCCCTTCACAAAGTGCACAGTGGCGTTCCGTCCACAGAGTTCCCGCAGACTGAGCGTTTCCCCGTCAATCTGCAATATGTGGTCGGAGACTGTGCCCACAATATAAGAGAGGCGATCCATCCGCCGATGAAAACCACTGACGACCATCGAGCCATCCAGACCGTATTCAAGGGTCTGGCCTTCCTCTAACTCTGTTTGCACACCTGCGCCAAAGGCATAGTAAATCGTACGGACGACATAAATCCCATCACTGCGGATCTGATAAACATCAGTAACCGGAGTTTGATTTACGGAATGAACGAAGGTCACGGAGAACTCCTCCCCGTCTTTAACCGGGAAAGCCTTAATCACTTCACCTGTATCTCCGTTCTTCAGGATCAGGTGCGGAGCAGAAAGAGTAATGAGCAAAAAAATAGAGACCGTGACGATGGTGACCACTATCGCGGCCTCTATGATCCAGCTTTTCCTTGGCATTAATCCAACACGCCGACCTCTTTATAGTACTTCTCGGCGCCTGGATGCATCGGTATGGAGATACTGGAGACGGAATACGCCGGATCCAGTTCTACGCCTTTCGGATGCCCCGCTGCGATCTCTGCCGCATTTTCAAAGAGAGCTTTGGTCATTTTATAAACCAAATCTTCCTCCAGACTGTCGGCTACAATGTAGCTGGCCACCACAGCCACTGTCCGGACATCAGCCTCAACACCCTTGTAAGTCCCGGCGGGAACATGGAATTTGGTATAGAACGGATACTTCTCCATTAGTTTTGCGGCATGCTGATCATCAATTTCCAATAAGTTTATTTGATTGGTGGTCGCCAGTTCTACAATGGCAGTGGTCGGGGCGCCGGCCACACAGAAGAAGGCGTCGATCTTATCATCTTTGAACGCCGCTGCGCTGTCGCCGAAGCTAAGGTTGTTGACGATAATATCGTCAAAGGTAATACCGTAAGCTTCAAGAATCTGCCTGGCGTTAAACTCCACACCAGAACCGATATCACCGACAGAGACCCGCTTCCCCCTTAGATCTTCAATTGAGGTGATTCCATTCTTCGCTACGATCTGGCAAACCTCGGCATAGACCCCGGCCATCGCCGAAAAGCCGCTGACTTTCTCTCCGGCAAAAAGGTCGGTGCCGTGATAAGCATAGTACATGACATCATTCTGCACCAGCGCGATATCCGCTTCTTTGTCGGATATAAGGTAAATGTTGGCTTTGGAAGCCCCGGTGGACTGCACATCAAAGCTTAAATTGTCAATTTTTTGACTAAGCACTTGCGAAACAGTCCCGCTATAAGCGTAATATGTGCCGGTTGTGCCCCCGGTCGCCATCTTAAGGGTGGTTTTTCCTCCGCAACCCGCGAGCGCTAACGTGATGACGCATAACGTAACCATGATGAAAGATAGTCTTTTTTTCATAAGTCTTCCCCCTCTATGAAATATATATAATTATATAAATAAAGACCGGAAATCACGCGGACATATAGTAATATACTATAGTAATACCAAGTTTTTTTCAAGATTTTAGCCGAAAATGGTCATAGAAAAACAAGAATACCCTTCTCCATCAGCCCAGGGTGAATTGGAAACAAATACTTGTCCAAATAGTTGATTTTTTGCCGGAAGTGTCTATAATATTCGCATTGATCATTTTGCCCTTCCATGTTACAATTCCTTAACTCAATCTTGATAAAGTAAAAAATGGAGGGATTTCAAACATGAGCACTCTCTATCCGAAGCAGCACCGTATAATACAGTTCCTGCTCCTCATCATGACGCCGGTCTTGTTCACCGGTGTTCCGGTCACCCGGGCAGATACGGTACAAGTCGGAGATACGATTTACTTTGAAGACTTTGAATCCGCCAATACACTCCAACAAAACGGTACTGCAACCATTACCCTAAGTAACAAATATGCGGCGGCCGGTTCCAAAAGCCTGAGCGTTGAACCTGTCGCGGATAACAATTGGAGCGGAGTGGCTCTTCGCAACGACTCTCTAGAGACACCAATGATGCCCAGTGGCAAGTACAGATTGACCGCCAAAGTCCTCAGCCCCAAAAAAGCGACCTTAGGTGTACGCGTGGAAACCAAAGATAGTAACGGGGGTAATACCTACGGCAGTGTGGGCCGGGCCAAGGTCAATCTGGTGGCCGGTGAATGGGTGGATGTAACGATGGACTTCACCGTTCCCGCGGACCACCAATCGGTTGTGGCCATTGTCTTCCACAACGACGATCAAATTCCCAATCTCCACTTCTATCTGGATGAAGTAAAACTGCAAGTAACTGGCCTACCTCAGCCGGTTGAGGAACCGGAACTTACTCATCTACTCTCCTTCACCTTTGCTGATCAGGCCAAGGAGGGGAGCCTCTTCACGGTAGGTTCTTCTGCGCAGATCGAATGGATCAAAGGAGCCGACGCCGGCAAGAATGACGACACCGCCTTAAAGGTCACTCATATCGATGGCAAGACCTATACCAGCTACGATAATGCCGTCCGGCTCACCTTCAGCGAACCGCTTCCGGCCGGTGGCGTCTATAACATATCCGTTTGGTTCTATGCTCCTGCAAAAGATAACGAAGGTAAGGACACACTCACCGGTCCTGGGGTGGTGCTCAACGGTGAATACGCCCTCAGCGAATTCAAACTCCCGAGCAACTTCGGAACCTTACCCCTGGAGCAATGGAAAGAAGTAAACGTCAAGACTCCGTTGATGGACAAACCGCTCAAAACCATAGATTTCCGACTGGTCGTCAACGACGGGTCTAAACATGCTGATGTGTGGTACATTGACCATATTGTCATCAACCGGGTTGGCGAACTGAAGCAGATCGTCATCCCCGAATGGGATCTCTCCCTTCCTTCGCTCGCTGAAACATATAAAGACTACTTCATGATAGGTAATGTGATGAGTGCCCACCAAACAGCCGATACCGAGCTGACCGCCATGTATAAACACCACTACAACTTAGTGACGGCCGAGAATGATATGAAACCGCTGTATTTAAGTCCTGCCAAGAGTCAATACAACTTTACCAATGCGGATACGCTGATCAATTGGGCTGCAGCAAACAACCTCAAGGTTCATGGTCATACCCTGGTCTGGCACTCCCAGTCCGCGGCCTGGCTGACCACAGGCGCAGACGGCAAACCACTCACCCGGGCGGAAGCCAGGGCCAATATGGAGGAATACATCACCAAGGTGGCCGGACATTTCCGGGGCAAAGTCATCTCCTGGGACGTGGTGAACGAAGCCTTCTCCGACGGGTCCGGAATTCCAGCCAACTGGAAAGACGCTCTGCGCAAAGACGCCCCCTGGTACCTGGCTTACGAAAACGGCGCTGACCAGAGCAAGGGCGAAAGCGGCGCCGACTATATCTACGACGCCTTTGTCTTTACGCGTCTGACCGACCCGGAGGCGACCTTGTTCTATAACGACTACAACGAAACCGACTCTTGGAAACGGGAAGCCATGGCCATGATGGCTGAAGAGCTCAATGCAAAATGGAAGACGGACAAACGTAACACCCAGCCTGATCGGTTGCTCATCGAAGTCCTGGGGATGCAAGCCCACTACTGGACCGCCAACTTAAATGTGTATGCTGTCGACGCCGCCATCGGCCGCTTTATCAAGGCTGGGGTAAAAGTCGCTGTTACCGAACTTGACATCCCGTACGGCTCTTGGTCCAACCAGCATTCCACTCCCCTCACCAAGGAGGAAGAGCTGTTCCAGGCGCGACTGTACGCCCAGTTGTTCAAGGTATATAAGAAGTACGCCACCCACATCGAGCGAGTTACCTTCTGGGGCAAGGCGGATTCCCAAAGTTGGCGCGCACAAGGCAGTCCGTTACTCTTTAACCGGACCTTCGGCGCCAAACCGGCCTTCTACGCAGTCATCGATCCCGAGGGTTTTCTCCGCGCTAATCAATAACTCTGACAGAGAGTTGACTCCAGGGCAGACCGTCAGCTTTTTAAGGCGCAAACAGGGCTGTGTCCGGGAATACCCGGAAACAGCCCTGTTTACAATTCTTCTATCTCGACAAGCTCCGTAACTACAGTATTTTTATGTCTCTTTCCTTCATATTTGATTAAATAATGGGATTCCTCTGTAGAGACCCAAAAATACGCCTTGAAAAAAATGCTCTTGAAGCCGACTATGAGTTTCGTCACTGTTGCGTTCAATCTAAAGGGGGCAGCCCCCCAAAAGCAGTGCCACCCCCATTTATTCTGTCTTACTTTTGCTTGAGTAATGCCGCCTTGATCACGCCTTTGGGGTCTTTGGTGAGCAGAATCACCAACCAGATAATCAGCCCCAGCGCAACAACGGAAAGCCCCAAATAGAAATCATTGAGCATCTCAATGGGTGTGGGTGTGAAATACTCTGCCTGCAGCTCAGCGTAGCCAAAGATCGCATCCACCAGCACATCAGCGTAGCGCCCCAATACATCCAGCAGAGAAGGCCGACCTTCATTTCAGCCTTGGGCGCGTTTTTATACCAAATAACCGTACAGATAATCGCCGCAAAAACTGTTGTCAGTAAAATCATGTCCAGCCCTCCTTAACCCGAAACCGGTTGCGCTTTCAGAGCCTTTTTTTCCATAGCGTTCGTCACAAGCAGCATAACACCCCAAACGGCGGTCACGAGCACAGCCATGGACACGCCGACAGTCGCCATCTCCGCGAGCATTTCTGAAGCCGCGGCAGGGTCAGAGGCTGCGGTCAGAAATGGGAACCACGGCACTACCTCGCCGTACCACACATGCTCAAAGGCCAGCAGGACCGATCCGCCCCAGAGCATATTGGTGAGCCATTTCAGTTTACCGGAGAAGGGAATTTTGCCCTCTTTCCCGGAGTTGTTGTTGCCGGTGTCGGCCTTCAGGTCTACCGATCGATGTTCCTTCAATTTTACTGCCTTAGTGATCGCCGTTGTGACCGCGGCCTCCGCAACAGGGACTAGAAAACATGCCATAAGTACTACCTCCTTGTAATAAATAGTAATAATAATATACGCGGTATCGCATCAATGATGCCGTTACGCCCAGGTATGCAAAAAAGGCATGCGGTTCTTCTTCTGAAAAACCGTATGCCTCCAATAGCATACCTTCAACGCAAAATACTGCGCATAGGACAAAAACTTGAACACTTCTGCGTTAGTAATCCGATTCATTCGGATCAGCATAAATTATATTCAAGGAAGCCGTGTTCGTCAAGGGATTAAGCCTGTTTCCGCAGCACAAGATCGGCCATAGGCCTCTAGCGCAAATTCTCTATAGTAAAAGTCAGTAACAAAAAAACAGAAATATCAATCTAGATCAAGGTTATAAAAGATTTTCTCCAGATCAAGCTTTAACCCTGGAAACTCCGGGTGTGCAAACTCATCTTCCGGCCCGCCCGTAAAGACCAGGAGGTAGTTCTCCCCCTGAAGCTGATAAGCTTCCAAAATCTTCTCGTCCGGGTCAGCGATCCAGTAATGAGGGATACCTGCTTTCCGGTAAATCTCCATCTTCTTCAAGCGATCCTTCCGGCGGCTCGACGGCGACAGTATCTCCACCACCAAATCGCAGGGGCCGTCAATGCGTTCTTTCCGCATGATCTCTCTCCGGTTGCTGGAGACAAATAAAATATCAGGCTGAACCACATTGTGATCACCCAGAGTAACATCTATGGGAGAATAGAAGATTTCTCCCTTAGGGTCAAATCCGTCAAAGAATGTTTTCAATTGATATCCTAGTTCCCGGGATACCCGTTGGTGTTGAAGCAAAGGCGAGGGTTCTTTGACCAAGAACCCATTGAGGACTTCATAGCGATAACCAGGCTCTTCCGGGAGTTTTATGTAATCATCATAGGTGTATTCATCTTGTTTGGCATAGATTGCCTGTTCTTCCCGGACAAGATCACCACTGGCCGTCAGGGCCGCCAACACTTCTTCTTTTTTGTAGCGGTACTGTTTTTCTCCCAGCTTTATTACTGGAATCTTGTTCTCCCGTGTGTACCGCCAGATGGTCTCCACCGATAAATGCAAAAGCTCCGCCAGTTCATAGGCGGTAAGATATTTTTCCATTATATGTCACCCCTGTTTCTTATTTTATAACTAAACATAACTATTGTCAAGTAAACACAGGTCTTTTCATAAAAGAAACGAGGCTGTATAAAGAGACAGCCTCGTTTCGTAAATCTCTCATAAATACCTATTTAACTGCTCATAAAAGTTCTCACGTCTTCCCTCCATAACTATAACAACTCGATATCATCAACTCTTTCAGCAATTCTCTATACGACCTCGTATTTAACTTCCCGGTAGTTCACGTCGTATCCATAAATACCCGATAGATCGCCTTTCTTTGGTATGCCTCTAAATGGATCTTCACAACAAATGTAGGTCGGACTCCACTTTTCTCGAAGGTGGCAGCGTTCATCACCGGCATAAGGGCGCCTTTCTCTTCTGTACAGCACGGAAAAGTAGAAAATCCAAAGGCAATCTAGGATCAACTCTCCTGCTCTTTCAGAGTAAACATATTCCTGTCAAAATATCAGTGACTATCTTCTGCCTTTCTCGGTCTGGATCCGGTTTAATTTTTCAACCATGATCAACATTACAACAACAAAGAGCATTAAAAACAAGGGATAACTCCAGATCCCAATCTTTTCGGCAACAAAACCAAAGAGCAAAGGCATAAAGGTGGTACCAATATAAGCTGATGCCATTTGCATACCCATAATTGCTTGTGATTTATCCTCACCAAAGTTTTCCGGGGTCTCATGTAACAGACTGGGAAAGATCGGTGCACAGCCAACCCCAATCAGAATTAATCCAAGAAAAGCACTTATGTTTCCCGATGAAAACATGATAATCAGCCAATCCGGCTAAAGCTTGTCCCAGCCGGACCATATTTTTGTCGCCAACTTTTCCGGTAATGAAACCACTAATAAATCTGCCTGCGGTTATCCCTAAATAGAAGATGGCCGCCCACTTGGCCGCGGTCCGGGCGTCAATACCCTTCTGCAAAACCATATAGCTGCTGGCCCATAAACCGGTGGTCGCCTCCAACGAGCAATAACAGAAGAAACCAACTAGAGCCTGTTTAACCCCTGGCAGCCGGAGCATTTCTTTCAAAGTGAGAGCCTGCTTTTCCTGTTCCGCCCTGCTTTTATCCTTTTGGTTCTTTTCCCAGAGCGACAGAGTCATCAGTAGGCAGAGCACCAATACGGTCTGGATAACCCCAATTGTCTGGTAACCCGAATTCCACCTCAGGCCACTGGTTAGACAAAGCCCCATAATGTACGGTCCGGCCGTTACCCCAATCCCCCAGAAGCAATGCAGCCAGCTCATATGTTTCGCCTTGTAATGCAAAGCGACAAAATTATTTAACGCCGCATCCACACTTCCGGCCCCCAAACCATAGGGTATGCTTCAAATGCATAATAACCGGAAGGAAGTGGAGTACGAAAACCCAAACAGCGCAATAGCGGTCATAGCCACACTCACCAAGGTAACCATACCCGTTCCAAACCGGTGAATCACCTTGTAACTGCAAAAGCTGGAGATGATAGTCCCGCCGGCAATAATCATCGTGACAATCCCCGTATATGAGATAGGCACTTGAAATTCTCCATACATAGATGGCCAGGCTGAACCCAAGAGGGCATCCGGCAATCCTAGACTGATAAAGGCAATATAAATAATAACTAGTAAAATAGAACCCATTACGCATTCCTCCTTGCTTTATATCCAGATCGATAACTTGTTTACCAATCCTAATTTAATTGCTACAAACTACTGGTAAAACCAGACGCCCTATTCCCAGCCTCTTAATATTCATGATAATTTGTCTTTTCCCTTTTACCACGCGGAAAGTTTTGGCTAATCTGTCTTCATCCAGTTCAATGAGGCATGTCATTGTGTACAGAAATACGATAGTAATAAAAAACCCCGGACTTAGCCCGGGGCACTGCTTTTACGTTTATGGAAATGTAATGGTAATCTTTCTCCCCTCCGAACAGTGCCGGATGGCGTGACCATTCTCTTGATACTCAATATAAACCATGTACAAACCATATTCCTCTAACATCTCATTTCTACGGACGTATTCTGCTTGGTTTTTTCAATTGTTCTTAATTATTTAGGGAATAGTAGAGCGCGTATGTATCTCGGGGTTACGCCCGTCCGCTCATAGGACGCCCCGTTGCCCTCACTTTTAGTGCTCTTCCCTATCAAGCTTCCAGGCATGGTTCAGCGGGCCGCTTCCTTTACCCAGATTAAGCATGGCCTTCAAGGCTCCTGAGATATATTCCTTGGCTGCTTGGATTGCTGCATCCAAGTCCATCCCCTTGGCCAGGCCTGCCGCGATAGCGCTGGATAAAGTACACCCCGTTCCATGCGTGTTTGGATTGTCTATTCTCTCCCCTATAAACCACTGGTACTGATGATTCCAGTACAATAGATCGTTCGCATCATTGATACTGTGCCCACCCTTGCAAAGAACAGCGCATCCGTATTGACTACTGATGATCTCCGCGGCTTTAATCATATCAGCCTCATCTTCTATGGAGATTTCGGCCAGGATCGAAGCTTCCGGAATATTGGGCGTTAATAGAACCGCCTGATGAAACAAGCGATTTTTCAACGTTTCCACTGCCTCGTCCTGTAGCAGCTTTACGCCGCTGGTGGAGACCATTACCGGATCCACCACAATGTTCTTGGCCTGATAAAAACGGAGCTTTTCTGCGATGGTTTCAATCAGTGCGGCTGAGGAAACCATGCCTATCTTGATGGCATCGGGATAAATATCAGTAAAAATACAGTCTAACTGCTCGCCTAAAAACTCCGGGGTAACCTCCATAATATCAGTAACGCCGGTTGTATTCTGTGCGGTCAGAGCCGTTATCGCACTCATGGCATATACGCCATAGGCGGTCATGGTCTTGATATCCGCCTGGATGCCCGCGCCTCCAGAGCAGTCGCTTCCGGCGATGGTTAAAGCTGTTCTCATTTTCTTACCTCCTCCAGAAGAGCATATACGGTAATTTTTAAACTCATGCTTTTTTGTCCTTCATTATCTTTGCCTAACCAAGCAGCTTTTCATAGATCAGCCAGCTACTTTGCAGTCGCTCGTCTCCTCTCTGTAAGAGACGCGTCTACGGAGTATATAACCTTTATTGCTGCCCTGAGTATTGGCAGAGGGCCAGCATCATTGACCAGCAAGCGATCCGCATCCCCAACTATAAAACATCAACATACTCTCCGGACAGGGCTTTATTCATACTCCGAATGGCACAAAACTTTCCGCACATTGAACAGGAGTCTTCAAGCTCCGGCTTTCTACTGGCCCGAATGGTCTTCGCCGTTTCAGGATCGATGGCGCACTCCCACTGCGCCTCCCAGTCAAAGTCCCTCCTGGCCTCTGCCATCCTGTCATCAACCTCTCTGGCCCCTCTTACACCCTTGGCAATATCCGCGGCATGGGCGGCAATCTTCGCGGCAACAATGCCTTGTTTTACATCGTCCAAATTGGGAAGCGCCAGATGCTCTGCAGGGGTCACATAACACAAAAAGGCTACGCCAGCTGCCGCAGCAAGCGCCCCGCCAATTGCCGCCGTAATATGATCATAGCCGGGGGCAATATCTGTTACCAACGGCCCCAAAACATAGAAGGGAGCCCCCTCACAGATGGTCTGCTGAATTTTTACATTGGCGGCAATTTGGTCAATGGGCATATGCCCCGGACCTTCCACCATGATTTGGACATTCTTTTCCCAGGCTCTCTTCGTAAGCTCCCCCAGGCATACAAGTTCTTCAATTTGCAATACATCCGACGCATCGGCCAGACACCCCGGCCGGCAGGCGTCTCCTAATGAGATCGTTACATCATGTTCAGAACAGATCTCCAGAATTTCATCGTAATATTCGTAAAATGGGTTTTCTGCACCGGTCATACACATCCAGGCGAATATTAGAGAGCCACCCCTGGACACGATATTCATTTTTCTGTTGCCCTGTTTAATCTGTTCAATGGTTTTTCGGGTAATCCCACAGTGCAGAGTGATAAAATCAACCCCATCTTCTGCGTGGAGTCGCACCACCTCAATGAGATCCCGTGCGGTGAGCTGATCCAAGTCTCTTTGGTAGTGAATAACGGCATCATAGACCGGTACGGTCCCGATCAACGCCGGACATTCTGCAGTCAGTCTCCTCCGAAAATGGCTTGTATCACCGTGCGACGACAAATCCATGATCGCATGAGCGCCCATATTGACTGCTGCCATCACTTTTTTCATTTCAAGGTCATAATCCCGACAGTCTCTGGATACCCCAAGGTTTACATTGATCTTTGTCTTTAGCATGGAGCCAATGCCTTCCGGGGCAAGAGCTTTATGATTTTTGTTGGCGCAGATTACCACTTTCCCGGCAGCAACCAGCGGCATTAATTCCTCCACCGTCATCCGTTCTTTTTCCGCTACTTCCCTTAATTCCTCGGTAATAATTCCTTTACGCGCCGCTTCCATCTGCGTGGCATATCTTCTCATTGTTATTTCCCTTCTCCAATTCGATATTATCGTTCGATCTCTTGGACTGGTGCAAGGACCCTCTTCTTGATCAACTAATCAAGCAGCGCCCGCCAGGCCCGATTAGATCCCCCCGGCCAAAGAACTCCTCGCTGAAAGTTCAGTCCCAAATCTACCGCGAACAACTCATTCGTGATACTTTCTTTAAAAACCCGTCAAAATCGGCCAGTTTTTTCAAGTAGATGTCACTGATCTCCTTAATCTTCTCCTGATCTTCCGCACTATAAGCATCAAAGACCCCGACGGTCCTAAAACCGGCTTTCTTTGCCGTCTGAAGCGCATATAACGCATCTTCAAAAACCCAAGTCTCTGCGGGCAGTGTACCCATACACGCAGCGGCCGCCAGGTAAATATCGGGCTTTCTTTTGCCTACTCCTATCTCTGTGCTAGTAAAAATCCGCTCGAAAAAGCCCATCACCTTGAGTCTGCGCAGCGCTCCTTCGACCACCCGCCGGTCACTGGAGGTGGCCGCCACCATTTTGACGCCGGTTTGCTTCATCTCTTTTAAGAACTGTTCCACCCCGTCCTTTAATGGCGCTTGATCAAAATAGAAGTCTTCGACTGTACGGTTGATCCCCGCTATAATAGCCTCTTCCTCCAGATCCGGAAGGTATAGCTCCCTTAAAAAGGCGGCCCCTTCTTGCATGCTCATGGAAAACAGGGTTTGCCCAAGACCGTCTTCCGCCTCGATCCCCATACTCTTTAAGTACCTTTCGGGGGCCTGATCCCAGATTGACAGCGTGTCCAAGATGGTCCCGTCCACGTCAAAGATAGCTCCAGCAATCACGCTTGCGCCATCTTGCAGGTTGGTTCTTCCCGGTTCAGCTGCAGCCATAATGATGACTTCTACCGCTTATTTACCGCTGCAGCCCGGTTGATAGTGTTGTTTCCAGGCCTTAACAAGCTCAGCAGCGGCTGACTTGGGATCATCCGCCTCTGACACCGCAGTGACCACAAAGAAACCATCAACTCCGGTCTGCGCCAGCGGAGGGATGTCCACAAGTTTAACGCCACCGCCCACGACAACCGGAAGGGGGCTGAGTTTGGCTAGGTTGGAAAGGTCGGTAAAACTTCTGGTGATCACTTTGCCATCCAGGCCAAGCCCGCAATCGGGTTTCGTATTGGTTTCATGGACCGGTCCGGCGCCAAAATAGTCAATCCGGGAAACATCGGCGGTTTGGACATACTCAAATAAATCATGGGTTCTGGCTGACAAGCCAATGATAGAATCTTCTCCCAAGTATTCCCGGCAAACATCTACAGGAATATCTCCTTGCCCAACATGGATGCCATCAACTTTGATCCCTGCTTTTCGCGCGGCCAGAACAACGTCCAAGCGATCGTCGACCAACAGCGCGACTTCATCCGCCTTACCGGTTTCCGCAATCACCTGCGCGGCCTGCCGGGTCAGATCAATCAGTTCGCGGGCTGAAGCAACCTTGGAACGGATTTGCACACAGGTAAACCCGGCCTCAACCGCAGCTTTAACGATCGCCGCCACCGGCCGGCCTTTGGTATTCTCAGGACCCACTACCAAGTATGCTGAAAGATCAAACCTTCTTCTGATGCTCATCTTCTCCTCCTAAAATATTATTGATTTTATCAACTTTGGTCGTTATCATGTTAGTAAACCCGGGGCGAACATCGGCCTTTAACACTACTTCTGTGCGGATACCCTTCTCGGCCAGTACAAAGGTGGCTTCCTTCACCACTCGCATCACCTCATCCCAGGGGCCTTCAATCTCCGTAAACATTGAAGTGGTGCGGTTCGGTAACCCCGAAGCGCGGATTACTTTCACCACTTCCGCCACTTCAGCGGCGAGTTCCTCTCCAATGCCAATCGGCGCGATGGACACTGCAACTAAAGTATTCATCATTTAAACCTCCTCGATTTCAAATGGGTTATTCGCGATCTCCTCCGCAGTCGCCTGATACAGTTCATCAAGAAACCGCATCTGAAAACTTCCGGTACCATTCACCTGCTTTTCAGCGCGTTTTCCTGCTAAATTGTATACCGCAGTAGCGGTCAGCGCCGCAATAAACGGTGAAGCAACGGTGGCATAAACCGCGACGACTCCCCCCAATGAACAGCCTGTCCCAGTAATCTTCGGCATCAAGCCCGACCCGCCATAAGAGAAAGCCATGAGCGAACCGTCGGTGACTAAATCGGTCTCTCCGGAGACGGCCACCGCCCCCCCTGTCCACTTGGCCAGTGAGACAGCAGCCGCTTTGGCCGCGTGTACAGAATCGGTGGAATCAACACCGCGTACCTTGGAGACGGCCGTCCCGCCGTCCAACTCCCACAAACCGGCAAGGGCAATAATTTCCGAGGCATTTCCTCTAATCACACTGGGTTTGTACTCTTTAAACCTCTGCAACAACTGGGTTCTCAGCGAGCCAACGCCGATGGCAACCGGATCCAGCACCCATGGCTTACCTGTCTCGTGCAAGACTTTGGCTACCAGGGGCAGAGTCTCTTCATAAATGGGCAGGAGTGTGCCGACGTTTATATAAGTAGCCCCGCCGGCTTTCGCCAAAAATTCACCCTCATCAGGCAGATACACCATGGCCGCAGATCCGCCGACAGCCAGCTGGGCATTGGCCACAAAATTAATGGTTACCGTGTTGGTGATCGACCCCACCATCGGATTCCTCCGTCTTACGGTCTCCACTGCCTGAATGATCTCGTCCTTGATCTCCTCTTTCGTCATTTCGGTCCTTCCTTTCGTTGGTACTAGCATACCCTTATTGCTATAACGGCGCCGTCCTCCAGTCGCTCCCTCTCAAAGGCGGGCGGTAATGCGAAAAGCGCCTGCCTGAATAGGCAAGCATCACTTTTATCAGGTTTTGCTTCCCTACGACAGTGTTAACTGACAGGTTCAAAGGGTCAGGTTCTACCTTCTCAACTCGAATGAGTCCCCCCGCAATACAAACTTATTCAGTTTTTTATAAAAAAAAGCGCCTTTCTGGGTAAGGAAGGCGCATATTCATCATTCTTGATTCTTATTACATGCATTGCTTCCCTACGACAGTATTAACTGACAGGTTCAAAGGGTCAGGTTCTACCTTCTCAACTCAAATGAGTCCCCCCGCAATATATACATATTCAATTGTCAACATAAACATCTTCAATATCTTTATACTACTACTCGCCGCCTTCCTTGTCAAGTTAAGTTAGGCATGGGATGTCCGTCGGCAAGGAAGACTACCTGCCGGTAAAATCCCCAATATAGCGGTAACCAAAGAAACCAAGACCGCCGCTGGGCTGTCTCATTTAAACTGCATGTGGTAGAGATCAGCATAGATCCCGTTTCGCGCCAGTAACTCTTCGTGAGTCCCCTCTTCCACAATGCCCTCCTCCGCCAACACCAAAATACGCTTCGCATTTTTGATTGTGGATAAGCGGTGGGCAATGACAAAAGTAGTCCGGTTTCTGATCAAGGCCTCCATCGACTCCTGGACCACCTTTTCACTTTCATTATCCAAAGCGGAAGTGGCTTCATCAAAGATTAAGATCGGCGGATTCTTCAAAAATACCCGGGCAATACTTATCCGCTGTTTTTGTCCACCGGAGAGTTTAACCCCCCGTTGGCCGATGTCCGTATCATACCCCTCAGGAAGCGCGCAGATAAAGTCGTGAGCGTTCGCCTTTTTTGCCGCCTCCACCACCTCTTCCACTGTGGCTTCGGGCCTACCGTATCTGATGTTTTCCAGAATCGACCCGGCAAACAGATAGACATCCTGTTGTACCAGGCCAATCTGCTTCCGCAAAGATTTCAACTTAATCCCCCGGAGATCGATTCCGTCCAGGGTAATTCCCCCCTCCGTCACTTCGTAAAACCGAGGAATCAGACTGCATAAGGTGGTCTTCCCTACTCCCGACGGACCAACCAGGGCCACATAATCACCGGCGGCCACTTTTAGATTTACATGAGAAAGCACATTCGTCTGCGTTCCCGGGTAACGGAAAGACACGTCCACAAACTCGATCTCCCCTTTTACCTCCGGCAAGTCCACGGCATGTTTAGAGTCGACAATATCCGGGGCGATCTGGAGCAACTCATAAAAACGGTCAAACCCAGAAAAGCCGTTTTGGAACTGTTCGCCGAAGTTCACCAGCTTTTTAATGGGATCTAAAAAGGTGTTTATATACAGCAAAAAGGTGACCAGATCCAACGTATCGACCTGGCCTCCCCGGATTAGCAGGGAAGCCGCGGCCACCACCGCCACATAAATCAAAGAGCTGAAGGCGGTAATTCCACTATGGTAGCGCCCCATATAATAGTAACTGTTCTTCTTACTCTCCACATACCTGTAGTTGTTCTCCCGAAATTTCTCCAGTTCCAGGTGTTCGTTGGCGAAAGATTTGACCACCCGCACCCCGGAGATACTATCCTCGATTCCCGCATTGATCTCGGCAATCTTCACCCGGTTCATCTGAAAAGCCCGACGCATTTTTTTATTGTAATAATAGGCGAAGAAGAACATCACCGGAATGAAACTGAAGACAATCAAGGTTAGTTTCGGATTAATCGTCATTAAAATGAGGAAAGCGCCGATTAACTTGGCAGCGGAGATCAGCAAATCCTCCGGACCGTGGTGATACAACTCGGTAATCTCGAAAAGGTCATTGGTGATGCGCGACATAATCTGGCCGGTCTTCTGGTTATCATAGTAACTAAAGGATAACTTCTGAATATGCTCAAACAGTTCGTTCCTCAGATCATACTCCATCTTTGCGCCCATCAGATGGCCATAATAGGTGATATAGAAGTTGCAATAATATTCGACGATGGTCATACCGACCATGGCTGCAGTAATCATGATAAACGGAGTAACCGGTGCCATTAGCGAAGGTTGAAGCAGATTGGCGGCGATATAACGGACAATCAAGGGGAACGCCAGGCTAATCCCGGCGGCTGTTAAGGCGCAAACCATGTCGAAGGTAAAAATCTTAAGATATGGACGGTAATAGGAGAAGAATTTCTTCATCTTTGGACTCATCTGCTCTTCCTCCAACTTAAATTTCGACTTATTCTCTTATCTTCATCTAGCATTATATCATTCCCGATCAGGAAATTCAGCTGTCTTTATCCTATACACAGTGGCTCGATCTAACTGATTCACTCTATCTATTGACATTTAGTTTTGAATTATAATATACTAAGAAAAAGTATAATTTACAATAACAGATCTCCGGCTGGTCCTTCTGGTGAAATGGACGGTTGGGCCTGGAGCGCAGAGAAAACGATGAGTAAGAAGAGTAAGTATGGCCACTTGCTTCGCGCGGGCCGCGCGCGCAGAGAGCTGCCGGTGGTGGAAGAGCAGTAGCAAAGGGTTATACTGAATGGACTTACGAGTGCAGGAAGAAAGGCGGCATGGCCGCTGAGTAATACCTGACGGACTCTCCCTCCGTTACCAAGGGAGCATATTTCACCTGCGAGTGAAGGTGAAATATGAGCTGAGTGGGTGCAAGCGCGCGTCTGTGCGCGGCGCCAAACCGGGTGGTACCGCAGAAGTTGGAAGAAAGCTTCTGTCCCAGTGAATACTGAGACAGAAGCTTTTTTTATCAGAAACAGATGTTTGAAATCTGTTTTGAACATTTGTTTCACAGAGCAATGCTTCATTTCTGAAAAAACCGGAAAAGAAAAGACGAGAAGAGAGGAGAATGATTATGTCCAAAAAAGTCCCTTACCGATTTTATCTAAGTGAGGAGCAGATACCGAAGGAATGGTACAATATGCGTGCCGACATGAAGGAGCAGCCGGATCCGATGCTCAATCCGACGACCCTAAAACCGGTCACAGCAGAAGATTTGTATCCTGTCTTCTGTACAGAACTGGCCGAGCAAGAATTGGACAGCACGACCAGGTATTTTCCGATTCCCGATGAAATTTTGGAATTTTACAGAATGTACCGGCCTTCACCCCTGATCCGCGCCTACAACCTGGAAAAAGCTTTAGATACCCCGGCCAAAATTTACTATAAGTTCGAAGGCAACAACACCTCCGGCAGTCATAAGCTGAACTCCGCAGTCGCCCAGGCGTATTATGCGAAGAAACAAGGGTTAACCGGTTTAACCACGGAGACCGGGGCCGGGCAATGGGGTACCGCCCTGGCCGAAGCCTGTGCTTTCTTTAAGATCCCCTTAACCGTGTATATGGTAAAATGCTCCTACGAGCAAAAACCATTTCGCCGCTCTGTGATGCAAACTTTTGGCGCGGAAATTGTTCCGAGCCCCAGCACGACTACGAACGCCGGCCGCGCTATTCTGGCGGAAAACCCGGACACCGGCGGCAGTCTGGGGTGCGCCATTTCCGAGGCAGTGGAAAAAGCTGTCTCTACCGAAGGCTACCGTTACGTCTTGGGCTCTGTTTTGAATCAGGTTTTACTACACCAATCCATTATCGGTTTGGAGGCAAGAAAAGCCCTGGAAATACTGGATGAATATCCGGATCTGATCATCGGTTGCGCCGGTGGCGGTTCCAATTTAGGCGGATTAATCGCCCCCTTTGTACAGGACAAGTTGTTGGGGAAAGCCTCGCCGAGGATTATCGCGGTTGAGCCCGCCTCTTGTCCCTCCTTGACTAGGGGACGGTATGCCTACGATTTTTGTGATACCGGTAAGATTACTCCCTTGGCCAGAATGTATACCTTGGGATGCCAGTTTGTCCCCTCTCCCAATCACGCCGGAGGGTTACGTTATCACGGAATGTCTCCCATCCTGTCCAAACTTTACCATGACGGTTATATGGAAGCGGTGGCAGTAGAGCAGACCAAGGTATTTGAGGCGGCAACATTCTTTGCCAAACATGAGACGATCCTGCCGGCTCCGGAGTCCGCCCACGCCATCCGGACGGCAATTGACGAAGCGTTAAAATGCAAGGAAAGCGGGGAAGCAAAGACCATTCTCTTTGGTCTGACCGGAACCGGCTTCTTTGATATGACTGCTTACGAATCATATTTAAATAAAACAATGACCGATTACATCCCCACTGACGAAGATCTGGAACGAGCTTTTGCCCGGCTTCCTGAAGTCCCCACTGTGTGACTATGGCGCTGGTGGGTACAGAAAGGACTATTTTCTTCCTCTGGGTTACGTCCCCTGGCCCAGTTCCTCTGGTGGACTCCCTCTGGCTACGCCAGAGGGTTTTTTTATTCTCTATCATATTCTGGGTTAACACAGGCCACCGCACTTGCCAATGCGTTTGAGAATGGCCTCACCTAAGCCTTCTTTGTAGTCCTGGTTTGGTCAAGGGCTTCAGTACCCATTCCTGTTAGAATAATATAGCCGATCTGATCATTGAGCGTTCCGTAACAGACAGGAGAATCTTGAAGTTTTTTGAAATCCCTAAGAACCTTTCACTTTTACTTATTCCTACTTCCTGATTTATTCTGAATACTAACATGACAAACACTTGTCCGCTTCGATGAAGGGTAAAGAGACGCAGGCGCTCTACGGAATCGCACCGCAGAGCGCCTGCGTCTCTTTACTTCCATTGGATACGGTTTTAGTATTATTGATTATCTTTTTGTCTCGCGCAAAAGCCGGGTATGGAGTGCGGTTGACTACTCTTGTTTCTCAAATTCCTCTTTGGTTACTCCGCAAAGGGGGCAAACCCAGTCTTCCGGGAGGTCCACCCACTTGGTACCTGGCGCGATGCCTTCATCCGGAATTCCCTGTGCTTCATCATAGATATAACCACAGACAGTACAGATGTATTTCTCCATAACATTACCTCCTTCATTTAATATTCTTGTGTCTTTCATAAGACATTATGGACAGATAAAGTTACGCCGGTCGGCAGTGGGCGGGAATATTTCCAATTCATCGAAAAATACTCTACTGGTAAATATCTTTGATTAGTATATAATTATAGCACATGCTTCTGGAAAAAACTATGACAGTTGATCCTAATGATACTCCTGATACTCCAAGATTTAACCATTGAACTCCTTATTGATCTTCCACACGGCAGGCACGAGGAGTGCTAAAACAAGACGTTCTCTACTCCCAGTCCCTAAGGGGAATTAGTTTTCCATAAAATTTCCAGACCTTTATCTTCTGTATAACCTTGTGTATAATATAAATAATCAGGTATTGGTGACTTTCAAAATGCCTTAATAAGCTGCGGAGGAATAGTTATGGGCAAACTCACCTTCTCAATGGAAAATTATCTTGAAGCCATATATGAGCTTTCCCAGGGAAACTCCGGCGTCAGGGTTTCGGATATCTCCGAGCGTTTGGGCGTCACCAAACCGAGCGTCAACAGCGCAATATCAACCCTTGCCGAAAAGGGACTGGTTACCACCGAGAAATACAAAAAAATCTTTTTAACCCCCTCCGGTCTCGAGCGCGCGAAGCTAACCTCCAAAAAACATCAGATTATCCAAAGGTTTTTTATAGAAGTATTAAAGATCGACGCTGACGTGGCTGACCAAGACGCCTGCTCTATTGAGCATGTGATCAGTAGCGATTCCATCCAGGCCATGCAGGAATATATGCAAACCAATAAAACCAAATAAGCACATGAATGGCGTAAACAAAAAAACGTTTCCCAACCTTAGTCACCCCGGCCAACCACCCGAGGGAGAACCCAAAGTTGGGAGACGTTTTTTGCTTTCAGCGAAAATAAGCAATCCCGGGATGAAAAATCACGACTTATCTAGTAGTTTTTGCCATAATCTTTACCTTGCTGACCTTAAAAGTAGAAACCATCAGAAAGGAAAGGGCGGCAGTGAGCAACGCGGCGCTAGCCACCACCCAATGGGTCGGCAAGACAAGGCGGTCCATAAGGAGAATAAAACAAGCCTGAATCAGTCCGGCAGCTGGAATCGGCAGGCCAACAAAGTAATTGGTGTAGTCTCCCAAGTTGAACCGGGCCAGACGAAAAGCCCCTGCCACCGGATAAAAGACCAGTATCAGGAGGATCGCAGGTGTCGCACTGATCGGCTCTACTGTCAACAAAACGGCGATGGGCGCCAGCCCGAAAGAGATTAAGTCCGCGAAGGAGTCAAGCTGCTTGCCAAGGTCCGATTCAGTGCCGAGGTACCGGGCGAGAGCGCCGTCGAAGATATCCGCCACGACCGCAATGAGAATCAAGATACAAGAAAGCCTGGCGTAATTTTGCCCCCCCATGCTGATACTTAAATACAATACGGACAGACCGGACAGCATGTTGAGAAGGGTCATTGAATTGGAAATGTTCTTCATAAGCCAACCGGTGATAGGCGTATTCTTACGAATGCTGGTCATCAGTACTCCTCCTTTGCATATACAGAACAATGCGCTCGCCGCCGATGAAAAAAAGACTGAGGATGAGCACAAACCAGAAAGTTATGAATCGGAAAACAACGGCTATCGCCACCGCCTGGTTGAGCCGCAGCCCGTAGGCGGTCAGCATGCCGCTCATCGTCCCTTCAAAGGCGCCCAACCCCCCCGGGAGCAACGGGATCATCCCAGCAAAGTAGGAAAGAAAAGTGGCGCCAAAGAGCACCAACGTGGGGATCGAGTTGGTATGGAGAAGGATGAGCATGATCAGCTTAAGCGGGAATATAACCCAGATCAGAACAGACAAAGCGAGCTGGAAGAGCCATTCACCAGGCTTTTGCCGAATCCGGTCGGTCAGGTTGGCAAAGTCCTCCACCCAATTGATCAAACTTAAAAGCAGTTTTCTGGTAGTCCTGATCCGCGCCAGCCGGTTCTTCAGAGAACGGGTTCTGAAGAACAGATAAAAAAGAAACGCCCCAATGGCGATGAGAATCAGAAAGAGTAGTAAGCGCACCGGCCATGCCTGTAAAAAGGTGATATGATGGGCCATGGTAGCCACAACCGCCACATTGAGGAGTACCAGCGCAGAAAGGCTTAATGCTTTCTGGATGGCCACCAAAATGGTGGACTGTCCGGTGGAATAGCCCAGATAACTACGGAGTTTCACCACCCGGACCACCTCTCCCCCGATCTTTTCCCCGGGAGTAACCGCATCAGCCACAGCCCCATAGGAGTTGACCAGCAAGAGTTGGAAAAAAGAAGTAGGCCAGCCAAAGACCTGACACAGCCTGTACCACTGATAATTCAGCAAAAGCTGGGTAACGATCTGCAAACCGATGAGGGTCAAGAAAAGCCAGACCGGAATCGCCCCGACCTGGACGAAGATGCCTTTAAGATCCCCTTGCCTAACAAGATAAACCAGCAATACGACAGCTATAGACATGAGCAGGGACTGTACCTTTTTACGCTTGGGCTTCACCATAGAGTCGCTCCTTTATATACAAAACCGTGTTACCCACATTGGTAAAGAAGTTATGCTTAACATAATTTTCACAGGGTAAAGGACAAGACTCCTGATCACAATATAGTCTGCGCACCAACTCTTTTGGCCTGCGGACAAGAATTTTCACACCATTACCGGCCCGCTCCAAAAGGCTTTCGAGGACTTTTCTTTTTGGGGAAACCTGAAGCGCCAGATGGATAACGGTAAACCCTTCACAGTCAATGTCTTCGCCCTCACCATAAACGATACGGATGGCCTTCTCCAGTCCCAGTCGTTTAATTAGATTGGCTGATTGTTGAACACAAGCCGCATTGTTGTCGACAACTGTTACCGCAGCTCCGGTCAGTTGGTGCAGCATGATCGCGGTATAAGGACAAGGCCCCCCACCGATACAGAGGATCTTGTCGCTCGGCTTAATCTCAGCCAACCTTGCTTCTTGCCTGATAATCGCCTTATAATACGAGGTCGTTAAGAGATAAATCAGCCTGCTCTGATTGGCAATCCATTCAATCTTCTGCGTTAAAGCTGTGATTCGCATTTTCGCTCATCCTAAAAATATTTCTCGCCACTCCTGACTCGCCGCTTGCCGCTTGCTGAATGACTTGCCTCTGCAATTAAAGCATGCCTTGTTATCCTTTTCTCTACCCCAGCTTGCTGGAGAAGGCGGCTACTTAGAAAATACTTTGGAGAAACAAGACAAGATGGTTCATGACTCCACCCACAAACAACGCGGTCAAGGTGGTGCCAACAGTAATGACCACAGCGGTTCGCGCGTTAAACTCTTTGGCAATGATACCGAACACCGACAAACAAGGCAAATAAAGCAGTGAAACAACAGCCCCCACATACATCTGCAGAGGGTTCAAGTTCAGTCCCAACAACGGCGCCACTGACATCTCCCGCCGGATAATACCTAAGATCAGTGACATGACCGCCCCCTCCGGCAGGCCCAGCCAGCCCGAGACGACTGGTTTTAAGAGTTCACCCAATCCTTTCAAAGCGCCTGTTTCCGCCAGGATAGCGGCGATGAAGACCGCAATCAGCATCGGTCCTTCCGCTTCCACTAAAAACTGCTTAATCCTGACCCACAGTTTCTTAAAGTATGCCCGCGGCTCGGGAAGCAGCAGATTAGGCACCTCCAGAATCAGCGGATCCACGCTGCCTTTGAGAAATTTTCTCAGCGCCATGGCGACCGTCACAAAGACCGCCATTCCTGTCAGTGCGGTCGCCAGCAGAAGCCAGATGGAATAGGCTGATAACAAGGAGATGAGGGCCCCAGTCTGTGAAATACAGGGGATCGCAAAGCAAACCATGGCGGTAACCATGAGCCGTTCCTTATGGGTGGTTGCTGTTCTGGTGCCTATAATCGCCGGAACGGCACAACCAAAACCCAAAAAGATATGGATCAGGCTGCCCCCCTGCACGCCCAGCTTCCGCATGAGATTATCAAACATGACGGCAATCCGCGGCAAAACGCCGCTGTCCTCCAGTAAGGCGAATTGAATCTGGAAGAGGATGACATACGGCATCACCAGCGCCAAAATCCATTCGAAACTAATGCGCAAGACACCGTAGTTCCCGATTAAGATATTATGCAAAACCGGATGTAAGTTTAATGGTGTAATCAGACGCTCAAAGAAAGGAACTATCACCTGGTTAACCAAAGGTAGAAGCAAGACCGCCCGCAACGCCTTTCCGCCACCCACCACTATTCCCAAGCTAACCAGGAGAATCAGCAGAGACAGCGGAAGGCCGGGCCAGGGACGAAGCAAGGCATCGCCCAGCCGATCCAAGAAGTTCGGCTGCGCATCGGTACGGGAAACCACCTTGCGCACTATCTGCCGGGCCCGCTCCCAATACTCCAGTCCATCGTTGCCAGCGGTCACACCGTAACCCGCACAACCGGCACAGGAAGCACAGGCCCGCTCACCCGGAGCCGGACGCTCCGCCCCCAAGATCTGCGCAAAGGTCTTGGTGATCTGGTCAAGACCCCGACCTTTTACAGCCACAGTCGGAATCACCGGCGCCCCAAGCTCCCGCTCCAACAGTTTAACATTGACCTTTAAGCCTTTCCGTTCCGCTACGTCCATTAGATTGAGGGCAAAAACGACGGGAACGTCATATTCCATAACCTCCAGAGCCAGCTTGACGCTGCCCTCCAGATCAGCGGCATTGAGAACAAAAAGTACAGCCGCGGGATTGCTGCACATGAAGCGGATAGCTACTTCCTCAGCAACCGAAGTGGCCGCCAGAGAATAGGTGCCGGGGACGTCAATCAAGGTATATTGGGTATCTCCTACCTGATAGGAGCCCTCCATATAAGAAACAGTGGTCCCTGTATAATTGGAACTGATTACATGAACGTTGGTCAGTGCGGAAAAGAAGACACTCTTTCCCACATTGGGAGTACCCATCAGTAAAATTTTATTCTCTTTCGCCAAGACTTTACTGTCCTCGGCAATGAGATGGCACTTCATAATGTGTTGTCCTCCTCAACCAAAATCGCGGACGCAATATCCTTACCCAGGGCAATCTCTCTGGTGGCGCGGCGGATCAGTACAGGACCGCCCATTCTAAATCTTTTTTCTTTGTGAACTACGGTCCCCGGATAAAAACCAAGACTGTTCAGGATCTTGACATCGGGCACAGCAGTTACTGTATAACGGCAGTTCTCTGGGGCAGAATATAAGCTATGTTGCCCACGCTTTCTATGTCTTCTCTGCTTCTGTATCATCTTCCCGTACCTCCTCGCAAAACGTACGCCTCACAACTGAATTAAGTTAGTCTTATCTAACTTTAATTTAAGTATACTCTACTTATAGGCAAAAAATCAAGTACTCTAATGTTTTTATTTTTGTAAATAGCAACAGTCCGCCTTTACCACCGCCCTGACCTCTTCCTCCATCGTCGCCAGGTTCCCAATACGGATGTTGTACTCCGCCACGCATGTCCTGATGTTCTGCGCCTCCAGATAAGACGAGACATGCGTTTTCTGATAGTCGTTTTGGCCGCCAGAAAAAACCGCGCTGCCTGATAAGGTCATTGATGAAATGTATGGTAAGAACTTATCTCTCTACATAATCACCCTTGCTGACAACGAGTTCATATCCGATCTTCTGCAAGCGGCCCTGCAGGCAGTGACGGCATTCTGCGGCCTCCTCGCCAGTACAGATCTTATGATCATAAAGCTCATATTTCTTTCTGACCCAGACGGGAGAGAGGTTGGGCATTACCACATTGGCTCCGGCCAGTATCCCCAGTTCCCTCCCTTCCGGATGAATAGTGCCCAGTGCTGTTGTGGCCGGGATCAGGGCAGAAGGGAGCATCAGGCGCAGGAGACCAAGGAGAAAAAGGGTTAAATCCAGGCTTCCTGCGGGAAATTTGGCAAAAGCGGTATCTTTATGCGGGATAAAGGGGCCGATCCCGATCATGTGGGGCTTCAACTTTTTAATGAACAACAAGTCTTCGGCAAGATGCTCAGTAGTCTGCCCTGGTGAGCCAACCATAAATCCAGTTCCCACTTGATAGCCTATTTCTTTTAAATGATACAGACAGCGCTGCCTGTCTTCAGCCCTTTGCGCCGGGGGATGCAACTTTGCGTAGTGCTCGGCATTGGCTGTTTCGTGACGCAGCAGATAGCGATTGGCGCCTGCTTTATAATAGCCCCGGTATTGTTCGTAAGTCTTCTCGCCCAGGGAAAGAGTGATTGCGCAATCGGGATACGCTCTTCTTATTGAGGAGATAATGTCAATCAGCTTCTCGTCGGTATACCACGGATCCTCTCCGCCCTGCAGCACAAAAGTACGGAAGCCCAGGGCGTATCCTTGCTCACAGCAGGATAAGATATCCTCTTTTGACAGCCTGTAGCGTTCGGCTTGATGATTGCTTCTTCTGATCCCACAATAAAAACAGTCGTTTTTGCAGAAATTTGTAAACTCAATCAAACCCCGTATGTAAATTTTTTTGCCAAACAACTCATCCGCCAGTGCTCTTGATTGGGAAAACAGGTATTGCGCATCGTCTTTGTTGAAACCTTTCAACAGCTCCACAAATTCCGCCTTGCTCAAAACCTTTTCTCTATGTAATTTATCGATCAGTTCGCGCATCTCTCCATCCCCCTTTTCGAATTTCATATTATACTAAAATAAAGTGAATCACTTGTAAAGCTTTTTTGTATAAAAAAATAAGACGTTCCAGCTCGGGGGGAACGTCTTTGGCAAAAGAAAGGGTTACTCGGAGAAAAGCGGTGTGGAGAGATACCGCTCGCCGGTATCCGGAAGAATGACCACAATAACTTTACCGGCGTTCTCCGGACGCTTTGCCACTTCGGTGGCTGCCCACAGGGCCGCACCGGAAGAAATGCCCACCAGCAGCCCTTCTGTTCTGGAAAGTTCTCTGCTGGCCGTAAAAGCGTCTTCGTTCTTCACACGAATAACCTCATCATAGATGGAAGTATTAAGTACCCCGGGCACGAAACCCGCGCCAATTCCCTGGATCTGGTGGGGACCGGGGGTCCCTCCGGAGAGTACGGGGGAGGAGTCCGGTTCCACCGCCACTACCTTAATACTGGGTTTTTTAGCTTTCAGGTATTCACCCGTCCCGGTCAGAGTACCCCCTGTGCCAACGCCGGAGACCAGAATATCAACGGCCCCGTCGGTATCCTCCCAGATTTCAGGCCCGGTGGTCTTCCGGTGCATTTCCGGATTGGCCGGGTTGTCAAACTGGCCGGGAATGAAGGAATTGGGTATTTCTTCAGCCAGTTCCTCGGCTTCGGCAATGGCGCCGGCCATCCCCTTGGCGCCTTCGGTGAGCACAAGCTCAGCCCCATATGCCTTGAGCAGGTTTCTCCGTTCAACGCTCATGGTCTCCGGCATGGTCAGAATGACCCGGTACCCGCGGGCCGCCGCCACCGCCGCCAGCGCAATACCCGTGTTACCGCTGGTCGGTTCGATGATTACCGATTCCGGAATCAACAACCCTTTTGCTTCTGCCTCTTCAATCATGGATTTGGCAATTCGATCCTTTACACTTCCTGCAGGATTAAAGTATTCCAGTTTTCCGATGACAGTGGCCTGAAGTCCCTTTTTCTTTTCATAGTTCACCAGTTGCAGCAGGGGTGTTCTCCCGATCAGTTCCGTTATGTCCTTGTAAATTTTTGACATAATAATACACCCTTTTCATCTATTTCATATATGTTTTATATGATTTATCATACTACGCATGAATTACCGTGTCAATACTTTTATCTATAACCCGTATTCACCTGCTGGAACTGGATGCCCCCTATTGACTGGACCTTTTTTAAACTTTATGATAAATACATACTATATATATATATGAAATGAGTGATACTGGTGAGACTATCAGCAAAAGGACGGTATGCGCTGGCGGCTTTAACATACATGGCTCGGCTGTATAATAATGGCGAGTATATTACCGTACTCACCATCTCGGAGGAACTTGGCATCTCCAAAATATATCTGGAGCAAGTATTTTCTCTGCTGAAAAAAGCGGAACTTGTTCTTTCTGCTAAAGGCGCGCAAGGCGGTTATCAACTTTCGCGAGCGCCTAAGCAAATAACGGTCCTGGACGTCTTGTCCGCTGTGGAAGTGTCATTATTCGAACAGACGCAGGATACTGTCGAAGAAAAGGCCCCTGAAATTGAAGTAGCCTTACGGCTGTTGGTCTTTGCGGCCTTGGATCAAAGGGTCAGTAGAACATTAAGTGGAATAACCCTGGCCGATCTGGTCCGCGAGGCGGAAAAACATCGGAAAGACCAGGCTCTGATGTTCTATATATGATGCAAATAAACAGGAGGAGATGGCAATGCCTGGTTTTGATGAAATTTTTTACGACATGAGCTGCCTGCCATTGATCTGGCGGAGCCTGAGGGCACTTACCTTGTCTGGCTTGACTGTAGAGCGCTGGGACTTTCCGATCAGGAGCTAGACCATTTGCTGGGGCAGAAAGCAAAACTCCGGCTGTCTCCAGGTCCTACCTTTGGCGCAGGTGGCCAGGGTTTTCAACGCTTCAATATCGCCTGCCCCCGGGCTCTCTTACAGCAGGGGCTGAATCGTCTGAAGAAAGCCCTTGCCTATTTGCAGGCGTGAGAGAATGCTGGCAAACTCATCTGACACTGTAATACAGTAAACCGGATCTAACGATCAGCGGTCGACACCAGTCAGCCGCTGTCATTGTTTCTTGGGCAATTCTTTTATATAATTATAGATAAAATCTATGGCAAAGGTGATACTATGACCCTCCAACAACTTAAATATATTATTAAAATCGTAGAGTGCGGTTCAATTACTGAAGCCGCTAAACAGCTTTTTATTACGCAACCCAGTCTGTCGGCAGCCGTTAAAGAGCTTGAAAAAGAATTGGGCATCGAAATATTTAACCGCACAACCAAAGGAGTATCTTTAACTATTGATGGTACGGAATTTCTCTCTTATGCGCGTCAGATTATAGAACAGACCGAGCTTATGGAAGAACGCTATATGGGGAAAAAGCCAACAAAACGGCTTTGTTCAATCTCCACCCAACATTATGCCTTTGCTGTCAATGCTTTTGTCGAATTACTTTTAGATCTAAATGTGGAAGAGTATGAATTTACTCTGCGCGAGACGAGAACGTATGAAATTATTGAAGATGTTAAAAATTTCCGCAGTGAAATTGGGATCATCTATTTTAGTGATTTCAATGAAAAGGTTCTCAACAAATTGTTAAAAGAAAACCACCTGGTCTTCAATGTTCTCTTTGAAGCCAGTCCCCACGTTTTTGTCAGTACAAAGCATCCCCTTGCCAAGAATGCTTCGGTTACCCTTGAAGACTTGGATAACTATCCGTTCCTCGCTTT
>DUOH01000066.1 GCA_012838955.1 Bacillota bacterium | reverse complement strand
TTTTAGTGATTTTAATGAAAAGGTTCTCAACAAATTGTTAAAAGAAAACCACCTGGTCTTCAATGTTCTATTTGAAGCCAGTCCCCACGTTTTTGTCAGTACGAAGCATCCCCTCGCCAAGAATACCTCGGTTACCCTTGAAGACTTGGATAACTATCCGTTCCTCGCTTTTGAACAGGGTGAATATAATTCCTTTTATTTTTCCGAAGAAATCCTCAGCACTGTTCCAAGAAAGAAAACAATCTATGTCAGCGACCGGGCCACTCTCTTCAATTTGCTAATTGGATTAAATGGCTACACTATCTGCTCAGGTATTTTAAGCAGCGATCTGAACGGAGACAATATTATCTCCGTGCCCCTTATAACAGAAGAACGAATGCGTATAGGCTGGATTGCCAATGAAAAAGCCCGTCTCAGTTCTATGGCCCTTGAGTATATCTCAAGGTTAAAAAAGGTAATTCGGGAATATGGATATGAAGTAGCGTAAAATAAAACGCCCCTGCTTTAAATTGGGCAGAGGCGCTGTATCTACAATTGACAGGATCCTTTTCCATAATTCACCTGTTTACAATGATATACTCTCTCTAACTTCTTTTGCCGCAACAACTAAATTTTCCAGACTAGGAATGGTCTCTGCATTCCCTCTTGTTTTAAGACCGCAGTCCGGATTCACCCAAAGTTTCTCTTTTGGTATTCTGTCAAGCATCTTGAAGAGTGCTTCCTTAATTTCTGAGACACTGGGAATTCTCGGTGAATGAATATCATAAACACCGGGGCCGACTTCCGTCTTAAAATCGCATTGTCTCAAGGTTTCCACAATACCGAGATCAGAACGGGCCGCCTCAAAGGTAATCACGTCCACATCCATATTTTCAATATCCTTGATAATATCCGTAAATTCACTGTAACACATATGCGTATGGATTTGTGTTTCAGGTTTTACTCTACTGTGAACAAGCCTGAAGGCAGGAATGGCCCAGTCAAGATACTCACTGTGCCAGTCGCTTTTTCTCAGAGGTAGTTTTTCTCTGAGCGCCGCTTCATCAATTTGAATAATTTTTATCCCGTTTGCTTCAAGATCAAGCACTTCTTCTCTGATCGCCAGCGCAATTTGGAATGCGCAATCTTTCAATGAAATGTCTTCACGGGGAAATGACCAGTTTAAAATTGTTACCGGGCCGGTTAGCATTCCTTTTACAGGTTTTGCTGTAAGTGACTGCGCATAAATAGAGTATTCAACAGTTATCGGTTTGGCGCGTGAAATATCACCCCAGATAATAGGCGGTTTTACACACCTGGTGCCGTAGGATTGTACCCATGCCTTTTCGGTTAATAAAAATCCCTCAAGATGCTCGCCAAAATATTCAACCATATCGTTACGCTCAAACTCGCCATGCACCAGCACATCAAGGCCGACCTTCTCCTGCAGCGCAATACATTCCGCAATCTTTTCCCTGTTAAACGCCGTGTATTCCTCAAAGGTAATCTTTCCTCTTTTATAATTGGAGCGGTTCGCTTTCACTTCTGCCGTCTGGGGAAAGGAACCAATTGTAGTTGTTGGAAGCAGAGGTAGTTTGAACTCTGCCTTCTGGATTTTTTCACGTTCCTCAAAATCAGGATATCTGATAAAATCATCTTTAGAAAGATTGGAAACAGCCGCCTGAACATTTGCATTTTCACAGTTCCTCGGCGCATTGAATAGTCTTTGATCTTCAATATATTCGGCCGTTCGCCTAGGATCGCCGCCCGACAAGATCCTTTTTAATTCTGATAGCTCTATTAACTTTTCCTCTGCAAAAGCAAGGTGCTTTTTGTACTCATGGGCAATACTACTCTCATTTTTCAGTGTATATGGGACATGAAGAAGGGAACAAGATGTACTTAAGACAATGTTTCTGCAGTATCTGCCTAATTCTTCAATCAAACTTACAGTAGTGGCATAATTATTCCGCCAAATGTTCTTTCCGTTGATCACGCCGGCAAAGAGAGTTTTCTCCTCCGGAAATCCAAATCTTTTTACAAGCTCCAGTGTGTTTTTCCCTTCAACGAAATCAAGACCGATTCCAGCAAACGGCATTGCCATAACTTCACTATAACAATCCCTTATATCCCCAAAATAAGTCTGTAAAAGCACTTTAGCATCGTTTTTTTCTGAAAGAATTCCGGCATAGAGTGTACTAAAAAGTACTATATCTTCTTTGGATAAGTCCTGAACAAGAGCTGGCTCATCAAACTGAACCCACCCGGCCTTTAAAGCATTAAATTTTTTTAAAATATCTGCATATGCACGAATAATATCAGCTATAAAATCTTCAGCGGTTTTTCGACCGGTAAATTTTAGAAGCTTTAAAAACGTGAAAGCTCCAATGATAGCGCTTTTGGTTTCAATACCACACTTTTTCGCTTCCATATACTCAGCAAAGGGCTTGGTCCCTGCAAGAAAAATTTCGGTGTCGTCATCAATTTCAGGCACTAGATAATGATAATTCGTATTGAACCATTTTTTCATGGCCAAAGCCTTGGCATCCCCTTTTTCTCCCTGGTATCCCCTGGCCATCGCAAAATACTCGTCAAGCGCGTCCAGTTCCAGTCGCCTGTACCGATTCGGCACAGCGTTTAGCAAAACAGCGGTATCAAGCACATTGTCATAAAAGGAGAAGTCATTTGAGGATATAAAGTCAATTCCATTTTTCTTTTGTTCTTTCCAATGCCTTTCTCTTAAATTAGCAGCAGTGGTATAAAGCTCTTCCTTCGTCAAATTATTCCTGAAATATTGCTCAGTGGCAAATTTTAATTCCCTTAAAGCTCCCACTCTTGGATAGCCTATAACCGATGTTTTCATCCCAATCTTACCTTCCAATCTTTTTTTAGCAATATTACCATAGAAGACTATCCATAGGGTAATGCTTATTTCTTATTGTCTTTCATAGTTTATAACTATGTTTCGGTGTCAATCTCTACCTCCTGTATTGCATTCCACCTTAAGTCTGGCCTCAGGCACCAACAGCATGGCTTTGATCAGTATGCTACAGGATCTACACCCTTGCGGGCATTTCTGCATAACTTATTTCAAGTTCCATTATTGTAATCTTCTTTTTATATAATAATCCTTTCGCTCCACTCTCTATTTGCAGGGTAATAAGTGTGGCATTCTTTCCCCTTATTCTGGCCAATTCATCTCTTCGTCGGAAATACCCATTTTACGGCATTCATTACATACATAATCTTTTTCTGCTCTATTTCCGATTTGATACTTTAAAATTTTATCTTTAAATACAATATACTTTTCGTTGCCTGCCTTAAAATCCACAAACCAATTCAGGCCATTATCCGGAGCAGAGATCATGACTTTGGAAAACTCTTTAGGAAGGTCTTTTTTCTCACTGGTAAAAAAAAGAGCCGTCCAGTACTTTGGGTTCCCTCCTGTCTTCCATAGCTCAATTTTATGTATATTGAGAAGATCGATTATACTGTCATCTGATAAGCTTTCCTTGATCAATATACCTTCATACGCTTCACGTTTCTTTGCTGTAACCGCATTGGTCCCACAAGTATTAATATCCTTGACCTCACTTAATGTTAATTCATCTTTTAGCAAAACATCCATTGATACATGAAAAATTTCTCCTAAGAGCAGCAGTTTTTCCGTTTCCGGCAGGGCAATATCAGCTTCCCATTTTGATATAGATTGCCTGCTTACATTACACATTTCGGCAAGATCTTCTTGAGTCATTCCATGCGCTTTTCGTAACTCCACTATTTTATCGGACAGCTTCATAATGAATCACCTCCGCTTCTTCTAAATATAATTCTAGATAATGCAACAGTTCTTTGCCACCAATTTTCAAGTGCATTTACGCAACTGGTAAGTGCCAAAATTTCTTTTGTCCACTCTTACTGGCACGTTAATGATGAATGAGACTAAAAACGAGCGAGGCACTCTATAAAATTACAACGTAGAGTGCCTCTGAAATCCATCGAGTAAAATAAGGTTCCCAGCCATCAGCGATATTTACTGAAAGTCTGGAAACCTTTGCTTTCAACAAATTATTCTACTGTCTTCTCCTTCATCTTTCCGATAAGCTCTAATACTCCAGCTTCCACCCTTATCAGGTCTTCTTTCTTTGGCGCGCCTTCAAACTCCACGGATTCAACGAAATCCCACTTCAGGTTCGTCCTTTCCATTATTTCCTGGAGCTCCTTCTCGGCGCCACCGGACCATCCATAGGACCCAAATCTGAACGCGGTCTTACCTGCAATTTTTTTCCGACCAAGTTCATTTAATGCTGCCGCCACCGGCGGAAAAAGCTTGTATTCATAGGTGGGCGCCGCAATAATGATCCCGGCCGATCTAAAGGCAGTGGCCACCATTTCACTTTCACTTTCCAAGGGCATTTCCAGCTTGTGGTATTTGACGCCTTCCCTTTGCAGGATGCCTTCTGTGTGTTCCACTGCTTTAGCCGTCATGCCATACATGGATCCCCACAAGATCGTGACTTCCCTCTTCCCCGCCCCTTCCGCATACCGGGAAAACCTGACATAATCAGCGATGATTTTTTGCGGATTCTTTCGATAAACCAGGCCATGACCGGGTGCGATTGTCTTTATTTCCAGCGTCTTCGCTTTTTCAATCGCCCTTTTCACACTGGGCGTAAAAGTGGCCATAACATTGGAATAATACCTAATTCCTTCCGCTTCAAAGAAGTCCATCTCTTCAGGGGTCAGCTCATCATCAAAACAATGTTCCCCCAGTCGGCCGAAGGCGCCAAACATATCACAGGAGAAGAGGGTTTTTGTCCCCCTTTCATAGGTATACATGGTATCCGGCCAGTGTACGTTGGGTACCGGATGAAAACTCAATACCTTGCCCCGGCCAAGGTCCAGAGTATCCCCTTCCTTCACGATCTTTATCCTGTCTTCACCATAAAAGGAGGATACCATCTTTCCGGCTTGATCAGTACAGATTATCGTAAAATCATCCTTGATTTTCCGGAAGTTTGAAATCCAGCCGGAATGGTCAGGTTCCATATGATTAACAATCAAGTAATCAATCTTTTTAGGGTCAACACCTATTTCTGCCAAGTTTCGATAAAGGGTCTCCGGTATTCCATCCCAACCGATTACCCCGTCAATAATGGCCGTCTTTTCTCCCTGTACAATATAAGAGTTAAGGGTCACTCCATTGGCAATTTCCCAGATTCCCTCAAAGAGAATGTCCTCCACATTCATCGAAAGCATATGAATACCATCGGCAATTTTCAACTTTTTCATCTCCGTGCCTCCCCATTAAAATTTCTACTACTACCGGAATAAGGCCGCGCGTCTTCCTTATCACATACTTACAATTCCCTGTCGCAGAGAAAGATAAAATCATATGGTCACTACAGTTCTTTATTCTTCGGATTCGGATGGCTTCCCGTTTTAAATAATTCAGGCCAACCCGGATTATATTCGACAAGAGTAATCTCTCTCAAGCACCGTTTTTACTATACAATTTCTTTTTCTATATGATCAATACCTTTAAACTTTTCAACTATACTTAATTTAATATTTACCCTGATATCTACCTTCACATTTGTAATACACCATTCTTTCCCTCCGCCAATGCTCCTACAGTCATCTTCAATTAAAATATCGGGGCAGGCCCACGCTACCAAATCGCTATATTGTCTCCCTCATCTCTGCAAAGTATTTGAGTGCATTATACTCTGTAATATTTCATGAGTAATTTGATCCGGCAATGACCACTGTCTTTCAGTGGTCATTAACAACTTAAAACTTGATTACCCTTGGCGCTTCTGTAAATGAATAAAACGTGGCTGTCGCATCCTCAAAATAGAGCACCTCGGTATTGTCGTCCTCCGGCGAATACATGCCTTGAAGTTCAGGGTAATTGTCAAGCATGTGCTTTTTGGCTTCCACTCTGTCATCCCTGATCAGCTTGCCGGCCACTCTCAACCATTTTCTATCAGCACAAGCACAGATCTCCGCCTTTGGATTGTCCTGAAGTTGCTTGGATACAGCTTTTACCTTGCCTGTTTGAACATAAAGCTTACCTTCGAATATATCCACTGTGCCAAAGGGCCTAACTCTCGGTTGATCTCCTTCCACGGTAGCCAAATAATACGTCCTACACTTCTTTAAAAACTCATACACTTCTTGGATCCCATTCATCTACTCTTCCTCCTGCTTTCATTATCTCGTTTCGGTATTAATATATGAAATGTCCATCTTTGTCCCTGAATATTTAAAAGTGGGGCTTCTCAGCATCCAAGGCGTGGTGATGCCCACAAAGGCAATCTTGGTGTTATCCTCTCTGTCCTCCAGTATCTGCTGCTGATTAACACCTCTTAGCATTACGTGATATATTCCAGTTGACCAAAGCCGCCTTCCATACCTTGGCATTCTGCTTCACCCCGGTTTTAACAGATCAATCCATTCAGTCAGGACATAGAACCGTGCCCTGTCTTCTGTACCATCAGTAGACGGAGACATATCCATAATATAATTATAACGCCAATTGCTATGCTTGCAATTGGCGTCATAAATCGTTCCGCCAGAACAATTCAAATATAGAAAGGTAAAAATTCAAAGTCCGTTTTATTCTCCACATCCAGCACGATGCTGATGTTCATGGCAAACAGAACCAGAAGATTTAAGCGTGCCTTGCAGGTACGCTTCTACTGCTGCTTTGGCATTACCGCTTGCCCCGACAATAACCTCTATGCCTTTTTCATTGAAAATATCAATGGCGCCACTGCCCATACCGCCTGATATAACTACACTAACTCCCATATCATTCAGGAAGTTAGGAAGGAAGCCGGGCCTATGCCCTGGGTTAGGTATAGACTCACTCTTAACTATCTGCTTGTTTTCCACTTCAAAAATATTGAAGTTGGCGCAATGGCCAAAGTGCTCGGTTACCATTTCATTTTCACTTGCTACTGCAATTTTAATCATAGTTTTCTCCTCCATTCTTTTTACTTAAAATATATTCATCAAGCATCCTTGCGGCTTGCTCAACAAGTTCTGCGCAAGGACGCTTTTTCTGATAATTCTCCTTTCTGTCCCCGGGTATGGGGTTATCATGCTTTATTGAAAGGCCTAACAGTTCCCTGCATATAATCGAACCGTTTTCTTCTGTAAATTGTTTTGCCAAATCCTGAATGCGCCTGTAATGTTCTGTTTTTGCTCTTTTGTCGGACGCATCTGTATAGCCATATTTCAGACCGACAACCATAAACATTCCTGTCACTGCTCCGCATACTTCCCGCAGTCCGCCCATACCGCCGCCAAAAGAAGATGCTGTTTTTAACGCCGTATCAATGGCCAGTCCCGTTTCATCGTAAAAAGCAGCAAAAACAGATTGAGCGCAATTATAGCCCTTTATAAATAAGTCTCTGGCCAACTCTGAGTGTGTGCTCAATTATTATCCTCCCCTGTTCTTTCTTTCAATATTCTTGCTACAGAGTCGAGCCAATCGCCGTCAACGAATTCTATCTTGCCCTGATCGCAGGCGGCGGAGATTTTTGGGTTGATTGGAATTTTAGCAAGCACCTTTAACTTATGCTCTTCGGCAATTTCGTCAATATGACTGTCGCCAAAGATTTTATGCTCTTTACCACAATCCGGACATTTAAAATAGGACATATTTTCTACTAAGCCAATGATCGGGATCTTCATCAGCTCGGCCATCTTGACTGCTTTTGATACAATCATGGATACCAGCTCCTGTGGCGAGGTTACTACAATAATCCCGTCAACAGCAATGGATTGAAATACCGTAAGAGGTACATCGCCAGTGCCCGGTGGCATATCAATGAACATAAAATCCACATTGTTCCAGATCACATCCGTCCAGAACTGCTTTACCGTATTGCCGATTATAGGTCCTCTCCACACCACAGGATCGGTATCATTCTCTAAAAGTAAATTGATGGACATGATCTCAATGCCCGTCGTGCTTTTAACCGGGAACAAGCCTAATTCACTACCTGTGGCTTTTTCTCTGATTCCAAATGCTTTAGGGATAGAAGGTCCGGTCACGTCCGCATCCAAAATCGCGGTGTGATAACCCATCCTGTTCATGGTAACTGCAAGCATGGAGGTGACCAGCGACTTGCCAACCCCGCCTTTGCCGCTGACAACACCGATAACCTTTTTGATCCTGCTCATTTCATGGGGTTTCACAGAGAAATCATTCTTCTTTTCTTTTCTTTCAGCACAGTCCTCCGAACAACTGCTACAGTTTTGATTGCAGTTTTCACTCATCATCTTAGCTCCTTTGTTTTAGATTGTGATTACAGTAACCAAGTTTCCGGGAACCATCAGCAATCTTTGCTTACGTTGATGGTTGGGTTCTTAAGCCTTAAGGCCCATCACCTTCTTCCAACAGCAATTCCATTGTCCTATTGTAAACTGCTTTCACTGCTGCACCTGATAGACAGTCTATGTCTACGATGGTCTGTCCGTTATTAATGGCTTTTACTGCTTCCGAATCAAAGGGTATTCTTCCCATATAGGCAAGCCCATGCTCTATGCAGAAACTTTCTATCTTTTCAGTGTTTTGTATATTTGTGTCGAATTTATTAATGCACACCGCCGTCTTTATACCAAATTTCGCCGCTGTATTTATAATTCTCTCCATATCACTAATTCCCGATATAGAGGGTTCGGCCACAATCAAAACCATGTCTACACCGCTTAAAGACGCTATAACCGGACAGCCTATACCAGGAGAACCGTCAATAATGGCCAACTCCACATCTGCCGCTGCAGACTTCATTTGTTTTTTTACCTCAGTGACCAACATTCCAGAGGTACCGCTGCCCATCTTTAGTTGGGCTGTAGAGAAAACTTCTCCTTCACTTTTATATAACATCAGCTCACCGGCAACAGCCGGTTTTAAGGCAATCGCTCCTGCCGGACAAACAAGCTCGCAAACTCCACAGCCTTCACAGGCAAAAGAATCTACTTTGTATTTCCCGTCTGCTGAAATAGCGTTAAATCGGCAGTTTTGCCTGCATTGATCGCACTCTATGCACAGATCTGTATTTATCTCTGCTTTTGGTAAGCCATAATAATCTGTCTTCCTCGACTGGGAGGTTTGTTCTGTTATAAGATGCAGGTTAGGCGCATCGACATCACAATCCGCATAAGCCTTAGCCTCGGCAAGCTTGATAAAAGCACTGGCTATGGTAGTTTTCCCCGTACCGCCTTTTCCGCTAAGAATCAGAAGCTGCTTCATGATGCGCCTCCTTTTCTACAGTTTCCAGCAAAGAGGAGAATATTCTTCGATATTTTTCACTTTTCCTTACGGCAATTTCTGCATTTGAATTTAACCTTCCGAGCTCTTGATCGAAGGGGATCCGGCCTAAAATCCGAATGCCTTTTTCTAGGCAGAACTTCTCTGACAGATCTTCTCCGTCAAGGCATTTGTTAAGAACCACCCCGAATGGCTTGTTAAATAACTTAACCAGTTCATATACAATATTAAGGTTATGAACTCCAAACAAGGTAGGCTCTGCTACTAATATACAGTAGTCTGCGTCCTTGATACTTTCCATGACTGTACAAGCGCTTCCGGGAGGACAATCGATCAAGGTGGTCTTTGTAATTTCCAGTTTCGCCTCAGCAAGCAATTTCTTTATAATCGGTACCCCCGAAGGTTCACCGGTGTTCAATACTCCAGTATATACCGTTACCTGATCCGAAATTCCTTTTTGGACCTTGCCAATAACCTTTTCTTTCTCCGTTAAAGCCTGCTCAGGACAGAGCAAGATACAGCCGCCGCAAGAGTGGCAAATATCTTCAAATATGATCAGCTTATCTTTTATATAGGCAAGAGCATTAAACTTGCAAAAGTCAACACACTTACGGCATCCGCTGCATAGCTTGTCATTCACCTTTGGAATCCGTACACTCACTTCTTCTTCCTGAATATTTCGGGGCTTAAAAAACAGGTAGCCATTGGGTTCTTCAACATCACAATCTATATATGCTGATGTTTCCGTTGCCGCAGCTAAATTAATCGATACCAGCGTTTTTCCTGTGCCGCCCTTGCCGCTTAGCACAGCTATCCTCATTTTAATTTCCTCCGTGTCCATGAAAGCCGGGATGAATTTCATCGAGCAAGGACAGTTTTCCGTTGATCAAGTCAGTAATGTTTTCCTTCGCGTAAACACTCCCCGTTTTATATATTTTGACATCAGCGGATTTTAGCACATTAGCCGCATTTTCGCCGCAACGGGGAGTAAGCAAAATACTTACCTTGTTGTCCACTATTATTTGTGCCGCCTTAATTCCCGCCCCACCTGTACTTGCTGCTGCACTGTTATTAAGAAAGACTCTTTCCTTGGTTTCAGTATCATAAATAAGGAAATAGGGAGCCCGTCCAAAGGATACACATACCTTCGACTCCAAACTTTTCTCATCTACGGGAATTGCTATTTTCATAAGAATCCTCCATTCTACATAATTATTGCTTGCATTACGCAACGTAATTGCACTAACACCAAAATGAGCTCAGGCTATATTATCAATCATCTCGATCACTACCTGCAAAGCGCCACCCATGCCGACGCCTATGACAACCTCGTCCACATCCCTTTCCGAATCCTTCACAAAGCCTATATTCGCCGCCTTCGATCAGAAGTATCCTGCCATTTACTAACATCTGAGCGATCTTTCTTCTCGCTTCAGCGTAAATACCTTGAACAGTAGTACGGGCGACATTCATCTGTTTGGCGCACTCTTCTTGCGTGAAGCCTTCCAAATCAATAAGTCTGATCGTTTCATACTCATCAACTGTCATTTTTACGCAGTTCCCGTCAGAGGCCCAAACTTATTGCTTTCAGGTAGGCTGCATACTTTTCTCCATTTCATTGGTCTTGGCATATTTTAATCACCCTACGTATTTGCTTATTTAACTTTTCTACTGTTTAATTTGACAACTCATAGATAACCCGTAAATAATCTTCTCTTGAACGCGTAATTGACTTTTTTTGCGTACTAGTCATTTTTATAGACCCCTGGTCCAATACGTCTACCTGTACTTGGTCCCTGTTCTATTGGTCCTGCCCCATTTCTCCTTGGCATGCCATTCACCCCCACGTAACTGACATATGCCATTTATATCTCATATTATACCATGTTTTGGGCATATGTCAATAACTATATTGAAAATCACGCCTCTTAAGCATTTTTCCTTCTCAAGCAGCACCTTCTTGCCACCACCGCTGCGCGGAGGATCAAGCACAGCCACGACAGAACGGACACAACTTCAAATTGCCTCTCTTCCCCCCGGCCCTTGATTTCGGCTACTCCTACTCCAGTTCCACCGCTCCCGTATAAAGCTGATAATATCTTCCGCCCATCTTTAGAAGTTCTTCATGAGTTCCCTCTTCAATAACCTCCCCGTGTTCCAAGACGATGATCAAGTCGGCATTCCGCACGGTGGAGAGCCTGTGGGCAATCACAAAGGTGGTCCTGTTCTTCATTAGCTGGTCCATACCGCGTTCAATATATCTTTCAGTTCTTGTATCCACAGAGCTGGTGGCCTCGTCCAAGATCAGGATGGGCGCTTTGGAGATGGCCGCCCGCGCGATATTCAGCAGCTGCCGCTCGCCCTGGCTCAGATTGGCCCCGTCGCCTTCCAGCACCGTATCATATCCCTGGGGGAGCCGTTCGATAAATGAATGGGCGCAGGCGATCTTCGCCGCAGCAACCACTTGTTCATCGGTGGCGTCAAGCCGTCCATACCGGATATTCTCTCTGACCGTTCCGGAGAATAAGTGGGTATCCTGAAGGACCATTGCGATATTGCTTCTTAATGAATCCTTCCTGATCTTCTTGATATTGATCCCGTCAATCAGGATTTCTCCTTCTTCAATCTCGTAGAACCTGTTGATCACGTTCGTAATGGTGGTCTTGCCTGCGCCTGTCGAGCCGACAAAAGCTATTCTTTGCCCAGGTTTGGCTGTTACATTGATCTTCTTCAGGACAGTCTTGCCAGGGACATAGGCAAAGGTCACATCATTCAAGACTACTTCCCCTTTGATTGGCCTTGCGCCTACCACCCGGTCCGCTTCGGAGCAGATCGCGATCGCATCCGGCGGGTCCGCTATCTCCGGCTTCTCATCCATCACGGTAAAGACCCTCTCCGCCCCGGCCAAGGCTACGTAGATTATATTCATCTGCATGGACAATTCACTAACCGGCCTTGAAAACTCCCGTGAGTAGTTGGTAAAGATGGTAAGGCCGCCGAGATCCAGGCGGGAGGTTAAGCAGAGGATACCGCCGACCGTGGCCGATAAGGCATAGCTCACTTGGCTTAAGTTACCCATCACCGGTCCCATAATACCGCCAAAAAACTGCGCCTTCATTTGCTTCTTCCGCAAATCGTCACTGAGGAACTGGAATTCTTCAATCGCTGTCCCTTCGTGGCAGAATACTTTGATTACCTTCTGGCCGGCTACAGTTTCCTCAATATAGCCATTGACTGCGCCCAGTGCCTGCTGCTGGCTGGCAAAGTATTTCCTGCTCTGCTGGCCGATCATACCCCCGACGTAAACAAATAAAGGCACTGTTATGATCGTAACGATGGCCAGGAGCCAATTGATGATAAACATAAGGGCAACCGTGCCGATCAACATGAGCACCCCGGAAAAAACCCGCACCATGGTCTGGTTGAGCATTTCGCCAACGGCATCAAGGTCATTGGTGAAACGGCTCATGAGATCGCCATGGGTATGGGTATCATGATATTCCAAAGGAAGCTTTTGGACCTTGCGGAACAAATCCTCCCTGATTTTTACCAAAACATTCTGGGAAACGCCAACCATCATCCTTTGCTGCAGGTAAGAACAGACCACCCCGGCCAGATAGATACCAGCCATGACGAGGAGGCCAATTACAAGACTGGTTATTTTTTCTTCCGCCGAGCGGTCTACAGCCACCAGATTGTTAATGACCGGGCGCAAAATATAGCTCCCCGCCATGTTGGTCAGGCTGCTCACCAGGACGCAGGCAAAGACAAAGAGGACTTTCAGCCGATCCCGACCGATATAAGCAAGCAACCGGTTAATTGTCGCAAGGGTATTTTGGGGTTTCCCCCCGTCGATGGCGCCGGGTGGACCTCCAGGTCCCGGCCTGGGTCCGCCGAAACCGCCCGGCCTTCTCCTCCCGGGACCGCCCGGGCCCATCCCTCCCGGACCGGCTGCCGCACTTATACTCCCATATCTGCGTAGTAATACTTCTTTTCTTTCTTCGCTCAGACGACCCATTATGCCGTCACCTTCTTATCCATCTGCGAGTTATAGATCTCCGAATATACCTTGCAGCTTTTCATCAGTTCCTCGTGGGCGCCTATGCCGGTAACCTTTCCGTCATCAAGCACGATAATCTTATCCACATCAATTACTGAAGAGATCCTTTGGGCGATGATGATCTTGGTCGTCCCTGGCAACTCGTTCTCAAAACTCTCCCGGATCTTTGCTTCCGTTACCGTGTCAACTGCACTTGTACTGTCATCAAAAATCAGGATCTTCGGTTTCTTCAACAATGCCCGGGCAATGCATAACCTTTGCTTCTGCCCGCCGGATAAGTTGACGCCGCCCTGTCCCAGTTCGGTGTCGTACCCGGCCGGGAATGAAGAAATAAACCCGTGGGCCTGGGCGCTTTCCGCCCACCGGTAGATCTCATCATTACTGGCATCTTCATCGCCCCATTTGAGATTCTCCTTGATCGTCCCGGAAAAGAGGAGATTCTTCTGGAGGACGATGCCGACCCCATTGCGGAGGTTCTCCAGTGAATAGTCTTTAACATTGACATCGTCGACCAATACTTCCCCGCGGTCCGTATCATACAATCTTGGGACTAGCTGCACAAGGCTGGATTTACCGCAGCCGGTTGAACCGATGATCCCCACCGTCTCCCCGGGGTTGATCACAAAGTTGATATCCTCTAGAACCCATTTTTCATTGTTTTTATAGTACTTAAAGTAAACCCCTTTAAATTCGATTTTACCGTATTGAACAATAGCCCCCTTATCCAGGGCTTTCTCATCCGTCAGGTCAATCTCTGTCGCAAAAACCTCATTGATCCGTTTGAGGGAGGCCAGGGAGCGGGAGCTGTTCAGAATAATCATGGAAACAATCATTAGTGAGAAGAGGATCTGGCCGACATAGTTCACAAAGGCCGTCAAAACACCGGAGGTCATGTTACCGGCAATAACCTGGTTCCCGCCAAACCATACCACAGCCAAAGTTGTAAGATTCATGGCGGTGATCATAACCGGCATATTCAGGATAACAACCTTCAGCGCCTTTATGGTGCTTTCTTTCAACTCCGTATTGGCTTTCTTAAATTTCTCCTCTTCATACGGTTCCCGGACAAATGATTTGACCACCCTGATATTGGTCAAGTTTTCCTGGGTGATGGTGTTAACCGCGTCCAGTTTCCTTTGCATGGTTGAAAACAGAGGGAAGGCAGTTTTCATAATGAGGAAGATGGCGTCGGCCAATAAAGGCATTACGCATAAGATGACCAATGCCAGCCTTGGATTGAGCACAAAGGCCATGATCAGCGCGCCGATCAGCATCCCAGGCGCCCGCAAGGCTATACGCAACAGCATCTGGATCATATTCTGGATCTGGGTGATATCATTGGTTAACCGCGTAATCAAAGAACCGGGGCTGTATTGGTCAATATTTTTAAAGGAAAACCTCTGAATCTGCTTGAACAGGTCTTTCCGCAGATCATTGGCAAACCCTGTGGATGCCTCGATGGCAAAATAAGCGCCGCCCACGCCGCCAGCCATCATGCACAAAGCGGTGAGGACCATCGTTATCCCCATGGTTATGATATAGGGAACGCCCCTACCGCCAATAATACCGTGATCAATGATCTTGCTTAACAGCAGAGGCATAACCACTTCCCCAATAACCTCCACAATCATAAAGACCGGCCCGATAATGAAGGCAGAGAGGTATGGTTTGACATATTTCCAGTAGCGTCTCATTCCTTTATGTCCTTTCCTTATTACATTTTTCTTCATCTTCCATCCGGACCAGATTGGCATTGAGCTTTTGCAGCAGAACAAAGAGGGTGTGCTTTTCTTCTTCCGTGAACCCTGCAAGAACCTTCCGGTCGGTCGCGGCAAAAATTTCTTTGCTTTTCTCTACCACCTTGTTTCCTCTCTCAGTAATGGTAATTTTATTAAGCCGGTTATCCTTTTCATCAACTTCTCTCTTGATGTACCCTCCCTTTTCCAGTTTTTTTAAGGATACTGCTACCGTTGCTGCTGACACATCCATTAATCTGGCAATGTCTTTCTGGGAAGCCCTTGGGTTACGGGCGATCTCCATCAACAAGTGGTGCTGGGCTTGGTAAACGCCGGTTTCATCCAGGTAATTCTGCATAAGCCGCCTGTGTTTCATAGTGAAGTTAATCAGTTGATGAATAATCTTCTTGTCACTGATTTTCTTTGCATAACTACTATCCATCTTCTGTTCTCTCACCACCCTTGATCTTGGATTATTGAAATATTGATTGATTATGTTGTTATTTATGAGTTTTTTGTATATTAGTATGCTAATTATTAACTAGTTAACTATTTCATTTAAACACTTTACTCGCCTGATGTCAATTCCAGTTTAGCTGGCCGTCTAACCAAAACACTTGCTTACCAAAAGACTTGCAAAAGGAGAGACTGGCTTGAAGCACTATCTTATTGTCGAAGGAGGACGTACTCAAGGAAACAGGCAGCGCCATGTGTGGGCTGACCTCCGCGCAAGCCGAAGAAAGGCGTTCAGTATCGTCTACCAGGGTATGATGGTGCCCTACTTACCCTCACCGCCTATTTCAGCGGCGAGCGGATTGAGAACGGCGCGTGGCAGATTGTGAGCAGCAATGACGGCATGATCATGGCTTTTCTCACCATGTCCATGGCGGAGATCTTCCACTTGTACAACATACGCTCGCTGTACAGATCGATTTTTGGTGTCAAGAACCACAACTTGTACCTGTTTGTCTCGATGATTCTCTCTCTCATCCTGACCGCGGCCGTCATCTATATCCCGTTCCTCCGTGATGCCTTCGGCTTTACCTATATCAGCTTCGCGGAGTACGTAATCGCCCTCGCCCTTTCCGTCCTGGTCATTCCCATCGTCGAGCTGGTCAAATTGATCCAGCGGAAGGTGAAGAAGATCTGACCCTTTTGCGGTAAGCCTGATATCTGAATAAAGGAACTGGCTGTGCCGGATGGCACAGCCAGTTCCCCTCCAAACCTCATATTTTCATATTCTAAGATGCGATTATATAATTAATCTGCTCCGAGTAGCTGATGTGGTCCGGATCCCATTTCCTCTCCGGACAGTCCACTGTCTCATATGGCAGCCCCAAAGCGTCAACGAATTGATAAAACTTCTGGTCCAGCCACGGCGGAGTCCAGGCGCCGGACCGACAGATATGAATGGCCCCCACCAGAATAGATTTGTCGGCCAAATCAAAATCATTAAACCCAGCTCGCCGGTTAAAATATGAGTGCTCTGATATCCTCCTAAAACATCCAGCCTTAATTCATCGCTTTAAGATGCTTTAAGTAAGATTAGGACCGCGCTTTTTCTACTTCTATTATACACCTAGCATCAAGGGGCAGGACAGGGGACGGTTTCCCGGGGTCCCGGTCACCACAGAAGAGGAATCAAAGGCAAGTATCTCCGCATTCAGCTCACGCCGAAAACTCCTTTCGGTACTTGGGTAAAGCCAATTTCCAGAAAGCAAAGGCATTGATGAGGAAGAGAACGCCGAAAATCAGGCGGGCAATCCGTTCCGGTATTAACAGGGCAATGCCATTCATATCACCACCGCCAAAAAATCCGTAGAGTACACTTAGATACAGCGGATCGCAAAAAAGCAAGGCAATGGTGGCATAGTACATACAGGCGCGGAATACTTTGGATTGCGCGGCACAAATCTTCCCCGTGGCGGTAAGCAAACCGTACCCGGCCAGCAACGCGGCAACCGGTCCTACCAGGCAGAAAAGACCCAGTTGGGTACTGTTCAGGCGCTCGGTAGCTGCTACAATCTGCACCCCGAGGCCCAGAAACCTGACTTGCTTAAACACCCCCAAAAAAAGGGCGTAAATCAGGTGCGCCCCTTCGTGAATGAGATAGTAGATCGCTATTGCGGTGATGATCCCCAAATATTGCCTCATTCGTTTGCTCATTCACTTTCCTCCACTTGCCCTGTTTTCGCACAGCCTTTTTATTTTACCCTAGTTTTTCTTCCAATATCTCGGTGACAGGGTCAAGCCAGTCGCCTTCAATCTGTTCGATCATGCCCTGATCAACAATATATCCGGCTTTTTGTATACCTGACGATGCCCGCTGCGGCAAAATGATGTTTACCAAGTTCGATCCGGCAAATATTCCTCCTGTGGTCAGCCGTTTTCCGATGAAGTTGGGCGATGTTTATGTGAAAGCCGTTATTGATATGGACATTTATGAAGAAATCCGCGGGTATGACGGGCCGGTTCTGCTCGTCCATGGAACAGCAGACAAAATTGTCAACATTTCATATGCAAGAAAAGCGCACGAAGTTTATAAACAATGCGAATATCTGGAGATCGAGGGCGCCGGTCACATGTTCAGCAAAGAACATGACCGGATAGCCATGGATGCTTTGAAAAAATACATGATAGGAAAGCTTACTCGAGACTAATTTGATCAAAACCTCTTAAATAAAAGAGATTGGAAATTATTCCATTGGCTCTCCACCAGTTTTTACTTATCGCCCACTCTTCCGGATAGTAAGCGGGCCGTACTTGATGCCGCTTGCCTCTATGTATTCTCTGAACTTGCTGAAAGTTGTAATCCTTACCCGATGACCTCTCTGCTGGCTTCATTTTCTCGCATGGGTCGCAAATTGTTTTAAAACAAATAGCGGCATAAAATTCAGGCACATCGCTGAACTATGACATCCAACTCGCTCTGTTACACAGAATTTTGCTTGTTTCGACCTGTTTTTTCTAAGTGAAAATCAGGAAATTTCCCCCGTCTTCTGCGTCTTCTGTTTTATACCCAGAATTATGCGCAAGGGAGTGAAATGCCTGAACACCTCAAAGAGAGCTAAACTGGATATGAGAGTAAGCATGACGATTAAAACAAACTGCAAAGTTATATCATTGAACCATAACAGAATGTAATAAGCGATTACCATCATGACCGATTGATGTAATATATAGACGGGGAAAGCCGCCTGATTTAAATAATCCAGCGCTTTTCCTCCGCGGTTAAGATATTTGTACGCAAAGGCTAGCATCGTCAACAAGGCGCTTAATCCATAAAGGTTTCTTACAAAAGCTAAAAGTATAGATTGCCAGGCAAAGTCACCAAATTCTTTCGCCAAATCCTGTAGGAAAAAGTATACAGGTATAGATAGCGCCATAATGCCCAACGACCACCATCTGGTATCTTCAATCGCTTTAATTGATTCCTCATTTGAGGCAATAAAAAACCCGACAGTGAAATACAAGCCGTAGAAGAACGGATTCTTACCACCGATATCCGGCAATGCCTCCGAGATCGTTAAGGGAATGAATATGAGAATGAGGAACCATCCTTTATCAAAGAGGTGTCCAATAAAACCAAGGCCTTTTACATTTTGTTATCTTTTTTATAATTTCTTTTACTTGTTCATCCGTCAGACGAAAAGGGCGTTCTTTGATTTTTAAATAAGTATCTTCAC
>DUOH01000009.1 GCA_012838955.1 Bacillota bacterium | reverse complement strand
GATCTACAAGCACTTTAAAGTTACACGCCTCACTAACGGTATAGCCCGGTTAATCCCCGATCCCTTGGACCAGGTGATAATAGAGTTCGTTCCAGCGGAGTTCTTTTTTGAAAGCGCTGATTTTGGTCTCCGCATCGATCAACAGGTATTCGATACCGGCGATCTCCGCGAAATCCTCCAAGTGCTCCTTGGTCAGAGCCTGGCTGAATCCGGTGTGATGGGCGCCGCCAGCCAGGATCCAGGCTTCAGCCGCTGTTTTCAAGTTGGGTTGCGGCGCCCAGAGGGCCCGGGCCACCGGAAGCTTGGGCAGATCATGGTCGGGTGCGGTCACCTCGACCTCGTTTACCAGTAAACGGAAACGGTTGCCCAGATCAATGATGGACGCATTCAGGCCCCGTCCTGCCGGCACATTAAAGACCAGACGGACCGGGTCCGCTTTGCCTCCGATCCCGAGCGGGTGGATCTCCAAAGAGGGTTGACCGGCGGCGATTGACTCACAAACCTCGAGCATATGAGCGCCTAATACCTTCATCTGATCTTTCTGGAGATGGTATGTGTAATCTTCCATAAAAGAAGTCCCGCCTTTGAGGCCATAAGCCATCACTTTCATCGCCCGGAGCAAGGCGGCGGTCTTCCAGTCACCCTCGGCGCCGAATCCGTAACCGGCCGCCATAAGACGTTGGACCGCCAACCCCGGTAACTGGACCAGGCCGTGTAAATCCTCGAAGGTGGTGGTGAAGCCTTTGAACCCGCCGGCTTCTAAAAACTTCTTTAGCCCCAGTTCAATCCGGGCCGCTTCTTCCAGGGAATTTCTTTGCCTGCCGCCGGCGGCCAGTTCTTTTTGGATCCTGTATTTTTGCTCGTATTCAGCCAGCAGATCCCGGATCTCGTTCTGGGAAACGCTTTTGATCACAGCAACCAGATCACCCACGCCAAAACCGTTGACCGAATACCCCAGCCGGATTTGGGCGGCGACTTTATCGCCCTCGGTAACCGCTACCTCCCGCATGTTATCGCCAAATCTGGCAAATTTGGCGCCTTGCAGGTCATTCCAGGCCAAGGCCGCCCTGATCCAGGTCGCCAACCGTTCGATGACCTCTTCGTCCTGCCAGAAACCGACAATCACCTTGCGGGCTTTACGCAGTCGGGCGCCGATAAAACCAAACTCCCGATCGCCATGGGCGGACTGGTTCAGGTTCATAAAATCCATGTCAATCTCCGACCAGGGAATATCCCGGTTAAACTGGGTATGCAGATGAGCCAACGGCTTTGTTAATGCTTTTAATCCGGCGATCCACATCTTGGCCGGGGAGAAAGTATGCATCCAGGTGATAATGGCGATACAGTTGGGAGCGGTATTGGCTTCGATGCAGAGATTGAGGATGGCGTCGGGGGTGGTTAGAACCGGTTTCGGAATAATCTTCACCGGTATTTTGGGATTTTCCGATAATGAGGTCGCGATTACTCGCGAATGTTCTGCTACTTGCCGCAGAGTTTCCTCGCCGTAAAGGTGTTGACTGCCCGTAACAAACCATACTTCTTTTTGCTCGATATTAACCATGCCAATCTCCTTTCTTTAATTAAAAATTAAATAAGTCTTTTATTAAGTCACCCAGTCACCCAAGAACCGCGCTTTTGATTTTACCTATTCATTCATGCCGAACGTTTAGAACATTTTTGAATAAATAATGATCTGGTGTTGCCTGGAATGTTGCCTGGAAAGATAAAACCTGTGTTTACAATTTTATAATAATTGACCTATTCTAAGCATTCAACTTGACAATATTTTTTTTTAATGTAATTTTTTTGATCGTTTCTGTTATGTAAAAAATTCTCTAGCATAATCAAAAAATCTCTATTCAATTCGAACGGCTCGTTTTTTATATTAATAATAGGTTAACAGGGAGAGGTGGCCGCTGGCCGCTTGGTTGGCAAGGGCCGCTTAAGCTTAATATAAAACTCCATATGAAATCGAAAAGAAGGGGGGTACAGGCCAAAAACGTTTGAAACGTTGGAAGAGTTACCTTGTTTCGGTCTTAAAAGAAAAAGGAGGTTTATGGATGAAGAGGTTGACGAGAGTGGGATTGTTACTACTAGTGGTTGTTCTGGTGCTGTCTACTGTGTGCGGGTTTACTTTGGCAGCTTCAAAAAAACTGATTAAGGTTGGGATCGTAAATTTACCGCCGGAAGAATCCGGATACCGTCAGGCCAATGTTGAAGACATGAACGTGGTCTTCTCAAGGGAAAACGGCTATGACGCCAAACAGACCAATACCGCGGACAACAGCGAGCAGATCGCAGCGGCCAGAGGGTATATCCGCGATGGAGTGGACTATCTCCTGATCTCGGCCGCCAACGCCTCCGGATGGGACGACGTTCTGCGGTCGGCAAAAAGAGCCGGTGTGAGGGTTATCCTCTTTGATCGGGCAATTGATACGGACCCCTCCAACTATGAGGCGGCGCTTCTCTCCGACATGCATTATGAGGGTCGCTTGGCAACAGACTGGGTGTTGAATAATGTTCCAAAACCCATTAATGTCGTCTTGATTCGTGGGCAGTTGGGGAGCGCAGCTGAGATCGGGCGCAGCGCCCCGTTACTCAAAGCCGCCGAAGAGGGTAAACTCAACATTGTGGCTGATGGAACCGGTGGAGACACTTGGAGCCTTGAGGAAGCCCGTAAAGTGGTTGAAGCCGCAATTGCCGCGAAAAAGGATTTCAACGTCATCTATGCTCAGAACGACGGTATGGCGCAAGGAGCTGTTCAGGCGCTAGAGGCGGCCGGGATCAGCCATGGGAAGAATGGCAAGGTCAAGATTATTGGTTTTGACTTTAACCGTTTTGCCCTGAGGAACGTGCAAGCCGGTTACTGGGACGCTGATGTCCAGTGTAATCCACGTCAGGCCGGCCAGATTGATCAGTGGATCAAAAGCGGTAAGATCCCCAAAGGCATTGTCTATCAGGAAGAATTAATCTTAACGACTGACACGATCACCGACGAACAGATCGAAAAATATGGGATCAATGCCGATCCGGGCAAGGGTGTAATCACAAGGTAGTTTTCTGTAACAGTTGACGCAGTGCGGTGTTGGGAGCCTCTCCGGCTAACCGCACTGCTCTTAATTTATGTGCTACCGGTAAGGAGGGCTTTGCTTGCTGTCAGAAAACATCCTCAAAATGGAGGGGATCGGTAAATCCTTTCCAGGGGTCAGAGCTTTGCATAACGTAGACTTGACGCTCCGCAAGGGTGAAATCCATGCCCTGATGGGCGAGAATGGAGCGGGCAAGTCCACGCTGATCAAGATTTTAACCGGTGTTTACCAAAAGGATGTCGGCCGAATCATTTTAGAGGGAAGGCCGGTTCACTTTAGGTCGCCGCAGGATGCGCAGAACATGGGAATTGGCACGGTCTTTCAGGAGATTGCTTTATGCCCCAATTTGACCGTGGCGGAGAATATGTTTATCGGTCGCAGCCGGAACGCTTTCGTTAAGTGGAAACAGATGAATACCAAGGCCGCAGAGATGCTCAGCTCCCTCGGTATTCCGGCGAGTCCCACCCAAGAACTGGCCAGTTGCTCAATTGCTGTCCAGCAGATGATTGCGATTGCCCGCGCGGTGGATATGGACTGCAAGATACTCATCCTGGATGAGCCCACGTCTTCCCTTGATGAAGATGAGGTGCAAAAACTCTTTGCCCTCATGCGCCAATTGAAAGACCGGGGCGTCGGGATCATCTTCATTACTCACTTTATCGATGAGGTCTATGCGATCAGCGACCGCATTACCGTGCTGCGTAATGGCGAGTTGATCGGCGAATACCAGACATCGGCCCTTCCCCAAATTGAGCTGATCTCGAAGATGATGGGCAAGGCGCTAAGTGATGTCTCGGCAATAAAAAAACACGAACCGCCTGAATCCGACGACAGCGTACCGGTGTTCGAGGCGAAAGCCCTTTCCAGTGCCGCCGGAGTAAGGCCTTTTAATTTCAAGATCCAAAAAGGCGAAGTGAATGGGTTTGCCGGGCTGCTCGGCTCGGGGCGGAGCGAAAGTGTGCGCGCCATCTTTGCCGCTGACAAGGTATCCGGCGGGGAAGTCAAGATAAATGGTAGGAGGGTGAAGATCAAGACCCCCCTACAAGCCATGAAACAGGGGATCGGTTACCTACCGGAGGACCGCAAGGGCGACGGAATCATCGATGAGCTTTCGGTATGTGATAATCTTATCCTCGCCTTACAGGTCATGAAGGGCTTTTTTAAGCCGCTCTCGCGGAAACAGGCTGAGGAGTTTGCCGATCAGTTCATAAAGAAGCTGGATATTAAAACACCGTCTCCCAACACGCCAATCAAGTCTCTGTCCGGGGGCAACCAGCAGAAGGTAATTTTGGCCCGCTGGCTGCTCACACAGCCTATGTACTTGATCCTCGATGAACCGACACGCGGAATCGATGTCGGCACCAAGGTGGAGATTCAAAAACTTGTGCTCAAACTCGCCGCAGACGGAATGAGTCTGACCTTCATCTCCTCAGAAATTGATGAAATGCTTCGCGTCTGCTCGCGGTTGATCGTGATGAAAGACCGGGAAATTGTCGGAGAACTCAGTGGCATGAATCTGACGGAACAAGATGTGATGCACATGATTGCACAGGGAGGTAAATGATATGCCAAGGTTAAAAAGACGCATAAATAACTTATCCCATCTCTTCCTTCCCCTCTCTGTTCTGGTGATCTTGATTATCATTAATCTGATCAAGGGCGCTGATTACTTCCGGATTACTATGGTAAACGGGGCCCTTTACGGGAACATCCCGAATATCCTCTTCGGCGCTTCGGAGTTGGTGATTCTGTCCATCGGGATGACTCTGGTTACTGCGGCCTCACGCGGACAGGACATCAGCATCGGGGAGAGCGGCGCGATCAGTTCCGCCATCTTTGTTCAGTATGTCTTGAATGCGGGAGAAGTTACCTTGTGCACCATATTAGTGGGTTTCCTCATCAGCTGCGTGGCCGGTCTGGTGATCGGAGCTTTCAACGGCACCCTGGTTTCGTTCTTCAACGTTCAGCCCATGGTGGCCACCCTCATCCTGTTTCTAGGGGGCAGGTCGATCGCTTTTATTATTGACGGCAAAGTATCTCCCATCCTGGCGAATGAGATCTCGAATCGAATCGGCACCGTCATACCGGGTGTGCCAATCCCAACGCCCATCATCCTGACTGCCGTCTTCATTGTCGTCGTTGCCGTGGTCCTCAGGACCACCAATCTCCGGCTCTATGTGGAGGCGGTGGGAGTGAACCCAAGTGCGGCGCGTCTGAACGGAATCAATCCGAAAAAAGTTATCTTCCTAACCTTTTTGCTGATGGGGGTTTGTAGCGCGGTCGCCGGTTTCATCGCCGTGAACAAGGCAGGGCGCCACGACAGTGTTAATCTGCTCAAGTTTATCATGATGGACGCGATTCTCGCTGTTGCCTTAGGCGGAAACTCGCTGGGCGGCGGAAAGTTCAGCATTACCGGTTCGATTATCGGCGCGTATACCATTGAGATGCTGAACAGGACTCTGCTCCGGCTGGAGGTAAACCCCGAGGCCATTAAGGCCTTTAAGGCAGTCTTCATTATCGTGCTTATGGTAATTGCTTCGCCGGTGGTTAGAGTTTTTGTCAAGAAATTTTTAGACGAGGCGAAAACAATCGTGGCGCGCTACTCCGTACGCCAGACCGGTGGACTGAACAAGGGAGCGGCTTCCATAACGGACACAACGGGGAAGAAGGGGGAGTAGAATGCGATCTCTAAACACAACCAAAACAAAGACAGGACTATCCAATTCGAATCTGCTTTTTATGATCGCCGGGATTATATTTGTACTGATGTATGGGTTTGCCCTACTCAGTTTTCCAGGTAGTTTCATGCAGTTTCAGACCTTCTTTGACTTGTTCAACTTTAACGCTGCGCTCTTCATCGTTACACTTGGCCTGTGTGTCGTTATGATCGGAGGCGGTATCGATATTTCCGTTGGCGCTGTATGCGGCCTGGTCACTATGGCCTGCGCCATGTTACTGGAATCTGGAATGGGGAACGTTTGGGGCGCCTTATTTTTGGCGCTCGGGATCGGGCTCGCCTTTGGGCTCATGCATGGATATCTCATTGCCTATCTTGAAATTCAGCCTTTTATCATAACCCTGGCCGGAATGTTTTTTGCGCAAGGATTGTTGACCACCCTCCACAAAGAGCCGCTCAACGTGACCAGGCCTGCTTTTGTGGCCTTACGAAATTTTACGATAGAGATTCCTTGGCTTGGCACCGTAAACAGGCTGGGCGTTTTTATTCCGTGTGAAATCAAACCAGGCGTCCTCGTCGTGGTGGTCCTTGTTCTTCTCTACGCCGTCTTTATGAAGTGGTCACGTTTCGGGCGCAATCTCTACGCTGTGGGCGGTAATCGTCAGAGCGCCCGGATGCTCGGGATCAACGTCAAGCAAACGATCTTCTGCTCATACGTGATCTGCGGATTGACCGCTGGGATCTCCGGTTTTGTCTTCCTGATGACAACAGGAGCCGGCAATATCGGAAACGGGGCGTTGTTTGAGATGAAAGCGATCGCCTCGAATGTGATGGGCGGAATTCTGCTCAACGGCGGTGTGGGGAACTTGCTTGGCGCGCCCATCGGTACGATGACCCTGCTGACCATTAATGAACTGATCCGGGCGGCTGGTGTTCAATCAAACTTACAAGCCATCGTCAGCGGGCTCTTGCTGTATCTCTTCATTGTGCTGCAAAGCATCGTTATGTCGTTACGGGGTAGGAGTAAATTCCAACTTGCTCTGCTACCATGGCTGAAATCGCACCGGACGTCCAGTGAGAAAAAGGCCGGGAACTAAGAGTAGTGGAAGAGCTTCTTTATTATATAAAGAAAGACGGGTGGTAGCTGTTATAACCCTGGTTTGATAATGTTGATCTTTGGTGCGTTTGCCCTCCGGGTGTCTTTATACTTGATGAAGCGGGTCGGTAAAGAATGAACATGAGAGTGAAACCGGTTCTAAGCTGTACGGAACACATATTTCTTTAATATTTTGTTAACAAGGGTTATAATTAGGGCTAGGGGGTGATCGGATTGAAAGGTTATCGCATCATCTATCTGACCTTCCTCTTTCTTTGCCTGGTTTTTTTATCTTTCATTTCTCCGGATTCAAGGCCCGGTTTTGGGGTGGCGGTCGCCGCGGGCACACCTGTCTCCGACTCTTTCAATGCGAAGACCAGGCCGATTGTGATCGCCATTGTCCCTAAATCCCTGGATAATCCGGTTTTTGTCGATTCCATGGAAACAGCCATGTTGACCGCGAAGGAACTGGGGGTCAATTTGGAATGGGTAGCGCCTTTTAAAGTTGATCCGGATCTCCAAGTGAAGATAATCGAAGGATTAATCTGGCGTAAAGTTGATGGGATTGCCATCAGCACCAGTGATCCGGAGAAGATAAGGAGAGTGATTGATAAGGCGGTTGCAGCCGGGATCAAAGTAGCGACCATTGACGCTGATTGTCCGGATAGCAAACGCCTTTTTTATTGCGGCACCGATAATTATAAGGCGGGATGGGCTTGCGGCGAGGCCATGGTTAAAATCGTCACCGAGCGGGGACTGGCGGATAAGAGATTACGCACGGCGATCCTGACGGGCGGGATTGAGGCGCATAACTTAAACGAACGAATTCGAGGCTTTAAGGAGGCGGTCGCAGGCAAACTTGATCTGGACTATGTGGCCTTATTAGCTTGTGATGACGATACCAGCACCGGGGCCAAGGTGGTTGAGGCCTATATTAGAGAGCACCCGGAGACCGATTTGTTTTATTTCGCCGGCGGATGGGCTTTTTTCGGGCCGACGGAATCAATGCCCTTGTATCAGGAATGGTGCAATAACGGCGGGATCGCCGTTTCGATGGATACTTTTTATTCAGTATTACAAGCCGCAAAGAAAGGATTTGCTCAGGCCTTAGTGGGACAAGATTTCCGAAAAATGGGGGAACTTACCGTTAAATACCTGGTGGACGCCGTTAAAGGACAACCGGTACCAGTGGAATATATTGATACCGGATTGGAGTTAGCCGATCAATCCAATTTTGATCGATTATTGAGTGAAAAAAAACCATGGGAAATGAAGTAAAATGAAGATGAATGCTTTAAAATCTGCTTTTACCGGATTTCAAAACCGGCTGGTCAATACGTTTAATTTGCGATCACTACGCTCCAAGTTTATCCTGTCTTTTGTTGTTTTAAGCACGATCCCCATGATTATGCTGGCTTTTTTTTCCTATGGCGTTTACCATGATATTTTGCAACAAAATATTCAATCATACACCAGCGAGGTTATTGACCGCGTAGATCGGAATCTAGAGATTTATCTGAGCGATCTGGAACGGATTTTGGAGCTTCGCAACGACTATTATAATCTGCAATTTATTAAATTAAGTCTGGCGGGCGATGTTGAAGGCAACCGCAAGTTCACCTTTAGGCTTTGGGAAAATCTGAATAACATCCGGAATTATAAGACCGAATTAAGAGATGTCTCCATTACAACGATGGGTGGGGTAACAGTTGGTTGTTACGGTGTGACCCATACGGATTTGGCACAAAATGAATTGTTTCAGGCTTTGGCGAACCGGACTGCCAAGGATGGTAGCATCGCTATTTGGGGGCCTCATCCGGACTGGTTGGGTGGTTCCGTTTTTTCAGTCGGAAAGGCGATCCACGGTGATTATGATAATTTTTTGGGCATGATGAGCATCGATGTGGATGTGGAATTGTTAGACCGAATTTGCGGGAATATCAGGCTCGGTAAGACCGGTTACATCATGTTGCTTGACGGAGATAACCGGATTATTTATCATCCGGATCCGGAATTAATCGGGAGAAGCATCAGCGCTTTGTTGGGGGAGTCATCGCTTACTGATTGGGAACAGGGTTTTACAACGAAAATGGGACCAGGCAATCAACTGATCGGGGTTAAGACATTTGCTCCAGCGAACTGGAAAATTATCGGGCTCTCAAACAGATTCGAGCTGGCCACGGAGATGCAAAAGATCACCAGGCTTTCTTTGGCCATTATTTTCAGTACGATTCTGGTTTTGGGATTAATGGCGATCTATTTTGCCCATTTGCTGACTAATCCCTTGAAAGAATTGCAGCGGTCCATGAGGCAAGCCTCGGAGGACTTAAATACCAACGCGGAAATTCATACCATGGATGAGATCGGGGAACTGAGTGAAACCTTCAATCAGATGTTGGCCCGGATTCGCCAATTGATGCAGCAGAGTCTTCAGGAACAGGAAAAACTGAGACGTACCGAAATGAAAGCGCTGCAAGAACAGATCAAACCGCATTTTATCTATAACACGCTCGATCTTATCATCGGTCTCTTGGAAACGAATAAAAATGAAGATGTGATTAATATGGTCGAGGCGTTGGGAGCCTTTTTCCGAACCAGTCTCAGCCACGGCCAGGAGTTAATCACCATCCGCGAAGAGGCTGAGCATGTCCGCAATTATCTTTATATTCAACGGATACGCCATGGGGATAAATATGATTATTCCATCGAAATCCAGGAGGGATTACTGAATAACAAGACTATTAAACTAATCCTGCAGCCGATTGTGGAAAACGCAATCTATCATGGGGTCAGGGAATTGGAAACCCCCGGCGGCCTGATCACGATTAAAGGTTTTTTAATTGAGGCTTCGAATACGATCTGCTTTCAAGTGATCGATAACGGAGTCGGGATGGAACCTGCCAAGATGGAGGAGATCAATGCCTGCTTGCGGGAGAGCGGGACCGAACAACGGTATTTTGGCCTTAGCAATGTCAATGAGCGGATTAGACTGGCTTTTGGACCAGAATACGGTTTGAAGTTGAGGGCGACACCGGGCGGCGGAGTAACGGTGACGATCAAATTGCCGGTTGTGTGAGAAGAGAGGTGAAGGAGAGTGTTCGGACTTTTACTGGTCGAAGATGAAGAGGCGATCAAAGAGAAACTCATGAACAACGTGGCATGGGCCGAATATGGCTTTGAACCGGTTTTAGGGGCGTCCAACGGACTTGAGGCGCTGGCCCTCTTGGAGAAGCATCCCGTTAAGATTATGGTGACTGATGTGCAGATGCCGAAGATGAACGGGATCGAACTGATTAAAGAGATCAAACGCCGCGGCTACCAGATGAAGATCATTGTGATCTCCGGCTATGCCGAGTTTGAGTATGCGCAAGAATCGATCAAATTAAACGTCTCCGATTATTTGCTTAAACCTTTCGCCAGTAAAAGGCTGCTCGAGGTGGTGCTGCGTTTCAGGGAGGAGCTCGAAAAGGAAGAAGCGGAGCGGTCAGAGATAAATGATCTACGGGACCAGTTAAGAAAGAACAAGACCGCTTTGGTTGAAAAACTCTTGTTAGATCTGTTGAACGGTAATGTGGTCGCCAATATTGACGCCCAGTTGGATTTTTTGGGGATCAGCGGGCTTAATAACCGTGCCTTTCAAGTGGCCGTGATCGAGCTTCCTGAGAACCAATTATCAGAGATGAATGAAGAAGAAAAGTATCTCCTCAGTTTGCGACTATATCAACAGGTACAACGGTTGGCTGAAGCCAACGTCCATCGAAGTTTTGTGGTCAACCACCATCGCAACCAAGTAGTATTAATCTTCATTGAACCGGATCGAAATTTACCCCTGCGCCTAGAGGAGATTTTATCCCAGACGCATTTGACATTAAAGCTTTCAGTCGCCTGCGGATTGGGGCGTTCATACTGGGACTTGGCGGACCTGGCCGTTTCCTACCGAGAGGCATGTTCCGCGTTGCAATATCGTTATTTATACGGAATGAATCAGGTCTTCTTTATTAATGATCTTAATCCGGATAATCAATCCTACCATAAAATCCTCAATGCCCTTCACCGGCATCCGATTTTCGACAATATAAAAATCGGGGCGGCCTCAGCCATCGATGAGGATTTGAACAGGATCATTAATGAGATACGCCTGGCCAAGCTAAATCCCGAATTAGCAAAGATGGTGGCCAGTAATTTAATTCTATTAACCCTTGCCAGCCTGAATGAACTGGGGTATAACGCCGGAGAAATATTTGGCGCCAATGACACTACCCTGGTCGACCTGAATCAGGTAGAAAGCTTAGAGGATTTAAAGGGGCTTTTGAATTCATTTTTTAACCGGATTAATAATCATATCCGCCAAAAACGCGCTTCACTCAATCATCAACTGGTGGAGGAGATCCGGCGGTATCTGGATGAAAATTTCGCCGCTGATATTACCCTCTCCGCCATGGCCCATCATTATAATATCAGCCCCAGCTATCTCAGTCTATTATTTACGGAACAGACCGGTAAGAATTTCATTGATTATCTCACCGAACGCCGGATCAAGAAAGCCAAAGAGTTGCTGAAACATACCGACCTGAAAATTTATGAGGTTTCCAATGCCGTCGGGTATAAGGACTCATATTATTTCAGTAATTGCTTTAAAAAGATGTCGGGGATGTCACCCAGCGAATACCGGGAGAATACTAAGTGATTATATTGAGGTCTATACGATTGTCGCCCAAATCCCCAGGGGAAAGGTGGCTACCTACGGCCAGATCGCGCGCTTCTTGGGCAACCGCGGAACGCCCGGGTGGTCGGGTGGGCGATGCATAGCGCCCCGGTTGAGCTGGACCTTCCCTGGCACCAGGTGGTCAACAAGGTGGGAAGCATGTGTCCGGCGGTTCTTTGCCACCAGGAGGAACAACGAAAATTGCTCGAGAGCGAAGGGGTCACCTTCAAAGCAGACGGATGTATTGATCTGAAAAAGCACCTATGGGATCCGAAAGTGGTAGATATCGGTGATTACAAGCTGTCCTGGCGGACAGTTTTTTTATCACTTATTATGCTTGTTTTTTATCGGCACTTACTGTTGAAATTGCGCTAAGCTTGACGATTGTTTCATGGAAAAGTCTAAAAATCCCAAAAAAAAAGGAAAAAACCATTTTAGACAGGAAAAATGCCTGAATATGGAGAACTATTCTATATAATTCTTGCCCTTGAGGTGACTGGTATGAAACGAAAAACCGAGCGATAACTTTCCTTTGGAGATTTCCTCTCCTAACTCGCCTCTTCTGTGGCCAAAACCTTTCTTCCTATTTCAACTTGAGTTTTTCGGTAAGCCCAGATCTAGTGTTCAGGTAAATCCAGTGGAATGAAGGAATACTCGTAAGAGTGGCTCGAAACGAATACGTATCCGCGATTTTTCGACATTGCGGTAGGAGGAGAAGTAATGATGAATAATAACAGTTTTGTAGAAGAGACTATATTCATTATCGAGGAGAAGTGTCAGGGATGTAACAAATGTATCAGAAATTGTCCGGTGCTCGGCGCTAATATTTCCTACACAATCAACGGTGAGACCAAAGTCAGGGTGAATCCGGAGATATGTATTCATTGTGGGAAGTGTATCGAAGTTTGTGACCATGACGCCAGGGATTACAGGGATGATACGGAACGGTTCTTCCAGGATCTTCAGGAAGGACAGCGGATCTCCGTATTGGTGGCCCCATCGGTGCGGACAAACTTTCCCGAGTATAAACGAGTGATCGGGTATTTGAAGAAATTAGGGGCGCCTTTGGTCTATGATGTTTCGTTTGGAGCGGATATTACGGTTTGGGCGTATTTAAAAGTTTTGGCGGAGACAGGGGTAAGTTCAATGATTGCCCAGCCTTGTCCGGCCATCGTCAACTATGTGGAGAAACACCAACCCGGGTTGCTTGATTATTTGGCGCCAGTGCATAGTCCGATGATGTGTACAGCCATTTATTTACGTAAATATAATGGATACCGTGACAAAATAGCCTTTCTTTCCCCTTGTATCGCGAAGAATGATGAGATCGTAGACGCCAACACCGGAAATGTGGTTGAATATAATGTCACCTTCAAAAAATTCATGGATTATATCGCAACTCACGGTATAAATATACATGAGTATCCGGAAGGCGAATTTGACGACCCGGGTTGCGGGTTGGGATCTGTATTTCCACGGCCGGGAGGCCTCAGAGAGAATGTGGAGGCGATTGCGGGGAACGTCTGGGTTCGGCAAGTGGAAGGGCAGGATGTAGCCTATCTTTATTTGCAAGAATACAGACGACGGCTGGACAGAGGAAAAAACCTTCCTACTCTGGTAGATATTTTGAACTGTCCATATGGTTGTAATAAAGGGACCGGGGCTTGCCAGGAGGGTGACATTGACGATATTGACCTGGCTATGCAGGCGTTTGCCAAAGAAAAGTCAGGAGATAAAAGCGGTAAAAAATTGAAGAGCCGCTCTGAAAAGTTGTTTAAGATCTTCAATAAAAAGTTGAAACTGGATGACTTTTATCGCAGTTATAAGAGAGCTGACATACACTCCTTAAAGGAGCCGACCAGGGAAGAGTATGCCGAGATTTTCTTGAGCCTGCATAAGGATACGCCTGAGGCCCAAAATCTTAATTGTACTGCTTGCGGTTATCAGACCTGTCGTGATATGGTCAGAGCAATCTTTAATAAATTGGACCGGCCGGCGAATTGTATTGATTATAACCGAAAAGAAGTCATTCGGGAGAATAAAATGCTCGAGGAGAAGAATAACGAGATCAACAGGATGTTGGAGGAAGTGACCGCCCTCAGCCAAGAACGCCAGGAACGTGCGGCTGAGCTAACCAAGCGTATTCAGGAGATTACTGTCTCCATGGAGGACGTGTACCACGGGAATGAACAGGCAGGGCAAGAGATTGAAATGATCGGCCGTGATGTGAGCGAGGTGGCTGAGTACACTGAAATACTTCGGAAGCTGATTGCTGAGATCAATGACAATGTAGGCCGGTTTACTGAAGCCACTTCTGATATTCTTGGGGTGGCGCGTCAGACGAGAATTCTTTCTTTGAATGCCGGGATCGAAGCGGCCAGAAGTGGTGAACACGGTAAAGGATTTAATGTCTTGGCTCAAGAAATCAAAAGACTGGCTGAGGAGTCTCAGAGAACAGCGGAAGAGGCTCTAGGGAATGAAGAGGCCATTCAGGATCTGGTCGTCAAGGTGCTTGAGATCTCCAATACGGTTGATCAGAAGATGGACGCTGTTAATATGGCGATCATGAATATTTCAGCCATTATCCAAGAGTTTACTGCTCAGGGTGAAGAGATGGTGGCCAGCGCTACTCAGATTGTACATGACTATACCGGGGATCAGGACTGACCAAAGGCAGATCCTTCGGCCAAGTGTCTTGATTTATAAAAATACGAGGAGTAATATATTTAATACAAAATTGTTTTTCAAGAGGAGTAATTAAACCGGATGCTTACGGTAGAAGGCTGGTCTACACCGCCGGTGGCACCATTCCCGACCGGGGCTATTTCGGGGTTTATCTGATCGGGTCTAACTCGCGCTTGGGCGAATTGGATGAAGAGTTTGTGTACGAACGAAGGTTGAACGACCGATTTGTCCTGGGCGCCTCAGTCTGGCGGATTGAAGAGATCCGGCAGGACCGGGTCATCGTCTCCCCGACGGTAGGGGCGAAGCTCATGTCCCTTTTTGGAAAGCGGACCAGAAGGGCCGTTCTTGTCGACCAGGGTAAAGGGGTACAAACCTTTCCTCCTCGACATGCTCTTTGCCAGCGGGCAGTTTCAATGGCGAGCCCGGGGTACGGCCGTAAAAATCCAGGTTATGATCGAATCGAACCCGCGTCCACTCCCATACTTTACGAACTTAAATATAAAGTTCCCTTAATGAACTTCATCACTTCTTCCACCAGGCGTTGATCTTTGGTAAAGACATTGTCGTCAATAAAGAGTTTCAGTCGCTCTTTATAATACTTGCAGGTATAGGAGAACTGGTAGCAGGATTTATACTAGCGCGGCTTATGAAGGCCACATGCTCTCCGATATTCGCGTCCGGTTCGAAAATGTCTTCCAAAATGTGGCGATCAAAGCGTAAGGCGGTGGTTGTGATAGATATTAACGATGCGAAGAATGCGGTGCTCAAAGCCGGGATCAAACTGCTGGAATCAGGTTTAACTGCGCGCACGTGGGGGAATGTCAGTTGCCGGGTAGATGGGGAGAGTTTTGTCATCACGCCCAGCGGCCGGAGTTATCTCTCTTTGACTGCGGCTGATCTGGTCCTGGTCAAGATCGATGACTTGAGCTTCCAAGGGGAGATTAAACCCTCATCTGAAAAGGGGGTTCATGCCGAAGTCTATAAACTTCATCCTGAAGTAAATTTCGTCATCCACACCCATCAGGATAACGCCTCAGTGATCGCGGCGACCAGATTGAAGGAGATTCAGGTTGATAGTAAATACCCCACGCTGGGGGAAACGGTCCTGTGTGCTGATTATGCGCTGCCCGGGACGGAAGCGTTGCAGAAAAAAGTCCGCCAAGCGCTGGAAAAGTCCACTGGTAAAGCAGTAATCATGAGACACCACGGTGCCCTTTGTTTCGGTGCAAACGCGGAAGAGGCGTTTACGGTCGCTTCCGAACTGGAAGAAGCCTGTAGGGTTTTTGTGATCAACCGTTACTTAAAGCTGAGCGGAGAAAGGAAGTATGATCCTTATGCCATGAGCGCCTTTGTTCTCGGGCAAGACCGGGAAACTCTGCTGTCTCTGGTGACGCCGGAAAAAAGGGCTTATGGCGCCAGCTTCAGAAGAGGGAATGGTTTTATCTGGTTTGACGGCGAGAGAGAAGTGGAGATTCCGGATGAACAAATTTTGGCTGGCTGGCCGGAGGAGGTTGGGCTCTATCGTGCCATCTACCAGAAGAATCAGTGGATTAAGGCGATTATCTTCCAAGCGACCCCGGAGATTCTCAGCCTTTCTACGGCTGGTTGCAGTTTAAAACCTCTGCTGGATGATTTTGCGCAGATCATCGGACTGCGGGTCAGAACGGTTGAGCGGGATGATCCGGATCGGGTCGCCCGAGCGTTAGGTAGATCCTCCGCTGTGCTGATCAAGAATACCGGCGCCTTATGTTGCGGTGCAAATGAGGATGACGCCCGCGCGGCCGGGGCGATCCTGCACAAAGCAGCCAAAGCCTGGATTGGCGCTTCCTTATTCGGTCGAGTCAAGCCCATTAATCCGGTGGAGAGTATGCTCATGCGCTATTTTTATCTTAAGAAATACGCCAAGCAGGCGTTGGTTATGAGCGCGGACAAATAACAGAGAATAACCTGGAAGCCGCCTGGGCGAACACCAGCGGGCCGGGTGAGCCGGGCGGGAACCCAAACTCAGGAGTGATGGGGGGGAAACTATGCTCAAAACTGTGGAGGAGCAAAGGAAGTTCTTTCAATCCGGGGCTACTCTGCCTTATGCTTTTCGGGTCAAACAACTTAAGACGCTATATGGCGCGATCAAAAAGAACGAAGATCTGATCTTCCAGGCCTTACAGCGGGATCTGGGGAAAAGCCCGTTTGAAAGTTATGCCACGGAAGTATCCTTGGTTTATGCGGAGATCAAACACACCCTCAAGCACCTTAAGGGCTGGATGAAAGAGCAAAGCGCGCCGACTCCGGTACAGAGTTTCGGTGCCAAATCCTATATCCACCGGCAACCCTTGGGTGTAGTACTGATCATGGCGCCTTGGAACTACCCTTTTCAGTTGAACATGACGCCGTTGGTCGCGGCCATCGCCGCCGGAAACTGCGTTGTCCTAAAACCCTCCCGTTACGCCAGGCACACTTCAACCCTCTTAGCCAACCTCATTAAGGCACATTTTTCCAAGGAATATATTGCTTTGTTTGAAGGCGGTAAAGAAGTCAACACTGCATTACTGAATATCAGGTTCGACCACATCTTCTTCACCGGCAGTGTGCGGGTGGGGAAGATCGTCATGGAGGCGGCAGCCAAGCACTTGACCCCGGTCACCTTGGAGTTGGGCGGAAAGAGTCCCTGTGTGGTGGATCGCACGGCGGATGTGGAGAAAACAGCCCGCCGCATCATTTGGGGTAAAGCCTTAAACGCCGGACAGACTTGTGTGGCGCCGGATTATGTCCTGGTGCACCGTGCAGTAAAGAAAGAGTTAATCCAAGCCATGCAACAGGCGATCAAAGAGTTTTTCGGGGAGGATCCGCTTCAGTCCGGGGATTTCGGCAAGATCATCCGTGACGAAGCCTTTGATCGCTTGCAAGGGCTGATCGAAGAAGAGAGGGAGAAGGTTATTACTGGTGGGGCGTGCGACCGGGAACAACTAAAGATTGAGCTCACCCTAGTGGATAATCCGGCCCTTGATTCCCAGCTGATGACCGAGGAGATCTTCGGGCCGATCCTGCCGATCATCGCCTATGATGACTTGGAGGAGGCTGTCCGGATCATTAGAAGCCGGGAGAAACCGCTGGCGCTGTACTTGTTCACCAAGGACAAAAACCTTGAGACCTGGGTGATCCATAATCTGTTGTATGGCGGCGGCTGCATCAATGATACCGTTATGCACGTGGCCAATTACCATCTGCCCTTCGGCGGGGTGGGCGCCAGCGGGATCGGTTCCTATCACGGGAAAAAAGGCTTTGACACCTTCTCCCATGCCAAGAGCATCCTCAAGCAGACCTTTCTCTTTGATCTTCGGCTAAGATACGCCCCTTATAAGAAGAAACTTAATCTTTTAAAGCGGATCATGAAGTAAGACTGCGTAATGGAATAGAGACCTCTTAGTCAATGCCATGCACATCACAGCCACTGTCTTTATTAATGATCACGAAAGCGGTTTGTGGCAGGATTATTGAAATTGGCTGGAAAAGCTGGCGCCCCATGCTCCCATCTCTCAGTATCTGCATAACCGGACCGGAGAGGATAACGGCGACGCCCATCTAAAAAGGCAGATCATGGGGAGGGAAGTAGTGGTAGCCGTTACCGATGGAGAATTAGACTTCGGCCCCTGGGAACAGATCTTCTATGGCGAATTTGACGGTCAACGCCAGAAGCGGGTGTTGGTGAAGGTTATTGGGGAGTAAGTTCAAGACCTGATTAAACCCACCCGAAACGGACAGGAGAGCTGTCCGTTTTTATTTTACGTTTTTTTAGCAGGAAAGCCAGTTTTGGTCTTGAATTAATCGGATGTAAGAATATAACATTTTCGGCATCAATCTATATGGGGAGGAGTCGAAGTTGTTCGGGCTGAACGTGATCTTTAAATTAATAAAGATTTTCCATTCCAAAGAAGAACCTCATCACATCGCCTTGGGTTTCGCCTTGGGGTCTATTATCGGGTTGACCCCCTTTTGGTCCCTACATAACCTACTCGTTTTCATCCTAATTCTGCTCCTGGAGGTCAGTATTCCAGCGGCTTTTTTTGGGATCTTTTTCTTCAGTTGTTTTGCGCACTTGTGTGATCCCTTCTTCCATCACTTGGGCTATTTTTTACTGGTCGAAGTGGAATTTCTGAAACCGGTCTGGACCTATCTGTACAACATCCCGGTGGCTCCTTTGACCAAATTCTATAATACTGTCGTCCTGGGCAGTCTGATCAGCTCATTGGTCGCCTTCTTCCCGGTTTATTTTGGCTTTAAACAAATGGTCAAGTTTTATCAAGCAAAGGTGGCCGAGAAAGCAAGCCGGTTAAAAATAGTGCAAATACTGAAGGCCAATAAGATCTTTCAAATGTATCGGAAGATCAAAATGCAGTAAAGCAGGTGATCCGTGATGAGAAAAAAAGCAGTATTGATTTTCACCGGTTTCTTAATCCTGGTTACCCTGATCTGCCTCTGCTGGGGTAATTCCCTGCTCACTTGGACGCTGGAGAATACTCTGCAAGCGGTGACCCGCGCCAAAGTCGAGATCACCGGTTTGCGCCTGCGCCCTTTTCAACTGGCGATTCAGATGGAGAAGATAGAGATGGCAAACCCGGCCGATCCCTGGAAGAATTTGGTTTCGGCCAAAAATATCCGTTTTAAGATGGCGCCCGGACCGTTGTTGGAAGGGAAAAAGATTATTGAAGAGATCGCCGTGGAAGATCTGGTCTTTAACGAACAACGCCAGACCGATGGCAGGCTGAAAAAGAAGGCCGCCGCGCCACCAAAAGAAAAAAAAGAATCCAGACTACGCCGGACCATTGCCACCATGCCGGTATTAAAACCGGAGACCATCGCGGCCAATTTAGATCTGCCAATGCTCACTACGGGATATCAATTTAAGACCGATCTGTCCGCCGTCGGCCTCAAAGCGGAGCTTGAGGCCTATCAAGAGAGATGCGACGCTAATCTGGAAGTATTAGATCAACTCCAGGCGGATCTGAACATCTTACAGGAGAAAGCAGCCGCACTGAAGAAACCAGCTCATCTTCAGGAACTCCATGAACAGCTGGCTGTAGTCAATGAGATCCGAGACGGGGTGGAGAAGATCCGTGCCCAATTACGGGCCATGGATGACCGGTTTCAACAAGATAATCAAGCCGTGACGGAGGCGATCCGGAGCCTGAAAGCGGAAGCGGAAGCCGACTACCAAGCGTTACTGGCTTTGGCGAAACTGCCGGATCTCGATGAGATTAATTATGCCGAAGCCTTGCTGGGAGAGACCATCTTCAACGCAACGTCTCTTCTCCTTGACGTCATTGACTATGTCCGGAAGTCGCGTTCGGTCGGTGGAGAAAAGCCTGCTAAGGCCAGACCTACCCGAGGCGGACAAGACATTGCTTTTCCGCGCAGAGAAACCCACCCCCGTTTCTTAATTAAGAAGATTGCCGTCTCTGGAAGAGGGACTCCTGATTCCTCGGGGGATGGATTTTATGCCAAGGGAGTGATCACCGGTATTACCAGTGAACCATCGCTGTACGGGTCACCGCTGACCATGGCGCTCTTCGCCCAAACGCCCAGGGAAGCTTTTTTCAGGCTCGATGGTGAGCTTAATCATGTCACTCCCGATTTTCAAGACCGCATTAACTTGACCTTGCAGGGGTTGCCCTTGCCTGAGCTGAATTTGGGCGACAGTAGATACCTGCCGACAAAGATCCTCACCGGTCGGGTTGGAATCGACGCTGTGCTGAAAATGGATCCGGATCTCCTGAAGCTGGTGGCAGTCTTTAGAGCCGATCAGGTCAAGACGGACTTTAGCGGACGGCCGGAACCGAATGATCTGATCGGGGAGATCGTCCGAAACACCCTGACCGGTTTGGATCAAGTCACGGTCCATTATGAGTTGGCGCAGAGCGCCGGAGAATATGAGATGAAGATCTCCTCCGATCTGGACCGGGTGATCTCCACCCGTTTACAAGCGGCGGTCGGAGAAAAAGTCACCGACTTCACCCGCGAGCTCAGGGCTAAGGTCGAAGAGAAGCTGCGCCACACGGAAGCATCTCTGGAAGCAACCAAGGCGCTTTCTGAACAAAGGGTCGCCGCTAAACTACAGGAGTTTGAGGATGAGTTGGACCGGAGAGCAGCAGAATTAACAGCCAAACAAAGGGAGTTGGAAACCAAGAAGAAGGAGTTGGAGGAGGCGCTCCAGAAGAAGCTCGACGCGGAAGAGGAGAGGTTAAAAGAGAAGGCCGAAAAAGAACTCCGCAAACTAAAAGATCTCTTCTAGAGGAGAGATCCTGAGTAGAGTAGGCCGCCTATCTTCTGTAGCTTCGATTATTATGCCCTGAAAAGACGGGGAAAGCGGCAGCGTCTGGGAGGCGAATGTCCGGTTGGCGTGTACACGTCCAGGGTATCTTGGTGGTGAGGGGAGGAGGAATCCATAATAAAGGCTGTTCAGTGGTTATGGATCTATCTTCGTAAGTATAAGATCAGGATCATCTTTGCTTTCCTGCTGGTGATGGGCTTTACCTTACTGAACTTGATTCCTCCTTATCTCTCCGGAGTTATTGTCGACCGCGTGCTCCTCCGGGGAGAGAAAGAGTTGCTCTGGCAGGTTGTGCTTCTGGTGATCGGCGCTACTTTCTTGAAGTCCGCTGCCCGCTACTTTTATCGACTAATCTTTGAACATATTTCCCAGGATGTTGTCTATCAGATTAGGATGAATCTTTACCAAAAACTACAGGAGTTGGATTTTACTTTTTTTGATCAGGCCAGAACAGGAGATCTGATGACCAGAATGTCAGGGGATGCCGATGCGGTGCGCCACTTCATCTCTTGGGTCGCCTTTAGCCTGGTCGAGAATGTGGCCATCTTTAGTTTCGCCCTGATCACGCTCTTCGCGATTAATTATCAGTTGGCCCTGGTATTAATGGCGTGCACCCCGCTCATCTGCCTCCTTGCCCTGCGTCTTTCCATCAAGGTGAAGCCAGCCTTCTTCGGAATCCGCGAACAGTTGTCCAAACTGAATTCGGTGGTGCAGGAGAACATCAGCGGAAACCGGGTAGTCAAAGCCTTTGCCAAGGAAGAATATGAGATCAGCAAATTCTCCACGGAAAACGACGGCTTTAAAGAGAAGAATCTGCAAGCCATCCGGATCTGGGAAAGGTATCTGCCTGCGCTTGATGCCGCCTGCGGCGGTCTGACCGTAGTCCTGCTGCTGGTTGGCGGATTAATGGTGATCAAAGGCGCGTTAACCATCGGTAGGTTGGTCATCTTCAACAGTTTTTTATGGACTTTGAGTTATCCCTTGAGAAACCTGGGGTGGCTCATCAATGACTTACAGCGTTTTGTGGCAGCAGCCGCTCAGATCCTCGCCTTGCTCGAGGCAGAGCCAAAGATTAAAAACAGCCCAACTCCTCTGCGGAAAGAGCGCTTGGAAGGGCAAGTCGAGTTGGTGAATGTTTCCTTCTCTCAAGAAAGCGGTGAAGTACTGCGGGAGGTCAGTTTCACGGCTCGTCCCGGAGAGACGGTGGCGATTGTTGGGCCCACCGGCTCCGGCAAATCTACGCTGGTCAACCTGATCTGCCGGTTTTATGAGGTGATGGACGGAGAGATTCTGATTGACGGAGTGAATATCAAAGAGTATGACCTGACTTGCTTGCGTTCTAATATCGCCGTGGCCATGCAGGATGTTTTCCTCTTCTCCGATACGATTGAGGGGAATATCGCTTACGGCCTTCCTGACGCGGGCCTTGAGGAAGTGCAGCAGGCGGCCAGAACAGCCGGGGCTCATGATTTCATCACCAAGCTCCCGGCGGGTTATGATACCATCGTTGGCGAACGTGGCGTCGGCCTCTCCGGCGGACAGAAACAGCGAATCGCGCTGGCCAGAGCCTTACTGAAGGACCCGGCCATTCTGATCCTGGACGATACCACCTCCAGCGTGGATCTGGAAACAGAGCGCGCCATTCAACAGAACCTCAAGTCCTTATATAAAAAGAAGACCATTTTTGTGATTGCCCATCGCATCTCCTCGGTATGCAACGCCGATCTAATCTTGACGCTGAAGAACGGACGGATCATCGAAGCAGGCAAACATGAGGAGTTGGTGGCCAGAAAAGGTTATTATTATACGGTCTTTCAGCATCAATACGGCGACTTTGACTTGGCCGGGAGCGAGGAGGCGAAGTAAGATGTCGCGGAATAAGTTTGATGTAGATGAGGACCTGAATGTCGAGTTTAACTTGGATCAAGTCAAACGCTTATTGGGTTATGTGAAACCGTATAAAAGACAGATCATCTTTACTGTTCTGGTCATGTTGATCTGCAGTGTTACCAGTTTTGCCGGGCCTTACTTAATTAAAATAGCGCTGGATACCGCCATCCCCAATGGCCAGATCCCACAGCTGATCCTGTTAACCTTGGTTTATATCGCCACCTTGCTGATTAGCGCCTATTGTCTGAAACTCCGGATTAGGAATACGGCTGTTATGGGCCAGAGTATTATCCAGAACCTCCGCAGGGATCTCTTTACTCACCTGCAACTTTTGCCCTTTGATTATTATGACAGTCGCCCGCACGGCAAGATCTTGGTGCGGGTGGTGAATTATATCAATACTTTAAGTGATCTCCTGTCCAACGGGATCATTAACCTGATCACCGACTTATTTACTTTATTTGTCATTATCTTCTTTATGTTTGCCTTGGATTACAGGCTAACCTTGGTCAGCCTGACCGGATTACCGCTCCTCGCCGTCGCCCTGCTTTTATTGAAGAATCTCCAACGGAAGCTATGGCAGAGGGTCAGCAGGAAGCAGTCGAATATGAACGCCTACATCCACGAGAGCATCTGCGGGATTAAAGTAACCCAGTCTTTTGCCAGGGAACGGGTTAATCTTGGGATCTTTCAGGAATTGAATGATCAGTACCGTACTGCCTGGCTGAAAGCGATTAAAATCATCATTCTCGTGAATCCACTGGTGGAGAATGTTTCCACCTTGGTTTTGGCTGCGGTCTATCTAGCGGGCGTGCTGTGGCTGGTTCGGGGGACCACGGTCGGCGTATTGATCGCCTTTATCAGTTATATCAATTCGTTTTGGTTTCCCATCTTCAATTTGGCCAACTTTTATAATTCTTTGCTGAACGCCGCCGCCTATATCGAAAGGATCTTTGAGACCATGGACGAAAAACCCTCTGTCACCGATAACCCGGGAGCAAGGCTGATGCCGCCGATTACCGGCCTGGTTGAGTTCGTGAACGTCTCTTTCGCTTATGAGGAGGGGGAGGAGATCCTCCATGAGGTCAGCTTTACGGTTCAGCCGGGAGAGACTATTGCTCTGGTGGGACCGACGGGGGCGGGCAAGACGACCATTGTTAATTTGATTAGCAGGTTTTATGATGTGACAGCAGGCAGAGTTTTGATCGACGGCATTGATCTGCGGGAGGTTACTCTGAAATCTTTACGCAGTCAGATGGGGGTGATGCTTCAAGATACTTTTATCTTCTCCGGAACGATCATGGATAATATTCGCTACAGCCGCCTAGACGCCACGGACGAACAAGTAATCGCTGCGGCCAAAGCTGTGAAAGCCCATGACTTTATTGAGAAGATGGAGGAGGGATATTATACCCAGGTGAATGAGCGTGGCGCTAGACTCTCCGTGGGGGAACGGCAGTTAATCTCCTTTACCCGGGCTCTGCTGGCAGACCCCAGGATTCTGATTCTGGATGAAGCCACCTCCAGCATTGATACGGAAACGGAACTTCTTGTCCAGCAAGGATTGGAAAGGTTATTGGCAAATCGAACCTCCTTCATCATTGCGCACCGGCTTTCTACTATTAAGAATGCCGATCGGATCATGTATATTGATCAGGGCGGGATTGTCGAGGCTGGTACGCATGAAGAATTGATGAAGAAACGCGGCGTCTATTATCGCCTGTATCTCTCCCAATATCAGTTTTTAGAAGTGATTTAATAGATGCAATGGTGAGTTATAATTTTCCTTAATATATAAGAGTAAGTGAGCGAACCTGGAAAGACGGAGACCCTTAGTGGGGTCTTTTTTATATGAACAGTTTTTTTATTTCCCAAAGTAAGCTGGGATATTGGCAAAAAAGTTTAAAATAATGCAAAATACGGTAAAAAAATTAAAATTCGACAAAGGTATTTTAGGAGATTTCTATAACTTATAATTTGTACAAAAATTGTTGATAAGTAATATTTATTGATGGTTCTGGGATCACCGGAGTCGTTCTGAGAAGAAAACTTGTTTTGGTAAAGGAGGGGATGTTCATGTTTGCGCACCTGTTTTCAGTAGGGAAAATAGGAAAGATGCAGACAAAAAACAGGATTGTTATGACGGCGATGGGAAATCATTTGGCCAATACCGACGGTAGCGTCTCAGAACGGGATATCGCCTTTTATGGCGCCCGGGCCCGCGGCGGCGTGGGTTTGATTATTACCGAATGCGCCATTGTCGACATGGAAAGGGGGAGAGGGAATAATCAACAGATTTCCGCGGCGGAGGATCGATTCATTCCTGGTTTAAACCGCCTGGCCCAAGAAGCCCATAAATACGGTAGCAAGATGGTGGTCCAGATTTATCATCCGGGCAGGCAAGGGATTAGTGTGATCAATGGCCATCTGCCCATGCCTGCTCCCAGTCCAGTGGAATGTCGGGCGGTGCGCCAACCCGTGGTCGCCATGACCACCGAAGAAGTGGAAGAGATGGTGGAGAAGTTTGTGCAAGCGGCAGTCCGGGTTAAGGCCGCCGGAATGGACGGGGTGGAGGTGCATGGCGCCCACGGTTATTTAATCAATCAATTCTTAAGTCCGTATACAAATTTGCGTGAAGACCGCTATGGCGGCAGTTTTGAGAACCGGCTCCGGTTCTTGACGGAGATCGTCTCCGGAATTCGGCAGCGCTGCGGAGAAGATTTTCCGTTGCTCGTCCGGTTATCCGTGGATGAGTTCTTGGAAACAACGGGTCAGCCTGATCAGGGATTACACTTGGCAGACGGCGTAAAGATTGCTCAACACTTGGAGGAATTGGGTGTTGACGCCATTGATGTCAGCGCAGGTATTTATGAAAGTATGAATGTGGCCTGGGAGCCTTCCTCTTTTGAGCAAGGGTGGAAACTTTATCTGGCGGAAGCTGTGAAGAAGGCGGTATCCGTTCCCGTGATTGGTGTTGCGGTTTTCCGCGATCCGGCCTATGCCGAGCAGGCGCTGGCCGAAGGAAAGCTGGACTTCGTCGGTTCCGCCCGGCAGCACTATGCGGATCCCGAATGGTCCAATAAAGCCCAGGAAGGGCGGATCGAGGAGTTGAGAAGATGCATCTCCTGCCTTTACTGTATGGAAAGGCTGATGGAAGCGGATATGAGCCCAATACCTTGCGGGTGCGCCATTAATATTCAGACCGGCAGGGAATTGGAGTACAGTGAGTTTAAACCGGACGGCGCCGGACGGGTTGTTGCCATCATCGGAGGAGGCCCCGCCGGTCTGGAGGCAGCCCGGGTGCTGGCGCTACGCGGGTTTAAGCCCGTCATCTTTGAAAAAACCCACCGGCTGGGCGGGCAGTTGGTGCCGGGCTCCAAGGCGCCCAAGAAAGATAAGATCAACTGGTTGCTGGAGTACTTAAAAAACCAGGTGGAAAAGTTCGCCGTGGAAATCCGGTTTAACACTACGCCCACTCTGGAGCAGTTACGAGAGTTAAATCCCTATGCCGTTTTTATCGCCCACGGTTCGAAGCAGATCAGGCCTGCCTCCGTCCAGGGGATCGAGGGAGAGGAAGTTCTAAGCTGTGTGGACGTTTTAGAGGGCCAACCGAAACTTACCGGTAAGAAGGTGGCGGTCATCGGATCCGGACTGACCGGCCTCGAGACCGCTCATCTGTTGGCGAAGAACAATAATCAGGTCAGTCTCTTTGAAATGGCGGACACCATTGGACCGGGAGTCTTCTTTCAAAACCTTATTGATCTGATGAGTCAGATTGGGAAGTTAGGCGTGCAGATGTATCCTAAACATAAGTTGATCAAGGTGGAAAAGGGTACTGCCGTGTTTGAGGAGACGGAAAGCGGAGCGGAGAAGGTATACTCCTTTGATGCAATCGTGATCGCGGTCGGCTCAGAACCTAACCGGGAGTTGGTGGAAGAGATTCAAGCAGAGTTTGAGCGGGTTTATTTGCTGGGAGACGCCTCAAAAATAGGCAAGATCAGGAACGCCTTGGAAACCGGCTTTTTGACCGCGTATAATCTGTAAAATAAAATAAGAGGTGATTAGTAGTGAGTAGTTTGGGAAGATATGCGCAGACGTGTCCGATTATCTACGGCGTTGGGGCCATCAACGTATTGGGGGAGGAAGTGAAGAAACTCGGCTGTTCCAAAGTGATGGTCGTCTCTGATGAGAACGTGAGCCGGCTGGAGATATACGCCAAAGGCAAAAAGAGTCTGCAGGACGCCGGCGTGCAGGTGGTTGAATTCACCAAGGTGATTCCTGATCCGCCGGATTATATCATTAATGAAGGAGGCGAGAACGCCAAAGCTGAACAGATTGACGGGATTGTGGCCATCGGCGGGGGTAGCCCCATGGATGCCGCCAAAGGAATCAATGTCTTAGTCAATAATCCGGGACCGGTCAATCAATACTTCGGCAACCCTTTTTATCAGCCGGGCGTTCCGGTGGTCATGGTTGTAACTACTGCCGGGACGGGTAGTGAAAGCACTTCCGTAGGAGTGATTACGGATACAATCAATGATGTCAAAAACTCCGTAATTGTTAATGCCACTTTAGGGATTCTGGATCCGGAAGCGACTGTATCCGTTCCTCCAGAAATGACTGCCGCCACGGCAATGGATGCCTTTGCTCATGCCGCCGAGGCCATCACGGCAAAGATGCCGAACCCCAAATCGGAATTGTTGTCGGTAGCGGCGATCAAGAAGATCATGGCCAATCTTCCGGAGGCGATGGCGGACGGAAATAATTTGAAGGCCCGCGGGGAGCTCTTACTGGCCAGTAACTTTGCGGGAATAGCGTTTAATGATGCTTTGGTGCACTTAGGCCACTGCATCGCCCATTCGGCGGGCGCCAAGTTCCACGTTACTCACGGAATAGTTTGTGCCTTGGCCTTGCCGGAAGTGATGAAGTATGCCGCGAAGATAGATGCGGAAAAAGTAAAGATCATCGGGGAAGCCATGGATATCAGCTTCAGCGGACTGGAAAGCGTCGGTGAAATCGGAGAAATGGTGGCTGAAGCCATCAGGATCTTCAATAGAAAGGTGCAGATTAAATCCTTTAAGGATTTGGGAATCTCCAGAGCTGATCTGCTCGCCATCGCGCCCATGGTCTTCAAAGACGCTTGTTACAATTTTGTCCCCAAGGAACTGAAGAACGAAGAAGTCAACACGATCTTGGGCGAGATCTATGATAACTACCAATAACTATTCGCCTCAAACTGAAGATCAATGATGATTAATAATGGACGGCTGAAGCCGGGCGCCTGAGGCGCCCGGTGTATCATTCCCCTCACTGTGTGTAATGTGTGTAATTTTGTTATATTGGTTCATCAGATCATCAAATTCGGCGGAGACAGATAAAAATTCCTGATCAACCAGGGATTTGATCTTCCATAAAATACTCATGCTCTTACGGACTTGTTCAAGCCGGTAATATAGAGATGTTTCTTTCATGTGGCGCCCTCCTGACCACTAATTGTGGTTATAAGTACAGACTACAAATTGTTGTCAGCCAAGATTTATCCCGCACACTTTGCGGCCGGGGTTCACCTGGACTAGTCTAGCACGGCAAAAAACAACTGCTTCCGGGTAGTTGCTTTCACTAGAAATTATTGTATAATTTAAGTATGGAAATTATGGCGAAACGATTGACTGAATTAAGAAAGAAGCGGGGTCTGGCGCAAAAAAAGGTAGCGGAGTATCTGGGGATTACCAAAAGCGCCTATGGCTTTTATGAGCAGAATCGGCGGGAACCGTCCCCTGAAGTCATCAGAAAACTGGCCGATTTTTTTGGCGTGTCCGCAGATTACCTGTTGGGGCGGGTTGATTGCCAAGATTGAGCTCCACCAGAGTCCAGGTCTTATTGATAAAGGAAGTTTAAGATGATTATTAGCGCTAGCCGACGAACGGATGTACCGGCTTTTTACAGTGAATGGTTCTGCCGACGCCTGCAGGAAGGCTTTGTCTTGGTCCGTAACCCGATGAATCCTCGTCAAGTCAGCAGGGTCAGTCTCAGTCCGGCAGTGGTGGATTGTTTTGTCTTTTGGACGAAAAACCCCCGGCCCATGCTGAACAAGCTCCCCCTCCTCTCCGAATATGATTACTATTTTCAGTTTACACTTAACCCCTATGATCACGAAATCGAAGTTAATCTTCCGCCAAAAGCTGAATTGATCGAGACCTTTGCTGAACTCTCCGACAGAATTGGCAAGCAGAGGGTGGTGTGGAGGTATGATCCGATTTTTTTGACTGCCCAGATTACAGAGGACGACCATTTGCGCTACTTTCAGGAGTTGGCAAGTAAGTTAAGGGCATATACGGAGAAATGTATTATTAGTTTCTTGGATCTGTATAAAAAAACCGCACGGAACCTGAATGGTATCCCTAAAGTCGCCTGCTTGACTGAAGAGCAGATCTTCACTTTGGCCAAAGGGTTTGCGGAAATTGCGGGCAAGTTTGGTTTGACCATTGAAACCTGTGCGGAAGAGGTTGACTTGGATCTGTTAGGCATTGAGCATGGAAAGTGTATTGATGACCGGTTAATCCAGAGGATAACCGGAGCGGAGCTTGCCGTAGAGAAGGATAAGTTTCAAAGGAAGGAATGCGGTTGCGTGAACAGTATCGATATTGGCGCCTACAATACCTGCGCTCATCAGTGTCTATACTGTTATGCCAATTCCAGCAACCGACAAGTTTCAACAAACAGACGACGGCATCAGCCCGCTTCCCCGCTGCTGTACGGTAATCTGACCGCTGAAGATCTGATTACCGAGAAAACTATGGTATCATGCAAGGCCGTTCAAGGAAGACTCTTTTAAATAAAAAGTAGGGGAGAGGTATGATTGAAAGTATTCGTTGAAAAAGACTATACGTCACTAAGTAAGAAGGGTGCCAAGATCATTGAAGAAGTGGTCAGGAATAAACCTGACTGTGTTTTGGGTTTGGCCACCGGAAGCACTCCATTGGGGATTTATGAAGAACTGATTCGCCTGCACCGTCTTGGTGGTGGTATAGGTTTGGATTTTTCCAAGGTCACCACCTTTAATCTAGACGAATACTGCGGGCTGAAGAAGACCGATCCCCAAAGCTACCATTTTTATATGTGGGAGAATTTCTTCCGCCACGTCAATCTAAAACCGGAAAATACCTTTATCCCCAATGCCAACAGCGAAGATGCTTCTCAGGAATGCGTAAGGTATGAGGAGGCTATTGAGGTTCGTGGCGGATTAGATCTTCAGCTTTTAGGATTGGGGAGGAACGGTCATATCGGCTTCAACGAGCCGGATGAGCACTTCGTCTTGGACACCCATGTGGTGGAGCTTTCCGCTGATACCATCAAGGCGAATTCCAGGTTTTTCTCCTCTGAGGCGCAGGTGCCGAGGTACGCCATGACTATGGGGATAGGCTCCATCATGGGGGCCAAGAAGATCCTCCTGGTAGTGAGCGGAGAGGGGAAAGAAGAAGTGGTTCGAAAGATTCTGCAAGAGCGGGTGGTCACTCCCAGGATTCCTGCGTCCATTCTGCATTTACATCCTGATGTGACTATGCTCTTGGATTATAAGATTGCCTCGGCTTTGGGAGGGCTGGATTTGTGTGAATAGATTAGTCACGAACTGCCGGATTATCACTCCCGGACGGATTCTCGATGATCATTGCCTGGAAATCACCGGGAAGGTTATTTCCAGAATTCTCTCTCCAGGGGAAGCTGTGGCTAAGGATTATGATGAAGTCTTGGATTGTATGGGCGCTTATGTGGCGCCCGGTTTCATTGATCTACATAACCATGGCAACAGCGGTTTCGATGTGATGGACGCCACCCTCGAGGCTTTGGCGGAGATGGCTGCCTTTCACTTGAGAAACGGGGTGACGGGGTTTTTGGGCACAACTATGTCCAAGCCGACTGCGGAGGTCAGGAAGGCCATCATGAATATGGCGGTTTACGCTGAAAACCAAAACCAGCGGATAGGAGGGGAGCCCCGTTCGGAACTGCTCGGGATCTACTTGGAAGGGCCGTACCTTTCTCCGAAGCGAAAAGGCGCACAAGCGGAGGAGTATCTTAAAGCACCGGATCTTCAGGAACTACAAGACTTTTTGACAGTTACCCGGGGATACCTGAAGGTGGTAGCCTTAGCTCCTGAGCGAATAGGCGCTCCGGAAGCAATTGCGTATTTAAAAAGTCAGGGGATAGTGGTGGCAGCCGGGCATACGGACGCTACTTATGAGCAGACGGTTGCGGCGGTGGAAGCAGGGGTGACTGATGCGGTGCATCTATTTAACGGGATGAGGGGCTTTGGTCACCGTGAACCTGGTCCGCCCGGCGCCCTTCTGCTGGACCAGAGGGTAATTTGTGAATTGATCTGTGACGGTATTCATCTTCATCCGGCAGCAGTGGAGATGGCCGTCCGCTTGAAGGGCACTGCCGGTATTATTCTCATCTCCGACGCCATGCGGGCGACCGGTCTTGGTGACGGATGTTTTGATCTCGGGGGCCAGCAGGTGATCGTCTCCGGCGGAATCGCCAGGTTACGTAATGGAGATCTGGCCGGGTCCACCCTGACTCTGGATCGGGCGATCTATAATATGATGAGGATGGCGAAGATTCCTCTGCATGAAGCAGTGCAGATGGCAACCTTGAATCCGGCGCGGTTGATTGGTGTCGCGGAGCGAAAAGGCAGTATCGAGCCGGGGAAAGACGCTGATCTAGTCGTCTGCGATGCCGAGATTCGGATCAAACATGTCATCAAAGCCGGCCGCATAGTATTTTCTGCTTCCGCACAGGAATGAGTTTAAAGATAAAAAAACCGCATTATGCGGTTTTTTTTCATAACTTCGGATCAGGCACGTAAGCAAAGCCAGCCAGGTTAGATCTGGATAATCTCTTTGATCAATGCCGTATTTTTCTGTGATGCTTGGCTAAGTTGTTCCAAAGCGGCCTGGGTTTTTTCAACCCCTCCGGTCTCTTCCTGCAAGGCTGCTGCCACTTCCAGGAGGAGATGGGGGGTGTTTTTGTTATTCTCCATAATCTCCTGAAACATCCCGGCGGTCTTTTGTAGCAGGGCATCTCCTTTTACGCTCTCTTCTATGCACCCGGTGTTTAGTTTAGCCAACTTTCTCACTAAATCCGCGGCGCGGTTCGCCAGGTCCCGTACTTCCCTGGCGACCATGGCAAAGCCTCTACCCCCTTCACCGGCCCGGGCAGCTTCAATAGAGGCGTTTAAAGCCAAGAGATTTGTTTGGAAGACAAGGTCATCGATTTCCTTGATCATTTCGGCAATCTGGCTACAGCTCTCTGTGATCTGCTTTATTACCGTACTGGTCTCCTCTAGTACTTCTTTTCCTTTCGTGCTCAAGGATTCTGCGGACGTTTCACCGGAGATGTCTTCTGTCTGTCCGGCGCTTTTGGCCGCTTTGACCAGTAGCAATTCCACCCGGAGTAAAGTCTCTTTAACACGTTTCAGCTCATTCCGGCGTATGCTTTCACCGATTTTGATTTGAAGTATGATCACCAATGCGATGACGAGCAGAGCGCCGTTGATGATTACGGGATTTTCATTGAGATAGACAGTGTCTCGGAATAAGTAATAGAAGTAATTAATCTGCGCCAGACCAATCAAGCCGGAGAGGATGACTGGTCTGTAGTCATGGTAAACTGAGATGATGATCATACTGACGTACAAGACGAAGATGTTTGAAGAGTAGGCCATGGCGTTCAGCAGTACATAGGAGAAGGCCCCCAGGCCGATGGTGACGAAGTATTTTATGTACTCAGTAAGCAGTCTTTTTTTCCAGAGGATGGTGGGAATCAGGAAGACAATGGCGCCGCACCCACCAATGGTTGCCGTCTTGAACACTTCCGCTTTGCTTCCCAGACTGACGCCGACAGCGATGATTAGGGATGCCCAGAGTATCTTAATGACCAGGGAATTGGCAGTATGCAGGTCTTCTTTTTCAGCCATCAAAACGCCCCCTTCAAAAAATGTTATCAAGAGGTTAGGGCAGATAATTGTCCATTATTATATATCGGTCTGTTACGTCTGCTTCTTGAATGAAATCCCAGGCGATCACCGGCTCTTTGATCTGCGGAGATGCTTTTTTGCCTTAGACATTTGATTTCACATTTGTTAAAGTTAGATTAAGAGTATAAAGATTGGGGGTGATACCATGAAGGCCAGCCAACAAAAGAATCTAGTCAGTCAAGAGTTTCCGTTTAATCTATTAATCACGGACATTGCCGAGTTTCCCCCGCACTGGCACAAGGAGATTGAAATCATCTATGTGTTGGAGGGGGAGATGGATATCGGATTAAACAACCGGATCTATCCGATGGAAACAGGGGACATTCTCCTGGTGGGCATGGGTGATGTGCATTACTTCTTAACCAGTCCGGTACGGAGTAACCGGATTATCATTCAATTTGACCTTTCCATGATGGAATATGTCTCTTCCGCTTTTCAGGACCGGAGATTCAAAGCGCCTTTTATCAGAAAAAATCCAGGCGTCGGGGAACCGGACGGTTTTTGGCCAGTGCCCGAGCAGGTGATCCATCATTTATTGGAAGAACAGATCCTGACGTTGTACACTGAATATCAGAAGAAGAGTGAAGGACATAAGCTGGCGGTGATGGCCAGGTTATATGATTTGCTAACGATCTTTTTACAGTATATTCCCATGGAGGAGATTTCGGTTTGGGAAAAGACCAAACACTTGAAGGAACTTGACCGCTTGGAACAGGTCTTCAATTACGTGGAGAAGAATTACACCAGACCCCTCACTCTGCGTGAAGTGTCCGCAGTGGCTAACTTCAGTGTTTATCATTTTACCAGGTTCTTTAAGGAGATTACCGGTCTGACTTTCCTACAATATTTGAATAGTTATCGTATCGCCAAGGCCGTTAAGTACCTGGCCCAGACCGCCGACTCCATTACGGAGGTGGCGTTTAAGTCCGGATTCGATAGTATAAAAACATTCAACCGCGTTTTTAAACAGTTGAAAGGTTGTTCTCCTACGCAATATCGGAAACAGTTAAAAAGCAATTTTTGAGAAGCGATTAGCAATCCCTGACAAGACCGGTCAGGGAATTTATTATAAACTGGAAGTGGTAAAAAAAAGTTAAGAGGTGATACGGAATGAGGAAAGGGTATGACAATTTTACAGTGGCAATCTTTTTTACCATTCGCGATACGGAGCAAGCTGCGGACCATCCAGAGCTGCTCGTAGAGAAGCTGAATTTCATCGAGAAACACCTCAACTGTACTAAGGTATATCTAGAAACCTACCGGGGGAATCACCTGATTGACAAAGAGAAGATTCTGAAACTGAAGGAGTTTTTCACAGAGCGGGGGTACCAAACCTCCGGAGCGATTACTACTTCGGTCTATGGGAACTGGGAGTTTAAATCCTTTTGTTATACAAACCAGGAACACTTGGCTGAATTAACAGAGGTCGTGCGGTTCACCGCGGAGATCTTTGATGAAGTTATCCTTGATGATTTTTATTTTACAAACTGTAAATGCGAGTCTTGTATCAAGGCGAAAGGTGAACGTACCTGGTCGCAATTTCGCACGGATCTAATGAAAGAAGTCTCATCCGACATCGTAATGAAAACAGCCAAAGCAGTGAACCCAAAGGTCAATATGATCATTAAGTATCCCAATTGGTACGAGGATTACCAAAACACCGGTTATAATTTGGAGGCCGAACCGCTGCTCTTTGATACAATCTATACGGGGACAGAAACCCGTAACCCCACCTATACTCAGCAAAACTTGCAAAGGTACATCAGTTATTTTCTCCTGCGTTATCTGGAGAATGTGAAACCCGGGAAGAACGGGGGCGGCTGGTTTGATACTTTTGACTGCCTCTATAACATGGGTTCCTATGTGGAACAAGCCTTTTTAACTTTATTCGCCAAAAGCAGGGAGGTCACTCTCTTCTGTGCCGGATTGCTGATTACCAGAGGCAGTATCTTTGTTCCCCTGGCCGGTCATGTCTTCGCTCAGCTCGATCAGTTCCTGGGACAGCTCGGCGCCCCCCTTGGCGTGTCATGTTATAAACCGTATCATTCCAAGGGCGAGAGCTATCTCCATGGGTACCTTGGTATGCTGGGGATTCCCTTGGAACCGGCGGCGGAATTACCCTCCGAGGGCCAGCTCCTCTTCCTCACGGAGAATGCCGCAGGAGACGGCAGGATTGTCGAGAAGATCGAGGCTCGGCTACGTCAAGGCGGGAAGGTGGTCATTACTTCGGGCTTGCTCAGAGAGTTGCAAGGTCGGGGGATTGAGGGGATCGCTGAGGTTAGGTACACTGATAAAAAAGTGGCGGTTCAGGAGTTCGCGTATCCCATGTATGAGTGTTCTTTCGGCCATTACTGCCGGGGGGCGCAACCGGTGCTCATCCCCCAGATTGAATTCAGCACCAACGACACCTGGCAGATGATTGTAGGGTTTAAGGAGAATAACAGTTTTCCTCTTTTACTGAAGGCACAATACGCTGAGGGGACTCTGTATATCTTGACGGTTCCGGAGAATCCCGGCGACTTTTATCACCTGCCGGAAGGAGTCTTAAACGAACTGCGCCGGGTGCTCACCGCCGATTTGGAGTTGCGGATCGAGGGACCCGCCAATATCGGGCTCTTTCTCTATGATAACCGTACCTTTATTGTAGAGTCCTTCCTGCCTTACTTCTCCGATGTGCGGGTGATTATTGACCAACCAGGTCTGGTCTTGACCGATCTGGTCTCCGGAGAGCAGTTCACCGGTGATACCTTGGGTTCCCAGACGATCTTCACCTTAAAACTGGAACCCACCACTTACCGGGTTTTTCGATATGCGTAAGGGTGAGGCTTTTGCTCTTGATTTCTAAGTTGATTCAGGCTGAGTTCGGTCGGGACCGGAGTTTTGATAAAAAAATTGAACAACTCGCGCCTACGCAAGTAGGCGCGCCGGGAGTGTTTGAAGATGCAAAAAAGCTTGGCCCTTGCCAATGCGTCCAAGAGCTTTTTTTCTAGATTATTTGGCGACCGTAAGTTTTACCGGATCGTACTACGCCTGGCCTTACCAGTAACTCTGCAGCACTTTATTATGTCCGGCTTGAATATGCTGGATACCATCATGGTCGGACAGTTGGGGGAGACAGAGATCGCCGCCGTAGGCTTGAGTAATCAGTTATACTTTAATCTGAGCCTTTTCTTATTGGGGGTGGGTGGTTCTTGTTCCATGTTCATCTCCCAGTTCTGGGGGAAGCAGGACCGGATGAATATCAGGAGAATACTTGGCCTCAGTTTACTGGTGAATACCGCTGCGGCTTTCCTCTTCTTCCTGGCCGGCTTCTTCTTTCCTGAAGCTATACTTTCTTTATTCTCCAAAGACGTGGAGTTGATCCGGATCGGCAGCGACTATCTTCGGATCACAGCATTCAGCTATATTATAGTAGGGATTACCGTCACGTACTCCGCTGCTCTCCGTAGTATGGAAGAAGTCAAGCTACCGATGCGAGCCAGTGTTATCGGGCTGCTCACCAACGCCGTCTTGAACTACGTCCTGATCTTCGGCCGTTTCGGCCTGCCACGGTTGGGTGTAGTAGGCGCCGCCCTTGGCACGGTAATCGCTCGCCTAGTGGAGCTGGGTATTTTACTGACCGTAACTTACACCTGTAAATATTTGGATATAAGAAAGTTTATGGAGATGTTCCGGTTCTCCAAAGATTTGGTGAAACGGTACTTTTCCACCTCCTCAACGTTGGTGGCCAAGGATATGATTTGGGCGATCGGCATGACCATCTATATGGCGATCTATGGACGGATCGGCACGGAGGTAGTGGCGGTGCTGAATATTGTCGCCACCATCCGGCAGCTGGCTACGGTCTTCTTTAACGGCCTGGCCAACGCCTGTCTGATTATGGTCGGGAAAGAGATCGGCGCCGGTGATGAAGACCAGGCTTATCTTTATAGTGAGCGCTTTTTGATCCTCACCGCCATTTTTGGCGTGTTTATAGGGTTAGCCATCTTCTGCGGTAAAAACTTGATCTTACTTCCTTATAACATTTCTGCGCAGACGACCGCTTATGCCATTGAAGTATTATCCGTACTTACCTTTGTTTATGCCTTTGCTGTCTTTAATATGGTGGGGGTAGTCGGTGTCTTGCGCAGCGGTGGGGATGCCATGTTCTGTTTAGTCATGGACTTGGTCGCCGTCTACCTAATCGGGCTGCCCCTGGCCTATCTCTCCGGTTTGGTCTGGCAGTTATCCATCGGCTGGGTCTTTGCCCTCGTTAATCTGCAGGAAGTCTATAAAATGATTATGATCGTCAAGCGCTTTGTCACCAGGAAGTGGATACATAATTTAGTTAGTGATCTAACTTAAGGCGTGAATAGCAGGCGCGAGTGGAGGAGTCTCCACTCTTTTTTTATCTGTTTTAGGATACATCACCCAAATTTATCAAATTTTGTAGTAGAATAATTCTTGTTGAATCTTAAGACCCATTTCTAAAAAAATCCTCCACAATTTCCTGTAAAAAAAGAAGGAAGGTATTGACGGAGGTAAGAAATTATTCTTTATTGTTAAGAATGATCCAGATCAGCCTGTAGATAATGGGCGGATTCTATAAGCGGGAATCTTTCTTCTCTCAAGAAGACCACGGGAGACTCCAGGTAAAGCTGTATTTTTCCGATCGTATCCGGTATTTGACTTTCGGAGGATGGATAACCATGGCGCCCGGTTTTATTCAGGGAGAGGCGTCATATTGAGGAGGGTCTTTTATGAAAAAACTGCTCGCCGGTATCTTACTCGTCTTCTTCCTTGGACTAATCGGTTTTCGAGTTAAGTCGAAGATTGACGCCAAAGGTCAAGTGCAACCAGGGGGGTTCGGTAACCGGTTGACCTCAACCACGGTGGTAAAGGTCTCCCGGGTTAAGCTCGAGGAGTTAAAAGAGAGTTATATGGTGGTGGGAGAGGTCACCCCTTACGGTCAAATCATGATTCAGCCCCGCATCAGTGGTAGACTGTTGGAAGTGCTTGTCGAGGAAGGGGACGCGGTCACTGCCGGTCAGCTTTTGGCGGTGATTGACGATCAAACCATCCGGCTCCAACTCCAGCAGGCGGAGAGTAATATCGCGGTGATCAAAGCCAATCTGAACCAGGCCAAGCTCAATCTGGCCCGGGCTCAAGCGGAAAAAGAACGATACAAAGAGCTCTTAATGCATAGATATATCTCTCAGTATGAATACGATAATGTGGAGAATGCTTTTGCCGCGGCTCTTACTGCAGTGGAAATCCAGAAGGAACAGTTGACTTCCGCCGAAAAGAACCGGGATTTACTCCAGATTCAGTTGGAGCAGACGAAGATCAAGAGCCCAATTAACGGTTATGTCCTGGCTAAAGAGGTGACGCCCGGCATGAACCTGACGACCGGAACACACATGCTGACTGTGGCGCCCTTTTCACCGGTAGAGATCAGATTCAGTTTGGATCAGAAGAAGGCGGTGGGGATTAAGAAAGGCGCTTCTGTAGAGTTCAGGACGGACGCCATCCCAGATCAGGTCTTCAGCGGTCGCATCGACCAAGCGGCAGCTACTTACGATGCGCAGACCAGGACCATGACATTCTCGGTTTTGTTGGAGAATAACCCGGTCGTTTTGGAGCCGGGAATCTTCGGTACAGTGGAAATTCTACTCGGCCGCAAAGTGGCGCTGGCTTTTCCGCAAGAGGCCTTGGTTACTGTGGATGGACAAAACGGGGTCTATGTAGTTGATGAGGATTTGACCACTGGATTCAAGCCGGTGCAGACCGGCCTCATCGCCGATGGAATGATTGAGGCCGTCTCCGGGCTTACGGAAGGCGATCCCGTGGTAGTCATCGGCCAGAATAACCTCAGAGTGGGACAGAAAGTGGAGGTGCTGCCAACCGAGGCTGAGGCGCCAGCAACTCCTGTCGGGGGGCTGAAAGAAGAAACAGCCTTCAGTAAGCAGGGGGTGAAGCCGGGAGAAGGTAAAAGCGCTTCCGGAGAGGGGAGCCAACAATGAACATTACTTCCTTTTGTATCAAGCGACCGGTTACCACCGTTATGTTTTTTGCCATTCTAACGCTCTTGGGGTTGTTCAGTAGTTCCAGGATGCCTATTGATCTCTATCCCAATATCGCCATTCCGGTAGTGAACATCAGCACCAGATACTCCGGGGCCGGTCCGGAGGAAGTCGAGCAGTTGGTGACCATCCCGGTGGAACAGGCTATTTCCACCATCAATCACGTAACCTCCGTGACCTCAGTCTCCTCTGAAGGACGTTCCCGGGTGACCGTCTATTTTGACTGGGGCGTCAATCTGGATGAAGTAATGAACGATCTCCGGGGGAATCTGGACCGGGTGGAACGCAGGCTGCCGGAGAGCGCCGATAAACCTTCCATCTACAGGTTTGATCCTGCAGCCCAACCGATTATGAGTATAGGACTCTCCGGTGATGTGGACGAATCTTACCTACGGCGCCTGGCGGAAGACGAGATCAGCTACCAACTGCAAAAAGCCGAAGGTGTGGCCTCCGTGGAGGTGCGCGGGGGGAGCCGGATGGAAGTGGCGGTAGAGTTAAACCGGGAGCGCCTTTCTGCACTGGGGATCACCATCAATGAAGTAGCTGCGGCCATCAAAAGTGAAAATATTATGCTGCCTGCGGGCAATCTGGAAACCGGTGCCGGCGAGTTTCTGCTCCGCACTGACGGAGAGCTGAAGAGCGCCGAAGCCCTCAAGAATATTGTGGTTCAATACCGAAACAGCATCCCCATTTTCCTCCGGGATTTGGGGGTAATCGAGGAGAAGAAGGCCAACGCCGAATACTTGGTGAGGATCGACGGGGTCCCCGGGGTCATGCTCTCTTTGCAGAAACAGTCCGGCGCCAATACGGTGGCGGTGGCAGGCCGTATTCGGAGAGTCCTGGCTGAGTTGGCCATAGCCTATCCAGATCTGCACTTTCGGGTCTTAAATGACAGTTCTACCTTTATCAGTGATTCGGTGCGGGGGGTGGCGGATTCTGCTGTCTATGGAGCGCTCCTGGCCGGCTTGGTCCTGTTATTCTTCTTGCACAACTTCAGTTCCACCTTGATCGCTGGTGTGGTGATGCCTGTCTCCATTTTAGCCACTTTAATCTTGGCCTACTTCGGCCGGATGACCCTGAACACCATTTCCTTGGGTGGTCTGGCTTTAGGCGTTGGGATGCTAGTCGACAATACAGTGGTGGTTATTGATCAGATCTCCCGCAAGTTAGATCTGGGGTTAGAACCAGCCAGCGCAGCTCTGGAGGGAACCCAGGAGATGACGTCGGCGATTGGTGCCTCTACCCTTACCACCATCTGTGTCTTCTTTCCCTTGTTATATATTACCGGACAAACCGGGATTATCTTTAAGGAACTGGCCTATATGGTAATCTTCTCCTTGATGTGTTCTCTGCTGGTGGCGATTACGCTCACCCCCATGTTGAGCGCAAAGTATATGCGGAAAAACGGCAATCCGGAAAGACAACGAACCTGGCTGGTCAGGAAGTCAGTCCTTCTTCAACAGCAGTGGGAGGGGGGCTATCACCGGTTTCTCACCAAGTGTCTGCAGCATAAGAAGATGGTGGTCTTGACTTGTGTCTTATTATTCCTCGCCACTTTATGTTTGTGGCCGTTGATCGGAACCGAATTAATCCCCGAAACCGATGAAGGGATCATTTCAGTCTGGGTTACTCTGCCGCCGGGTACGAAATTTGAAGAAACCAACGCCTTGATGTTGGAGTTTGAAGAGATCGTACGCCAACTGCCTGAACTGGAGAATATGGAGGCCTCGGTCCGCGGTTCCAGCGGCGGCGGCGGGAACTGGGCCAGCATGACCTTACGCTTGTCGGATCGGACAAAACGTCAGCGCTCCACCAATGAGGTGATGTTGGAGTTACAGAAGAAACTCACCTATCCCGGAGCCAACATCAGTCTGCGGGCCAGGAACTCCATGCGGATGCTGTATAGCGGCTCCAATGCTCCGATCGTCATTGATGTCCGAGGTTATAATCAGGAGTTGGCCCGCGAGACCGCGAAATTGGTAGTGGACAGGTTAAACACGATCCCGGGGATATCCAATACGGAAATCTCCAGGGAAGAGGAGCAGCCGGAGTTTCTTATCACGATCAACCGTAAACGCGCTGCTGATCTTGGGGTCTCCACCGCCCAGATCTCCCAGGCGATTCAGAATAGTTTTCAAGGGGTGACTGCCACTACCATCAAACGGGACGGCGAAGAGTTAGAGGTGAAAGTACGGTTACGGGAAGAGGATCGCCGGTCTCTACAGGATCTGGAGCATGTCTTGGTCGCCGGCAGGAATAACCAAGTTTTTACCCTGGGCAGTCTACTGCAAGTAGACTTGGGTAACAGTCCGGTCAGTATCGAACGAACCGACCGGGAGCGGACGATCACGGTGACCGCCGCATTGCACGGGCGCAGCCTCTCCGAGGCGATGGCGGACATTAAAGCGGAGATGGCCAAGATTAGCCTACCGGCAGGGATCAGTCTTTATTACTCAGGGGATTATGAGGAGCAGCAGAAGGGTTTTGCCGAATTGTTGACCGCTTTGATCATGTCTTTGCTGCTCGTCTATATGATTATGGCCTCGCAATTTGAGTCGCTGTTGGATCCGTTTATCATTATGTTTTCCATCCCCTTTGCCTTGGGAGGGGTCCTGTTAATGCTCTTCCTGACGGATACAGCCTTCAATAACCAGGTTTATATCGGTCTGATCATCTTAGGAGGAGTGGTGGTCAACAACGCCATCGTCTTAATCAGTTATTACCGTCTCTTGATGGAAAAAGGCATTACATTGGAGGAAGCGGTGGTCAAAGGGTCGGTTTCCAGGTTGCGTCCGATCCTGATGACCACAATTACTACAGTTTTGGGATTAGTGCCGCTCTCCATTGACGCCGGCTCCGCCAACAATATGCAGGCGCCGATGGCGCGGGCGGTCATCGGTGGGCTAATCTTCTCCACAGTCCTGACTTTGGTCTTAATTCCCGTGCTCTTTATGGCGGTGGAGAATTTTTTAGCCCAGCGTAAGCTGAAGAGGGAGGCCAGGAAGAAGGCGATTATTAGAGGCCTGACCATTGGTAGTGTACTCCTGTTCCTGGTGGCAATGATTCTGCTTGATCAGCATCCGGCTGTTGCGGAAGGAGTAAACCAAAAGATAAAACAGTTGACAGTAGGAGAAGCCGTTGCCTTGGCCTTGAAAAACAGCGAGGAAGGGCGATTGCTCGTGGCGCAAAGAGAAAGTGTTTTATCGAGCTACCGGGAGACGCAGGGGGCCAAGGGATGGAAACTATATACGGAAGCCACTACGGAATATACGGAAGAGGCGGGAGAAAACTCTGCGATCGACTTGACGACAGAGAAGACAGTACCCCTGGTCAATCTCTGGGGAGGGAAGTCTTATGCGGATCAAATAGCCGAACAGAATACCAAGATTGACTTGATGAATATCGATCTGCAAAAAAACCGTCTGATCCTGCAGGTTGTTACCGCATATCAACGGGAATTGCTGGCCAAAAAAGATCTGGACTTGGCGAAGAATAATTATCACCGCGCCCAGTATTTTTACGAGGAGATAAAGGTCCGGTCCAGGCTGGGCATGACCAGCATTACGGATGAAAGCGGGGTCGAGGCTCAATTAGCCGGTGCGGAGACGGAACTGTTTCGGGCGGAACAGAATTATGAATTGGCGCGGCTCAGTTTACGGCAGTACTTGGGGCTCAGCGTCTCCGCAGAGCTGGAGTTGGCGCCCATCGGAACAGTGAAATGTACGGAGGTCCCGGAGCTCCAGGATCTACTGGATACAGCCTTACAGCATAGATTGGAGCTAAAGCAAGCAGCCTTGGCCACGCAACGCGCGCAAAATTTACTGGCCCTGGCAAAACTCTCAGACCAGTTGGGGATTAGTCTGAGCTGGACTTTTGAAAAAGAAAATTTCAACAGCGGAATCAGTCTCTCCAACCTAAAAGCCGATCGGAGTGTGGGAGAGTGGAGTATTCGTGGGAATACCGGAGTCTCTTCCGCGAAAACTTTGGAAGAGAATAAACTCAAGCTTAGTCTACGGTGGGATTTTCTCGACGGCAATGTCCGGAGGGAACAGATTAAACAAGCGGAGTTACTGGTGGAGCAGGCTCTGGAAGAGGAGAAAAGGAGCAGAAAGAGTATTCAGTACCAAACTAAAGAAGCTTTCTTTAGTTACCTTAATCTTAAAAGAAGTTTACGCAGCAGTGAACTGCAACTACGCCATAACCGACTATACCTGGAGGCTCTGGAAGCAAAATACCGGGCCGGACTGGCCTCAGTAAAGGATATACTGGAGGCGCAGTTGCTCTTACACGAGTCAGAGGTACAATACGAAACCATTAAATCCCATTTGTACCTGGCCTTTATTGAATTGTTGAATGCCACCGGCCGGTTTGGCCTGGATAGTTTGGAGAATTAGTAAGACGGGAAAAGGCAGGCTTCCGGGTTCAAGCCGGGGAAGGGGCAAGGAGCGCGGAGATCTAAGTTGAGGGTAAGGGCGGATCGAGGGAGAAAGAAGTGAGTGAGCAGGGGATGATCCCTGCTCATTTCGTTATTTTATAGAAGAGGCTCTTAAGATTCATGTTCAATCTTTTCAATCTTGTTCAGAGCCGCTTTGATTACATTGGATTGCTCAGTTGGATTGGCGTTGCTGTGATTCTCCGCGTTTGTTTCGATGATTTCAAAGGGCTCAAAGGGTTCAAAGCTATTTTCTTCACTATTTGCTTCATTCGCTACATTTTCTTCGGTATTAAGCGCGGTGTCGCCTGTCTGTGCCTCTTGAATGTAGTGGTCTTCTTGGGTATTCTGCTCATCCGTAACATTAGCCTGTTCCGCCTCGCTATATCCGGTAAAATCCTCCGGAATTTCTGCGTTCCCGGTTAACCTGTCTTTTAAAGCCGCTAGCTTTAGACTGACCCCTTCATTAATGGCTTCCAGACCGGATTGGACCTTCTCACTAATCTCCTGTAATTTTTGATCGTAGGCGGTAAATTGGGAGTGGACTTTATTCAGAATGTCATTTACTCCGGATTCATCCATTACTCTTGCCTCCTGTTCTAAATGGGGAATGGCTTTTTTAGTATAACTTTATATAGGTGAAAGCCGTGCTCATACTTTTTTTATCGGTTGCGGACAGTAAATTGTTAATAGGTGAATTTGTGTTTGGTGTTTAAAATATGTTTGAAATATTTATGAATTTTTTGAGGACAGGCATGAAGTAACAAGTAGTTGCAAATCCGACAAAAGGGCACAAATAAGTAAAAAAATGTCACCAAATCGTAACATATTGTCGGATAATCGACTTCTTTGGTGGTTGCCTTCTTCACATAAGAATATTAGACTGTAAATAATAGGTAATATTTGGAAATCTCCATGGTCGGCTCAGATCACCTGCAATACTAAGTATAGTGGAGGGACACTATGTTATCAGCGGAAAGACTGCTGAATGTATTGTTTTCTTCAAAGGCCGCGCGCTCCATGGCGGAGGGTAAAATTTTGTCCACTTTCAAACGATATTTAGTAGTCGGGTGCTTCTCCTTTGGTCTAGAGTATACTCTCTTCTTCGTTCTATACCACATGGGCGCAGTCGGGTACATCTTCGCTAATTCCACCGCGCTCCTCGTAGTTTTTTGGTTTAACTACTTTTTGAATCGCTGTTGGACTTTTAATTCCACGCAAGCCATGTACAAACAACTTCCTTTCTATGCTTTCAGTTTCTTCTTCAATATCGCCTTAACGAACATGTTGATGTTTTTAGGCGCTCATTTGATGGGGATCTCCCCGCTTTTATCCAAAGTTGCCACCATGGGTCTAATTGTCTGTTGGAATTTCTTCTTCTATACAAAAGTTGTGTATCGAAAGTGAGCTTAAGCAAGAAGACGATCTGACTTCATTGGTAGATTACGCCTGGAAAATTTGGAGTGCTTTCTGACTAATTCCCACGTACGAGCGTTATTGCGTCTGAATTTACGTAGGTGGGGATGTCTTGTTTTACTCTATGTTTACAAATAAAGTATACGGAGGAAGAAAATGGAGGATATAAAGGGACCGAAACCTTTTTTGAAGAGAAGATCACGCTGTCGAAGAGGAAAAGTGCGCTGATCATCGCCGGTGTCCTATTGATCAGAGCCTTACTGACTCTTCTGCCCAGTTATGAGATTGATATGAACGGATATAGAGCATGGAGCCTTTACCTGGCCGATCATGGGTATGCTGGTTTTTATCGCACCTTTCACGTAGTGTACGGCCCGGTCATTCCGTATCTCCTGCAGCTTTCCGGCATTCTGGCCAAGACTTTCTCTCTATGTTCGCACGCTCATGCGTACCTGATTAAGTTGTGGGCGGTCCTCTCCGACCTGGCGGGAGCAACCGTCCTTTGTTTACTCGGACGAAGAAGTGGAAGGATGAGGCGGGGGTTTCTGCTCGGAGTGGCTTATCTTCTGAATCCAGCGGTTTTTTTAACTCATCTGTCTGGGGGCAGTTTGATTCGCTCTCCGCCACTATACTCCTGGGCGTTCTGTATTTAATGTTTTTGAAACAAAGGTCAAGCGCTGTCGCTTTATTCATCGTCTCCATCCTGACGAAACCACAGAGCGCCTTCTTGGCGCCGGTTGTTGTTTATCTCTTTTTCGCCGTGGCTTTTAATTGGCGGACGCTCTTTTCTTCTCTCCTAGCCGGAGGCGTGGTTTATTTAGGGCTAACTCATCCCTTCAGCCACGGTCGTCCGGTCTATTGGCTGTTTGAACATTACTTCAGAAGCGGCGGAGATTATCCATATGCCACTGCAAACGCCTTTAACCTTTGGACTCTCTTGGGCGGTCAAACCGTTCAGGACAGCACACCCTTTCTGGGACTGACCTTCGCGGCTTGGAGTCTGATTTTTCTCGTCTTGTCCTGCTTGGTAGTGTTAGTATTTCTCCGGCGACGTCAGGCCTACCTCTTCTCCTGGTTTTTCAGCGCGTACTTTCTGGCGCTTACCGTTTTTTTCCTCGGTCCCAGAATGCACGAACGATATCTCTTTCCGGCCTTAATCTTCCTGACTGCGCTCGTCTTATGGGACCGCGTCTTCTTCCTACCTTTGGTTATTCTCAGCGGTTGTCACTTGGCAAACCAATGGTACATTTATGAACTGGCCAGAAAAGGAAAGTATTGGGCGCCCAGATTTGACCTTTTCGCGTCCGTAATCGCTGTCATAACTTTGGTTGTGTTGCTGCAAGCTGCCGGTTATCTTCTGCGCAATCTTAGACTACCGGCTGCTCAACGGGTAAAGTACGGGAAGGGGGTAGAGATTTGAAGATTGCTATTGTCGGTGCGGGTCCCACGGGTTTAGTGGCAGGATATGATCTGGTCAAAGCCGGCCATCAAGTGCGAATCTTCGAGAAAGAACCGCATTATGGCGGGTTGGTCTCTACAACGCCGGTCGGTAAGGGGAGAGTCGAGCGGTTTTACCACCATGTGTTCACCGGAGACAGGGAGTTTATTGAGGTGGCCCAGAAACTCAGTCTCACTGTACGCATGAGGTGGCAAACACCATCTAATGGCATCTACTTAAATAACCGGTTATATCCTTTTACCTCACCGTTGGATCTGCTGTTATTTCCAGAGTTGAATTTTTACAGTAGGGTCGCGTTGGGTCTTCTGATCTGTCGGGCCCGTAAATTGGCGGATTGGAAAGAACTGGAGCATCTTCCGGCCAAGGAGTGGATTATCCGTCAGGCCGGCACTGAAGTGTATCAAAAAGTCTGGGAACCTCTGCTGCAGTCCAAATTCGCGGAGGAAGCCGCGAACATCTCTGCGGCCTGGATGTGGCATAAATTCAAGCAACGGGGTTCCACCAGAAGCTATAATTTCCAACGTGAACTCTTGGGATACCTGGATGGCAGCTTTATGGTCCTCTATGACCGGCTGGCCAGAGCGGTGGAGAAGGGAGGGGGAGAGATCTTCCTTAGTGAAGCGGTAGAGGGGATTGCCGTACAGTCTGATCAGTCTCTGGTGGTTTCTTCCGGAAAACGAAGAGAACGCTTTGACAAGGTGATAGTGACTATTCCTCCTCAAGCTCTGCCCGGTATTACCCGAGACCTACCGCCGACAGTTGGAAGGTCTCAGTTATCAGGCTAATATCTGTTTGTTATTGGAGTTGGAGAAGCCGCTTTCCTCTTATTATTGGATTACAGTGGCAGAAGTAAGTGCGCCGTTTGTGGCGGTTATTGAACATACAAACCTGATTCCGGCAGAGGAGTACGGAGCTCATCTTGTCTATTTATCCAGATATCTCCGGCCGGATCATAAGCTGTATACCGCCTCCGACGCCAGAGTGAAGGAGATCTTCCTCACTTATTTGCGGAAAATCTTCCCGGAATGGCAGGATTCCTGGGTGCGGGGTTCCCATGTCTATCGCAGCGCTTACGCCCAACCGGTAGCGACTACCGGATATTCACGGAAGATACCTGCGTACCAGACACCGATTCCTCATTTATACTTGGCTTCTATGGCCCAGATCTACCCTGAAGACCGTGGACAGAATTTTGCCTTACGAAACGGCCGGGAAGTAGCTCGGATAGCGCAGGAGTTCACAGAAATGCCTGATGTGTCCGGAATGGCCTGACTGTTTCTGTGCGTCCAGCCTAGCGATCCGATGCGCCCGATCTGATGACTCGACGCGCCCGTCGGGAAAGAGAAAGAAGGTTGTTTAATGGACGTATGTTTGCCAAAAAACGATCACCGGGATTTCATCATTATCACCCTTTTGACCCTGGTCTATCTCTGTCTTACCTTGTTTAACCTGGGTTCGCGTAATGTGCCGCAAACCGGATGGAAACCGGCGCAAGCAGGGGACTCTTTCCTGCTGGACTTGGGGGGACTCCGGTCTTTATCCAGGATTTGTTTTTACGAAGGCGACGGGGTTGGCCGTTATCGAGTGGAGTACCGCGGAGTGGACGGAGATTATTACCCCCTGGGCATCATCGAGAAACGGGATTTTTATAAATGGAACTCTTTAAAGGTGACCGCGCAGACAGACCGGATCAGAGTAACTACGGAAGCACCCGGTGGAACACTGTTGGAACTTGGCTTTTATGAGAGAGACAAACAGGAAACCCTTACCCAGGAAGCCCTCATCGATCCGGTCATAGTGGAGAGGAGCGTTCATCCTACCGCAGAAGGAAGAGTGGAGCAGCTCTTTGATGAAGCGGAGACCCTCACTGATGATCCTACCTTCTTGACCGGCACTTACTTTGACGAGATTTATTACGCGCGCACCGCCTATGAACACCTGCGTCGGGTGGAACCCTATGAAACCACTCATCCGCCTCTGGGTAAACTCCTGATTGCCTTGGGAATCATGATTTTTGGGAAGAAACTCTTTGGCGGTCGCTTCTTTCCATTCTGCGCCGCTGCTCTTTTGACCTTTGATTTCATGCATTTCACCCAAACCAGAATCGCCACCATCGATGTGTATGCGGTCTTCTTCATCTTATTGATGTACTACTACTTCTATGACTATGCGGCAGGCGTCCGGAGTTCTGTCAACAGCCTGCATGCTGGTAGCAGAGGGCGGGGGGTAGAGTCTGTGCGCTCCTTGTTCAAGAGTGGAGTCTGTTTTGGTTTAGGCTCAGCCACTAAGTGGATTACCCTGTACGGAGCAGCCGGATTAGCCTTCTTATTTCTCTGGATGATGGGTGGACGGATCTTTGCTTATCTTCGGGCACACCGAAGAGTGCGCCAAAAGGCTCAAGACAAACTTATAAGTCTCGAGAGCCAGGGAGTGTGGGAGTTTCTCCGACGGGACCTGGGCTATTTGGTTTTCTGCGGCGTACTCTCCTTTTTGCTGCTCCCGGCAGTCATTTACCTCTTGTCTTATTGGCCATTTATGATGGTGCCCGGTCCCGGCCACGGACTACGGGCAGTCTTTACGTACCAGCGTCATATGTTCAATTATCATCGTTCATTAGTAGCAACCCACCCTTTTGCCTCTTCCTGGTGGGAATGGCCCTTGATCATCAGGCCGATTTGGTTCTATGGACACAGCAATTACGCTTTGGATACGACCTCGTCCATTGCTTCCCTGGGAAACCCGGCGATTTGGTGGGTAGGGATGTTGCTCGTCATCCCGGCCGCCGTCTTTAGCCTCAAAAAACGGGACAAGGGAATGGCCGTCATCTTTGCTACGCTGCTCTCTCTGTACTTGCCTTGGGCTTTAGTCAGTAGATTAACCTTTATCTATCACTTCTTCTCCTGTGTGCCGTTTCTCATTTTTGCACTGGTCTATACAGTAAAAATACTGGCGGATCAGTATCCGGACTACAGCGCGTATGTGCGAGGGGTATTCTGTCTCTACCTGGGTTTGGTCATCGGTCTGTTTATCCGGTTTTATCCCGTCTTATCCGGCCTGGAGATTAGTCGGGCTTATGTAGATAAATTGAGATGGTTTAAACACTGGATCTTTTAAGGAAAAGGAAGGGAGGACCGAAAGGGATGGGGAGTGTTAAGTATTCGGTGGTGATTCCGGTCTTTAATGAAGAAGCAGTGGTGGAAGTGGCGTATACCAGGTTGAAAAGGGTTATGGAAAAAACGGACGGTTCTTATGAACTGATCTTTGTCAACGATGGCAGCTGGGATCGTACCTCCGGACTTTTGGAAAGGATCTGTGCCCGGGATCCAATGGTGAAACTCATTGATTTCTCCAGAAATTTCGGTCACCAAATCGCCATTACTGCCGGGATGGATTATGCTCAGGGAGAAGCAATTGTGGTCATTGATGCTGATCTGCAGGATCCGCCCGAGGTAATCCCGTTAATGATTGAGAAGTGGAAAGATGGATATGATGTAATCTACGGGCGACGAGTGGAAAGAGAAGGGGAAACCCTCTTAAAAAAGGTTACAGCCAAGTTGTTCTATAGGTTTTTACGTAGAATGACGGAGGTGGAGATGCCGGTAGACACCGGGGATTTCCGCTTGATTGACCGGAAGGTCTGTAATGCGCTGTGGGAATGTGGGGAAAGGAATAGATATGTTCGCGGCTTAATCATTGCGGTGTGCAATCAATTGCACGATGCAGTGACTTGCACAAGGCAATAACTTGCGCTGTGTAAATAAGTTCACGTGCTGAAGTTGATGACGTGATAAGTTACACAACGTAATAAGTTACACAGCGTTATTAACCCGGCAGGGTGGAAGAGGGGGGATGCCATGAAAATCATGCCTGGGTATTTTGGTGTTTTGGTGTAATTTAAAAAACCCGGTAAAAGATGAAAGAAAGGTTGCCATCGAAAGATTGCTAGTTTCGGAAGAGAGGTGTTTTACAAGAATGAAAAGTGAGGTGTGATGAAAAATACGAAAAACAGCATGGATTTTGATGCTATTTATCTCATTCTGCACCATGTGCGCATTGATTTTTCAACCGCCATCCATTGCGCAATCAGGTTTCAACTACGTGGACGCTCTGGCCAAATCCATCCTTTATTATGAAGCAAACTGGTGTGGACCGGATGCCGGTGAAAACCGGCTGGCGTGGCGCGGACCTTGTCATGTGGAGGACGGCGCCGATGTGGGCTTGGATCTGACTGGCGGATTTCATGACGCAGGTGACCATGTAAAATTCGGTTTGCCTCAGGTTTATTCCGCTTCAACTTTGGGCTGGGCGTATTACGAATTTAAGGAGACTTTTGTGGCCACTGGCCAAGATGTCTATCTGTTGAAGATCTTAAAACACTTCAACGATTATTTCCTCAAGTGTTTTCCAGATCATACCACTTTCTACTACCAATGCGGGGACGGAACAACGGATCACGCTTATTGGGGTCCGCCGGAACTGCAAACCGCAGACTTGACCACCCGACCGACACTGTACGCGGCTACACCAAGCACTCCAGCGTCTGATGTATGCGGGAGCGCCGCTGCTTCGTTGGCTTTAATGTACCTCAACTATCAAGACAGAGATCCAAGTTATGCTGCACAATGTCTAACCGCTGCGAAAAATCTCTATACTTTTGCCAAGAACTACCGGGGGTTAAGCCAAAGCGGAGGCTTTTACAACTCCACCTCGGATTTGGATGACCTAACCTGGGGAGCGATCTGGCTATATGTAGCGACCAATGACTCAAGTTACCTGGAGGACGCCGACGCCTTCATGTTGGAGAAGGGAATCGATGGTGTGAACTCCTATGCCAACCACTGGACTCATTGTTGGGATGATGTCTTCGGCGGAGTTTTTGTGAAATTGGCACAGTTGACCAATGACCCGAAGTATGTGGAGATCGCTGAGGAGAACTTGGAGTATTGGATGTATCACGCGCCGACTACTCCGGGCGGGGTGAAATACATCAACTCCTGGGGAGCACTTCGTTATACAGCAGCCGAATGCATGCTGGCGCTGGTTTATTATAAAACTAGTGGAAACAGGGAACATCTGAACTTTGCCAAGGAACAGATCGACTATATACTGGGAGATAATCCGCGGAACAGTTCGTATGTGGTGGGATTCGGGAATAATTATCCGAAATTCCCGCATCACCGGGCCGCCAGCGGGCGGATGGAAGCGCCCCCGGCTTACGAGACGAAGAAGGACCCGCAAAAGCACTTGTTATACGGTGCTTTAGTAGGCGGGCCGGACAGTACGGATAATTACAGCGATGATGTGGACGATTATGCCTATACGGAAGTGGCCATTGACTATAACGCCGGATTCGTTGGCGCCATGGCCGGAATTGTGGAGCATTTCGGTGTCGGTCAAACTCCGGAGCCGACCCCCGGCATCGAACCTGATCAGGAGTTCTTCGTGGAAGCCAGGGTCATGGAGGAGACCGGTCAACACAGCACGATTGACACATATATCCACTGTGACACTTTACTGCCGCCGCGGTATGTGACCGGCCTCACCTTCAGATATTTCGTGGATTTAAGTGAGTATTACGCGCAGGGTCTCACTGTTTCCGATGTCACGGCTGCCGTTAACTACGCTCCGAACCAGGGCGTAATCTCAGCCTTACTCCCATGGGACGAGGAGCGGCACCTTTATTACGTGGAAGGCAGTTGGCCGTCGACCCCAAATTATGGGAAGGTCCAATTTCAACTCCGGTTAGCTGCCTACAATGCGAATTGTTGGGATTCCAGTAATGACTTCTCTCGGGAGGGACTGACGAATACCTTGGGTGTTACTGAGAATATCCCGTTGTATTTGGACGGGGTGAAGATTTACGGTGATGAACCGGATGGTGGCAACATACCCACGCCAACTCCTACACCCACACCAACACCGCCGGTTTCATCCGACATCAAAGTGCAATTCTGTAACAGTAATACGGCGGCCATCAGTAACACTCTGTATTTACAGTTCAGGCTCTCCAATACCGGAAGGCAGCCTATTGATCTGAGTGCGGTGAAACTCCGGTACTACTACACGATCAACGGGGAGCTCCAACAGAATTTCTGGTGCGATTGGTCTACAATCGGTGCGGCCAACGTCACAGGGGAGTTTACCAAGTTGGTGGCACGTCCGGGGGCTGATTACTATCTGGAAGTAGGCTTCACCAGCGGCGCCGGAACTTTGGCGCCTGGAGCGGCCATTGATGTTCAAGGCAGAATCACCAAGACCGATTGGTCCAATTATTCGCAGAACGATGATTATTCATTTAATGAGTCCGCCAGCCAACCTGTAGATTGGACCAAAGTCACTGGATATGTGGGAGGCGTTTTGTGTTGGGGCAAGGAGCCTTAAACAATAGGCCCTTTTGGCCTGCAGATTCCTTTAGAAAAAGAAGAATGTGGTCACCCGGTGGCCACTGAAAAAGGAGGGTAACTAAGGTGAAAAGACAATATGTTCTTCCCTTGGTGATGGTAATCGTCGGGTTACTGGTAGTGCTCGGCTTTGCCGTGGTTCCTCAGACCAATGCGGTTACCTATAATGCTTCGGTAAATGTCAATACCACCTATCAAACTCTGGAAGGGTTCGGGGCTTCCATCGCCTGGTATCAGAGTTACTTGACCGCACACCCGAATAGAGAGGAAGTTATCGATCTGCTCTTTAAGGACTTGGGTATCGATATTTACCGTTTCCGGAATCAGTATAATCGGGACCAAGGTTTTGCCGAGGATATCGAGATCATCCGCATGGTGGAAGCCTCATTGGGGCGTCCCATTAAGCTGATGCTTTCTTCCTGGACTCCTCCGGCGGATTTAAAGCAAAACGGCGTTTTAAACGGCGGGACTCTAATCAAGAAGAACGGTCAATTCGCGTATGACGAATTTGCGACCTACTGGTACGATTCCCTGGTTGAGCTGGGAAATAATGGCATTTATCCCGACTATATCAGTATCCAAAACGAACCGGACTACGAAAACGATGGTTGGGAGACGTGTGTTTTCAAGCCGGTCGAGAGCAGTAGCTATCCGGGATATGGTAAGGCTCTAGATGCAGTATACCGTAGGTTGCAAGGACTTTCCCGGACGCCGAAGATCCTCGGTCCGGAAACCGCCGGGATCGGCAGCAATCTGGTACAAGAGTATGCCCGAAATTTGAATATGAACCAGCTCTACGGGGTGGCGCATCACTTATATAACGGCGGTGATCCCAATAGTCCGGACAGCTTCGTCTCGGCCATGCAGGGAATAGCCGGTGCTTTCCAGGATAAACCGCTCTTTCAAACCGAGTACGATCAGGGTACTCCGTTTACCACGGCGTTACTGATGCATCATTCATTGGTGGAAGAAGGGGTTAACGCTTATTTCTTCTGGGATCTGATCTGGGAGAACAGCCAAAGACCCTTTATTCAGCTGGAAAATCCGTGGGACCAGAGTAGTTGGAGTTCTGATAAAGGGTATATTATTACCGAGTTCTTCCATGTCTTTAAACATTACAGCAAATTCACGGATCCCGGTTATCAACGGGTAGCTGCCGACTGCAGTGTAGATGATATAAAGATCTCCGCCTTTGTCTCTCCGGATCATAAAAGCCTGACTGTGGTCTTGATTAATCAGGGACATAACACGGCGGATGTGGCTTTGGATTTGAACGGTTACGCGGTTAATGATTCAGCGGTTTACCGGACGGTTCCTAACGGAAGTGAGAGGTTCGCCCTGATCGGGAGTTTAGGCGCAGGTCATACCTTGAGTATGCCCGCACAATCCATTGTCACGGTTGTTGTGAATAGTTCTGGGCAACCACCGACCCCACCGCCACCTCCACCGCCTGGTGGGTATGTTGTATCTTATGAGATAGCCAATGACTGGGGGCAAGGCGCCACGGTGAACGTGACGATTAAGAACAACAGTCCGGCACAGGTAAACGGCTGGACGTTGGAATGGAATTTCCCGGGTAATCAAAAGATTTCCGACCTATGGTGCGGTGAATACAACCAAAGCGGTTCTTCCGTATCGGTCAGGAATCTCTCCTGGAATTCCATGATCCCGGCAAATGGCGGGACGGTGAAATTCGGGTTTAATCTGACCTACAGCGGTTCCAATCTTGTTCCCGTCAGCTTTACCTTGAACGGTACGCCTCTATAAGATCTAATATCGTTCATCTCCTGCCTGAGCAGTGGTTTCGGTGGGTAGGGGAGAGCAGAGGAGAGGAGTTATCCGCATTTTTTCAAGGCGTTGATCTTAATTTCCTGGTGGATAGTGAAAGGAGGGTTTTCCATGCCCAAAAGGATATTTGGTTTCCTCTTTATTCTGGGTGTCATTCTCATGACCATGCTCATGAACATTCCTCCAGCACAAGCGGCGCCAGCCGGCTTTGTCTATACCGAGGGCTCCAATTTTATGCTGGACGGAGAGGTGTTCAGGTGCAGGACAGGATAAACCGATTATCCTTGAGGAATACGGCATCCGGGGAAATAGGGAAAGCGTCTATCCGGTATGGTGTGACGCAGTTTTAGACCATGGTTATGCCGGATCTTGTTTCTGGATCTTAACCGGAATTCAGGATGACGGTAATCTTTATGCGGATTATGACGGGTTCGGAGTGCTATACCCCAGTGCTGTCGCGACGATCCTGGCCAACCATGCCATGGACATGGCTTTAAGCGGTGGATGGACCCAGACTCCCACCCCGACACATATAGCGGAATAAATACCGAACCCAGCGCCTTCTTGCTGAACGGCGCGTCTTGCCAGGTCGAAGATGATATTTGGTGAAAATCAAGAATAAAAAAAGTGCCAGCGGATTACTGAAAAGTAGTCTTCCGGCACTTTCTTATTTTGTGTGGGTTTCTTATTTGATCCTACGGATATGCGCTACGCTTATCCGTTGAACATAACTGATCATTCCCAAGACGATCTTGTACAGAACCGGTCTTTATAGGAGAAACAGACCTAGATCTGTCCCAAAGAAAACTGCACTAGCAACGAGACCACTGCTACGATGGCGGAGACCAGAAAACCAAGGATCATTGGGTTTATGCCTGCCTTCACCACTTTTTGCAGGTCAGTATTGAATCCGATGGCGCCCAGCGCCATAGCCATCAAGAACTTACTGACAACTTTTAAAGATTTACTGACCTCCACGGGAATATATCCTAAACTGTTAATTAGGGCAACAGCCACAAAGAGCAGGATAAACCAGGGTGCGATCTTCAACAGGTATCCCCTTCTGTTCCACACACCGCCGGTATTGTTATAGGGATTAGTGGTTTCTCTGGACTCACGTTGTTTCTTATAGGTTCCCAGTAAGGAAAATAAGAAGACAATGGGGATGATGGACAATGTACGAGTGAGTTTAACGATGGTCGCAAATTCGCCAGCAGCGTTACTGAAGGCATACCCCGCAGCTACTACTGAGGAGGTATCGTTGACCGCGGTACCGGTCCACAGCCCGTAGGCCAGGTCAGAGAGGCCCAGTAATCTTCCGATGATCGGGAAGAGAATAATCATTAACATATCAAAGATAAATGTAGCGGCGATGGAATAAGCGATATCACTCTCATCCGCATCAATGGTGGGAGAGAGGGCGGCAATGGCCGATCCTCCGCAAATTCCCGTACCAGCGGAGATTAAGGTACTCATCTTCCAGTTGACTTTGAGTAGTTTACCCAAGATATAGCCGGAGCCGAAAGCCGATAATAAGGTGAAGACCATCACATAGAGGGAGTATTTGCCGACGACCACGATTTGGGAGATACTCAGTCCGGTTCCCAGTAGAATAATGGCGATCTTGAGAATGGTTTTTGAACAGAATTTCAGACCGGAGGAGAGACGAGACTTCTCCTGAATCAGCAAGTTCAGAAGAATTCCCATCAATAGCGCAAAGATACTGGCGCCGACCAAGGGAATACGCTCGCCGATGAAGAAGGAGATTAGAGCAATAAAAAAGGTAGTGACTATTCCCGGCAGATAAATACGAACCTTGCGATAGATTAGACTCAAACCAAATCTTCCTTTCTATGTTGTAATTAATTCCCCGTTGTTTAGCTGATCATATGTTCACATTAAGAAGTATAGCATTGGACTTATCAAAGGTAAAATACTATCTTGTTATAAATATAATAGGTATTTACCTATTGTTTTTAGGCAAGATCAATGCTAGTATTGGAAAAGGGAGGGGAGGGAAGGCCATGAATTTTCGTCATTTGAAAATCTTTATTACCGTCTGTGAAGAGAAAAACATGACAAAAGCCGCAAAGAAGCTTTTTATCAGTCAACCATCGGTTAGTCAGGCTATTGCGGAAATGGAGGAATACTACCAGGTGAAGCTCTTTGAACGTCTTTCCCGGAAGATATATTTGACCAAAGCGGGAGAGGAGTTGTTATCTTACGCCTACCATTTAGTAGCCCTTAATCAAAAGATGGAAGAGGTTGCCAGAAAGAACGAGCGTCGTCAGACAGTGGTTTTAGGGGCTACTGTAACGATAGGAACCTATATTTTACCTGGTCTTCTTTCTGAGATTAAAGAGTGCCATGATGGGCTGGAGATTAAGACCATCGTGGAAAACACCAAGTTAATTGAGGAGGGTATTTTAAGTTCCCGGCTTGATCTAGGATTGGTCGAGGGGGGGATTAATTCTGTTGATCTTGAGGTGAAACCCTTTTCTGAGAATGAGTTGGTCCTTATTTGCCACAAAGATCATCCTTTAGCCCAAAAAAATACTATTACTCTTCAAGACTTGCAGGATCAACCTTTTTTTCTCCGCGAGGAGGGAAGCGGTTCACGGGCTTTATTTTTGGATGCTATGAAAAAAAGGGGAATGCCAGTTAAGATTCAGGGGGAATTCAATAATACGGAGGGCATCAAGATTGCCACCAAGTATAACTTGGGACTGGGCGTAGTCTCTGAGATTACCCTCTTTCGTGACGACCACGACCTGGTCATTCTGCCGGTAGAGGATCTTTCCCTGACACGCCACTTTTCCCTGGTTTATCATAAAGACAAATATATCAGCCGGGATCTGGCATGGTTAATGGAGTATATAAAGGCAAACGGGGGGAGTCAAGTAAGGTCTGTCTCTTGATTTACCGGTAGAAGCTCAAGGTCAATGGGGAAGTTTTGAAGAACCAAACGCAATTGCGTTAACCTCCCGGAAACCTGATCCGTAGCGGATTGGTCGTCTTCTGTTGGGAGTTTCTTAAGAATTGGCGCAGTGGAAGAAGTTACCGGTTTCGCGGATAATTTCCTCCTTGAGTACTAATACTATGTGCCGGAGGGGATATTCATGAGTGAGTTACTGAAGAATCGGGAGTATCGGCGAGAAGTGCTGAAGGAGATCATCCGCGATCTGCATCAAGGGAAAACTGTGGACCAGGTAAAAAAGAGATTTGCCCAGACTTTTCAGGGTGTCTCCGCTACAGAAATCGCCGAACTGGAGCAGGCTTTGATCCAGGAAGGCTTATCTGTGGAAGAGGTACAAAACCTCTGTGATGTGCATGCTGCGGTTTTTAAAGGCTCCATTGAAGAGATACACCATGCGCAAAAGGCCGAGGAGACTCCGGGACACCCCTTACACACCTTTAAACTGGAGAATAGGGAAATAGAGAAACTGATCGAAGATATACAGGTGAACTTAGAAGATTTTTGGCAGGATGACCGGAACGAAAATATAGTGCCCCTCTTAAGAAACCTCGAATCCTTACGGGAAATTGATAAACACTACGCCAGAAAGGAAAATCTCCTTTTTCCCTTGTTGGAAAAGTACGGGATTACCGCTCCGCCAAAAGTGATGTGGGGAGTGGATGATGAGATTAGATCAGCCGTCAAGGAGGCAATTAACTTTCTCTCCAATTACCATGGAGGGAAGGAAGAGGCGAAACAGAGGATTTTAGCGATAATAAATAAAGTGAACGAGATGATCTTTAAGGAAGAGAATATTCTCTTTCCCATGGCTATGGAGACCTTGACCGAGGATGAGTGGCGAGGTATAGCCGAAGAGAGCGCAGAGATTGGTTTCTGTTTGACGAAGCCGCAAGGAGAATGGAAACCGGTGAATATCAATGTGGAGGCTAAGGTTCAGGCAGAAGGGGAGAGATCGGTAGACGAGGGATACATTCGTTTTGAAACCGGCTTGCTCACCCCGGAAGAGATCGGTTTGATCTTTAATACTTTGCCCGTGGATATAACCTTTGTTGATCGAGAGGGGACGGTTAAGTACTTTTCACAGACTAAGGAGAGAATCTTTCCCCGCACAAAAACGGTGATCGGACGAAACGTAGTCAATTGTCATCCACCCGCTAGCGTACATATTGTTGAGAAGGTAGTCGAGGACTTGCAGACCGGCAGGAAAGATCAGGAAGAATTCTGGCTCAGAATGGGCCCGCGGTATGTTTATATCCGCTACTTTGCCGTGCGTAACACCGACGGCGCCTATCTGGGCACCTTGGAAGTCACTCAGGATATCCAGCCCCTCCAGGAGATTACCGGAGAAAAGCGGCTCTTGGAGGAGATGGCGCCGAGTAACGAATAAGTAGAAGCAGCGGCTTGCTTTTTCACTATTGTAATTTTATTTCGAAGATTTTTGGCCAGAATTTTCCAGTTACAAACAACCGATCGTCTTCTTCATCGTAGGCTATTCCATTGAGTACATCAACGGTATGTCCTGGATGAGTCGTTGGATCAAGAAGACCGGTTAAATCAATCTGGCCGGTAACCCGACCGGTTCCAGGATCGATGATGACAATATAATCGGTTAACCAGACATTGGCGTAGATCTTTCCTTTTATGTATTCTAATTCATTAAGATTTTGCAGAGGTATATTATGGGCTTTGACCGTAATCCGCTTAACTGGGAGAAAGGTTTCCGGGTCCAGAAAGGTCAGTACCGGAGAGCCGTCACTCATGATTAGGAATTCCCCGTCGTAAGTCAGACCCCACCCTTCGGTTTGATAGGAGAAGGTCTCCTGTAGAGTAAAGGATTCCAGATCATAAACGAATCCGCGGTTTTCCCGCCAAGTCAGTTGGATGATGCGCGGGCGCGTGTGGTGATTATGGGCGGCAATTCCCTCGGCAAAATAATTCTTCGGTAGGTTAACCTGTTTTATAACCGTTCCGTCCTCCGGATTGACCTGCCGCAGGGAAGAGCGGCCATACAAGCCGGTACTTTCGTAGAAAAAACCATCCAAGTAAATTAACCCCTGGGTAAAGGCCTCGGGATCGTGAGGGTAGGTGTTTATAATTTCATAGGAATACCGGACCGGAGAAGCAGGTTTTTCGACAGATAGTAAATGGCCGCCCATGCATAACCATAGTGCTATACATAATAATGGTTTAAGAATTATTCTCCCCATCAAGAGCAACTCCTTAACTCTCTTTCGAATCAATATTATCGCGAAAGAAGGAAATAGACAAGGTTTTATTTGCATATTTGAGAGTAAATCACAATCAATCAATCAATGATTGAGCCAAAGATTGAACTTGCTGGAATGGAGCCAAGGTAGCATTTTGTTCTGCTCGTAATCGGATTATATTATAGTCTCGAATAGGGAAGGGTGGAGAAGAGTAGAAGACGTTAGTTGTTGGCCTTAATCTTCAGATTTTTTACAAATAATATATCTGAAAAGAATTCCGGACTATAGCCGGAGAATCGCGTATTGAAGTCGCGTCTGAATTGCTCCAACTTTTTGTCGAGGAGTTTGAGGTTCTCATCCAGCAACGCATCTAACGCAGCCAGCGACGGCGGATCTGTTGATTCGGGTGCTTCGAGTATTTTTTCCGCTGCATCAAAATTTTCCGTGTTGGTAATGGTTTCTGTGGCCATAAAAGATCCCTCATTTCTTTATAGTTAACATAATATATATTATAGGACGTTAAATTTTTGCCAAAAAAACATCAAGTATTACTTATTTTTCCATAGCACCTTAAATTTATTAAACGTTTGATCAGATTTGGCTTCAATTTTCACTAATGCTTTTCTATATAACTATTCTTTATGCTCTGTCTTAATAATTTACGCATCATCTTTTGAGGCTCCTTAGTCAGTTATACTTTTATATATTTTATATTTATGAACTTTTCTATTCATTTTTCGAACATTTGTTTGCTTCTATTATAATGCGAACAGGTGTTCTTGTCCAGTGGTTTTCGGGATCTTTTTCCCATTAAGGACAACAAGAGGAAATTGCAGAGTATTATTGAAAAAACTATTTCTTCTGGAACGATCACGATTAGAAAAGTCCAGGAAGGAACATATAAGACTAAGACGGTAATGACGCCTTTCTGTGAGGCGTCATTACTTCATCATTTCAAATTTTGCTGCAAGAATTAAGTTGGGTTAGGGTAATATCGTTTTAGCCATTCCAGTTCGTTTCTTTCCGGATTCTCCTCATACCAGCCCTTACCGAATAACCCGTTGATCCGTTGGAAATATTCTTCATACATCTTGCCGATGCGATCCAAAGAGTAATTTTTCTCCGCCCACTCCCGGCAGTTTTCAGGCTTGATCTGCTCTATATGCTTAACTGCCCAGCAGAATTCCTCAAATGTTCGGCAGCGGTAGCCCGTCACTCCATGCAAAACCGTTTCTGGGAAGGCCCCCCAATCACTGGTAATGACCGGAGTGCCGCACAACTGGGCTTCCACGTTTACTCCGCCAAAAGGTTCCAAATAGATGGTGGGCATGAGGACGGCTTTCGCCTTCCCAAGTAGGCGGTTTCTTTCTTCCGGCCCGACTGCGGGCAGGTAAGTGATGTGCTTCTCCCGGCTTAAGTAAAGGCCTTCGCCGCGGTTATCCAGGGAACCCTGGCCAACGATATATAACTTGTTTCCGGTGGCCTTGGCTACCTCCGCAGCAATCTGCACTCCTTTGCGCCAGATGATTCTACCGAAGTAAAGCAGGTAATCGTCTTTCTTCGGTTCGAAGGTGAAATCATTAACCTCAAAATAATTGGGAATCACCGCGTCATACCAGACACCGTCAGCCTGGTTCAGCAAGCCGTAGATATAGTGCATCCAGGCATATGACTCAAACACGCGAAATGAAGAGAAGACTCCGGTATACCCGATCCCCGATTCAACTGTCAAAAGGTTGACTCCTTGGGAAATTGGTTGTTGGTAATTACCCATGGGACACAACAGAATGTCATGGTCTTCTTTTCGTTCATTAATGGCTTTGATGGCGTTTTTATTAAAAATGGTGTGCGCTAAGTCCTTGGGGTCATGCTTAAAAAACTCTCTTGTTTGATCATATTTTCCGTATGTGTCATTCAAGACCTTTTGGGTAGAGACGGAAATGAGTTCATCACACTCCACAGTAGAACCCTCGACGCCATAAAAATATACGGTATGGCCATAACTTTTTAGGATTTTGGCCAGTTTGACCACTTTTTGCGTATATGCGCAAGCGGAATTTTCCCGATGGGTAGGTAAATGAGCCAAGCCCAATAAATGAAAACGCAGATGCGCCATGATCATCCATCCTTACTTATTTTACGAACATACATTTGAAACCCTTCCCTGAATTGCAGTGGATTTTCTTTGGTTACAGCAGCTCAGTTCATATACACACATATATACATATTATATAGTTATATAGGAATCAAAGTAACCGGTTGATCCGGTTACTTTGATTGGGATTGGGCCACTGAATTAATGGAAAACCGCTGCTCCCCATAGTTTATCTGCAATATACCGGCATCATTAGACAAGGTTTAGAGTATTTAGCCTGATAATACGGATTGAAGCATTAACCACTACTTGAGAACCACCAACTAAAGCAGGCAAAGTTACTGTACCGATGGAAGTATGGTTTACCAGAGTTAGAACAGTCGGCGCTGTAATACGAATTACCACGAATCCAGTGGTCAATTGATCGGAACCATAGATAGATTGAACGACTGGTTCTCCATTAAAGAAGAGTGCGAATTGGTTCTCCGGTACGCCGGTCACAGAGAAGACTATGGCGTAATCGCCGGTTTCATTGATGAAGATTTCCGCACTTCCCGGTTCGTGCTGAATATCGCCGACAATTAAGCCGTTGTTATTGAAGACCACTGCTTCTTCAGGTTCGAGGTTCTGGACCGTGCCTTGGTTATAGATATAAGCATATGCTCCTGCAATTCCAGGCCCGGTTGGTCCTTGCGGCCCGGTGGCACCAGTAGCGCCTTGCGGCCCTTGTGGTCCGGTAGCGCCGGTAGCACCCTGCGGCCCTGTTGCTCCGGTGGGGCCTACCACCCTAATGGGGATTCTCAGTAGGATTTGCTGAATCCGATTGATGAATAATAAGATAGGAATAATTTCATGACATAGAT
>DUOH01000001.1 GCA_012838955.1 Bacillota bacterium | reverse complement strand
CGGAGGACTGGGAAACTTCTAGATGTTATATTAAAAAAGATATCATTCAGCAAATCATCACCAGGCGTAAAGCAGCTTAATCTGATGGGGTTCCGATGGAAAATTGCGAACTAGACTAGACACAGTCCTGGGAAATTTGGTAGATTATTATATGGAACTGCGCATGTTAGGTGGAATAGAGGGAAGGAGTATTTTATGCAAGCTCCTTGGCGCGGAACATGGGAAAAAGACGGTGGCGCTTTGATGAATCAATGTATTCATAATATTGACTTGCTCCGTTGGATGATGGGGGATGAAATAGAAGAGGTATTCGCCTATACCGATAGGTTGAATCATCCTTATATAGAAGCGGAGGATCTGGGGCTGGCTTTGGTTAAATTCAAAAACGGTGCGTATGGAATGATTGAGGGCACAACCAATGTATACCCAACTAACCTGGAAGAGACTTTATATCTCTTTGGAGAAAAAGGGACAGTTAAGGCCGGCGGTAAATCAGTAAACCTCATTGAAGAATGGAGATTTGCTGATGATACTGAAGATGACGAGGAAGTGAAGGCTAAATTTGCGGAGAATCCCCCGAATGTTTATGGCTATGGGCATATTCCTTTGTATAAAGATGTAATTAAATCGATAAAAAACAAACACAGGCCATATATTGATGCAGAGGACGGGCGGCGTGCTTTAGAGCTCGTCTTGGCTATTTATAAATCCGCAAAGGAGGGAAAACCTGTAAAATTACCGTTGTATGATTTTTCAACAACCGAGATGCATGGTAATTTTAAGGACTAATGATGGCTGGGTATTTTGTCCATGAAAGCTCATATATTGATGAAGATGTAAAGATCGGCGAGGGTACAAAGATCTGGCATTTTTGCCATGTACAAAAAGGCGCCCAAATTGGCAAGAACTGTTCACTTGGTCAAAATGTAAATATTGCAAATAATGTTAAGATCGGAAACAGGGTAAAGATCCAAAACAACGTGTCAGTCTATGAAGGAGTTGAATTGGAGGACTATGTGTTTTGCGGCCCTTCCATGGTTTTCACAAATGATTTGACTCCCAGGAGTAAATATCCTAAGGGAAGCGCTGCTTATATAAGAACTTTAGTTAAATACGGCGCCACAATTGGCGCGAACGCCACCATTGTTTGCGGTCATACGATTGGCAGGTGGGCAATGATTGCTTCCGGAGCAGTTGTCACCAAGGACGTCCCAGATTATGCTTTAATGGTAGGAGTGCCAGCTAGACAAATCGGGTGGGTTTGTGAATGCGGAATACCGCTCAAACAAGGGTTTAAGTGTAAGTCTTGTCATAGGGAGTACCGTTTAAACAATGATAAATTGGAAGAGGCTTGAGTGAGCGGGTAAAAAGGAAGACGGAGGGAAATACCTTGCAGTTCAGGGACTTGAAGACTCAATATTTGAAATATAAGAGAGAAATCGACTCCGCAATAGAGGAAGTGCTTTCAGGCGCCAGGTTCATTGGTGGTAAGGAAGTTGATGAGTTGGAAAAAAAGTTAGCCGAGTATGTTGGGGTAAAACACTGCATTTCTTGTGCCAATGGGACAGAGGCCATGACCTTGGTGGCCATGGCCTGGGGGATCAAGGAGGGTGATGCTGTCTTTGTGCCGGATTTCACTTTTTTTGCAACAGGTGAAATTGTCTCATTCCGGGGAGCCACTCCGGTTTTTGTCGATGTTGAGTGGGAGACCTTTAATATAGACCCTGTCAAGCTGGAACAGACAATTCAGGAGACGCTTGCCGAAGGGAGACTTACCCCAAGAGCGATTATTCCCGTAGATCTGTTTGGACTTCCTGCAAATTATCGGGAGATCGAAAAAATAGCCAAAGAATATAACTTATTAGTGCTAGAAGATGGCGCTCAGGGTTTCGGGGGAAGGATTAATGGGAAAAAGGCCTGTAGTTTTGGAAATGCGGCAACAACCTCTTTCTTCCCTGCCAAGCCTCTGGGTTGTTATGGTGATGGAGGAGCGATCTTTACTAATGATGACCATCTAGCGGAGCTCATTGAATCCTTGAAGGTTCATGGCAAGGGGAGCAATAAATATGACAATGTCAGGATTGGTGTTAACTCGAGGTTGGATAATATTCAAGCCGCCATATTAAACGTGAAGCTGGAAGCCTTTGTCAATCATGAACTGGAGGACGTAAATAGAATCTATCATCTTTATAATGAAAGGTTGGGAGATATTGTTGAAACACCTGTAATACCTGATAGGTATTATTCGAGTTTTGCCCAATACACCATCAAACTGAAGAGTAGAGCGGAGCGTGACGGCTTAAAAGCCAAACTGGGTGAAGAGGGTATTCCGAGCATGATTTATTATGTAAAGCCCATGCATAGACAAGATGCTTTTGCGGACCTAAAGTATGACGATAGGAGCTTTCCTGTAACTAATAGGCTTTGTGATACTGTTCTTTCATTACCGATGCACCCCTATCTTAGTGAGAAAGATGTGGAGCAGGTATGTAGCGTAATTCGAGAATACCTAGGATAACCTTGGAGGTTCTAAATATGATTAACCCCGAAATCTTTCGCGAATATGACATTCGTGGCCTTGCGGATGAGGATTTAAACCCGGAGTCAGTATACATTCTAGGACTGGCGGTAGGGGAATATTTCAAGAAGCATCAGGAGACCAAGGTGTTGGTTGGTCGGGATAACCGGTTGAGCTCCGGTCGGATCCGGGATAACTTAGTGGCAGGTTTGACTGCTGCCGGATGTTGGGTGATAGACATAGGTACGGTGATCACCCCGCTCTTTTATTACTCCAGGATCCTATATAACATAAACGCCGGACTCATGATTACCGCCAGCCATAACCCGGCGGAGTTCAACGGGTTTAAAGTGGCTTTGGGGCCTGCCACCATCTATGGAGCAGAGATACAGAACCTATATAAGCTGGCAGTAGAAATCAGTACAAACCTGGATGTAACAATCACACCAATTAATACTAGTCAAGTTGAGTATAAGGATCCGGTAGAAGATTATTTAAAAATGCTGGCGGAGAAGATAAAACTAGGGGAAAAAAGGCTCAAAGTGGCGGTGGACTGTGGGAACGGGACAGCCGGTTTGTTTGCAGAAAAGTTCCTTCACCAGCTCGGGTGCGAAGTTATTCCCCTCTTCTGTGAATCCAACGGGAGTTTTCCCCATCACCACCCTGACCCAGTCAATTCAGCAAATCTTCAAGTCTTAAGAAAAGCTGTTCTGGAGAATCGGGCGGATTTGGGGATCGGCTTTGACGGGGATGGCGACCGCCTGGGGGTAGTTGATAACGAGGGGAACATCATCTGGGGAGATCAGCTGATGATCCTTTACTGGCGGGAGATTTTGCCGAAATATCCCGGAACGGACTGTATAGTTGAAGTAAAATGCTCCGAAGCTTTAGTGGAAGAGATTGCGCGTTTGGGCGGAAAACCTGTCATGTATAAGACCGGGCATTCTCTGATCAAGGCCAAGATGAAGGAGTTAGGAGCGGTTTTTACCGGAGAGATGTCTGGACATATGTTCTTTGCTGATGAATATTTCGGCTTTGACGATGCTTTTTATGCTGCGGGTAGACTGCTCAGGATACTGTCAAACTCGGAGCGGTCCTTGAGTGAAATGTTAGCGGATGTGCCAAAGTATTATTCCACTGCCGAAACACGGGTTCCCTGCTCTGATCAGCATAAATTCAAGGTAGTTCAACTATTCAGGGACAACTTCAGAGAGACGAATCAGGTCATTGATATTGACGGGGCGAGGGTGCTCTTTGACGGAGGCTGGGGCTTGGTGCGGGCCTCCAATACCCAGCCTGTCATTGTAGCCAGGTGTGAAGGCAAAACTGAGGAGGACTTGGCATATATAGCAAAAACAATAAAAGAGGCTTTGTTAAGTTTCTCTGAGGTTGGCAGTTTTCAATGGGAATACTAGCCTAGGTTTATGATTGATGTGAGGTGAATAGTTAAAGTGACTGATGAAGTGAGATTTGATGAGTTAGAATTGATGGATGTCATATTGATGCTAAAAAAGTATTGGAAATTGATAATTTCCTTGACTATCCTGATAATGTTAATTATTGGCATTATTACGATATTTTTTATTCAACCGAAGTATACGAGTCAGGTCGTGTTTGAAGTATATAATCCACCTGATAGCAGGACTCTTTCTCGCTTAGAAATAATCAATACCATCAGGTCAAGCTTTTTTTAGAGAAGGTTTTAACTCAGACCGGAATGGAAGTTGAGCCGGGTATTATCTCACTATTGGCTAGAACGGTCGAACTACAAAAAATACAGGATTCAGTATTTTTGTTGAAAGTAACCTGGACTGATCCGGAGACCGCCTATAAGTTAGTGCAGAGTATTTTGGAAAGCTATCTTGCAAATATTACCAAACCTTTGTTAGAACAAAACCGAGTTAAGCAGAATTTCCTCCTGGCACAACTGGAGAAGAAGCAGGCGGAGTTGGCAGAAGTAGAGAATCAATTGGCCCGCATTGAAAAAGAAAACGGTATTACAGTACTGGCCAATCAAGTATTGGTTGATGATGCGTATCAATACCGGCGCCGCCAGGATCTAGCGGACGTGTTAAAAAACCATCGTTTACTGCAATTGAAGAGGGATGCGGTAAATCAGGATGTTTTGGAGATTTCCCGTTTGGTAACGGCTTTGGATATAGACCGAGCACTGGTCGACAGCATAAATTTTCATATTATTGATCCCCCGGTTGTTCCTAGTGCAAAGTCATCGCCTTCGCTGCAACTGAATCTGGCAGTCGCAGGTTTTTTTGGGCTCTTGATAGGAATTATACTGACGTTCTTCCTTGAGTATTTGCAGAACTATAGGAAAGACCGTGCGACCTCGTCTTCTATGTAAACGGATTTTATAGTAATGATTGCTGCTTCCGGTCAACCTCCGGAAGTTCTTTTTTTTGCAGCACAGCCGCTTCCCAGGTGAGGGAAGGTGGAACTTACGGCAGAGTGGAACAGGATTTGCCTTCTTCATCTCGAACTATAGATCTATCAGATGAATACGTTAGCCGGTGGAACCTTACCCAACAGCTCTGACCCGAGACTTTCCATTCCGGTTTGCTGTGGGTAGATTCTCCACGTATGGTCGAGAGAAAAGGGGATAGATTTGGCTGGAGAAGTGAAGATAGAAAAAGAAAAGAAGAAATCAGGTTCGCTGTGGCTCTGGGTTGCTCCAGAATGGGATACTCCGGAATTCAAGGAGTTTCTGACCTCTTTGGCTTGGGAAAGCGGGCTGGGCGAGGTTGTTCATGATCAGCGTAATCGGTTGATTCGTTTTCCCGTCGACTCGAGGCAGGGGATTAAGAAAGAGATCATTATTAAAAGCTTCCATCTGGCCAGAAAGTATGATCAATGGCGTTTTCGTTTCATTCCGTCCAAAGCGGTACGCTCTTTAAAAATCGCTCTGACTCTTGAGCGGATCGGGGTACCCACCCCGTGTCCGATTGGGCTTTTTGAGATTCGCGGTAAGTTTAGGGCGATCGAAGCCAGTAGCTTTATTACTGAATTTTGCCATTATGACTACTCCTTAATGGATCTGGTCTTATCAGCACGGGAAGATCCGGAACAGAAGGAAGTAATAAAGGGGTTACTCCCTTTCCTGGCGCGGGATGTCAGGAGGATGCATGATGCGGGCATTATCCATAATGACCTGCATGACGGGAATGTTCTGGTCCTCAATACGGAGCCGCCGGTTTTATATTATATTGATCTAAACCGGGCTCGGATCAAAAAGTCCCTTTCCATACGGGAAAGAGCACGGGATCTGGCCAGGTTCAACTGGGACGAAGAACTACAACGCTTGTTTGTGGCGGAGTATATGCCGACCAAAGCAGAAGACTTGCTGAGACTGCTTATACTGGAACGACAGAAAAGAATAAGGACGATATATTTAAAACAGAAGCTACGCCGGGCTGTTGGCGGAAGAAGGAAGAAGGCCTTCCGGCAAGAGCAGGCGGAACGGAGGAAAAATGAGTGTAGCTAATATTCGCGCAATTATCTTTGATGTGGACGGTGTTCTGTTCGCCGGTAAACAGGTGATTTCCGGAGCGCCGGAGACCATTCGGTTGTTGAAGAAAGCAGGCAAAAAACTTGCGGTAGTCAGTAACAATACAAGCCATACTGTAGAAATGTTTTTACGGAAGTTTCATGGGGCGGGAATGCCCTTTGCGTATGAGGAGATTAAAGTGGCCACCAGAGTAACAGCGGAGTATATTAGGGAGAAGAAGCCCGGCGCCCGGGTTTATCTGGTGGGATCAGCGGGGTATGCTGAGGAATTGCGTAAAGCCGGTCTGCAGTTAACGGAGGAAGGCGTAGAAGCTGATTTTTTGGTGGTCGGGAACGACCGGGAAATTAGTTATGCCCGATATGACCAGGGTTTACAAGCCCTCCTGCATGGCGCGGAATTTATCGCTGCAAACCGGGATCCTATTATGCCCACAGAGGAGGGGTTGAAGCCGGGCTGCGGCTGTCTGGTGGCTGGTTTCTCCGCCATGTGTGGCCGGGAGCCGGATGTGACCATCGGGAAGCCTTCGCCGCAGATGCTGAAGTCAGCCCTGAAGATGCTGGGTGTCTTGGCGGAAGAATCCCTGATGGTCGGAGACTTACTGGAGTCCGATATTGTAGGCGCCAAAGGCTTGGGGATGCAGACCGCTTTGGTGTTGACAGGCAATGGGGAAGCAAGCAGGAAGCGAATCACTCACCAGACTACTCCCGATTACATCTGGCCTGATCTTAACGGCCTACGGAACCTGCTTTAGTTGGGATAGAGAAGCAGATCCGCGTTCATTTCGGTCCGGAGGGTTGGTCCTTACCGGACTGAATCATCGGGTAAGACGTCGTGTGGGGAAGGGAATTACATGATCATGAGTGATGACGTGCGTGTCCGTGCGCGGAAAAAAATTCTAGCCATCTTTGGTACCAGGCCGGAAGCGATTAAGATGGCCCCTCTGGTGAATAGCCTGCGAGAACAGACGGAAGGCTTCGACCTGCGGGTTTTAGTCACAGCCCAGCATCGGGAGATGCTGGATCAAGTGTTAGCCTTATTCCGGATCAAGCCTGATTATGACCTGAATATTATGGCGGAGGGACAGGCGTTAACCGAGATTATGGTCCAGGCACTGCAGGGGATCACTCCGGTGCTTATGAGAGAGGCGCCGGATCTAGTTTTAGTACACGGCGATACCTCCACCACGCTGGCCGGAGCTTTGGCCGCTTATTACCAGCAGATTCCCGTAGCCCATGTGGAAGCCGGGTTGAGAACTTACCATCCTTACTCCCCTTTCCCCGAAGAGATGAATAGGCGTTTGACCGGAGCCCTGGCTGAGGACCACTTTGCGCCGACGATCGGGGCCAAGCAGAATCTGGTGCGCGAGGGTATTCCCGCTGAACGGATTATGGTGACCGGAAATACGGTGATTGACGCCTTGCTATCCGTGGCGTCCCGTCCGGATCTGTCCTTACCGGACGAAGTGCGCCGGACCCCTCTAACCAGACGGATCATTGTAGTCACTACCCACCGCCGGGAGAACCTAGACGGCGGACTGCGCCAGGTCTATTTGGGAATAAAAGATCTGGTTCAGGAATTTCCCGATGTGGAGGTTGTCTTTCCCATGCATCTAAACCCTAAGGTGCGGACGGAGGCCTGTGGCGTACTGGGGGATCTGCCTAGGGTACACCTGCTGGGGCCTTTGACTTATGAGCGTTTTGTTGCTCTTCTGCGCCGGTCGTTTTTGGTGTTGACCGATTCCGGAGGGATTCAGGAGGAAGCCCCGGCTTTGGGCAAACCAGTCTTGGTACTCCGCGACACCACAGAGCGTCCGGAGGCGGTGGCGGCCGGAACAGTACGTCTGATCGGCACGGAACGGGAAAAGGTGTATACAGAAACCCGCGATCTGCTCTGTAATAAGCAGGCTTATCAACGGATGGCGGAGGCGAGAAACCCCTATGGTGACGGCCAGGCCGCCCGGAGAATAACGGAATATCTATTATGGAAATACGGGTTTTTCCACCGGAAACCAGAGGAATTCGAAGTTCATATTTGAAGCGGGCCAGTCGGCTCCAACTCTGTTTCTCTAGTAATCTAAGCCAATGAATAAATTATAAAGCATGAACCGGTATGAGCGCCGGTTCTTTTTTTATTTCCCCGCCGCGGAAAGTATATCCCGGAGTTTTTATGGCAATAATCCTAATGAAAAGCATCAGGCGCGTCGTATGTAAAGATTACGCACGCAAGCGCCTCTTTTCTTTAAACGCAGTACGTAGGCGGATCTCATGCCGAGCAAATGTGTAATTAGGGAGTTGGGCGATGATGATACCTAATAAAGTGGAAATTTGCGGGGTGAATACCTCCAAACTGCCGGTGCTGACCAATACCAAGATGCGGGAGTTACTGAAAGTAATGCGCGCCGGGGAACGAAAGGCCAGGGAAGAGCTGATCCAAGGGAACCTTCGTTTGGTGCTTAGTGTGATTCAACGTTTTAATAATCGCGGTGAAAATGTGGACGATCTCTTCCAAGTGGGTTGTATCGGACTAATGAAGGCCATCGACAACTTTGATCTCTCCCAAAACGTCAAGTTTTCCACTTATGCCGTGCCGATGATTATCGGGGAGATCAGACGTTATCTACGGGATAATAACCCGTTAAGGGTCAGCCGTTCCTTGCGGGATATAGCCTACAAATCTTTACAAGTCAGGGATTCACTGACTTCCAAGAACGGAAAGGAGCCTACCATAGGAGAGATCGCTTCCGAGTTGAACGTCCCCCGGGAAGAAGTGGTCTTCGCTTTGGACGCCATTCAGGAACCTATCTCACTCTTTGAACCCATCTACCATGACGGCGGGGATCCGATCTTTGTCATGGATCAGATTAGTGACGATAAAAGCGTGGACAGTCAATGGTTGGAGGGGATCTCCATCCGAGAGGCCATGTCCAAGCTGAATGAGAGGGAGAAACAGATCTTGAAGATGAGGTTCTTTGACGGAAGGACCCAAATGGAAGTGGCGGAAGATATAGGCATTTCTCAGGCGCAAGTATCCCGCTTGGAGAAGACGGCCTTAAAACATATTCGAAGGTATATCGGAGACGACCGGGTGAAGGAGGGAAAATCATAATGAATTTCGTACGTGATAACGTAAGTAAAGACGTATCAATTCGTAGGCGCGGCTTGGTCCGTGATGACAAAAGTAAACTTGTATGCATTAGTGGGCGTACCTTCGCACGAGATAACGTAAGAAAAAACGCATTAATTCGTGTACGTACCTTCGTACGTGATAACATAATTAAAAGCGCACTAATTCGTGTGCGTGCCTTCGTACGAGATAACGTAAGAAAAAACGCATTAATTCGTGTGCGTGCCTTCGTACGAGATAACGTACGTAAACACGCACGCATTCGCGTGCGTGCGGTGACCGGAATCATCCTCATCATCCTCTGCCTTCTCTGTTTGCTCTGTGGAGAATGGGTTAGTGAAGAGATCATGGCGAAGATGAACCAGTCACAGGCGAATGTGGCTTTTACCAGTAATAATCTCATTCGTTTGCATATAATTGCGAATAGCGATCAAACTACTGATCAACAAGTTAAGCTATTGGTAAGAGATAGAATACTGCGGGAGACAGAACACCTCATTCAGCTTGAAAAGGGCGCTACAGCGCTGGACCTTTTAAAGCAAAAGCGCCGTCATTTGCAAACTGCGGCCCTGGATGAACTGCGCAGAAATGGTTATGATTACTCGGCAAGGATCCGGATTGGTAGGTTTACTTTTCCGGAAAAAGAGTATCCCTTTGGCGTTCTGCCGGCTGGAGAATACAATGCCCTCCAGGTAATCCTAGGAGAAGGAAACGGCCGGAATTGGTGGTGTGTGCTTTTTCCTCCCGTCTGTCATCTGACTATGGAGGAGAAACCGAAGAATCAAGGAGAAGAAGTGCGCCTACGGTGGCGGGCCTGGGAAAACATGGCGCACCGGAAAGAGGAGTTAGCGACTGCGGCCGGTGACTGGTTCCGGTTATTCCAGTTGGCTACCATCACCTCAACAGAGTTGCCGATGACAAGCGGGCACAACCAGGCAGGTTATGAGACGGTTGGAGAATAAGAATATATAATAAAGTAAATATCCATTGGACGGAAGGTCGAATGATTATGAAAAACACCTACTTACTATGAGTAGGTGTTTTTCAATTTCATGCCACCCATGGCGGCCATCCTCTACTGACAACGGCTTAAAAGTTCTTCCCAATTCCGATCCACTTCAGCTTGGAGATCTTGGATAAGCTCTTCATTCTCTGTCGGGTGGAATAAATGGCGGAAACGGGTTTGACGACGGAGCCAGTGGTGATACGGGGTTTTGGTTTTGGGCTTGAAATTCAGACGCCACTTGCCGTTCTCTACTTCAAACAACGGCCAACAGCAGGAGTTGACGGCCTCTTCCACCAGATCCACAGTTTCTTGCGGATTATTTCCCCAACTTAGACGACAGGGGGCCATCACATTTATAAAGGAGGGTCCTTCAGTCTCTAGAGCTTTTTTTGTCTTGGTCATCAGGTCGCGCCAATGAGAGATGGCGGCTTGCGCCACATATGGTATGCCGTGGTCGGCCATGATGTAGGTCAGATTTTTACGGGGTCGGATTTTGCCGTAGCTTTTTTTTCCCACAGGGGTAGTGGTGGTATTGGCTCCGCGCGGAGTGGCGCTAGATCTTTGGATGCCGGTATTGGCATAGGCGCCGTTGTCGTAGCAAATATAAAGGATCCGGTGGCCTCTCTCCATGGTGCCGGAGAGAGACTGTAACCCAATGTCATAGGTACCGCCATCGCCACCAAAAGCAATAAAGCGGATCTCCGTGTTCAGTCTTCCCCGGCGTTTGAAAGTACAGTAGGCGGCCTCCACTCCACTGATGGTGGCGGCTGCGTTTTCAAAGGCATTATGGATAAAGGGTACGCGCCAAGAGCTGTAAGGGTAGAGCGCGGTGGTGACTGAGAGGCATCCGGTGGCCGCTCCCACTACGACCGGGGTATCAACCACACTCATTACCAAACGGATGAGGATAGGAAAGCCGCATCCTGCGCACGCCCGGTGGCCTCCGGTGAAGAGATCGGGTTTTTCCGTAAGTTCTTGCAGTTTCATAATAGATTGTATCCTCCTTAATATTTGTATCCGGTCTATTCGTTGCTTGTTGCAGAAGGAAAAGGCCGGATTGAGAATCTGGTGTTGAACGCCTGGCCAACTGTTTTTACTATTAGAGTAAAGGCTTTTGCCGGTTCTCCGGTTTTAATTCCCCTCCTGCATCTGTTGGGGAAGGACCTTTTGGGGATTAATTAGAAAAAAGGTGAGGAGGAAAGCCAGGAGGATCAGAGCGGCGGTTACCCAGAAAATGGGGGCCTGCCCGTAATGATCAATTAACCCGAAGAGCGGCGGGCCGATGGCTACCCCGAAGAAACGGACGGTGCCATAGAGGCAGGTGACCAGTCCCCGTTCGCTGGTGGGCGCGGAGGAGGTGATGAGCGTATTCAAGGAGGGCAAGACCGCTCCGGTCCCCAGCCCGATCAGGGTGGAAACACCTACCTTGAAGACGACTCCGTTCACCAGGGGAAAGAGGAAGAGCCCCGTCCCGACCATAAGTAATCCGCCCAGAATGGTCCATTTCAGGATCCGGGCTAAATGGGCTTTAAGCACTGTGCCCAAGATATATGCGGAGATGGCCATGACTAAAACAGGGACGGCGATAATCAAACCTCTGCTAAAGACTTTAAAATGGTAGGTCTTTTCCAGTAGGTCCGATAAAAAACTCAACAAGCCAAAGAGGGAAAAAAGGACCAGCATGCCGCAGAGAAAGGCCATCGAGAGATTTACTCCTTTTTGTTTAAAGATGCTGGCCAGGTTCTTAAGGTATTCACCGGTGGATTGAGCTTTTTTACTATTGGCCGGCTCTTTGGCTACCCAGTAGACCAAGGCGGCGACGGGGATGGCCAGGACTCCATAGACAAAAAAAGGCATATACCAGGAGATCAGACCGACGGTAGCGCCGACCAAGGGGCTGATTACTTTACCCAGGCCGTTTCCGGCCTCGAGCAGCCCAAGCACAGCCGCGCGCTCTTTGCCTTTGATTAGATCACCGGCCAGAGCCATGGCCAGTTGGTAGGTGCCGCCCGCTCCCAGGCCTTGAATGATCCGTGCCCCCAAAATATAAGGGTAGGGTTTTTCTATTAAGACGGCAGCTAATCCGGCCAGGATCCCCCCGATTCCATAGACGACCAGAGCCGGGGCCATTACTTTTTTTCTGCCTATATGATCCGAGATAATACCGGCTAAGGGAATGAAGATTCCGGCGGGAATGGAGAAGGCTGTAATCAGTAGTCCGGCGTGTAACAGATTGATCTCCAGTTCTTCTTGGATAGCGGGGAGAACCGGAATGAGCATGGAATTTCCCAACACCATAATAAATGGTACTGCAGTTAACACCCAGATTGTGGGCTTCAGCTTCTTTTCCATCTGCCATCTCCTATCGGAAAGAAAAGTTAATAAAATCGTAAGTGTGGGCGCTTCATCTATTTTGTCTTTGATCAATTATAAATAAACCTGGAAGAAAAGAGTTTGTGAATAATGCATGAAAGTAAAGGGGTTACCGAAATTTATGTGGAATAATAAATTTCACATTAACTGTTTCTATCTAGAAAGGGCATTGACAAACAGTTTATTTGTTAATAAGGTATAATCAACGAGTTGGTTGGGTTTTCCTTTCTTATGAAAGAAAACGGGATCTTGCCGGTAGGAGGGAGATAAGTCATGGCTGAAATTAAGTTACCTTATATCTTTCCTGAAATGGACGGGGGGCTTCTACTCAAATGGTTTATTCAACCCGGTCAACATGTGGAGATTGATCAGGATATTGCCCGGCTCAGGGTGGGAGATGAGGAGATTATCCTCCCCTCGCCTCTGGATGGACAGGTTAAAACCTTGTGTGTAAAAGAAGGAGAACTAGTGACGGTTGGGGAGCCATTAGTCATCTTGGAATAAGATCTGAACCAGCTTAACTTGGATTGGAGGTTGGAATAGTGAGTGAGGATTATGGTTTCTCCGAAGCCCTACTGGCCGGGAACCCCAGCCGGGTGGAGGAGATTGTGCAGACGGCGTTAAAAGCGGGAACTACCGCGGAGACGGTTATTAATGCCGGTTTGATTCCAGCTATGGAACTGGTCGGAGAAAAGTTTAAGAATAATGAGGTTTTTTTGCCTGAAGTGATGCTGGCGGCCCGCGCCATGCAGGCCGGGTTGAAGATTCTCCAGCCACTTCTGACCAAAGGAGGCGCGCCCAAGCGCGGCCGGGTAGTGATCGGTACGGTTCGCGGCGATCATCATGATATCGGTAAAAATTTGGTGGCCACGATGCTGGAGGGCGCTGGGTTTGAAGTGATTGACCTTGGCGCGGATGTGAGCGAGGAGAAGTTTGTGGAGGCGGTGCGGAGCCATTGTCCGGATGTGGTGGGCTTGTCGGCTTTGCTCACCACGACCATGCCGGCGATGAGAGAGACGATTGCCGCCTTAGACGAAGCAGGTCTACGTGAACAGGTGAAGATCATGATCGGCGGCGCTCCGGTGACACAGGAATATGCCGACCGGATTGGGGCGGATGGCTACTCCGAAGACGCCGGAGCAGCCGTTGAATTGGCCAAAGCGTTGGTTCAAGCGTTAAAAAAATACGGGAGCAGTAATCTTTCGTAAGCTCATCTTACTACGTAAGCTCATCTTACTTCACAGGATTTTGCGCCTCGGGACACAGGCCTAATGGCCTGTGTTTTTCCTTTTCCACCTGGCCCGGGCAGTTTCAATTAACGTAATAGCTTGTTCCGCCCCCGCCCAGGCTCCAATCTGAGAGACCTTCTCTTCCAACTCTTTATATCGGCGAAAAAAATATTCTACCTCTTTAATCAGGTGGGGTTGGAGATCCCGATAGGAGCGGACATGAACCAGTCTGGGATCGACCGCCGCCACAGAGAGGATTTTAGTGTCGACTCCCTTGTCGTCCTGCATGGAAAGGGCGCCGACTACCCGGGCGGGAACGGAGCATCCGGGGAAGGTGGGGTTGGAGATTAGGACCAAGATATCCAAGGCGTCTCCGTCTTCCGCCAAGGTGTCAGGGATGAATCCATAATCCGCCGGATAATGGACGGGAGAATAGAGAACCCGGTCCAGACGAAAACGACCACGTAGTTCATCAAATTCGTATTTATTCTGGGCGCCTTTTGGGATCTCGATGAACGCTTCTACAATATATTTCTTCTCCAGTGTATGCTCTTCCATTTTCATCATCCTAATCACCCTTGCCCGCACTTAAGGAATGATAGTTGCCGACTACAGTTAGCATAGTATAGCGCCTTTGAGAATAAGTTTAGGGATGAAGGGGTGAGGTGTGGTGCGAAAAATTATATTCCTATTATGTGTATTTGGCTTGTTGATTAATCCTGCCTTCGGGGAAGAGGCGCGCACGCGCGCAACAAACAATGGACATGTTTTTTTTGAAGCCGTAGACCCGGAGGGCGACGATTACGGACCGGGTACATATGTCTATCCGCGAAATAAAGCATTTCAACCATACAAGGGCCTTTTTGATTTGTTAAGCTTTAAAGTATCAGAAGCAGAGGAAGCGAGGGTAAATTTTGACGTCACCATCCATACGGTCACCAATCCATGGGTCGCGCCGGAGGGGTTCATTCATCCGGTGATTCACATCTACATCTCCACCGGAAAAAACGGATTCGTTAAACCTATAGACGATGGGCCTGAGGTCATCTTCACCGAACGTCATCCGTGGAAATACGCAATTACCTTAATTGCCTGGGAAAACAGTGCCTTGTATTACCCCGGCCCCAAAGGGGAGCTGGAAAAGGCCGGTCTCTCTCCAAAATTGTTACCAGACGGGCAAACCATTAGAGTGGTAGTTCCAGAAAGATTAATCGGCCGTCCACAGCCGGATTGGCATTACTATGTCTTGGTCGGCTCCTATGACGGATTTGGGCCGGGCTTCTTCAGAGATGTAAAGAAAGATCCGGGTGATTGGGTCTTCGGCGGCGGAGTTGATGAAGAAGGCGAGCCGCGGGTCTTGGATCTGTTGGCCCCGGCAACGGGCAAGCATTCTCAGGTTAATCAGTTGGAGATGGCGGCTGCAGGTACTCCGGCTTGCCTGTACCCGGTGGGACCCAAAAGCGATAAGGCCTTGTCATGGCCGATATGGACGCTGATCGGCGTGATTCTCTTAGCCGTAATAGTGGTAAAGCGTAAACCGACAATTGTAGGATTTTGGCTGAAGAGTAAGGAAGAATAAATAGGATAAGTAATGGGTAAGCAATGGTATGCATAAAAAATAAGTTACGAGGCGCGCAAATAATTTTACTGCGCAAAAATTACCAGCGGCGAATCCTAAAGAGAACCAAATAGCAGCATGTTTTCAATACAAGTAGTGAGTGACAGGCGGCGAGCAACCAAAGCAGAGAGTCAAGTAACAGCACAGAAAAACGAGTAACAAGCCACAACGAACCCAAAGAGAATCAAATAACAGCATTCTTTCAACACGAGCGACGAGCAACGAGTTACGAGCCACGAGTGTATATTCTTCCTCCCGGGGTAAATAATAGAAGCAAAGGGGAGGGAGATGAATGGAGATCAAGAATGAGGCGCTGCTCAAGGTAGTTGACTTGATTCGCAGGTTAAGAGAGTATTCCCGCGCCGCACAGGTAGATGAAGACTATCTCCTGGTGGAGGAAGCACGGCAAGAATGGAAGTCGGCGCGGGAGTATTTTAATACAGTTACGGAGCCGGATCTGATCGACCATGCCATTTATGCCCTGGAGGCGGCGGAAAAGCGTTATGTGTACCTTCTCAAAAAAATCCGCGAGGAGCAAGTATTAGGGAAGCAGATCCCGGAGAAGGTTGAGGATTATGGACGCGCGCGCGTCTTTTAGCGGGGGTGAGGCTTTGGCTGCGGAAGGATTGCCAATCTATATGCTCATCATATTTATCCTGGTTTTAGCGGGGGGGATAGTCCGATCGCCTTTGACTTTGGCCTGGCGGATCCTGCAGCGTTCAGCCATCGGTCTGGTCCTTCTGATGATATTCAACGCCCTGGCGGGTTTATTCGGCTTTTTCCTCCCTTTAAACCCATACACCATTGTATTCTGCGGCTTTCTGGGCTTGCCGGGACTGATCACTTTATGTTATTTAAAAACTTGGATCTAACTTTCCGGACAGGCACTTGTCAGACTGGCCGGGAATATGATATCCCGGTGAGGTGTGAGAGATGACGGAGAAATTAATCTGTATCCTATGTGGGAAACCGGCCCTGGACGGGCTGCGGATCCATGGGGAAATGTTCTGCCTGGCCTGTGAAAGCCGTTTGATAAAGTTGAAGCCGAATGATGACGATTATGGGAGATGCCTTGCGGGCCTGCGTGATTTGTGGGCCAGATGGACGGCTGAGCCGAAAAAAGAGTTAATCACAGAATCAGAGTCGGATGTGGATTCGCCCGCGAAGACCTCGGAACCTAATTAATAGGCCGGGGTTTTTCTTATGGAGGAAAGGAAACTACGGTTTCTTTGTCGAATTTTTATCTTTATGAAGCAGAAATTTGATCAAAGCACAGCTCCTTTACTTGAAGGGTTGATGAAATATGCGGCCCGGATCCGCGCGCGCGAAATGATTCAGTTTCATATGCCAGGGCACCGCGGGGGGAAGGGCATAGCGCCTCTTTTTCGTCAGTTTGGTAGGGACTTGTTCTCTCTTGACTTAACGGAACTGCGGGAGATCAATTACGGAAATGATCCGGATTTTCTGCTGAAAGCCGCAGAACGTTTGGCGGCGGAGGCTTTTGGCGCACAGACCTCTTTTTTTCTGGTAAACGGTGCCAGTATCGGGATTGCCGCCTCCTTTCTTGGGCTGAACGCCCCCGGACGGGAGGTGATTATCTCCAGGGATTGTCATCTGTCGGTGATTAACGGCCTTATCCTCTCCGGAATGAAACCCCGTTTCATTTCTCCGCGGTGGATAGAAGGCCTCCCGGCCTTGCCTGCGCCGGAAGTTTTGGAAGAGGCAATCCTCGAATCGCCCGGAGTAGCCGGTGTTTTTCTGACCAACCCCGGTTACAGCGGTCTATATGGGCCGGTGGCCCAGATGGCGGGTGTAGTCCGGAAGCATAATCTTCCCCTGCTCATTGATGAAGCCCACGGTGGACATCTGCGTTTTTTCGGTGTGCCGGAAGCGGCTACGGTCGGCGCTGACCTTTGGGTGTGGGGATTCCATAAAATGCTGGGCTCTTTGACGCAAACCGCCATGCTTCACATGGGAAATGGTGTCTCCGGGGAGCCGGGGCGCCTCGATCCGCAACGGATTGCCGAGTCCTTGCAAATACTGGGGACAACCAGTCCGTCCTATCTTCTCCTGGCTTCCTTGGATTCCGCCCGGAGGGAACTTTTCTTCCATGGGGAGCGTATGTTCTCCACAGCCGCACGCCTGGGCGCGAAGGTGCGCAGGGAGTTACGGGACATACCGGGTTTACGGGTCTTTCCTGCCGGGGAACTTCCGGCTGGTTATGGTTGTGACCCGACCAAGGTGATTCTTTCTTTCCGGCCGTTGGGTTTATCCAGTTGGCAAGCAGAGGAAGTCCTCTGCCACGGGTTTCGTATTCAACCGGAGTATGCGGACGGGGATTATCTCTACTTTTTTATCTCCTATGCGCAAGAGGAGGAAGAAGTCGATGCGCTGATTCAAGCCTGCCGGAGAGTAGCCGTTTCCCGGTGTGGAGAGAAAGATTGTTTCTCCGGTTGGCAGGACCGGGATGGGGAGTTTACTCCGCCCCCCTGGCATAATGGAACGCTTGAATTGTCACCCAGAGAGGCATTTCAGGCACCCGCCGCGCATATTAGTTTGGAGGAGGCCGGTGACAAGATCGCCGCCAGCGTGGTAGCAGCCTACCCCCCCGGTATTCCACTCTGGGTTCCGGGCGAACGGATCAATCCTGACTTGGTGGAGTGGGGGAGGGCTCTGCAAAAAAGCGGGGGATATCTGCGAGGGGTTGATACCGGGACTATTAAAATAGTGGCCGGTTCATAAGAGATTTTCCTTTAGATAGGATGCGATAGAGGCGATGAAAGGGATTTTTGTGACCTTTGAAGGTGTTGATGGTACGGGCAAGAGTACCCAAGCCCGTCTCTTTGCCGAACGTTTACAAGCCGCCGGTTATGACCCGGTCTTAACCAGAGAGCCTGGGGGAACAGTGGTAGCGGAAAAGATCCGTGAGATTTTGCTGACTGATTATGGAGAGAAAGTCTCCCCGAGGACCGAGGCTTTACTATATTCCGCCGCCCGCGCCCAACATATCTTCACCGTTATCCGACCGGCATTGGCCGAGGGAAAGATGGTCATCTGTGAGCGATTCTCCGATTCTACAGTGGCTTATCAGGGGTATGGCTCGGGACTGGATCTTACCGTTTTACGGGCGGCGGACGGGATTGCCACGGACGGGTTGAAACCGGATTTAACTTTCCTATTTACTCTTAGTCCTGAGGAATGTTGGACCAGGGTTACAAAACGAAACGCCCGGACCGGTAATGACCGGATGGAGGCCAAAGGCCGGGCTTTCCTGGAACGGGTGTATGAAGGATATCTTCACTTGGCCGCAGAAGAGCCTTATAGGGTAAAGCTGATTGAGTGCGGCGGCAAAAGTATCGGGGAGATCGGGGAGATCGTATGGGGGCATTTTGCCCGCGCCTACTTAATGAGTTGAAGGGAGGGGAAAACTATGCGGATGGTCATTGCCATGGTGCAGGATCAAGAAGTAAACGCTCTCCTCAGCGCTTTGACGGAGAAAGGACATACCGCCACAAAACTGGCTAGTACCGGGGGGTTTTTGCGGCAGGGCAATACTACTTTACTGATCGGTACTGAAGAAGCAAAAGTTCAAGAGGTAGTTGATCTCATCAAGGAGGTTTGCCGTACGAAAAAACGGCTGTATAGTCCCTTGGCAGGCGTGGAGCGCACGATTAACAGTTACATTCCCAGCCCGATTGAGGTTGAGGTAGGGGGGGCCACTATCTTTGTGTTAAAGGTGGAATCCTTCGAAAAAATCTGAACATTGAGTGGTGATCAGGTTTGCGTGTCAAGCGGACAGGCGGGGAATCACCGCCACCCATCACTGAGCGGCTGCAAACGCAGAATGTAGGCAGAAAAGGCGGGGCCTTTCTGGATGCCCTTCATGATCGGGAAAAGAGCCATACCGCTG
>DUOH01000064.1 GCA_012838955.1 Bacillota bacterium | reverse complement strand
AGAGCCTTGAATTAAAAGGTGGTCTGCTTGAAGGAAAGGTCATCGATTTAAATATGGTGAATTCTTTAGCGAAACTTCCGTCCAAAGAGGCTCTGCTTGCTCAGATTGTCGGCCTCTTGCAGGCTCCGATCAGGAATTTGGTCAATGTCCTTTCCGCTCCGCTCCGCAATACAGTCTATGTATTGGAGGCTGTCAGGAAGAAACAAGGTGGAGAGGCATAAGTTGTGCATTTCATGTAGGCCAACGTATTTCCGTGTATCGCCTGTTACGTGCGATACGAGATAGATCTTTTGGTCTATGGGAATGTGGTAGAATAACAAAATTTATTTAAGTAGATATTAAGGAGGTAAATTAAATGTCTAAAGTAGAAGATGTTTTGGGAATTGTTAAGGAAATGACTGTTTTGGAATTGAATGAGTTGGTAAAGGCTTTTGAGGAAGAGTTTGGTGTATCCGCAGCTGCTCCTGTAGCGGTAGCTGCCGCTCCTGGCGCTGCTCCTGCCGAAGCACAGGCTGAAGAGAAGAGCGAATTTGATGTCATTCTGAGTTCCGCCGGGGATAAGAAGATTAACGTGATTAAGGTTGTCCGCGAAATAACCGGTTTAGGCTTGAAAGAAGCCAAAGAATTAGTGGATAGCGCGCCGAAGCCGATTAAGGAAGGGATTGCCAAGAAAGACGCAGAGGAAATAAAAGCCAAACTGGAAGAGGCCGGCGCTACTGTAGAACTGAAGTAATTATGAAGGTCAAGGTGATCGCGGGGTAAAGAGGAGTAATTATTACTCCTCTTTTTTTTATAAAAATTCTCCGAAAATCTTAAAAAAATCCTTGACAAGGATATAGTCAAATGATAGCATTATGTAATGCTGAAACTTAAGCTCCCTTTTTATACCCTGATGGAATTTATAGACTTCTTACATAGGATTTTCTCTACTGACGAAGGTCTATTCTTTAAGAAAACAATTTCTTAGCAATCCTTGAGGCATTCAAGGTGTATATAGGCAGAATGATTAATTTGTAGGTGAGTTATTATTAGACACCTTCATATTTATATGAGAAAAGTATGTTACGGCCGTAAGCGAGGGCGCGAGTAGTGATGTATTCGTGAACGTGTTTACTGGCATTATCGTGGACGTATTCGCCTTGGTGTACGCCGGTTTATTCCGGGGCCCCGCATAAACGAATGCGCAGCATAATGAGCCAGTGATTGCCCTTGCTTTTCGCTGTTTTTTTCTTTATTCACGTGGGTAACTACGGTTGATTTTTACGTACGTATGACCGGGACACTGTCTAGGCGCTACAGCGCGCTTGTATCTAGCGCGTTACAGAGCTTATTAAAAACAAGCGGAAGAGGTGAGGAGTTTGCCGGGGACCACTGCCAGCACGAAAAGGGAGCGGGTTAGCTTTGCTAAGACCCAAGAAATTCTGGAAATGCCGAACCTCATTGAGATTCAACAAAAATCATATGAGTGGTTTTTGGATGAAGGCCTGCGTGAGGTTTTTCGGGACATTTCTCCAATTCAAGATTTTACGGGCAATCTGGTTCTTGAGTTCATCGATTATACTTTGGGCGAACCTAAATATGAGGTTGATGAGTGTAAAGAGCGGGATGCCAATTATGCCGCGCCTTTGCGTGTAAAAGTCAGATTAATAAACAAAGAAACTGGTGAAGTAAAAGAACAGGAGGTCTTTATGGGAGATTTTCCCTTAATGACCGAGAAAGGCACCTTCATTATAAACGGAGCGGAAAGAGTGATCGTCAGTCAGTTGGTACGCTCTCCGGGTGTATATTTTGGAAAGACCATGGACACCAGTGGGAAGGAGATCTATTCAGCCAGTATTATCCCTAATCGCGGAGCTTGGCTTGAGTTTGAGTTTGACCTAAACAATGCCTTATATGTCCGGATCGACCGGACCAGAAAGCTTCCGGTTACCGTCATATTGAAAGCCGTTGGCCTTGGTAATAATGTGCAACTTATGGAGAAATTCGACAATCACGAAGCAATCCAGGCTACACTCGAACGGGACAATACGCAGACTCAAGAGGAGGCGCTGATTGAAATCTATAAACGGCTGCGCCCAGGAGAACCGCCTACTGTTGATAGCGCCCGTTCGCTCTTTGAAACCTTGTTTTTTGACCCCAAAAGATATGATCTTGCTGCCGTGGGACGTTATAAAATCAATAAAAAACTTAATTTGAATTTACCGCCTAAATCGGTTCCGGCTCATATCGATGAAGACGGCCAAGAGACGCCCGCGGTGGAAGCGGTTAAAACCCTCACTGTTGAAGATGTAGAAGCGGTTGTCCGCTATCTTCTCGGGCTTTTGGAGGGCGAGGGAGAAGTAGACGACATTGATCACTTAGGAAATAGAAGATTGAAGAGCGTCGGTGAACTGCTCCAGAATCAGATCAGGATCGGACTTTCCCGGATGGAAAGAGTTGTCCGTGAGCGCATGACCATCCAGGACATGGATGCCATTACTCCGCAGGCTTTGATTAACATTCGGCCGGTGGTAGCGGCGATCAAAGAATTCTTCGGTTCCAGCCAGCTATCGCAGTTTATGGATCAGAACAACCCGCTGGCAGAGTTGACCCATAAAAGACGTTTGTCCGCCTTGGGTCCAGGGGGTCTGTCTAGGGAACGGGCGGGCTTTGAAGTGCGTGACGTGCACCATTCGCACTATGGGCGGATGTGCCCTATTGAAACTCCTGAGGGACCAAATATTGGGCTGATCGGCTCATTGACAACCTATGCGCGGGTTAATGAGTACGGTTTCATCGAAACCCCTTATCGTAAGGTGATTAAAGGAAAGGTGACCGATGAAATCCTGTATTTAACAGCGGATGAAGAGGATAAATACATCATTGCCCAGGCCAATGAGGCTTTTGACCCGGAGACCCGTCAATTTATCAATAGTAAGGTTTCTGTTCGGTTTAAAGAAGCGATCTTGGTGGTTCCTGCCGAAGAAGTTGATTTGATGGATGTCTCCCCGAAACAGTTGGTGAGTATCGCTACTGCGCTTATTCCTTTTTTGGAGAATGATGACGCCAACCGGGCTTTGATGGGTTCGAACATGCAAAGGCAGGCTGTTCCGCTGCTGAAGACACAAGCCCCCTATGTGGGAACGGGCATGGAATATAAGGCGGCGTTGGATTCGGGTGTGGTGGAGTTGGCTAATGCACCTGGTATAATTGAGCGGGTCAGCGCCGATCAAATCGTTGTCCGGAAAGACGATGGAAAGATTGATGTGCACAAGCTACACAAATTTAAACGCTCCAATCAGGGAACTTGTATTAACCAGCGCCCCATCGTGCAAGTCGGGCAGAGAGTAGAGGCAGGGCAGGTCATTGCTGACGGTCCTTCCACTGAACAAGGAGAGCTGGCTTTAGGGCGTAATGTCTTGGTCGCCTTCATGACTTGGGAAGGCTATAATTACGAGGATGCCATCTTAATCAGTGAAAAGTTAGTCACTGATGATGTTTTCACCTCTATTCATATTGAAGAGTATGAGTGTGAAGCGCGTGATACAAAACTGGGAGCTGAGGAGATTACCAGGGATATTCCCAATGTTTCCGAGGGCTCTTTGGACGACTTGGATCAAAACGGTATCATTAGGGTTGGCGCCGAGGTGCGTCCGGGAGATATTTTAGTAGGGAAAGTTACCCCGAAAGGAGAAACCGAGCTGACAGCGGAAGAACGTCTATTGCGGGCGATCTTCGGCGAAAAAGCCAGAGAAGTAAGGGATACCTCTTTAAAGGTTCCTCATGGCGAATCCGGAAAGGTTGTGGATGTTAAGGTCTTTTCCAGGGAAAACGGAGATGAACTATCTCCGGGCGTCAATCAATTGGTCCGGGTTTATGTGGCGCAGAAACGGAAGATTTCCGAAGGAGATAAGATGGCCGGCAGGCATGGGAATAAGGGGGTCATCTCCAAAATTCTGCCTGTAGAGGACATGCCGTTCTTACCGGACGGAACTCCGGTGGAGATCGTCCTTAATCCTTTGGGTGTTCCTTCCCGGATGAACATCGGTCAGGTTTTGGAGACTCATTTAGGATGGGCGGCGAAGGCTTTGGGAGTGCATGTCGCCACTCCGGTCTTTAATGGCGCTACCGAGGAGGATATCACTGCTTTTCTCCGAAAGGCCGGTCTGAGCGAAGACGGTAAAATCACCTTGTATGACGGACGTACCGGCGAAGAGTTTGACAACCGCATTACTGTGGGCTATATCTATATGCTGAAGTTGGCGCACTTGGTTGATGATAAAATCCATGCCAGATCTACCGGACCTTATTCCCTGGTCACACAGCAACCTCTGGGTGGTAAAGCCCAATTCGGAGGGCAAAGATTCGGTGAGATGGAAGTTTGGGCGCTGGAGGCCTATGGTGCCAGCTATACTCTGCAAGAACTATTAACGGTAAAATCTGACGATGTGGTCGGTCGGGTCAAGACCTACGAAGCAATTGTAAAAGGGGAGAATATTCCTGAACCGGGAGTGCCCGAGTCTTTCAAGGTCTTAATCAAAGAGTTGCAAAGCCTCGGTTTGAATGTGCGGGTTCTTTCTGAAGAAGACCAGGAAGTGGAGTTTAAGGATGATGACGACGACGTCCGGGAAATGGCGAAGGAGTTAGGCCTGGAAATCGAAGGCCCATCCGTACGGGGAGAAGCTGATCAAAAAAGAGGTTACGGGGCTGAGGCCGAAGAATCGGAGGAATCCGATGATGATCTAGACGATATCGAACGGGAAGAAGAGTTCGATGAGGAAGAGTCCCCTGAAACAGCCGATGACTTTGATGAAGATGACCTTGATGAGGATATTGAGGATATAGACGAAGATCCGGATTGGGAAGAAGACTCCGAGGATTCAGACTTCGAAACAGCGGACGACGATGATGACGATTTGAAGAGATCTTCCTGAGGCACATTTCCAGCCTAAATTCTTTAGGTTGTATCCTTTTGATACGTAGTACAAGAACAATAGACTCATTCACCTGACCGTAGACGGATAGGTAAAAAAAATTGCGTCAAAGGGGGAGTAGATCCTTGTTGGACGCCAACAATTTTGAGGCCATTAGTATTGGGCTTGCTTCACCGGAACAGATTCGAGCTTGGTCAAGCGGGGAAGTGAAAAAGCCGGAAACAATCAACTATCGGACACTAAAGCCGGAAAGAGAAGGATTATTTTGTGAAAAGATCTTCGGACCGCAGCGAGACTGGGAATGTCACTGCGGAAAATATAAACGTGTCCGCTACAAAGGAATAGTCTGTGACCGCTGTGGAGTTGAAGTTACCAGATCCAAAGTGCGCCGGGAACGAATGGGCCATATTGAACTGGCGGCTCCGGTCTCACACATCTGGTATTTTAAGGGGATACCAAGCCGGATGGGACTCTTGCTTGATATGTCACCCCGATCCTTAGAGAAGGTGCTCTATTTTGCCTCCTTTGTGGTAACAGATCCCGGAAATACCGGGTTGTTGAAGAAACAACTGTTATCAGAGAATGAGTATAGAGAAGCCAGGGAAAAGTACGGTGACGAATTCAAGGCTTTAATGGGCGCGGAAGGTATTAAAGCCTTGTTAAAAGAGTTGGATCTGGAAAAGATGTCCCGTGAGTTACGAAAAGAAGTGAAAGAAGTCAGTGGACAGCGACGGATCAGAGCCATACGCCGTTTGGAAGTGGTTGAATCCTTTAGAAAATCGGGGAATAGACCTGAGTGGATGATTATGGATGTGATTCCCGTCATCCCTCCGGAATTGCGTCCAATGGTTCAGTTGGACGGTGGGCGGTTTGCCACCTCCGACTTGAATGATCTCTACCGCCGGGTAATCAACAGGAATAACCGGCTAAAGCGTCTACTGGAATTAGGGGCGCCTGATATTATCGTTCGGAATGAAAAACGGATGCTGCAGGAAGCGGTAGACGCATTGATTGACAACGGAAGAAGAGGCAGACCGGTGACTGGTCCCGGGAATCGTCCGCTTAAATCCCTCAGTGATATGCTCAAAGGGAAGCAAGGGCGCTTTCGTCAAAACCTCTTAGGAAAGAGAGTGGATTATTCGGGCCGTTCCGTGATTGTAGTCGGCCCCGAATTAAAGCTGCATCAATGCGGATTACCCAAAGAAATGGCTTTAGAGCTTTTTAAGCCATTTGTCATGAAAATGTTGGTGGATAAAGGGTTTGTTCATAATATTAAGAGTGCTAAACGAATGGTGGAAAGAGCCAGGGAAGAAGTATGGGATGTATTAGAAGAGGTCATTAAGGAACATCCTGTCCTTTTAAACAGGGCACCGACTCTGCACCGTCTGGGGATCCAGGCCTTTGAGCCGGTATTAGTGGAAGGCCGCGCCATTCAGATTCATCCCCTGGTCTGCACCGCCTATAACGCCGACTTTGACGGGGACCAGATGGCCGTGCATGTTCCCTTATCTGCGGAGGCCCAAGCGGAGGCCAGGATTTTAATGCTTTCCGCTCATAATATATTATCACCCGCCAACGGGCGACCCTTGGCCACTCCAACCCAGGATATGGTGCTAGGGTGTTATTACCTGACCATATTACGGGATGGCGCAAAGGGCGAGGGAAAACTCTTTTCCTCCGCTCGTGAGGCTATTCTGGCTTATGATAACAAATATATTGATCTACATGCCAAAATAAAGGTACGAACCGAGAGAGGGATAGTTCAAACTTCGGCTGGACGTTTAATCTTTCGGGAAGAAACCAATCTTGATAAGGAGATCATTGATCGTGCCTTCGCCAAGGTCGGTGACGAAGGAATCGGTAAGAAAGAACTGGGCAATCTGGTGGCAGAGATTTGCCGGGAGTATGATACACAGCGGACGGCTGAGATTTTGGACCAGATTAAGAGGTTGGGTTTCCGGTATTCCACTCGTTCCGGAACGACTATTGCTGTGAAAGACATTCTGATTCCCGAGGACAAAGAGAAGATCATTCAAGAAGCTGAAAACCAGGTTGAACAGGTCGAGCAGCAATTCCGGAGGGGCTTAATCACTGCGGAAGAAAGGTACCAAAGATTCATTGACATCTGGACAAAAGCCAAAGAAGATACGACGAACGCCATGATCAGTAATTTGGATTACTTTAATCCCGTCTTTATGATGGCCACTTCCGGTGCGCGGGGTAACGTTTCTCAGCTTTCCCAGTTGGCCGGGATGCGGGGATTAATGACGGATCCGTCCGGGCGTATTATTGACCTGCCTATTAAAGCCAATTTCCGGGAAGGCTTGACCGTTTTGGAATTCTTCATTTCCACGCATGGCGCGCGTAAAGGTTTGGCTGACACCGCTCTGCGAACGGCGGATTCCGGCTACTTGACCAGACGCTTGGTGGATGTGGCCCAGGATGTGATTGTGCGTGAAATTGACTGCGGCACCAGGGAAGGCATTAATGTCAGCGCCATCATGGATGGTAATGAAGTGATCGAGCCCTTGCATGAACGCCTGACTGGTAGAGTGGCGGCGGCAGATATTAAACACCCGGAGACCGGTGAAGTATTGGTTAAATATAATGAGTTGATTAATGAAAACACCGCGAAACGCATAGCCGAAGCCGGTCTGGAAAAGGTACTGATCCGGTCGGTTCTGACTTGCCGCACACCTCATGGCGTCTGTGCTAAATGTTATGGAAGAAACTTGGCCACCGGGCGTCTGGTGGATGTGGGTGAAGCAGTTGGGATCATTGCCGCCCAATCCATTGGCGAACCCGGAACTCAGTTGACGATGAGGACCTTCCACACCGGAGGCGTGGCCGGAGAAGATATTACGCAGGGTTTACCAAGGGTGGAGGAGCTGTTTGAAGCCCGTAAACCAAAGGGGCAAGCTGTGATCACTGAAATCTCCGGTGTTGTCAAAGTAGTGGAAGTAAAAGGGGTGCGCAGAGTAAGCGTAATCTCTGATGACGGAGAGGAGAAACTATACCAGATTCCTTACGGCGCCAGGCTTAGAGTGAGGGATGGCAGTAGAGTTGAAGCAGGTGACCGTTTGACCGAGGGTTCGGCCAACCCCCATGATATTCTGAAGATCAAGGGAGTAAGAGGCGTGCAGATGTACTTGGTCCATGAAGTGCAAGATGTTTACCGTTCTCAAGGCGTGGAGATCAATGATAAACACATTGAGGTCACTGTACGTCAGATGCTGCGCAAGCGTAAGGTCGATAACCCAGGAGATACGGATCTTTTACCAGGTGGTTTAGTAGACGTTTTTGAACTGGAAGCCAAAAATGAAGAAGTGGAAAAGGCAGGTGGGACTCCGGCTGTAGCCAAACCTGTGCTGCTCGGGATTACCAAAGCCTCTTTAGCCACGGAGAGTTTCCTGTCCGCCGCTTCCTTCCAAGAAACCACCAGAGTGCTTACGGAGGCCTCCATTAAAGGCAAGTCCGATCCGCTCCTCGGTTTGAAAGAGAATGTCATTATCGGGAAGCTGATTCCGGCCGGTACCGGAATGTCCAGGTACAGGAATACCCAAATCACCCGTCCCGGACTGGAAGGGAGGGACTCGGCTACAGAGGGGTCCTTTACCGAGGAAGGGGATCTGGACGCTGGAGAGATTAATTTGGCCGGAGGCGTCGGGCAGGATCTGGCGCAAACGGAGAAACTAGCCTCCGGTTTAAATAAGATCTAAACGACTCTTTTCGTTCATTATTTAAAGGAGAAACACGTAGATCATTCGACGCGCAGTTTCTTTGGATTTTGAAATAAGGCCGGGAATCACAAGGTTGGTTCCGGCCTTATCTTCGCGGACATACGCACGTCAGAAGGGGAAGAGCGCATGGACCGTAACAATATTATTATTGACACCGATTTGCAATGGTGATAAAATAAGCTAGTGTCCGGCTCATGCGCAAGATCCATTTGCAGAGGCATGGTCTCGTGTGTGTGGCTTATACCCAGACTATAATGATAAATCTTTATTTTCATTGAGTCTTCTGTTTTAATAAGCCCATTACCTTCTTGGGTTGGATGGAGTGATAGTTCCTTGGAACGAGCTATCCTGGAGACTGAGAACAAAGTAGTAGGTTTAAAACAGACTCTTCGTGTTCTACAACAGAATAAGGCGACCAAAGTCTTTGTGGCCAGTGACATAGAAGATCAGGTATTGCGTAAGATTAAAGCGGCTTGTCTTGGAAAAAACGTCAAACTCATCGTGGTCCGGGCCAACCAAAAAGAGCTCGGACGTATGTGCCGTATTGACGTGGGCGCCGCAGTAGTCGCCTTGGTTCGTAATTAGGAAGGAGGTGTAATGATGCCAACCATCAACCAATTAGTTCGTAAAAGTAGAGAAAAAGTGGAAAAGAAAAGTTCAGCTCCTGCTCTGCTTTGGTCTTACAACACAAAGAAAGAATCAATGTTTGAATCAGAAAAAGGTAGTCCGCAAAAACGAGGTGTCTGTACCAGGGTATCAACTTTTACTCCTAAGAAACCTAATTCAGCTTTGCGGAAGGTAGCGAGGGTCCGGTTGACTAACCGGATAGAGGTTACAGCTTATATTCCGGGTGAGGGGCATAATTTACAAGAACACTCTGTTGTGCTCATTCGTGGAGGTCGTGTTAAGGATCTTCCTGGGGTCAGGTATCACATAGTGCGCGGTACTTTGGACACTGCTGGTGTTCAAGATCGCAAACAGGCCAGATCCAAATACGGCGCCAAAAAACCGAAGACTGCTACTGCCAAGAAGTAAGGGTAAGGGGGTTGAAGTTGTTGTCTCGTCGCGGAGGAATGTTTAAGCGGGAGATTATTCCTGATCCCATTTATGGGGATCCTTTGGTTACACAATTCATTAACAAGATCATGCTTGACGGGAAACGCGGATTGGCGGAACAAATATTCTATGGCGCTCTTGAAGTAATCAAAGAGAAGACCGGGAATGATCCGCTGGAAGTGTTCCAGCAAGCCATGAAGAATGTCATGCCAGTACTAGAAGTGCGCCCCAGAAGAGTAGGTGGTGCCACTTATCAGGTTCCTATGGAAGTACGACCGGATCGTCGAGTTTCTTTGGCGATGCGTTGGATCACGGCAAATGCTAGAGCAAGGGCGGAAAGGACCATGAAGGAAAGGTTAGCTGCTGAGTTTATGGATGCCGCTAATAATGTGGGCGCTTCGATTAAGAAAAAAGAAGACACCCATAAGATGGCGGAAGCCAATAAAGCATTTGCTCATTATCGCTGGTAGTTGTTTTTTCAAGTGACGGTATACCGTTCTATCACCAAAAAACAGTTTATCAGAGTCGATGCTTGCCTAAACTCATTGGTGAATTCATTACTTTCTTTAATGTATTTTTAGGTTTAGATGCTTGGAGGTTTTTTTGTGGCTAGGGAATTTCAATTAAACTTAGTGCGAAATATTGGGATTATGGCCCATATTGATGCGGGGAAGACTACCACAACCGAGCGGGTTCTCTTCTATACCGGTAAAGTTCATCGGATGGGAGAGACCCATGAGGGTTCGGCTACCATGGACTGGATGGTTCAGGAGCAAGAGCGGGGGATTACTATTACTTCCGCTGCTACAACCGCCCAATGGCGCGGTCATGAAATTAACATTATTGACACGCCCGGACACGTGGACTTTACTGTAGAAGTAGAGCGTTCTTTGCGGGTCTTAGACGGAGCGGTGGCTGTCTTTTGTTCCGTAGGCGGCGTCGAACCGCAATCGGAGACTGTGTGGCGTCAGGCTGATAAATATGGTGTGCCCAGAATCGCCTTTGTCAATAAAATGGATCGCGTAGGCGCTGATTACTTCCGGGTTCTGGAGATGATGCGGACCCGATTGGGCGCAAAACCGGTACCTATTCAGATCCCCATCGGAAAGGAGGATCACTTTACCGGTATTGTTGATCTGATTGAAGACAAAGCTGTTCATTATTTAGATGACTTAGGCACTCGTAGCGAAGCTGAGGAGATCCCTGATGACTTAAAAGATGTGGCCGCCGAATACAAGGAAAAAATGCTGGAGTCCCTGGCTGAGGTAGACGAAGCTTTGATGGAGAAGTATCTTGAGGGCGAAGAGATTACTAAGGAAGAGATAAAACAGGCTCTACGGAAGGGGACGATCGCGGCTGCCATTACACCGGTGCTTTGCGGATCTGCTTTTAAGAATAAGGGTGTGCAATTATTGCTGGATGCGGTCGTGGACTTCCTCCCTTCACCCCTGGATATACCACCGGTCCGCGGGAACAATCCGGTGAATAATGAAGAGTTGGTTCGCCACTCCTCTGACGACGAACCTTTTGCCGCCTTGGCCTTTAAAGTGATGGCCGACCCGTATGTCGGAAAACTAGTCTTTTTCCGGGTTTATTCCGGAGAACTGTCTACCGGTTCCTACATTTACAACTCAACAAAGGGCACACGGGAGAGAGTCGGTCGAATTCTCAGAATGCACGCCAATCACCGTGCGGAGGTTAAAACAGTCCGGGCCGGTGATATCGCGGCGGCTGTCGGCTGGAAAGATACGGGTACTGGGGATACGCTGTGCGATGAGAATAACCCCATCATTTTAGAAGCAATGAAATTTCCTGAGCCCGTTATCCAGATTGCCATTGAACCCAAGACCAAAGCCGACCAGGACAAACTGGCTGTTTCCTTAGGTAAGTTGGCGGAGGAGGATCCCACCTTCCGGGTGGAAACCAATCAAGAAACCGGACAGACAATCATTTCCGGTATGGGTGAGTTGCATTTGGAGATTATTACCGACCGTTTACTTCGGGAATTTAAAGTTGGGGCCAATGTTGGCAAGCCTCAGGTGGCTTATAGAGAAACCATTAAGAAACCTGTGAAGATTGAAGGCAAATTTGTCCGGCAAAGCGGTGGGCGTGGTCAATACGGCCATGTCTGGCTGGAGATGGAGCCTAATGAGCCCGGCGCCGGTTTTGCTTTTGAGAACAAGATAGTCGGTGGCGTGGTACCCAAGGAGTACGTCCCTGCTGTGGAAAACGGGGTTAAAGAAGCTATGCAGAATGGGGTTTTAGCCGGATACCCGGTAGTTGACGTCAAAGTGAGACTGGTGGACGGTTCCTACCACGAGGTCGACTCCTCGGAGATGGCCTTTAAGATTGCAGGGTCAATGGCTTTTAAAGAGGGTAGTAAGAAAGCAAGTCCGGTCCTACTGGAACCCATTATGAAAGTGGAATTAACCACCCCCGAGGATTATCTCGGAGATGTACTTGGTGACTTTAACTCCCGCCGAGGACGGGTTGAAGCCATGGAACCGCAGGCGAAAGCCCAGGTTATCCGGGGATATGTGCCTCTTGCCGAGATGTTCGGATACGCCACAACTCTCCGGTCAATTACTCAAGGCCGGGCTGTGTACACTATGCAATTCTCCCATTACGAGGAGGTACCGGCCAATCTGGCTAAGGAATTGATTGAGAATTAGTCTAGGTTTTACAGCCTTGCGCTGTCTATTATATATCCTAAGTAAAATAAAGGGGGATACAAGAAAATGGCCAAACAAAAATTTGAGCGGACCAAACCGCACGTAAACATTGGGACCGTCGGGCACGTTGACCACGGGAAGACCACGACCACGGCTGCGATTACCCTGGTTTT
>DUOH01000063.1 GCA_012838955.1 Bacillota bacterium | reverse complement strand
TCAGGGTTAGTCCCACCAGAATGGAACTGTTGAATCTGAAGAAGAGGCAACGGGTGGCCGTTCGCGGGCATAAATTATTAAAAGACAAACTCGACGAGTTAATGAAGACTTTTTTAGAGCTGATCGAAGAGAACCGGCGTCTGCGTGATGAAGTAGAAGCTAGTTTGAGCAGGGCGTTCATGGGCTTCACCATGGCCCGGGCGACCATGTCCCGGGAATATCTGGAGAACGCGATTAGTTCCGCCCAGACTCAAGCTAGACTTCTGGTTACCACCACCACGAAGATGAGTGTGGCAGCGCCCCGCTTTGAACTGGTGGAGAGTGGCCGGGAGGCGATGGGAGAAGGGAAAGTGGAGAATATCTACCCCTACGGATTGGCTGAGACCTCCAGCGAACTGGATGAAGCCATCAGGTTGTTGAGCGCCAGTTTCAGGTCCCTGGTTCAACTGGCGCAGGTGGAAAAGACTGTGGAATCTTTGGCTGCGGAGATTGAACGCACCAGGCGCCGGGTAAACGCCTTGGAATATGTGATGATCCCACAACTGGAGGAGAAGATAAAATACATCACCATGAAGCTTGATGAGAACGAACGCGCCAGTCTGACCCGGTTGATGAAGGTAAAAGAGATGATCGGGGCGCAAACTCAATAACTTTAAGAAAGCGGCGTTGTGAACCCCACAACGCTTTTTCTTTTCTTCCCCACCGGATCGATAGTAATAAAAAATAAAAAAGCTATGCTATATCCCGGTTCATAGATATAGGATAGCTTTTTTATCATACAGTGTACGGGCTAGCCCCATCCGGCCATATGTATTAATGATTAAAAGTCAGCATCTCAATATTGGAGCACTCCGGGCATTTGAAAGTGAGAATCACCTTTTTCTGCAGATCGGTCCCGTTTCCCAGTAAACTTTCTTCCTTAATTAAAACCGATTTTTTTTGGCATTCCTTGCAAACAACCTGAAAGTTCTCAAAATCTATGAAGTCATACATCACGCGCCGCTCCCCTCGTTTTATGGTACTATATATATTCGACAGAAATCTAAAGAATCCTGCCGAAAATCAAAGAAAAACAGACCATTAGTGTGAAAAACCGAAATTATAAATAATAATGTACGAATTTGCTCTAATTCCTTCAACACTAATATTTTTTCAAATAATGCGCTCTGAAACAGAGATAAAAAAAAGACCACTCTTGCGGTCTTTAATAATTAGCAAATTATTTCGCTAATTCTATGTTTGAAATGGTCGGGGCGACACGATTTGAACGTGCGGCCTTTCGGTCCCGAACCGAACGCTCTACCAAGCTGAGCTACGCCCCGAAAATGTGTCCATAAAATAATATACCAAAGATACGCCTAAATGTCAAAGGGAAAATTACAGATTAATTCATAAAGGATTTTTTGTCTGATGATAGAAGTTATTTCTTTAAAACACGTTTATGGCATATACTTTATTGTAATTGCAGCCGAAAGATCCATTGCTTATGTTATTTCGTAAAGGGAGAGATTTGATGAGGATTATATTTCATGGCGCAGCGCAAACAGTAACAGGTTCCTGTTTCCAAGTCACCAGTGAACATAGTAATGTCTTAGTTGATTGCGGTATGTTTCAGGGTTCCAGCGGGGAGCGGGACCTAAACCACCAGCCCTTTCCGTTTAACCCTAGCGAGCTTGATGCCGTTATTTTGACTCATGCCCATATCGACCACTCCGGATTAATCCCCCGGCTCTGTAAGGCCGGTTTTCAGGGAAAGATATACGCGACCAACGCCACAGTGGACTTATGCCGGATCATGTTGCCGGATTCCGGCCATATCCAGGAGATGGAGGCCGAATGGCATAATAGAAAACGGGTCCGGCAGGGTGAGCCGCCTTTGAGTCCGCTATATACGGCAGCAGATGCGCTTGCCTCCTTGGAATACTTACGCCCCGTGCATTATGGAGAAGAGATCACGATCAGTGACGGTCTGCGGGTGAGATTTCGGGATGCCGGACATATCTTGGGTTCATCAATTATCGAGATGTGGTTGACCGAAGATGAGCATACCGTCAAAGTGGTCTTCTCCGGTGATCTGGGCCAGGCCGACCAGCCGATCATCAGAGACCCGGCCCGGGTGGAAGCAGCCGACTTTGTAGTCGTAGAATCCACATACGGCTCGCGTTTTCATGAGAATGAGAATGAAGAGGATAAGCTGGCGCTCTTGGAAGAAGTGATCCTGGATACGGAGGCCCGGGGCGGAAAACTGATCATCCCTTCTTTTGCCGTCGGAAGAACGCAGGATATTCTTTATCATATTAAAAAGCTATTGATGAGCGGGAGGATCCCGGCGCTACCGGTGTATATCGACAGCCCGATGGCGATTTCCGCCACGGAAACCTTCCGGAAGAACCCCCATTATTTTGACGATGAAACCTATCAACTGCTCCGGAGAGGCGAGAGTCCCTTTGACTTTCCCAACCTGCACTTTACCAGAAGCACGGAAGAGTC
>DUOH01000008.1 GCA_012838955.1 Bacillota bacterium | reverse complement strand
TTTTTTCGCACTTTGAAATACGATTGTGTTTACATTAATGAATTTGATATCCCGCGGGAACTGAGGATTGCTTTAAACCAATATATTCATGAGTACAACACCTATCGCCCCCATTCTTCAATTGGAGGCAATTGCCCATCTCAGGTCTACCACGGTATGCAGGCTCATAAAGTTGCCTGAACATATAAACACGAAAAGGAGGATAACTTACTAGAATTTTTTCGTGTCTTGACAATGGGGGGCATTATAAAGTGTGTACTTCATCAATTATAAATTAGCCCGAGGGATCGGGCTTTTCTTTATACAGATATGACGCCTTAAACCGTCTAACCCTTCCGCTTTACCCGAAAAGCTTATGCTCCAGGTTGGAGGTATTTACAGATAGATGCAGAATTATTTCCATAATAAACAAGAGTCTGTGAGCTTAGACAGGGGCGACTGTTCTTCTCCATCTGCCCTGCCCTTGCCAGGGCTTGATCTTATACAGTTAAGAAAGCCTACAGAGCCATATATGGAGACGGATCTGGCCGATAAAATTGATCATCCCCGGAAGTTGGTTTACAATGCTCAATTGCTAATATTAAAGTAAAAGCCTAATGCGGAAGTATTCTACCCGCTACAGAAGTGATGCCGCCTAACGTAGAAGTACGATGCATTAGCGTAAAGCAGGTGAAAGGGTACATGCGGATTAGTCTTAATCTACCAAGCGGTATGGGCGGGTTGACCGGGAGGCGCGCTTTAGCGGCTACTGGGGCGCCGGACACGACACCAACATTATTTCTGCCGAAACTGTCAGGGAAGGCACTGGCGCTCATCCTCTACCTGATCGCCGTGGGCTTGCTATTTGGTTCCGCCCCGGCCCTGGCTTTTGAGGAGATTCCTCCGGCTGTCCAAGCCCGGCAGCAAGCAGTGGCGATACTCAACGCCTATAACAAGCAGGGACAGGTTATCGGGGTGGGCAGCGGTTTCTTCATTAACGAAGAGGGATATTTCCTGACCGACCTGAGGCTATGTTTGGGCGCTTCTGCGATAGAGGTGAAGACGTATGCCGGGGAAACCTATACGGAGTTTCGAGTCGTTGCTGAGGATCCCACCTGTAATCTGGTGTTGCTTGCTGCTGAAGCGCTGTCAGCTCCTGTCGCCTGCATTCCCCTTACTGATTTCTTCTTCGAACAAGGGGAGGAAGCGTATCTTCTGGGCGGACCTCTTCCGGTGGAGAAGACGATTTTTGCCAGAAGAATAGCAGGGATTAGTTCCATACCTGTTCTGGGCATGTACGGTGGGATCGATGACGTTTTTTCCTTCTGGTTGACCGGGGGGCCGGTGCTGAACACCGAAGGGGAGTTAATAGGCGTTGTGCAGTTGCATGATGTGGACAGGCGGATGGAGAACCTGATTATACCCGCCGGGCAACTCGATTTTAAGGACCGGCCGGTGGTTGCCGTGGAGAGTGAGACTCTGGAGGCCTGGAATAAAAGGGTGAAGAAGACTAAATCAGCAACGTTTAACTATAGCGAGCTCATCGTCAGGCTTAACTTGGGCCAATATGAGCAGGCCGCGGCCTTACTGGAGAAGATGCGCCGGGCGGGTTCGGATGATGTGGACACCCTTTTTTTACATGGCTATGTCCTGCAGAATCTGGAGCGTTATACCGAGGCGATTGAGCAGTTTGAGAAAGTAATCAAGAAGAACCCGTTTTATGGTGACGCCTACTTCTATCTGGGGCTTTCCTATTGCGCGCTGGGAAAATACGAAGAGGGTCTGGCCGCCTTTATCAAGGTCTACCGGTTGCAGCCGGGTGATTTACATACCTGTTATAATATTGCCTTAACTTATCAGCTGCTCCAGGCTCCGGAGCAGGCGATTGGATACTATAATCTGGCTTTGACCATAGATACCGGGTATATTCCAGCCTATTACCAACTGGGAAGCCTCTACTATCAACTGAAACGCTATGCTGAAGCAGAAGAGACCTTCCAACGGATCCTGGAGATCGATCCGGAGGAGACCGTCGCCTACCTCTATTTGGGACTGATCTTTCATAACAACGAAGATTACAGGGGAGCCATCAACTGTTACGAAAAAGCCTTGGAATTACAGCCTGATCTCATCGCCGCCTGGTATGAGTTGGGGTACTCCTCTTTTTATCTTGGAGATTACCGCCGGGCTATAGAGGCTCTTCAAGAGTTTTTACAGTATAATCCCGAGTCGGCCGCGGCTTATTACTATTTAGGCTTGGCTTCTGATACCCAATTCTTTGCCTATGAGGCGATGCAGGCCTTCGCCAAGATGACCGCTTTGGATCCGGAGATGATGAAAAGCCTGTTTGAGCAGGGAGTACAATACTACGAAGACGGCCGGTACGCCGAGGCTATTGATATGTTTGAATTTTTGTTGCATATTGATCCATTGTACCCGGAGGCCCACAGCTATCTGGCGCAAGCCTATTACCAGAAGGACTATTATAAGCTGCTGGGTGACGCTTACTGGCGAAACTACCGGTTCAGGGATGCCCTGGACGCCTACGAAGAAGCGTTTAAACGGAACCCTGATGATCCTGAGGTCTGTTACTGCTTGGGCCGCTCATACCAGGCTGCGTTCAGGCTTCAGGAAGCCACCAACCTTTTTGAACGGGTCATCAGTTTACAAAGGGACTATATAGAGGGTTATATTAATCTAGCCCAATGTTACGTACTGGAAGAAGAATACGAGCAGGCGATTGCCACCTATGAAAGGGCCCTGCTCTATCAGCCAGCCAATATTTCGGTCCTCAACGGCCTGGGCAATGTCTATCATGCCTTACAGGACTATACCACCGCTATCAACTATTATCAAAAAGCTTTAGAGGTTGATCCGGAGAATTATACGATCTATTGCAGCCTGGGACTGACGTTGGCGGAGAGCGGTCAGTTCGCACCGGCCGTTGACGCTTTTCAGCAGTCGATCGCCTTAAACCAAACTTATGAACGGGGCTATCAATCATTGGCTGATTTCTATTACGAACAGGGCCTGTACCAGGAAGCGCTTGCGGTCTATGAGCAATGGGACCAGGCGCGGCCGGGGCGGTTTTGGGTCTATTACGGATTGGGTAAGACCTACGGCCAACTGCGAAAATATGACGAAGCCATTGCCATGTATAATAAGGCCTCAGCCGCCGGAGAAGAATACCGGACACCACTTGGAGATGTTTATGTCAGGTTGGGTCTGATCTACTTTGAACAGCAGGAGTATGCAGAAGCCATGAAGGCCTTGCAGACGGCTACCACCAGGTATTACTCGGAGGATACGGAGGCTTATTGTTGTATGGGCCGAATTTATTATCTGCAGGCACGCTATCATACGGCCCTGGTGTATCTGGAAGAAGCGGCCAAGAACGAGCCTTCCCATGTAGAAACCCATTATTATCTAGGCTGTTGTTACATAAAACTGGGTGACCTGGCTTCTGCGGACGAAGAGTACCGGATCTTAAAAGAGTTGAATCAGGAGAGAGCGGAGGAGCTGAGGAAGGTGATTTCCACCGCGGAGACCAGTGATTAACCAATGAAGACTGATCTTCTATGACTGTCGCTTTTTAGGGAAGCTTCTTTGATCCCCGGTTTATACTTTGCCTTCTCCGGGATGCTGATTTTTGGAGTTGATGATGATGAAACGTTGCTTAGTATATTTTCTCCTGTGTTTTCTGGTTTTTTCGGCCGTCAGCGCGGCAGGAGCAGCTAGCCAGAAGACTTCGGTCTTTAATGATTCTCCAGCCCAGAACCGGCAAAGATTGGATGGGGACAGCCTGGTGAAAGAGTGGTTTACCCATCCCGTGCTTACAGGGGCCGACATGTTCAGCCCGGTCTACTTGTCCTTTGACTACCTTTGTCAGGACGGGAAGGGGGATCCCAACCAATCGCTGACCTTTCCGTCGCTCTTATCTTTTAAATTCGATTTTGTACCGGATAATTGTTCAATGCATCATCCGATGTATGTATTCCGCAGCGATCCGGACTCCCGAAACTTACGGACGGACGATGCTCAGGGAATCGCCGCTTACATTAGCAAATGGAATGGCACGCATGCCTTGGGCGGTCGGATCATCGAAACAAAGCGTGGCTACAAAGGGAGTCTGGTGGTGTTTGACCATACAGGCCGGGAGATCTGGCAAAAAGAGTACACCAAACCCACAGCCTACTTTACCCTGATGGGACAGATGGTTCAAGACTGGATGGCTTTCCGCGGACAACCGGTCTCCAGTGGCTTGGCCGCCGAACTGACCAGGCCGATGACTGCCCACCTGGAGACTGTGCGGTGGTTCGGTGAGATCTTCCATGTTGACCAGCACTCTCCGGAAGAATGGGCGGTTTATGAGAAGATTCTACACAGAGATCCGGCTTTCGGCGAGGTGCAATTCTGGTACGCCAATCAGCGGGGTTGGCAGATGAAGGATGAGTGCTGGGGACAGACCGGCCGGGCCAAAGCCCTCCTGGGGCATCTCGTCGTCTGCGTACTCCGGGAATTTGTCCCGGCTTACTGTCCGGATCAGGCCTTGCGTGACAACTTTGAAAGCAGCCTTGAGTACGCGGCCAGGATTATGCCGGGTGACCCGCGAGTGGAGTATAGTCGCTTAAATTATTATGGAGACTCCTGCTCACTCCAAGAAGTGGCTTCCTATGTTGAAAAAGCCGGTCAGAACAGCTTTTATGATCCGCTCCTCAGTGAGTTGGCCTTTCAATTCCGGGTCAGGGGGGCGCCGGACAAGTCCATACCGCTTTATATGTCGGCCCTGAACAGTGGCTACTTCCAAAGTGTCGGCCATTTTGATACGGAATTAAAACAGATCGGCTATGCCTTTTGGACCCTTGGGTACTGGGAGGAAGCAATCACCGCCCATACTTACGCCTATGCCAACTGCGCGCGGGCGGAGCTGCCCTGGTTCCTTTACTATACCGCGCTTAATTTCAGAGAATTATTTGAGAACGGCTTGGCAGCGGAGCTATTCTTACAAAGATATATTAGACACGCGGACATGTGGAGTTTGCTCTTTGCTTATATGAGCCTGTTTGAGGGAGGGTTGACCGCCACCATCCGGGAATGGGAGGAAAACCCGGTTACAAAGCCCACCGCGGAAATTACCCCATTTTATCAGGCCAGAAAAGCGCTGGCCTTGGGGAAAACAGATGAAGCCCTTTCCTGGCTGGAAAAGTATGAATTCAGGGATGAGCGGATCGAACCGTGGCTCCAGGCGGAGGTGGAGATCATCCGGGCCGATGCTTTACTGTTGGCAGGAAAAGCAAAAGAGGCCGCCCGGTCTGCGCTGAACGCGTGGTACCTTTTCCCCCGGAGTAGGCGCACTGCTTTCTTGGTGGAGCGGGCCTTCTCCGGTGACCACTTACACCTGACCCGCTTCGCCAAGACCGCCGCCTTCATCTTTCCGGAGCAGACCTACTGGCAAAGTATGCTCGCCCGGGTCCGGAAGGGGAAGGAAGTCGGTGAAAAGGCGGCCAGGATCAGCAGGGAATTAAACGGGTTACGGCAGGAGGAGGCCGCGCTTCCGGACGGGAAGAAAATCGATTTCTGGCTGAAGCAATCCCCGTTTAACTTGGAATACCTGTGCTTAGAGACGGTAAGAGGCGCGGACCCGGCTGCACGCCAAGAAGCTTTAGCGTTTTACCTGAAGTATGCCCAAACCATGCGGGAAGTCTCCGAATTTCAAGCCGTGCATACCAGAGTCTTCTTTATCCAATTGGTCCGGTTACTGCCGCCTGCCGAACAAGACCGGTGGCTGGCTGAGCTTGATCAAGCCTGGGAAGGGTTTAGATTGGAGTAGGCCGTATCGGCCCTTTAAATTAATTCCTCCCATAGATCGTAGACCTGACCGTACTTGGCTAAAGCGGCCATGGCCTTGTCTTCATCTTTACCCTCCGCCTTGATGGTGATCTCATCGCCTTGGACCACGGCCAGACTCAACAAACCCAGCAGGCTTTGGAGGCTGGCGGTCTGGCCTTGCTTTTCCACGGTGATTGTACTTTTAAACTTAGCGGCTGTTCCTACCACCAGCGCGGCCGGTCTGGCATGTAATCCGGTTTCCGTCTTGATCCTTACCTTTAATTCTCTCATCTTATCTCATCCTTTCCCTGTATGTTGATGCAGATGCTTTTGATCTCTGCGGCGGTCGGCATTGCCAGGACTTTTTCCGCCAGAGCCTTTGCCTCGTCCAACGTTAGACCGTTCAACGTCTTTTTGACCTTTAAGAGAGAACCCGGATTCATACTGAAAGACCGTAAGCCCAAGCCGAGTAAGACCGAGGTAAAATGTGGGTCTCCCGCCATCTCGCCGCACATACAGACCTCAATTCCTGCCCGGTCACCGGCGTCCAGCACCATCTTGATCAGTCGCAGGACAGCCGGATGAAAAGGCTCGTATAGATGGGCCAGGCGTTCATTCATCCTGTCAACCGCCAAAGTATACTGGACTAGATCATTAGTGCCGATACTGAAGAAGTCGGCTTCTTTGGCAAAGAGATCCGCCAGGATGGCGGTGGAGGGGATCTCCACCATGATTCCGATGGGGACCCGGCCCAGTTGGAAGCCTTCCTTGGTCAATTCGGACCTTACTTCCTCCGCGAAAGCGCGTGCCGTCCGGAACTCTTCAATCCCGGAGATCATGGGGAACATGATGCGCAGCTGGCCGTAGAGGGAAGCCCGGTATAATGCGCGTAGCTGGGTTCTAAATAACTCTTTTTCCTGAAGACACAGTCTAATCGCCCGGTGGCCCAAGAAGGGGTTTAACTCATCGATAAGGGGCAAGTAGGGGAGTTTCTTATCGCCCCCGATATCCAGGGTCCGGATGGTCACCGGTTTTCCCTCCATCTTTTGCAGCGCTTCTTTGTAGGCTTCAAACTGTTCGTCTTCGGAAGGCAGTCTTTCTTTGTTCATAAACAAGAATTCCGTACGGAACAATCCGATCCCGTCAGCGCTGTATTCTACGGCTTTGGAGAGCTCCCAAGGTTCCCCCACATTGGCCAGGAGGTTGAGTTCTTGACCGTCCCGGGTCTGGGAGGGGAGGCTTTTCACTGCAGTCAGTGCCTTTCTCTCTTTTACTTGCGCTTCTTGTTTCCGCCGGTACTCTTCTAATACTTCCGGCGGGGGATTGATGTAGACCGTGCCCTGCTGTCCGTCGACAATCAGCAAGTCACCGTCTTTGACGTCAGTCGTAATCCCGTCCATCCCGACCACAGCGGGAATCTCCAAGGAGCGGGCGATGATGGCCGTGTGGGAGGTTGGTCCCCCCAGTTCGGTGAGGAACCCTTGTACCTTCTCCGGATCCAGGCGGCCGGTGTCGGAGGGCGCCAGCTCGCTGGCGACGATGATGCACTCTTCTTCCAAATCAATCTCGGCCAGGGGTTTTTTACCCAAAAGGAAATGGAGGATCTGTCGGCCCAGATCTTTCAGATCAGCGACTCTTTCTTTCATGTACACGTTATCCGTTTGATTTAAGAGGTTGATGTAGTAGTTGAGGGTGGTCTCCAGGGCGAATTCGGCATTGACCTTTTCCTGCTCGATCCGGGCGTCAACTGTTTTGATTAAATCCGGGTCTTCCAGGAGTAAGCGATGGGCGGCGAAGATCTCGGCCGACTCTCTTCTCCCACTTTCCTGGGCTGCTTTGATCAGCGCGTCGACATGGGCTTTGGTCTCGGCTAAAGCCTGATAAAAACGGGCTTTTTCTGCTGCCGGATCCGTAATTTCTTTCTTGACGACCAGATCTTCCTTTTTGATTAACACATAGGCTCGACCGATGGCAATTCCGGGGGAGGCCGGTATACCTTTCCGCATGTGAACCCCTCCTTTCAAATTAATCTAAATTTGGGTATAACAAAAGGCATTAACCATCAACCGGTAAGCGGTTAAGGTTAATGCCTGGGGTTACCAGTCACACACCTAGTTTATTCTTAGTAAAATAATGCGGTACGCTTTTGTTACTTATATTTTACCTAACAACCTTCGATATTGCAATAAATACTTTAAAAGATTTTCACCAAACAATTGCTTTTTTGCTGAGTATGTTATATTGTTAATAAATAGTAAACAAGGGACTGGGATGGCTTCTGCGTCCCAAGTGAAAAGGGTTGCGTTCTCCGCTGTCTACGGGGAAAGAGCGCGGACTCTGCCGGGCGGACGAAAGCAACGTTAGGTGAGGGGAGGAGCTGCTTTGTCTTTTGACTATGAGATCCTGAAGCCCTTTAACAACAACGTGGTGCTGGCCAGACAACAAGGAAGGGAAAAGATCCTCATTAAAAAAGGAATCGGTTTCAAGGCCCAGGTAGGCCAGAGGATTCCGGCGGCTACCGATTTCGAACGGGTTTTCGTCATTGAGAACCCCGAGACCAGTAAGAAGTTTAAGCAATTAATCTCCCGGATCGATCATGAGTTGGTCGGCCTCTGTGAAGAAGTTTTGCACCTGATCTCTTCCGCCACCGGCGAAGAGCTAGATGAAGAGATGCATATCAGATTAACGGATCATATTGCCTTTACCGTACTGCGCCTACAGAATAACGACAGGATCGACAATCCGTTTTTAATTGAGATTGAAACCTTATATCCTAAAGAGATGGAGATCGCCAGGGAGGCCGTTACTGTACTGGAAGAGACTTTGGACTTACCCATCCCCGAGGAAGAGGCCGGGTTCATCGCCCTGCATATTCACTCTTTAAAGAACAAAGACAAGCTCTCCAACACCATCAAGTATGCTTATATCTGTAATTCCGCTGTGGAGATTATTGAGGACGCGCTCGGGGTGGAGATTGACCGTAGATCCATTGATTATGCTCGTTTTGCTTCACATATTAGGTATGCGGTGGAGCGGATTCTAAAGAATATCGCCATCAAGAATGAACTCCTCTCCGCCATTAAGAGGACGTATAAACACTCCTACGCGTTGGCGAAGGAGGTGGCCAAGATGATGGAGGAAGAGTTGTATGCGGCCGTCCCTGAAGAAGAAGTGGGTTATCTGACTATGCATATTGAAAGATTTAAAAATGCTATTGACAGTTAATCTTTTTTTAACTATAATTTAATCATAAATACATAATTCCATTTATTGCAGCGTGCAACCCTGTGGCAAGAGCTGGAAGGAACTTCTTTCAGCTCTTTTTTCATTTTAAAAAACAAAAGGAGGTTTGGATTGATGAAAAAAAACGTCTTGGGAAGCCTGCAAAGGTTGGGGAAAGCCCTGATGACCCCAGTGGCGGTGCTGCCTGCGGCTGCGTTGCTTCTGCGGTTGGGTTCGCCGGATGTATTTAATCTGGAATGGATGGCTGCCGCCGGAGGCGCCATCTTTGACAATCTGGCGTTGTTGTTCGCCATCGGGATCGCCATTGGACTGGCCGAGGAGAACAATGGTGTGGCCGGGTTGGCCGGGGCAGTGGGGTACTTTGTTTTGACCCGGGTTTCTTCCACTTTCGACCAGGGAATCAACATGGGGGTCCTGTCCGGGATTATCTCCGGGGTGTTGGCAGCGTACTTATACAACAAATACAAAGCCATTAAAGTCCCGGATTTTCTCGGCTTCTTCGGTGGTAAGCGTTTTGTTCCGATCGTCACTTCTCTCTATATGGTAATCCTCGGTGCAGTGGCGGGTTACGTCTGGCCGTTAATCCAGGATCTGATCAGTACCTTTGGAAACGCCATCGCCACTTCCGGTGCGACCGGCGGCTTTATCTTCGGTTTTCTTAACCGTCTCTTGATCCCTTTGGGCTTGCATCATGTCATCAACTCTTTTGCCTGGTTCCAATTTGGCGAGTTTGTGGATGCAGCTGGTAAACTGGTCACCGGAGACCTTAACCGTTTCTTTGCCCAGGATCCCACGGCCGGTGTTTTTATGACCGGATTCTTCCCCATTATGCTCCTGGGGTTGCCTGCGGCTTGTCTGGCCATGATCACCACCGCCCGGAAAGAAAACCGGAGACAGGTGACGGGTCTACTGTTGAGCGCGGCCTTTACTTCCTTTTTGACCGGGATCACCGAACCTATTGAGTTCCTCTTTATGTTCTTGGCGCCCGTGCTTTATCTGGTCCATGCTTTGCTGACCGGGATTAGCCTGGCGTTAACCACCGCCTTGGGTATGAGATGCGGATTTGGTTTCTCCGCAGGATTCATCGACTACGTGCTTAGTTTTGGTATCTCCGAGCGCCCCATCGGACTTTTACTGGTCAGTATCGTCTTTGGTGTGGTCTACTACTTCGTCTTCGTCTACTTCATCAAGAAGCTTGATATTCCCACCCCGGGGCGAATTGCTGAAGAATCCGCAGCCATGGCCGGTTTGAGCGATACCCAGTTGCGGGAGAAAGCCGCTGATGTCTTGGCGGCCGTAGGTGGTAAAGACAATATTAAAGTGGTGGACGCCTGTATTACCAGGATCAGGATTACCGTTCACAACAGCGACTTGGTTGATGAAGACCGCCTGAAAAAGTTGGGCGCCACCACCGTTCTGAAGATGCCAGGCAATAACTTCCAGATCGTAGTCGGCACCGTTGCTGATCCGCTGGTTACCCATATGAAGGCCGTAATGTCGAACCGGAGTTTTGGCGCATAAGGCGTTTACAACGGCGCTAACAGCGGCGTTTATAAGCTATGCTTACAAGTTTTAAAGAGGGCTTAAACCATTTATAACGATAGAAAAAGGCGGGAGTCTATGGCAACGGGCTCCTGTGCCCACCGTCAATTCCGGTGATAATAAAAGATCGCCAAACCAAGCGAGGTGAAGGAGGTGAAGAAGGATAAAAAGGTTTCTGGACTGCGATGCCTCGGACTTTGCCACCATGAGCAAACAGGAGATTCTGGCTTCGATCAAGGCCAGTGAAGGCCGGGTACTGATTAGTGAAGTAATCGGGACAGTGCAGCCGTTACTCTATAATATCAGCAATGCGGAACTGGCGGCAGCCTTCGGCGCAGACCTGCTTCTCCTGAATATGTTCGATCCGGAACATCCGGTCTTTCACGGTTTACCGGAGACGGCTCCAACGGAGATCATCCGGGAGATTAAGCGGCTGACCGGTAGATTAATCGGGGTTAATCTGGAGCCTGTAGACGAGGCCACTTCGAACCTACCGCTGGGTCGCCGGGCCTCGGTAAGCATTGCCCGCCAGGTCCGGGAGATGGGCGCTGACCTAATTGTTCTTACTGGAAATCCGGGAACCGCCGTCTCCAAGGCAGGAATTCTCAACGCCATCAGTAGCATCAGTCAGGAACTGGGCGCCGACTTGATCATCGCCGCTGGAAAGATGCATGCTGCTGGGGTCTGGCGGGAGAGCGGCGAAGGGATCATTACCCCCGAAGATGTCCTGGCCTTTGCCGCAGCAGGCTGCGATCTGATTTTGATGCCTGCTCCGGGAACAGTTCCCGGCCTCACCCTGGAGTACGTCAGGAGCTTAGTAAAGCTCGCCCATGACCGGGGAGTCTTGGTCATCACCACCATCGGCACTTCCCAGGAGGGGGCGGATGCTGAGACTATCCGCCAATTGGCGCTGCAGTGTAAAATGGCAGGCGCTGATCTGCATCACCTGGGGGACGCCGGGTATCCGGGGATCGCTGTTCCGGAGAATATCATGACCTATAGCATAGCAATTCGAGGAAGAAGGCATACGTATTCCCGCATGGCGCGTTCCATCAACAGATAAGCGAAGCGGCTGTGGCCTAGGGTGTACGGGACATCTTCTGCCAGTGCTGACGCCACTAAGTCGAAGTTAAGACAGGAGTTAAGATAATTAAAAGCATCGAGCAAATACTTTTGCGCTATATCGGCAAAGGAGGAAGAAGAATGCTCGGTCTACTCTTCAATAGAAAGAAACCTGTAGAAGTCAAAGCACCGGTCTACGGAGAAACGGTTGATCTGGTCCAACTACCTGACCCGGTTTTTGCTGAAAAAATGGTCGGCGACGGTCTGGCTTTCCAACCGTGCCAGGGCGTGCTCTACGCTCCGGTCGACGGAGAGGTTGTCCAGGTATTCCCCACCATGCACGCGATCGGTTTAAGGACTGCAGAAGGGTTGGAACTACTAATTCATATCGGCCTCGATACAGTGGAGATGAAGGGGGAGGGCTTTAAGACCTATATCACCCAACATCAACAGGTAAAAGTTGGAGACAAGATGATAGAATTTGATCTGGATCTCATTACCGCACATGGCAAATCCACCCTTACCCCGCTAATTATTACCAATATGACGGCAGTAAAAAAACTCAAGCTCTTCTACGGAAAAGTGACCCCCCAAACCACTGTGATGGAGGTCAGGATCTGAGCAATAATTACCAGAGCATTATCTCAATACCCAGAGCGACAGAAGGAAGTATTTTAGTTGTAGTTATTTATGTGAACAATATGCCAAGAAACTTGTTCTTACTACTGATGAATATAATGAAGCCTCCTTTTAAAACCTGCGCCATGCGGGTTTTTTCTTCTTTGCTTCCTTGAGTCCTATCCCGTAATTCCACACCATTGACGGTCGAAGTTTTTTACTCACCATTTTCCACGGGAAGACGCCTGGCCGGTGGACAAGTTGTCTTCGCTTGACGGCAGTGGTATTTACTTCTATAATGGGGCTGGAGATGATCTGCTGATGGAGGAGTTACGGACAGTACGGACCGACGTCATGGCGAAATCTTCGTCAGACGTTTTCTTTTTTTCGATTCGTAAAAACCGGGTGGAGAAGGGAGCGACAGACTATGAAAGCATCTAATACCCACGGCCATCGTGACGTCAACCAGCGGCGTAAGAGTGGCATGAATGAACAACATAACACCGACGAACGGTACACCGCCGACCAGCATCGTAAGACTGACAAAAGACGTTTCGCTGAACGGCGCATGATCTTTGCCATTGCTCTGCCGATTATGGTCCAGAAGATCACTAACCACTTTATGTTATTAGTGGACAGAGCCTTCGTTGGAAACTTGGACTCCAGGTATTTGGCGGCTGTGGGCAACGTCATGGTTCCCTTCAATGCCATGCTCAACACTTTTTTTGCTTTAGCCACCGGCTTGACGGTGTTGGTCGCCCATAACGCGGGCAGAAAAGACTACACCAAGGCCAGGCGTTTGAGCCAGGCGGCCTTCTTTTATTTCTCCTTACTCTCTACCGGCCTCTTTCTCCTGTGGTTCTTTGGCGCTGACCAGATCTTCTCCCTCTTCGGAGTCAGCGGTGAGGTACGCCAATACTCCTCTGCTTATGTTAGGATCCTCTCCGTCTACCTGATCTTTTTCGGGATAGAAAACGCCGCCGCCTCAATTCTGCAAGGGGTGGGCGCCACCCGTCCCATCATGGTGTCAGGTGTCTTCAGAAGCGTCTGCAACATCTTCCTGGATTGGCTCTTAATCTTCGGAAAATGGGGGTTTCCCGCCTTGGGGTTGGTAGGTGCGGCTCTGGCCACGGTCATCTCTAACCTGCTCGGCGTCGGCCTACTCTTTTACAGTCTTTTCCTCCGGGGGAATCTGCCTTTCCGTCTCTCCGCCAAAGCCCTCTTCAAACCGGGATGGGGGTTATTTCAAGAGACCGCCCGGGTCGGTATCCCCAGCGGACTGGAGATTTTACTTTACCAATCAGGCCAGTTGGTTCTGGTCCGGTTATTGAATGAAATAGACGCCATGGCTATCGGCATCTATACTTTAGTCACAAGTTTACAGGCCTTACCGGTATTGTTGTATATGGGTTTTGCCAAGGCCACCATGACTATAGTCGGTCAGTACTGGGGCGAAGAGCGGTTTGCTGAAGCGAAGGGGATCACCTTTTACGCGCTGAAAGTATCGGTACTCACTTCTGCCCTGGGCGGATTGGTCTTCTTACTATTTCCCGGTGTTCTGCTACGGCTCTTTACTACCGATCCCGAGGTCGTGACCAGAGCTGCCCAGCTCCTCCGCGTCTCCGGGATCTTGCTGGTCTTCCAATCTTCGAATATCGTTGCCGGGCATGCCATCAGAGCCACCGGAGATACCAAGTGGATGCTGTATTCCCAGATCTATGGAACCCTCTTTGTCCTTGGTTTCTCTTCATTCGCTATTTTCTATCTGAACTGGGGATTAATTGGAGTGTATCTTACCACCATGTTTGATGAGTTTCTCCGTGGTATCGTCAATTTCTTCCGCTTCTACCTTGGCTATAACCCGCTCAAAAAACTGAAAAAGTCACGGATGATCTCACGAATGAGTTGAGGATGAATAAGTTCAAGCGCGGTTGGAGAGGGTGCATGAATATTAATATTAAAGAATCTTTATGGAACCGGAAAGAAGGAGAAGAAAATGCGCCCTTCTTTACCTCCTGGAGCGGGGGGAAAGATTCTTGTCTGGCTTTTTACCGGGCGTGGCAGAGTGGGTTGAAACCTCAGGCCTTATTAACCATGCTGATCGAGAATGGAGAACGCTCCCATGCTCATGGTCTGTCTGTTGAGGTCCTTTCCGCACAGGCGAACAGCCTGGGCTTGACGCTGACCGTTCAGCGCGCCTCTTGGGAAACATATGAGCAGGTGTTCACCGCCGCCCTTTCTGACCTGAGGAGCCAGGGGATTACCGTCGGAGTCTTTGGCGATATCGACCTGAAACAGCATAAATCATGGGTGGAGCAGGTGGCAAGAAAAGCAGGGATTCAACCGGTCTTTCCGCTCTGGCAGGAAGAGCGGGTTCCGGCGCGGGCCCGTGTGGAAGTAGTTAAATCCTTTTTAGACTGCGGGTTTCGGGCCATGATCGTCGCCGTTAAAGACCGAATTTTAACTCCTGATTTTTTAGGCCGGATCCTCGATGCGAAGCTCCTGATGGAACTTGAAAAGAGGGGAGTTGATCCGGCGGGAGAGGAAGGAGAGTTTCATACTGTGGTCTTCGACGGCCCGATCTTTAATTTTCCTCTACGCCTAAAACTAAAGGGGCGCCTGCTAATTGATGGTTATTGGTTTTTGGACTTATCTTTACAGTGAGAAGGAAGTCGTGACTTAATGGTATTCGATGATCTATTAATCATCTTTCCCGCTTCATACTATGGATAAAACCAATATAAGTTCTATGTAAGCCGGATCTGGAAGCCAATTCTCCTGGAGATATTTTCTTCTCTTTACGTATTTGTTGTAACTCTCCTCCAAGTACAGTGCTGCTCTCTTCATTCATCTTACCCCGTCCTATTCTAAAGATCTTTGCGGAACTGGAGCGATTCAGCCCCGGTCGTCACGTTCCTTGAAGGAAGTAGCGATGAAGAATTACTTGACAAACTCCGCGCCATATGTTATTCAATATCTAGAAGATTTTAAATCTTATTTAATATTTTTGCAGATAAATCTAACCGTTTAGAGTTGATCTAGCCTCAGCGGTTTGAATCGGCTTATATTTTTTGAGCATAAATCTAACCGTTTAGAAAATATAATATACAAATTAGTAGATAAATAGACCCGTTTGGCATACTTAAAATTCTTCGAAAAAAACAACCAAGGAGAGGGGTGGGAGATGAAGAGTGTTAAGCGTCGTGAGACGGGCGGTTGAAGAAATTAATTATTAAGGAGGAAAAAATGAAATCGAAGAGTACAGCGTTATTTCTGATTCTGACTGTTCTTTGCTTGATATTGTCCTGTTCAATATGGGCGATTAACCCCCCTCGTAATGAAATGCTAATCGCTGATATTCTCACCGGTAAAGTAGGTAATCCGGGGAACTTTAATTACTGGGCGACCTGGGTAGGGAATGATAAAGGCCTCCAGCAATTAATACTGGATCCTTTATGGATGGCGGATTATGTTACCGGAGAGATCATTAATGTACTGGCCAAAACAAATCCGATTTATACCGACGGTTTTACGAAACTCACGGTTAATCTACGGGAAGGAATTTTCTGGAGTGACGGTGTTGAATTTACTGCCGATGATGTAGTCTACACTGTTAAGCTCTGTATGGATACTCCGGGTTTTGGCTACCACACACAGTTTAATCAGAATATTAAACGAGTATATAAAACAGATGACTATACAGTAGTATTTGAGCTTAAGAAGGCTAATTCCCGGTTCCACTATCAGCTTTTGGACAGGTGGGGCACCTGCCGCATCTTACCAAAGCACATTTTTGAAAAGGTGAAGGACCCGTTAAGTTTTCAGTTCAATCCACCGATCGGTACAGGCCCCTATAAACTCGTAGAATACGATCTGGGCGGTTACTGGTTCCTGTATGAGCGGAGAGAAGATTGGCAAAGGACAGCAACTGGCATGCTCTATGGAAAGCCGGCGCCAAAGTATGTCAAGTTTATATACTATGGTGACGCCGCCAAAAAGGCGATGGCACAAATCAATCATCAGCTGGACATGGCTGATTTGACCCCTGAATCGCTCCAGGTCGTTCTGGCGAAGAACAAACATGCCCGCGGGTACTATAAGGACTTCCCCTTAGCGGAATTGCTGCATCCGTGTGTGACAGGGGCAGCCTTCAATACTCTGGTCAAGCCCTTCGACAATAGAGAGGTGCGTTGGGCTTTAAATCTGGCGCTGGATGCGAAAAGCCTGGCGCTGACCGCCTATAATGGGGCCGTAGCCTTTTCGCCGGCCTACATTCCGGCTCTATTACCCTATTATGAAACCTATTATGAGAGGTTACAACCTTGGCTCGAGGAGTATACCATTGAAGTAGACGGTGAGCGGTATAAACCCTATAATCCCAATCTACCGTTTGAAATGGCAGAGGCAGCCAGAGAAAGAGGATATGCGGTCCCTGAAACAGAGCAAGAGATCAGAAAGATGTTCGGTTACGGCTGGTGGAAACACTCCCCCGACCTTGCGGAAAAACTCTTGAAAAAGAATGGTTTTACCCGGAATAGCAATGGTAAATGGTTATTACCCGATGGCACCCCGTGGAAAATTGAGCTGGTCTGCCTCACTTCCGCGACTAACCCCTCTTTTAAATGGGCTTTTGCCATCGCCAATCAGTGGCAGGAATTCGGGATCGATTGTGAAGCCAGACCGACAGAACAGGTTGAATCACTAACAGAGACCGGTGATTATCAGGTCGTGGGCGGCCAACCGGCCGCAGAGCCCTTTGGCGCCGGCATCGATTTGTACAGGGCATTTCATGAATTTAAGTCATCCTACTTTAAGCCGATCGGTGAAAAACGGGTTGGCCATCAATCAAGATGGGTTCATCAGGATTTGGACCGGATCATCGAAAAAATGGAAAACACAGGTTACAATGATCCTGAAGTTATCGATCTGGGAATTGAAGCGGCGAAAATATTAATTCATGGACAACCAGGAGTTTCACTGGCCTCTTTCCCTGGCTTTATGGGCCTGGACACCTATTATTGGCGAAATTACCCCGGCGGTGAAAATCCTTACGCCGTCCCTTGGTACCATTGGCCCAACTTTAAGTTCATCTTGCCGTTCCTGGAGCCTACCGGAAGGAAATAAGGAGTTGAAGGAGCCTCCCTCTGCAGGGAGGCTTCTGAAAAAATAAAAAATGCAATAAATATCGTATTGTGGAGGGCTGATGGTGTTTAAGAAATATTTCATCCCACGCTTTATCCAATATATAACTGTTTTATTGATCGGAATTACCATGGTCTTTATTATTCCCCGGTTATTACCTTCGGATCCGGTCGAACACCAACTGAATCGCATGACCGCCCAGGGCCAGTACTTGGATCCGGCGGCTGTGGAAGAAATGCGAGAAACACTGCAGGAATTGTATGGTTTGAAGGGCGGTCTATTTCAACAGTATCTTATTTACTGGAAAAGGTTGTGTACGGGGAATCTGGGCCCTTCTTTCACCCAGTTTCCCACCCCTGTTATTGAGCTAATAAAAACATCTTTACCTTGGACAGTCGGACTGTTACTAGTATCCTTAATGCTCTCCTGGTTAATCGGGACGATTCTTGGGGGAATCAAGGTCAGCTTCCCCAATTCACTATTAACAAGGTTTATGGAAGTCTTTGCCATGGGGATGAGGCCGATCCCATACTACATAATGGCTCTGGTCTTGTTGATCGTCTTGGCCTTTGTCTTTCCTGTTTTTCCGATGGCCGGGGGGTATAGTATGGGAGCTGAAATAGGTTTTAACTTTAAATTCCTCCTTGATCTGCTCAGACATGCGTTTCTGCCCATCTTATCCATGGTCATGCTGGAGATCGGCGGCTGGTTTTTACAGATGAGGAATGTCGCCTCCAATATAGTAGAAGAAGATTACGTGGTTTATGCCGAGGCTTCAGGATTGCCCAGAAGGAAGGTTATTCTGCACTATATTATGCGGAATGCGCTTATTCCACAAATAACAGGCTTGGCTCTGAATCTTGGTTTCATCTTTGGGGGCGCCTTAATTACGGAAATTGTATTCTCATATCCCGGTATTGGTAATCTACTGTATTCTGCCATCTTGGCCGGGGATTACAATTTGATTATGGGGATCAATATCTTTTCCATTGTAGGGGTTTCCACTGCCATGCTGGTGATCGATTTGATCTATCCATTACTTGACCCAAGAGTCAGGTATCAATAGGGAGGGAGAAGAGATGTCTAGGGTGATCAAGGAATTATTCAAACACGACAAACGATTTAGCTTTGGAACTACAATTTTGGTGCTATTTATCATGATCGCGCTAATATCCCTATTTACACCTTATAATATGAAAGCCTGGAATACTGTTCCCAGAGACTTGCCTCCAAGTTGGGAACATCCACTGGGTACCAATTCTATGGGTCAGGATATCCTTTGGAAAACCATGGTTGCCATTAAAAACTCTTTATTACTGGGATTAATTGCGGCTTCGCTTTCCCGGATGATCGCAATTGTCCTGGGTTTATTGGCCGGATATAAGGGAGGCCGCTTTGACCGGATCGTGATGACAATCAACGACAGTTTTATCATTATTCCTTTATTTCCCGTCTTAATACTGATCGCCAGTATCCTCCGGACTTCGCTAAGCATTATTGTGCTGGGGATAATCATTGGCTTATTTGGCTGGGCTTGGGATGCCAGGCTTTTTCGTTCGCAAATTCTAAGTCTGAAGGAGAGAGAATTTACGAAAACAGCAGTTTTATCAGGAATGAAAACATCTAAGATTATAACTACGGAGCATCTGCCTTATATCATCCCTCTGATTCTGGCTGCGACCATAAATAATGTCATCTGGGTAATCGGAATGGAGGTAACCCTATCTATGCTGGGACTTTCAAATCTGAATACCCCCACCATCGGGACGATGATCTACTGGGCCCTGCAATACCAGGCCATATTCTTGGAAAAGTGGAATTGGATATTGACCCCGATCATCATCTGTATTCTGTTGATTCTCGCTTTATATATGCTTTCTACTAGCATCAGCGAGTATCTTGATCCCAGGACCAGATTACAGCTGATCAAGAAGGAGTGAAACCATGCCGATCTTAGAGGTAAAAGAGTTAAAGGCTTATTATATCACAGAGAAATACGGCCGTCTCTACAGGGTTAAAGCTGTTGACGGTGTCTCCTTTCAGGTAAACAAGGATGAGATATATGGGATTGCCGGTGAATCGGGTTGCGGTAAATCAACCCTCTTAAAAGCGGTCAGTGGACTGCTCAAACCACCGTTACAGGTTCTGGAGGGAGAAGTAATCTACAACTTTGGCGATGATGTTTTGAATATTTTGTCTTTAAAGGATGATAAACAACGGCGTCAGGTGCGTGGCGCCCGGATCTCCCATATTCCCCAGGGCTCAATGAGTGTCTTAAATCCGGTACGACGGATCAAAAAGGCGTTTCAAGATCTGATCCGTGCCCATCTTGGAAGCATGGAGCGGAGCCGGTTTGAAGAGATGGTAAAGAAGCATCTGGATGCCTTGGGACTGGACTGGAGTATAATGCAGGCTTTTCCCCATCAGTTGTCTGGAGGAATGCGACAACGGCTTACGATTGCTTTAGCCACGATTTTAAAGCCGGACATAATTTTTGCTGACGAGCCGACCACTGCCTTGGATGTAGTAGTGCAACGGGGAGTAGTGCAGTTAATCAAGAAGATTAAAAAAGAGCAACAGAATACCTTAATCATGGTTACTCATGATCTGGCGATCCATGCTAATTTATGTGATCGACTGGCCATTATGTACGCTGGGAAAATAGTTGAAGAAGCAGATGTGGATGTAATATTCAATCAACCCCAACACCCCTATACGTTGATGCTATTAAAATCATTACCCAAATTGGGAGATAAATCAATCCGGGTCAGTGCGCCTGGAGCTCCGCCTTCCTTAATACATACGCCATCCGGATGCAGGTTTCATCCGCGTTGTCCGGAAGCCACTGCACACTGCAGAAGAGAGAACCCGGAATTACTGGAGTTGGAAAAGGGCCATCGGGTGGCCTGCTTTCTGAAAGGAGGATGCTAGATGAAGGCAGACTCAAAGAATACTCAGATTAAACAGAGAAGACCAGAAGAGGTTGGGGTCAAAGAGGCATCTTCCAAACTACTTGTGGTCGATGATTTAACGAAAGTTTATACCAAGGGCCAAGGACTTGCAAAATCCAAAATAGCGGCGGTCAATAAAGTCACCTTCTCTCTAGAACGGGATAAACCGGAAATATTCACTCTAGCGGGAGAGAGCGGTAGCGGCAAATCAACTGTGGCCAAACTAATCCTGGGTTTTGAAGTACCCACTTCCGGCAGTATAAGATATAAAGGTAAAGAAATAGCTAAACTTAATGGAGAAAAAGAATTCATGAAAGAAGTGCAACCGGTCTTTCAAAATCCCTTTGAAACCTTTAATCCTTTGAAAAAAATCCATACTTATCTCTATGAAACCGAAAAAAACCTGGCAGAGGCAGATCAAGGTCAGTTGGTGGAAGAATCCTTGGCCTTAGTGGGACTTTCCCTCGCTGAAATCAAAGATAAATACCCCAGCGAAATGTCCGGGGGCCAGCTGCAGAGGACCTCGATTGCCAGAGCATTAATTACCAACCCGTCCTTATTAATTACCGACGAACCTGTATCAATGATCGATGCTTCTTTAAGGATGTCGATTATAAATTTGTTTAAAAGACTAAAGGAAGAACAAAGGGTCAGTATCATCTATATTACCCATGATCTGGCAACCGCCTATTATGTCAGTGACCGGATCGCCATTATGCTGAGAGGAGAGGTCGTGGAGATGGGTTCAGTCGAAGAGGTACTGGATAACCCGTTGCATCCTTATACGCAATTGTTAAAAGCCTCAATTCCTGTACCCAATCCGGCTGATAAATGGGAGAGCGAGATCGCCTTGAGTGATCTGGAGACCAAAGAATATTTGCGGATCGGCTGTAAATTTTCAGGGAGATGTCCGAGAGTTAAAGCCATCTGTAGGGAATGTGAACCTGAAAATTATCAAGTCGAGGAGAGGTATGTAAGATGCCATTTATATAGATAAGGGGATTTCAAATCTGATAGTTTTTCTATACAGCAAAACATAATTACCGGACTGGCCTGAGTAGAGCAATAATGTGACCTGGCGACAATACCGAAGGAGGAGAATGATGGCTAATGAATATCATGTGGCGAAAAACGGTTCAGATTTTGGGCAGGGAACAAGAGAAGATCCATTTCTGACAATTAATAAAGCGGCTTCTCTGGCGCAAGCCGGGGATACCATAATTGTCCATGCCGGAGAATACCGGGAATGGGTGAGACCCCGGAACACAGGATTAAGTAATAGCAGGAGAATCACCTACCAGGCGGCGGAAGGAGAGAAGGTAGTCATTAAAGGTTCCGAACAGATCCGGGACTGGGAACGGGTTGAGGGGTCCATCTGGAAAACAGTGCTCCCCAATGATTTCTTCGGGGACTACAACCCCTATACTGAAGAGATCTTCGGTGACTGGCTTGCTACGACTGATACAGGAAGAAGAAAACACCTGGGTGAGGTGTATCTAAACGGGCTCTCCTTTTATGAGGCCGGGAGTTTCGCGGAGTTGCGAAATCCCCGCGTCAGGAGGGAAGTGATAGATCACTGGACAGGTAAGGCAGTTCCCGTACATAATCCGGAGCAGACGAAGTATCTCTGGTATGCCGAGGTCGATGAGGAAAACACCACGATCTATGCTAATTTTCATGACCATAATCCCCTTACCGAGCTGGTCGAGATCAATGTCAGGAGATGCTGTTTTTACCCGGACAGAATAGGTATAAACTATATTACAGTAAGAGGCTTTGAAATGGCGCAGGCGGCGACGCCCTGGGCGCCCCCGACCGCTGAACAACCGGGATTATTGGGTTGCCACTGGAGTAAAGGTTGGATCATTGAAGATAACATTATCCATGACTCCAAGTGTAGCGGGATTAGTATCGGCACCCAAAGATCAACAGGCGATCATTACCGGACAAAACGCAGAGATAAACCGGGATATAACTATCAAATAGAATCGGTATTCAGTGCAACACATGCGGGTTGGAGTAGAGAAACCGTTGGTTCTCATATTATTCGCAATAACATCATCTATGATTGCGGACAAAACGGGATCGTAGGTCATCTGGGCTGTGTCTTCAGTGAAATACATAATAATCACATCTACAATATTGCCTTGAAAAGAGAATTCTATGGATATGAAATTGCCGGTATTAAGCTACATGCCGCCCTAGATGTACAGATCCATGATAATCGGATTCATGATTGTTCCTTGGGAATATGGTTGGATTGGCAGGCACAGGGGACCAGAGTCAGCCGGAACCTTTTTTATCGGAATAATCGTGACCTGTTTGTCGAAGTCAGTCATGGACCTTATCTTGTTGACCACAATATCTTCGCCTCAGAGTATACCTTGGACAATTTCTCCCAAGGCGGGGCTTATGTTAATAATCTAATCTGCGGGAAAATGGTTCAGCAGAAAGTTCTTGACCGGTCAACACCATATCACCTTCCCCATAGCACAAAAATAGCGGGTTTCTCCATTGTTTTCGGCGGGGATGACCGCTTTTATAATAACATCTTTGTGGGGAGAGGGGCGTGGGGAGGGGTCGGGACCGCTCAGTACAATGGGCATACCACCTCACTAGAGGAGTATTTGGAGAAAGTACATCAAACGCCGGGTGATGTAGAGATATTTTACTATGTTAATCAGCCTGTCTACATTAACAACAACCTCTATCTGAATGGGGCGGTTCCATTTGAGGAAGAAGAGACAAAGCTTGTGCTGGAAGACTTTGACCCGGAAATCAGTATTACTGAAGAAGGAGATGAAGTATATCTTGTCTGTTGCCTCCCGGAAAATTTTACGGCGATACTCGGGGAGATCCAAACTACTGAGACCCTGAAGAGGGTAAGGGTGGCTGATGCTGATTTTGAAGACCCAAATGGAAGTGAAGTAATACTTGATCACGACTATTTAGGAGAAAAAAGGGCGGACAAGAGTGTACTGGGCCCAATTGCTGATTTACGCCAGGGAAAAAACAGGATCAAAGTATGGAGAGGGGATTCTTCTAGAGCAAGATCGTGCTTTAAGCCTTAGAAACGCCTTCTGCAATTCGAGGGAAACGAGACGATCTAAGGAAAACTTGACAAAAAAAAGAATTTTTTATAATATATAAACTATAATCTAACCGATTAGAAACTCTATCACTTTTGCGGCGATTAATATTTTTACATAAAAATCTAATCGTTTAGAATCACTCTGTAAAATAATAAGTCCTTCTCCGTAACAAAGGCAGAGCTTGGAGGTGATAGATGGCGAAGAACGACGCAGAGGAAACCAGGAGATTCCCTGGGGAGGTGAGCCGTTGAGCAAACGGCAGGATGGCAAATTAAAAATAGGGAGGCAAATGAAGTGAAAAGGATCATACAGATTGCTCTAGTCTTACTGCTGGTCGGATCTGCGGCTTTGGCCGTTGACTACTACCCTAAATATAAGGGGAAACCGACTACTATCACCATGTGGGCATGGACCAGTAACGAGAATTACTCCATTGAGGAATTTCAGAAGCTCTATCCCAATATCAAAGTCGTCTGGGAAGACTTTGGCGTGCATTACGAGAAAGTACAGACTGCATTGTCGGCCGGGAGCGGATTGCCTGATGTGCTAATGGTAGAATACTCATACGGTCCGCAGTTTATGGATCTCGGCGCTTTTCAGCCCATTAATCGCTGGTTGTCCGAGAAGAACTTCAAGAAATTATATGGTGAAGCGGCCATGGGCTGGTGCGCCATGGACGGAAAGATCTATGGAACCCCGCAGGATAGTGGCGCCATGGCGATGTTTTATCGGAAGGATCTCTTTGATCAGTATGGACTGACTGTGCCAAAGACCAGGAAAGAATTTATCGAACAGGCCAGAAAATTTAAGAAAGCAGCTCCGCATCTGAAGTTCTTTGCGGCGCCAATCGGTAATGCCATGTGGTGGATTGGTCAGATTTGGGAAGCCGGAGGAAAGGTTTGTGATTACTCCGATGGCAACTGGTATATTAATTTTACCAATCCGGTTGCCGTAGAAGTCTTTGAGACCTGGGGCAAATGGTTTGACGAGGGTGTCCTCGATCTGGAAATGTGGTGGAACGCCGACTGGTATAATTCTTTGAATGAAGGAACTACGGCTGTTGTGGAAATCGGTTGTTGGTTTGCCGAATGGCTCAGATACAATGCTCCTGATGCAAAAGGAAAATGGCGGGTAGCGATTCCGCCGCAATGGAACCCGGCTAAACCCCATAACGGGATGATCGGTGGTTCCGGTTTCTATGTGACCTCACATTCTAAAAACCCGGAAGCAGCCGCGATCTTTGTCAACTGGTTAAACTCTCATCCCGCTTCCCTCAAATGCTTACATAACTACAGTAATTTGCCGATCATGGTTTCCACCAGATACGAAGAGGTAATTGAAGAGGTGGCCGGACCCGATGCGTACTTTGGCGATCAGAACATCAGTGAGACTTTATGGGAAGCCCATCAGCTGGTAAATACCACTTTTGTTGCTTTACCGATCATGTCCAATGTAGACGAGAGTCTAAGCCTTCTCATCCAGGATTATGTTGATGGTAAAATTAAGCGGTTCGCCGATATTCTACCCAGGTGGGAAAGGGAAGTTATTAAAACCATGAAGGAGTTTGGCTACTCCAATGTGATTACAGGTAAATTACCGTAACCGGTTGGGGGAGGAGACTCCTCCCCCATATCCTGTTTTGGGGTTAACTTCTGACAGACGGAGGTGGGAGCAGATGATGGATGAAATGATGATGGACAAAATGATGACTAAAAGAAGGATGAGCAAAAAGACGCTTGCTTCGATCAAGGCCTATCTCTTTCTCGCTCCTTTTTTATTGCTCTTTATCACTATGGTGGTTTATCCGATTGCCTTAGGCGCCAAGCTCTCCCTTTATGGACAAAGAGGGGCAAGAATGTGGTACATCGGTCTGCAGAACTTTGCCACGATTTTTCAGGATCCGAAGTTCTGGGAGTCTTTTCGGATTCCGTTTTTCCTTTTGACGGTGCAGGTTCCTTTGATGCTTTTTTCTGCAATGATCATTGCCTTCTTATATGAAAAAATGGAAAAACACGGCGGAGGCTTATATCGCTTTATTTACTACCTTCCCCATACGATTCCTGGGATCGTCACCGGTATTGTCTGGTCATATATCTTCTCCGATTCCATGTCTCCTTTTCGACCAGTCCTTGATCTGCTCGGTTTTTCCGGGACTAAGATCCTGACCAGACCAAACCTGCAGTTTATTCTCTTGCTAATCACCTTGTGGGCTTTTACCGGATATACCGCGTTCGTCATCTATTCTTCATTAATCGCTATTCCGAAAGCCTTTTCCGAGCAAGCCCAGTTGGACGGGGCTACTTTTTGGCAGATCGCTTTCAAAATTAAAATGCCCTTCTTAAGAGACGTCTGTATTACCTTGTTTATTTTTAATGCCATCGGCGCCATCCAAGTCTTTAATGAACCGTGGATGCTGGGAAAGCTGGTTGTTTTACCATCGAACTACACTCCAGCAATGTATATCTATAATTCGGCTTTCGCGCAAGGACGGTTTACCTATGCGGCGGCAATGGGGTTGATCTTGGCTTTGCTCACCTTCATCTTTTCACTGTATATTTTGCGAAACGCAACCAAACAAATGCTGACCGGAGAATCGCAATTATTGCCATAGGATGATGTTCAGAAGAGAGTAGGTGCTGAAGCAGGCAGGATCGATAGTATATTAAATTAATTACTAGGCGAGGAGGGGCAAATGTGCGAAAACCGATAGTGACCACACTTATTATGCTGATATTCGCGGCCTATTTTATCTTTCCCTTTTATTGGTTAACCATTGGAACAACCAAGAATGTCAGTCAGTTGTTCCAGAAATCCTTGCTTCCTGGGGTCCCTAACAACTTTCTGGAAAATGTCAGGGCCATTTTCACCTACCAAAACGGCCTCTTCTTTCAGTGGTTGGCTAATTCATTTTTATATGCGGGGCTCGGGGCTTTGGTCGCCATCATCATTGCCTGTATGGCCGGTTATGCTTTTCGACGGTATGATTTTTTTGGAAAAAAACTGCTTTTTATGTTGATTCTGGGGTTTGCCATGGTTCCGGTATTCGCCACCACTTTACCCCTGTTTATGCTCTTTCGGGACTTGAAATTGATCAATACCAGATTGGCGGTTTTATTGCCAAGCTTTGTTCATGTCTTCAGTGTATATCTGATGATTTCTTATTGGAATCAGGTACCAGAAGAGATCTTTAACGCAGCGCAGATCGATGGGGCCAATGATTTACTGATCTTTTTTAGAATCGGCCTTCCCAATCTGATCCCTGGTTGTATTACCCTGTTTTTACTCGTTTTTGTCGGGATCTGGAATAACTTCTTTCTTCCGCTGGTGGTAATTAATAGCAGAGCAAGGATGCCACTGGTTCTGGGGATTACCACCATCACCGATCCGCAGGGGTTTCCGGTTTACAATCTAACCCTGACTTCCAGCTTCTTTACGATTCTGCCCCTATTAATCCTGTTTATTCTATTGCAAAAGCACTTTAAACCACAGTTATATACCGGACGATAGTGAATAATAATTCCACAGAAAAACAGGGGAATTGTCTTATTATGATAGAATAAATATATAACTTACTTTATTGTGAATCGGGAGGACCAAGATGGCGACGATAAAAGATGTAGCGAAACAGGCCGGCGTTTCAGTAGCTACTGTTTCTGCAGTGATTAACCGGGATTCCGGGGTAAAGGTCAGTAAGAAACTGACGGAACAGGTGGAAAAGGCGATCAAAGAAATGAATTACCGGCCAAACCGCATCGCTCGTGCGCTTTCCAGAAAACAGACCCAGACCATTGCCTATGTTGTACCCACTATAAGCAATACGTTCTTCTCGCAAATGGCTCATTTGATTGAGGATAAAGCCTTTGACAAAAGGTACGGAGTTTACCTTTGTAACACCCACAGCATGGTTGATCGGATAGAGCTCTATAAGGACATTTTGATTGAGAATAGGGTAGCGGGGGTGATCACCACCCTCACTTGGGATATTATTGAAAACGGTTTTATTGAGGCCCTGCGGGAAGAGAAGATTCCCCTGATCGGATTGGCGGGCGCCCGGATGGTTACTGGTATTGATACCATTACCCTTGATGATGTCGGGGGAGCGGAGTTAGCCACCCGGCATCTATTGGAGAAAGGCCATCAGAAAATCGGATTTATCGGGATTAAGGCGAGTAAAACCACGGAAAAGCGGTTGCAGGGCTATAAAAAAGCCCTGCACGGGGCAGGGCTGGAAATAGAAGAGCGCTATATCGAAAAAGGCAGAAGCTTTAACCGGGAAGAGGGATACGCTTTAGCGCATAAACTCTACCGGAAGTGTCCGGATCTGACCGCGCTCTTTGTCTATAACGATATAATGGCCGCCGGAGTGCTGGACGCCCTTCATGATTTGGGGTTAAAGATACCAGGGGATATCGCGGTCATCGGCTATGATAATAGTGTGGCCGACTATACACGGCCCAAGTTGACAACTATGGATCTCTTCAAAGAAAAAATGGTTGATGAGGCCATGGATATTCTATTCAAGCGTATTGCCGGCGAGGAATTTGAGCCCAGACATGAACAGATCCTGCCCCAACTGGTAATCGGCGAATCATCGTAAGTGGTAAAAACCGACATGTGCGACTACACAGAACTGGAGGTAATGGAAGAATGGCTAATAATGCCCGGTTGTACTTAGACAAGTATTTTAAAATTGCCAAAACGGATCACCGGATCTTTGGGTCATTCATCGAACATCTGGGGAGGGCCGTCTATTCGGGAATCTATGAACCAGGTCACCCGCAGGCGGATGCGCATGGATTCCGCAAGGATGTGATGGAACTCATTAAAGAATTGGCTGTACCGATCATTCGCTATCCCGGCGGTAATTTTGTCTCCGGTTATAACTGGGAAGATGGAATCGGTCCCGTTGAGCAAAGGCCGACCCGTTTGGAACTGGCTTGGCGCAGTATTGAGACGAATGATTTTGGGTTAAATGAGTTTATGTCCTGGACGCAACGAGTCGGCGCCGCTCCCATGCTCGCCATTAACTTGGGTACCCGGGGGATTGATGCCGCGCGGAACTTAATTGAGTATACCAACCATCCTGGAGGCAGCTACTGGAGTGACTTGCGTAAGCAACACGGGTACGACGAACCATATAAGATCAGAACATGGTGTCTGGGGAATGAGATGGATGGCCCTTGGCAGATCGGGCATAAAACGGCGGAGGAATATGGGCGCTTGGCTGCGGAAACCGCCAAGGCCATGCGGCAGGTTGACCCCGACATTGAACTGGTAGTCTGCGGGAGTTCCCATGATCAGATGCCGACTTTTGCGGAGTGGGAAGCAACTGTCCTCAGCCATACCTATGATTATGTGGATTACATCTCATTACATAAATATCTGGGTAACCGCGATAATAACCTCGCCAATTATCTGGCGGAGACAGACCGGGTGGAGGAGTTTATCAAAGCAGTCATCGCCATCTGCGATTATGTCAAAGCTCGAAAAAGGAGCAAGAAGACGCTCTATCTATCTTTTGACGAATGGAATGTCTGGTATCATTCTAATGCGCAGGATCAGAAGGTTAAACCCTGGAGTAAAGCCCCTAGATTGTTGGAGGATGTCTATACTTTTGAAGATGCGTTGGTGGTGGGTTTGTTCCTGATTACCTTATTCAAACACGCCGACCGCGTCCGCATAGCCTGTCTGGCCCAGCTGGTAAATGTCATTGCTCCGATTATGACCAGCCCCGGCGGAGGCGCCTGGAAACAAACCATCTATTACCCATATTATCATGCGTCAAGATACGGAAGGGGAACAGTCCTGCGGCCAGAGCTCATTTCTCCGGTTTACCATACTGATCAGCATCAAGGGGTGAACTTCATCGAAGCAATCGGAGTTTTGTCCGAAGATGAGCGAGAAATCACCCTCTTTGCCGTGAACCGTAGTCAAGATTCCCCCATGGAGTTGGAGTGTACTCTCAATAACCTGGGTGATTTGGAATTAATCGAACATATCGTCCTGGAACACCAGGATATCAAAGCCACCAATACGGAAGAAGATCCGGATAATGTAAAACCCCATAACCAGGGAAGAACGACGGTCAAGGGCCATCGAGCGCTGGCGGAGTTGCCCGCCTTGTCCTGGAATGTGGTGAGGTTGCGTGTAATCAGGTAAATGGGAGAATTTGCGAGGGGGATCCTTATGCTCTAGCCGTCGCTTATTGGTGTGCCATTCAGAGTATCGTAGTGCAAATGGCCTCGGATCCCGATAGACCTGTCCGGAAAGTGATTAGATAGTTGACATAATAAGAGGGAAACCGTAATGAAGAAAAGAGTAATTATTATCGGAGCAGGGATCGCCGGGCTTACCGCCGGTATTTACGCGCTTCAAAGCGGATTTGATGTTACCATTTATGAAAGCCACACCATCCCGGGGGGCGCCAGCACCAGTTGGCGAAGGAAGGGCTATTTATTTGAGGGCGGAATGCACTGGCTGACCGGTTCATCACCAAAGATCCCCCTGCATAAGCTTTGGCGGGAAGTGGGCGCCTTGGATGATAGTGTCAATATTTATAACCGTGACCCTTTTTTAACTTTTGAAGATAACCGTCAGCGGGCATGTCTTTATCGTGATCTCGATAAGCTTCGCCGGCATTTTTTAGAGATCTCGCCGGATGACCGCAAGGAAATTAACAGATTGTGTAGAGATATAAAGAAATTCACCAAGATGAGTATGCCGGTTTTGGATATCAAGGGCGTAAAAGTCAAAGAAAAGTCTGCTCTGCCCTTATCGATGCTTTTGGCGATGTTGCCCGCACTGCCCAGGATGTCCTTTTATACCAATCAAACAACAATGGAATTTACCAGGCGGTTTAAAAGCCCGCTTTTACGGGGACTGCTTGAAAGTGTGGTGGGTCCCGAGAACAATGCCAGCGGAATGATCTTTACCATCGCCACCCTGGTCTCTGGTGACGGCGGATATCCCGAGGGTGGCTCCCTCGGGATGGCCAACCGGATGGCAAAACGCTTTCAAACGCTGGGCGGCACCATCCAATACGGTAAAGAGGTAAGCAAAGTACCGGTGCAAAATGGGGTTGCTTCCGGAATCATCATTGACGGTGAACAGATTCCCGCCGATGCCGTGATCATTACCCAAGATACGCGGGTGGCAATCGACAATTTGTTTGACTCTCCTCTTCGTGAGCCGTGGGCGGAAAAGATGCGTGAGAGCACAAAACCCATGATGATTACCTTTATTTGTGTGGGTGTGGAGGCGGACTTGTCTGATCTGCCGGAAAGTTTAACCTTCGTCTCTGATCAGCCCCTCCGCTGCGGGGATTTGGCGGCATCAATCATTTCGATCAATAATTATGCAGGTTATAAAGGATATGCGCCGGAAGGATGCACCGCCATCACCTCCGGAATCATGGGTGACAGCTATGATTTTTGGAAAGCCTGTAAGGAAAAGGGTACTTATGAAACTGAAAAGCAAAACCTGGCAGAGACATTCATCCACACCCTGGCCAAAAAACTTCCACAGACTGCCGGAAAGATCGCCGTCTGGGATGTAGCAACACCGTTGACCTATGAACGGTATTTACATTCCTATAAAGGCTCGTGGATGTCAATTATGAAAAAAGGGAGTAAAATGGAGAGCTATCCTTCGAAACCCGAAAGCATAAAAAATGTTTATTTTGCCGGTCAGCGTCTAGTAAATCCCGGCGGACTGCCCGTAGCCGTAGAAACGGGACGGCGGGCAGTTCAATACCTATGCCGGGATACCGATCTGGTTTTTCAGGATAATATATGAGTTTTCTTATATGGAAAATATGAAACCATAATTTCATAGGCGCCATTAAAAGAATGGGGAAAGCATTGCCCTAAGTTAGCTACTTTACTGGAAACGCAGGTATTTTTGTGTGGGAGAGATGCGGACTAAAAGGGGTAGTGCAAACAGAGATAAAAAACCCCACCTATATAAATAGAGTGGGGTTATACCTTTAATTTAAAATCTCCGGTGCTCTTTTTTTTAGCTGAAGAAGTTAATATATCCCTGGATCAGCACGATTAAGATGATCACCGGTAGCACCCATTGGAAATACCCCTTGACCGCCCGGGGGAGTTTCAGGCCCTGACCGGTATTGACTTCTTTCAGGTAGTTGTCAAAGCCCCATCCGTAACGGGTCACACAGAAAAGAAGGTAAATCAGGGAACCCAAAGGAAGCAGATTGTAGCTGAGGATGAAATCCTCCAGGTCCAAGATGATCGTGCCCTCTCCTAAAGGATGCAACCAGCTGAGCACGTTAAACCCTAAGATGCAGGGGAGAGAAAGGATGATCATTAAAAACATATTAATGACCGAAGCTTTCTTGCGGCTCCAGCCCCAAAGGTCCATGCCAAAGGCGATGATGTTTTCAAAGACCGCGATTACAGTAGAGTAGGCGGCAAAGGTCATAAAGATAAAGAAGAGCGCGCCCCAGACTCTTCCGCCGCCCATGGAGTTGAAGATATTGGGCAGTGTAACAAAGACGAGGCCCGGGCCTTCACCGGGGTCCACGCCAAAAGCAAAGCAGGCCGGGAAGATAATCAACCCGGCAACCAGGGAAACTGCTGTATCCAGCGCTGCGATATGCACCGATTCGCCGAAGAGCGTCCGTTCTTTTCCGATGTAGCTCCCGAAGATCGCCATTGAACCGACTCCAAGACTCAAAGTGAAAAACGCCTGGCTCATGGCGGCGAAGATCGTTTCCCAGATCCCGTTCTCCTGCATGCGGTGGAAATCAGGCAATAAGTAAAAACTCAGGCCTTCTCCGGCATTCGGTAGGGTCAAGGATTTTACGGAGAGCGCCACGATGATCGCTAGCAATAAAACCATCATCACCTTGGTAACCTTCTCTACACCCTCCTGCAAACCAAGGGAGCAGACACCGAAACAAAATACAGTGGTAATTACCATCCAAACAGTCATTTCTACCGGGTTCGCCGTTAGATTGGCAAAAACCTGTCCCACCTGCTGTGTATTGAGGCCATTAAACTGTCCAATCATAAACTTGTAGAAGTACGCCAGCATCCATCCGGCGATGGTAGTATAAAACATCATCAGCAGATAATTTCCGACGACACCCGCATACCCCATCAGATGCCATTTTTGTCCCTTTCTTTGCATCACATTGAAGGAAGTAGCGATACTTTTCTGGCTGGCTCGTCCGACCGCCAGTTCCATGGTCATGATCGGTAACCCAAGCGCAAAAATGCAAATCAAATAGATCAGGACGAAGATTCCCCCGCCATACTGCCCTGTAATGTAGGGAAATCGCCAAACATCACCCAACCCGATGGAACACGCTGCGGAGATTAGAATAAACCCCAAACGGGAGGCGAACTTTTCTCTTGTTTTCACCATGTGACCTCCTTAATTTTCTTCACTGCCGGGCATTAACTGGTTGGCCCCGCATCTATAAAAAGAAATAAGCATGAGATAAATTATATGACATTTTTGACCAATGATCAAGATTTGTGCCCTCTCCCGACATTATTCTGCAGCTGGCTGGGTGTTGGACCTGTTATGAGAG
>DUOH01000062.1 GCA_012838955.1 Bacillota bacterium | reverse complement strand
TATACCCAATTGACGAATAAGAACGCATCCGATTTTAATAAATCTTGATGTATTCGAAGATTTCTCGTTTAGCTTGTACTCTGGTCAGAAAAATCCGGTTATTTGTACACTCAATCTTTAAGGTGCTGAAAAAGCTTTCTGCTGCGAGGGAACCTCAGTCATACTTATTAATAGCTTATCGGAAACTTGCAGATCCTTCTTGATTTTCGTAGTTGAAACCCCTTCGGTTCTTGGTAAATATATTACTTCACATAATTCTGACAAATCATCAAATTTTCCTTCCCAGTCCGAACCCATAACAAAAATATCTACTTTATATTTAATAATATCTTCTCTCTTTTGTTCCCAATTTTTTTCTGGAATTATTAAGTCCACATATTTAATCGCTTCTAAAATTGCCTTTCTTTCCTCATAACTATGGTAGGCTTTTTTGCATTTTATTGCGTTAAATTCATCGGTCGATAAAGCCACTATTAAAAAATCCCCTAACTTCTTTGCTCTTCGTAATAAGTTAATATGCCCGATATGCAATAAGTCATAAGTCCCATAGGTGATAACGGTTTTCATTATCTTCACCTCTTTCACATCTAATTAGAGAACAAATCTTTTAACTTATTGACTAAGCTTTTTAAAGGCATTCCATTATTTTTACCCAAATACCACACCATTCCCACCTCCCCCAGCGCTTCCAAGGTCTCCACCTGGTTCTCCGCCACCGCAATGGCAATTGTCGGTAGTTCCAGGTATAAGCGTTCCCAGGTGGCTGTTCCCCCGGCCCCGATGGCCAGATCTGCCGCCGCCATCAATTCCGCCATATTCTCTACCTGGCAATGATAGGTGGTGTTGGGCATCTCACTACAAAGTTTCTTAATCTCCTCCTGGTGAGGATTAGTGGCCCCAACCACCACATCCACAGCAATCTCGGGTCGGTTCAATAATTGTATTGCTTCCAAGGCTTTTTTTGTCTCATTGGTCGGATCGCTCCCCCCAAAGAAGACTAAAATCCGCCGGATCTTCCCGTCCCGTTTCCGCAGATCCTTTTTGGCCTGGTGAAACTCTGGTCTAAGGAGCGCATATTGGGGGCCAAGCAACATTTTACAGGCAGAAGAGACCAGCCCTTCATACCTCCGGTCCATATTCCGGTAATAATTCTGATCCAAAAGCAGATCACAATCATGAGGACGGTCGGCCAGATCATCAAGGACCATAAGCTTTCCAACATACGGCCGTTGATACTTCTCCCATTTACTGTCCAAGGCATAACTGTCGACAACTAAGTTCAAGGATAAACCAGCTTTGGAGGAAGAACCGGCGGCTGAGAAGAGTTCAGCCGCTATTCTTGAAGAAATATTTGTGGTGTCCGCTGGATCAGTAAACGTCTTATTCAGTCCGGATCTTTCTTCATTTATATTTATATTAGTTATATCGGCTCTGTCTGTGACTTGCTTAAGCAGTATTTCTTGGGTTTTTCTGGCATCTTCCAGCCAATTCTCGGTCAGCCACTCCCAATAGTCACCATCCCGGTTTTCTACTGTGTTTAAACGATAAACCTTAAACCCCTTGCTTTCTACATAATCGCATAGATCCCCCGGCAAAACCCGGGAAATAAAAGAAACCTCCATTCCTAATAACTTGAGGTCCCCGGCCAAAGTCAGGCAACGCATTACGTGGCCTGTGCCGATCTGGGTAGAGGCATCTGCGCGAATAAATACCTTCATCTTAATCCACCAGTTTCTGCTTGATCTGTTCATTAATCTTCGTCCACTCCGGATGCTGAGTGAGAAGGGTTAAGCAGTCCTCTAAAGTAAAGTTGGGGTCGGCCGGATATAGTGTGGTAATTATCCTTTTTACCAATTCAAAATCTTCCGGGGTGTCCACTGTCCACCGGTAGTGACTGTAATCTTCCTTATAGGGCAGGTTTTTAATTCTGTACCTCTCCGGACGGCGTTTGATAAAGACTGTGACATGCTCCCGCTCCGCTTGGTCTGTCGCTTCCCCATGGGCTTCCTTTAGCGCCTTGTAGGAAAAGACCTCCGTATCCATCCCCCGGGGATAAGTCAGTTCCGGAAAGGTATTGGAGATATAATCGTATTCTCCCTGATGCGCTAAGTAAAAGCTGATCACCTTATCGACCACAGCCGGATCGATCAACGGACAATCCGAAGTAATCCGCACCACTACATCGGCTCCATATGCAGTGGCCGCCCTGTAATACCGGGCTAAGACATCATGCTCCGGGCCGCGAAAGTAGGAAACTCCTAATCTTTGGCACAGATCAACAATCGGCCGTTCCTCGCCATGATCCGTGGTGGCAATGAGCACTTGGTCGGCGTGTTTAACCCGTAATAATCTTTCCAACTGATACTCGAGTAAAGTTTTATCCAGTACTTTTTTCATAATCTTCCCCGGTAGCCTGGTCGAACCCATCCGGGCTTGCACGATTATGGCGGTGGACAATATTCACACCCCATTTATCCGTCTTCTTACACTGTTCTATCTTATAATCTCCCTCAATTTTTCAACCACATAATCCTGATCCTCTTCGCTTAAGCCATAATAAAGCGGAATCGTCATCACCTCCTGGTAATACTCTTCCGCTGCAGGAAAATCGCCCACCTTAAATCCAAGCCGCTCATAGTAGGGCTGGGTATGAACTGGGATGTAGTGAACATTAACAATGATCTTACTCGCTCTCAACTCTTCAAAGATCTGCCGGCGCGACTTTTTTAATTTGTCCAAATGTAAACGGAGCACATACAAATGAAAAGCTGAGTAGGCGTCCGGATCTTGCCACGGCAGGGTCACCGGCAGGTCTTTCAGCAGTTGCCCATACCGCTCCGCCAGAGCATGCCGGCGGCGGACAAACTCCTCAATCCGCTGCAACTGGCTGAGACCTAGCGCAGCTTGGAGGTCTGTCATCCGGTAGTTAAAACCCAACTCAATCTGTTGGTAGTGCCAGGGTCCGTCTTGCGGCTTGACCATAAACCGCTCATCCCGGGTGATCCCATGGGTGCGAAGGCGTATTAATTTCTCATAAAGCTCTTCCCGGTTGGTCAAGACCATGCCGCCCTCGCCAGTGGTAACAATCTTGACCGGGTGAAAACTGAAGACCGCCATCTCTGAGAACTTACAAGATCCGACCTTCTTCCCTTGATAGCTACCGCCAATGGCGTGAGCGGCGTCTTCAATTACAGTAAAGTTATATTCCTCCGCTAACCGCCTAATCTCAGCCATTGGACAGGATTGTCCGGCAAAATGCACGGGGATCACTACCTTGGGCAACTTTCCGTTCTTTTTTGCCTTTCTGAGCTTGTCTTCAAGCGCGTCAACACTGATGTTATATGTTTTCGGGTCAATATCGACAAAGTCTACTGTGGCGCCACAATAAAGACCGCAATTGGCGGAGGCCACAAAGGTATTAGGGGAGGTCCAGAGGAGATCACCGGGTCCCAAACCCGCCGCCAGGCAGGCAAGATGCAGAGCGGAAGTTGCGCTATTAACAGCCACCGCGTACTTGGCCCCGCAATATCCGGCTACTGCATCTTCAAAACGCTTGCTCGCCGGCCCTTGGGTCAGCCAATCGGATTTAAGGATTTTGACTACAGCATTGATGTCATCTTCATTTATGTCTTGTCTGCCGTAAGGAATCAATCGCATCTTCTCTTCAACTCACTTATCTTCAAGTGATCGATCAAATCAACTGCTTAAAATACAATCCTCCGCTCTCTTTTAAATTCTTCATAATCAGTTAATTAAGGCGTTGCTAAATATGCTACGGAGTTTATTGACACTCTTCATTCATCGCTCTTAACTCATCAACCGTTAAAAAGTCCGGATTATTTGCCGAGTTATACTCAAAATTTTTAGGGACTGGCACTCCTCTTTCCCCTGCTGGGTTCTTCTCATAGTCTACCGGGGCAAAATAAGTGATGGCCGGTTTGATGAGATAATAATCGTTAAACTCCAAAGTCAGGTGGGCGCAATCCGCTGGCACCATTAGTTCATTTAGTTTTTCCCCGGGTCTCAAACCTACAATCTTCATCCCTATATCTTTGCCAAAAGATTTAACCAAATCCGTAATCCGCATGGAAGGAATTTTGGGCACAAAGGTTTCTCCTCCCTGCATGCGGGCGAAGTTTTTTAAAACAAAATCGACCCCTTCCTGCAGAGTGAACCAGAAACGTGTCATTCTAGGGTCGGTTACCGGAAGTTCTTTGACGCCCTCAGCCACCAGTTTTTTGAAATAAGG
>DUOH01000061.1 GCA_012838955.1 Bacillota bacterium | reverse complement strand
TGGCGGGTCCGCCTGGCCACATATACCTCGCAGCCTAAGATGGGCTTGATCCCGGCCTTCTCCGCCGCCTGATAAAACTTGAGCGCCCCATACATCACCCCGTGGTCGGTCAAGGCCAAGGCTGGAGCACCGGAGGCCGCCGCGGCCCGGACCAGTTGGTTAATGGAAGCCGCCCCGTCCAGCAGGGAGTATTGAGAATGGACATGCAGGTGAACAAAGTCAGCCATGGCACCTACCCCTTTAAAAAAGAACTTACGCAGGACGCTTCGGGATCCGCTCGGTATATCTCCAGGTTTCCCGAGGGTTCTTAATCACTCCGCGCTTCCGGTTTTTTCTTTTATCAATTATAACATATCTGTGCCGGATGCCATCTTCAACTTTCCTGACTATTCATCCCCGATCGAAACTGACCACTAATACCTGGTAATACTAAAATTAGCAACAAGTCTTTCAATTAAGCAAGCCATGGTTTCTAGGGCGAACGGCTCTATACTTTCCACTGCTTCCAACTTTCTTTTCAGAAATTGTCGCAGATCTTTACTATACTTCACTTTACCTCGCCATAAAAAAGCGCACCTCCAATGTTAGGCTTTGCGTCTAACATTTGGGGTGCACTTCTCTCCGTAGGAAGGAGTTTTCATTATTAGTTTTTATAATCCTTAATTAACTTCAATGTTAAGATTGCCCCAGGTTCCATCACCTTTAAGTGTAACCTCAAAAAGCGGGCTTTGATCTTGTTTAACGTAAGTTACATTGCAACCAGTACTAGTATACTCACTTGTTTTAAAACCTATAAAAAATTGAAGAAGAGGGCAAACATAAACCTTTTCCTCCTCCCCCGATAGTGGAGGGCCTTCCAGCGTCAGATTCAAACGTCTTGATGTGTTGGCCGGAAGATCATTTATTGATTGAGAAGAACAAAGACACGTTTCGTCCAAATTATCATTCTTGCTGACCAGTAAGACTTCGACATTTCGCAGGTAACAGGACTCATCTAAATCAATCGGACATGTCATATCAAAAGTTGCTGTCAAGTTGGCGCCTTCTGGTTGAACAGTGAGATTTTTAATTTTTAACCTCTCAAGGGTAATACTGATCTTATTTTCCCCAGAACCAATTTTCACTCCCGTAGCTCTACCGATAGTTAGAGTGTAATCATCATCCGAAGCCAAAACTAGTATATCATAGCCTTCACCGACCGGAACCACCATGGAACAATCGATGGTGTTTGTGCCCGGTTTGACTTCAAATTCAAACCAATCGAAGTATCCTACAACCTCCTTATACTCTACATCTTTACCATAAATATAGACCTTTATTTCTTCTGTCCCCGCCGGGATTTCTCTTGTGCCTGGCTTCAAGTTTGGATAAGCAGAAGGGCCCTCCGGGACGGTGACCGTAAATCTTACCATCCCAGTGCCCGGAGTTCCGGGGGGAAGGCCCCCACTGACTTTCACCGGTGTTTTTGCCAGTTCCTGCGGAGGCAGCCCGGAAGATCTTGAGCCGCAACCGGTTAAAATAAACACAATAGCAGTAATAGGGTTAGGGTAGAAGAAATAGCTACCTGCTTCTTCAAGATAATCACACTCCTCTCTTTAGATCATTTCAATTAATTGACTCCGATAATCAGTTCACCAGCATCTTCCATCTTGGTAACCTTGATTTGATGGGCCATATCCGGAAAGAAAATATAACAAAAAACTGATAAGTCTTCCTGAATACCACCCATATGATACCCCATCCAGAAATCATATGTCGTATCATCTAATACTGGCTTCGTCCACCCTGAAATAGGGCATGGATATGATTCTTTGGCGTTAATCTCACTAATTTTAGCATCATCATCGGTTTCAAGCAATTCTTCTCCGCCAGTTTTTTTATAGTAAAAGAAAAATTTTAAATGGCCACCATCAAATGAATGAATGCCGACCGGGGAATACAGTTCACTCTCCATAGTAATACGTTCCCCTCCTTCAACCTCCGCCGACCCCGCCGCTATATTACGAACGGAAAACTTTTCTAATTCTATTTCGAGATTTTCCATCTTTCCACCTGTTATCGTAATATCGCCCTGTCCAGCGAGGGGAATAACTTTAATTTTGTATGTAACTTGATCAATAGACACTAGTAAAACCTTATAAACATATGCTTTAATTGTATACTCAATACCCGGAGAAAGCTGAAGATGATATTCAGCATCCGTAGTAAAAACCTTCGCCCCACGGTAAGGCTCGTAATCTACAGAATACATCTTGGCTGTTTCATAAACCACAAGTTCAAGCCAGGTTTCTCGTCCCATTCCTCTATTTTCATAATGCCCGGGCGGACATGGAAATTCCACCGGACCAGCTATATTTTTTATAGTGATCTTAACATTCGCTTCCTCCGGCTGGACAACTGGAAGCGGGTTCGTCGGTTTGACCGGGTTCTCCGGTTCGACCGGGTTCTCCGGATACTGCGGAGGCGGATTATACCCTCCTGACGAACCCCCTCCCCCGCAACCGGTAAAGGCGATTACAAAACTTAAAACCAAGACCATGACTTTTAGCGCTCTTTTCTTCACGCGCTTCATCTCCTTTGTTAATTGTAATATCATTACCATAATTCCAATATTTTACTAATCATATTTATTATAACATCTAGTTATTTTTTTTCAACAAACTTATTAATTTTCTTGATTTTTCATAGGCAGAATTTGTCTCCTCCACGTTTTAAAATGAACCAGTCCGCCTAATTGTTGACAAATATTTCGCTTTTATTTATACTACCTAGTAGCGAAGGTGACAGCAGAACAAACATCTGTTTTACCCTAGCAAATCAAATCAGGCAGATAAGAACAGTGCATATCTTACACAAGCGCAGACCGGGAGGAGTACTCTTTGTTCCGTGGTCACAGAGAGCCGGTGGCTGGTGCAAACCGGAACCAGGACAAAGGGAAATGGACCCGCGAGCTTCATGGTTGAACCGGACGATCCGGGGTAGGCTGTGACGGAACCCCTCCGTTAGCAAGGGGAGAGAAAGAGTGGACCATATGGTCAACTTGGGTGGCACCGCGAGCAACCTCGTCCCAAAACAGGACGGGGTTTTTTGTATCTATCACTGTGTGCTCCAGGATTACCTGGTTCTCAGCAAATTAACCGTAGCCCGGGTGAGATCTGTAAACTTACTCACATTGACCCGACTTTGACATAGAAGAATTGCCCCTGATGAGCGTCCTCGGCGACGAGGCCGTCCAAGGGAGAGCTAAATAGTTAAGTATAAGTTGGGTTGTTCATTAAAAATAGCCAAAAATAAGTTCAGAGGCAAAAGAGAGGAGTATTAAGTTGAAGAAGAGAGTTTTTTCCGGCGTCCAACCCAGCGGTTCTCTGACCATCGGTAACTATCTGGGAGCAATCAGAAACTTTGCCCGCCTGCAATACGAGGCGGACTGCTATTTTTGCGTGGTGAACCTTCATGCCCTGACCGTTCCCCAAGACCCGGAGGAGTTGAAGAAGAATACCCTGGACGTAGCCAGGCTCTTCGTGGCTTGCGGAATCGACCCTAATGTTTCTGCCATTTTTGTACAATCACAAGTACCCGCGCATGCGGAGTTAAGTTGGCTGCTGGAGTGTCAGGGCTATATAGGCGAGTTGAAACGGATGACCCAATTTAAAGATAAAGCCAAGAAGAGAGAGAACGTCTCAGTAGGACTCTTCACCTATCCGGTTCTGATGGCCGCGGACATTCTGCTCTACAATACGGATCTGGTCCCTGTGGGTGAAGACCAGAAGCAACATCTGGAATTAGCCAGAGATCTGGCCCTCCGGGTTAATAACCGCTTCCGGGAGGAGGTCTTCAAAGTGCCGGAACCCTATATCCCTCCCAAGAACAGCGGCGGCCGGATTATGAGCCTGCAGAATCCCGCAGAGAAGATGTCAAAATCCGCGGAGAATCCCAAGAGCTATATTGCTTTACTGGATCCCCCGGAGGTTATTCAGAAGAAGATCATGTCGGCGGTCACCGACTCGGAAGCGGTAATCCGTTATGACGAAGAGGCCAAACCCGCTGTCTCCAATCTGATGGTCATCTACTCTCTCTTCTCCGGGAAAACCATGGAGGAGATTACCAGGCTCTACGCTGGTAAAGGATATGGCCAGTTCAAAAAGGACTTAGCAGAGTTGACCGTGGAGACGCTCAAGCCGATTCAGCAGAAAGTCGCGGAATTATCCGCGCCCGGCGCCATTGAGGAGATCTTGAAGAAGGGCGCGGAGAAAGCTGAAGAGACAGCCGCTGAGAAACTACGCCTCTGCCAAGATAAATTAGGGGTGCTTCGCTTCTAGGAAAAGAAGTTCACCTGGGGCACCGGAACGGACCGGCCCCCTTCAGAGTCTCAGTGGCGGATGAAAAGGAATAAAGGCTGATGACAACTTGATGCAGAAGATAAGAATAACCTTTTTTGGGCAGACGAGGCTTACAGAGAAAGAGAGTGCCGCAAGACTATTTTAAGCAGTTCGCGGCACTCTCTTCTTTTAACGCCTCCGGACCTGACCAAATGGGTGTTGAGCTTTCCGAGTTCGGTTCTGAAAAATAGAATACTTCCATCCGAGCCGGTCAGGGCTGAGCGAACCCATATTCAAAAAGCTTCACCGCCCCAGTAAAGCGCTGTGGGGAGCGGAGGATCACCGAAATCAATGTCTTCCCCTTTTTGGTGGCCGACGCTACCAGACAGCTTCCGGCGCTGCTGGTATAACCGGTCTTCACTCCGGTGGCGTATTGATACTCCCACAGCAATCTATTGTTATTTCTCAGCCTTCGGGTACTGCCTTTCCCCGGTCCGGGCACGGTCTTTACTTTGGTGCGGACGATCCGGGCAAAGACCCGGTTCTGCAAAGCATACCTGGTTAACACAGCAAGATCGTATGCTGTGCTATAGTGGCCGTAGGCCGACAAACCGCTGGCGTTCTGGAATCCCGTATTCTTTAACCCGATCCGCTTGGCTTTTTCCGTCATCATTTGGGCGAATCCCCATTCCGTACCGGCGATATGCTCCGCAATGGCCACGGCGGCGTCGTTGCCGGAGGGAAGCATGAGTCCGTATAACAATTCTTCCAGCGTTCTGCTTTCCCCTCGCCTCAAGTGCATGGAAGAACCTCTCTCCCTGGCCGCCCGGGGACCGACCCACACTTTATCGCGGAGATCGCCTTCTTCTATGGCCAAGATGGCGGTCATGATCTTGGTGGTGCTGGCTGGCGGCAATATTTTATGGGCGTTCTTGGCATACAATACTTTACCGGTCGCCGCCTCCATCAAAACTACGGCGCCCGCCTGGATGGCCGGAGGTTTACCGGCATGCGCGGTTCCGGGAAGAACGGGCCTGGTACAGATCATAATCAGTGGTACAATAAATGACAAGATTCGATACACCATTTTCATAACAAAACACCTGTTTCTCTTCGACGATATCAGCCTTGGTTAGTTATTAGATATTATTAAATTTTTCTCTCCAATAATCCTGCCCGCTCCAGATGATTTTTTATACCTTACGCCCGGGAAAAAAGCTCAGCCTTCCATCTTCAGCGCATTTATGGCGCGTCTGCCCTGGTTTAGAAGCTTCTTCACCAAACAGTCCAGTGCAGCGAGGTTACGCAACACACCGGGCTCACCTTTTAAGACCTGCTCTATCTCTCTCAGTATTTTTTTGGCGTTTTGGAGGTAACCATGGTAAATGAGCCATACTTTTCCGGGGATATTATGACCGCTCAATACCGGGAACAACTCCAGCTTAAACTCTGGGGTCAACTCCTCAGTCTCCGCCGCCTTTCGTAAGATCTTCATCATCATCTCCCGGTCGTTGAGTAAGAACAAAGGCAAAGTAGCTATGCCGTTTCGCCAATCCCGGAAGCATGTCTTGCCGGAGAAGCCGGGGTCACCCACTAAATCCATTATATCATCCAATATTTGGTATGCCATGCCGAATTCCCGACCGAAACTACCGCACAGTTCAGTTACTTCTCTGGGGAGAAAGCCTGCTTCTCCCCCTAAGAGGCAAACAGTCTGAAAGAAGCGGGCGGTCTTCTTTTCAATCCGCAATAAATAGGAAGCGAGGCCGTCCGGGGCAAACCGTAGCGCATCCTCTTCCATCTGTGCTTCGACCATCTCTTTGAGTAAATTGTTTACCAAAGCCATCCCGCGGGGCATGGTGTTCTCGTGGAAGATCCGGTATGCAGTGGCAAAGAGATAATCTCCTACCAAAACCGCGGGCTTATCCCCCCACCTCTTCCAGACCGTCGGGTATCCTCTGCGCAGTTCTCCCCGGTCCAGCAGATCATCATGGATCAAAGTAGCCAGGTGCAATACTTCCGCGCCCGCGGCCAGCGAGTAAACCCTCTGCCTGGCACAGGCCTGGTTCTGCCGGAGGGAGGCGCATAACAGCAAAAACCGGCCCCGTAAAAACTTTCCGGGATGACTCAGTAGATCAACCAAGATCTCCTTTAAAGGGGATGCGCATTCCAAGACCCGGGTCTGCCCATAAAAGATCTTTCGTGTTTCTTCAGTATACATGGGTTACCTCCATTCATTCCCGGCCACCGATGATCTTACCGGTGGTTCTAGCGGCCAAGTCTTCTGATTGTCTGCGACCATCTCATGTCAACTGTTACTTCTATAGGCAATTTGGAGAATTCAGCCGCCCAGTCCAGCTTCTGCCAGTCCTTGGGATAACGGGCTTTGATCATTCTGCCGATGCCGAATATATCCGCTGCCACAGCCTGTGCTCGGCCAATGGTCGCCTCCGCCTCCTGTCGAACCTTGGCCGCCACTCTTTTCTCCAAATCTTTCGCCTCAAGATCAGCTGGCCCGTAATCACCGGAGAACTCTCTGGTTTCAAAACTTCCAGAAATCTCAATCTTTACTCTGAAACTCCGCCCCTCTTTTTTTATCCTATAGACAGAACCGGCCTTCACCAAGCCGATGACGATCAAATCCTCCGGGTGAAGAGGAGAGGCGATCACATAATTTGATTCTTGATATTCGTTTTGTAAAATATCTAGAGCTCGAGTTTCATAGGGCGTCAACCACCCCGCCAGTTTGCCGTCTTTAATTATGGCCGCGCCTCCGGTCTCAATGGATGTTTTTCCTTTTTTTACTCGTGGTAAAACCGGATCAATGCCGTCATCCGCTTGGTATACATTGTACTTCCCCAAGTCCGAAATATAAATGAGGCTGCTGCCGCTGGACGGGGAGATCAGGTTGAGGATGTAGGCGGAAGTAGACTGCCCGATCGGAGGAGCCATGGATAAAACCTCCTCGGCTCTTCCTTGCACCACAGCCAATCTGGACATGCGCTGAATTTGAAACCAACGGTTGGCAAAGTCCACCACTCTTTCGATCCCTACTTCTTTGGCTAAATCTTCTCCGATCATAATCAACCGGACATGCCCGAAGAACAACTCCCTGTCCAGTTGTTGCTGGATCTGTAATACTCCGTTCAGAAACGAATCAGCGGTCGCGCTCAATACTAAAAAGGCTTTCTCTCCACCACCGCCTCCGCCGCCGCCTTCCTCTCCGGCAACTTGGTCCGGTTTGGGAATCTGCAGACTGATCTCCAACTTCTCCTGAGCGGATACTGCCTGCTTCGTCTCGGTTTTATCCTCTTTGTTCCGGCCGTTCCCAGGCGCGCCCGGGTTACTTTCATTTTCAGGTTGGGCCAGATCAAAGGCTACTGCCGTGACGAAAGCCCGTTGGTTGAGCTCTCGCCCCGCCCAACAGCCGGTCAGTGTCCAGCTGAAGAAGACGACGAATAGGCTTAAGCAGATCTTTCTCATTCTGGTCCTCCTAGAATTCATCTATGTAGTCAGATAAATAGTTACGCCGTGAAGTCATCCCCACTGCTCACTGATTCCCCTGTATACTACGGCGTTTAATCAAGGCGGCAATCAGGAGAATTGCCGGTAGGAGCACAGTGACCAATAGGGCGAAGAATCCCAGATAGGCGCTGTATTCTTTCCATACGAAATAGTTGGTGAATAAGGTGCTCAGATAATAGGTGAGCGGCGCTAATGCCCAGGCCACCAGGGAGTGACTTTTAAAACCACACAGTTTACTGATACTCAACGCGGTAAAGAAGTAAGAGACCAAACAGGTAGTGAAGATGGCGGAGATCCAAGAGACGATTAAGACCAAATCCAAGCGTTCCAGAATCACGGTCTCCAAGTTCACCGACTTAGCCAGCTCTAATCCGGGGTAAGTCAGATTAAGCGTTTCTTTATAGCCAAAGACCCCCAGCACAGTCAGGGTAAAGAAAGTATAGATCAAGGTAAGGAAGGCAGTGCCGATGAAAGTAGCTTTTACCACCTTTTGTGGGAGTTTAAGATAGGGAACTAAGAAGAAGATCACGGGAAACCCCGTATAGATGTAAGCCACCCCTAATTCCTCCCGAAAATGCGCTGGGTTGATCCGGCTCTCCCCGAAAACAGGCAGTAGATGAACGGGGTCAAAGTGTTGCCAAGCCAAAACAGTAACGACCAGGCCGACTCCTAAGGCAATCTCCATTAATAGTTCATTAACATAGACTATGGATTTGATATTTTGAGAAGCGGCATAAGCCAGGGTCAACAGGAATAGACCCCCCACAAACCAGAACGGAGCTTGCTGTAAAATCGAAATATTAACTAATTCCTGGAGAATACGCACCTCCAAGGGGACAAAGGAGAAGAAGAAGAGGATCAGCATCAAGCTTACCGCTATCCCCAGGGGTTTACCCAGAAGTTTTTGACTGAGTTCAACCAAGGTATCCTCAGGAAACATCCGTATTAAGAAAGCAGTAATTAACCCGCTCAAGATCACCAGTAGGCCGACGCCGAAGATCCATAACCAACCGCCGGATTGCAGGACTTTTGCTGCGGTATTCGGTAAGTAAAGAATACCCCCACCTATGCTAAAACAGATAATCAATAGGACAGTCTGCCGTATTGTTATGAAACGTTCCTTTTTTTGCCTCATTTTACTCTTCTTCCTCGTCCCCTTCCAGTTGTGGCGGTTTATAAATCTCCTGCCACCACCGGTTCGCCTTTGTTCCCTTCCGTTTTTGGTCAATCGCTTTAAAGGTAGAAGGCCGGTTGATCATAGCCCACCGCGGTACTGTAAAGAAAGTGTCTTTTAAGTCATCCAGACTAAAGGGGACTACAGGTGCGAGATACGGCACACCGAAAGACAGGATCCCCGACATGTGGATCAATAGCAGAATCGTGGCGATGGCGATCCCGTACAACCCCCCAATCAAGGCAAAGAACATGAGTGGGAAGCGTAGAAGGCGCATGGTCACTGCTACTTCAAAGCTGGGGGCGGTAAATGAACTCAAAGCGGTCAAGGCCACCACGATTGTAGTAATTGGGGAGATTAGGCCGGCCCGTACTGCGGCGTCTCCCAGAATAAAGCCGCCGACGATCCCGATGGTTTGACCCAAAGGCCCGGGAAGGCGGGCGGAGGCTTCTCTAATGATCTCAATGGCGATCTCCATCAGCAAAGCCTCGAGAAAAACGGGAAAAGGCACACCCTCCCGGGTCGCGGCGATCTTTACCGCCAGATTAAAAGGGATTAATTCCGGGTTATACAAAGAAAGCGCTATATAAACGGAAGGAAGATACAAGGAGAATAAGAAGGATAGATACCGTACTGTCCGTAATAGAAAGGCCAGCGGCCAGCGGTGATAATAGTCCTCCGCCGCGTGATAGAGTTGCCAGAAGGTTACCGGCGCCATTAGCACAAAAGGTGTATTATCGCAAAGCACCGCCACCCTGCCTTCGAGGATGGAGGCTACCACCCGGTCGGCCCGTTCCGTACTCTGTACGGTGGGAAAGAGGCTAAAGGGTTTATCTTCGATCATATCCTGCAAGAATGAACTCTCTATCACCCCGTCAATATCGATCTGTTTAAGCCTTTTCTCTACAGCCTGAACAATCTTGGGGTTGGCCACGGTCTCCAGGTAAACGAGGGCCACATCCGTCTTGGATCTCTTGCCAATCTGCATGGTCTTGATGGTGAGATGCGGATCTCTAATCCATCTTCTAATCTGTGCTGTGTTAGAGCGGAGAATTTCATTGAACCCGACCCGCGGTCCCTTGATCACCGCCTCAACTTGGGGTTCGGCGATTCCCCGGTGTTCCCAGCCTCTGGTGTTACAGATCAAGGCCTCATCATGCCCTTCGATTAAGAGGGCGGTCTCCCCGGACAACACCATGGTGAAGAGTTTCGGAAAACTCGAGACCATGCTGACCTCATTAATGTTCAGCACCCGATCCTTGATATGCTTTAACAACTGGGAGCGGTCTTTGGCCCACTCGGTTTTGAGTTCGCCTTTGAAGGTCAGGGACTGTAGAATGAACTCGTTAATCACTTCTTTGGAGACCAGACCGTCAACGAATACTACCATCACGGGAATGGGTTCGGATAAATCCAGAGTGTATTCCCGAAAGATTACATCTTCGCTCTCACCAAGCCTTTTCTTTAGGTAATTGACATTATCCGCCAAACACGCGGTGAGAAACGGGCCTTCCTCCCCCTGCTGCTGCCGGGGAGTCTCTTTTTCTTCGCATAATTCCTTGAGTTTTTTGGGACGGCGAAAATACTGTCTGAATTTCACTCCTGCTCCATCCTTCCAATTAATCACAGGTACGTGGAAAATCGCTTACTTTATCCCGTAGCCTCTTTCGCTAAGTGTTGCCATTTACCGCACCGGTCGCCCCAGCCGGAGATCCGCTCCTGACCGATGAGGACTGTAACAACTTCGCAATGGTTGGGACAGTCGGAACAAGTAAAGCTATCAATGGCAATCTCCGCTTCGCAGAGCCGCAGACCACGAAAGCTGGTCTCTTCACCATTTTCCATCTTCGACTCCCGCACCAAAAGGGCGGCGCCTAAAGCGCCCATTACCTCAAAATGCTCTGGAACCTTCACGGCAAAGCCCAGTTCTTTTTCGAAAGCCGCCTTGATCCCGGCGTTGGCCGCCACTCCCCCTTGAAAGAGCGCGGTCGGTAGAATTTCCTTCCCCTTTCCCACGTTATTCAAGTAATTCCGGACCAAAGCCTCACAGAGTCCGGCGACAATATCCTCCAAAGGATAGCCCATTTGCTGCTTATGAATCATATCCGATTCGGCAAAGACCGAACAACGCCCGGCGATTCGCACCGGATACTTGGAGCGGAGGGCAATGGCTCCAAAATCACCGATGGAAATATTCAAGCGGCCGGCCTGTTGGTCCAGGAAAGATCCGGTTCCCGCCGCACAGACCGTATTCATGGCAAAATCCACCACTGTACCCTGGCGCACTAAAATCAACTTCGAGTCCTGACCACCGATTTCAATGATGGTCTTCACGGTCGGATCCGTAAACAACCCAGCCATACCATGGGCGGTAATCTCATTCTTGACCAAATCCGCCCCGAGAATCCTCCCGATTAATTGTCGGCCGGAACCGGTCACCCCGACCCCCAGTAAGGTGTGTTTGGCAATGGTCTCCCCCAAGTGCGCCAGCCCTTTTTGCACAGATTTGATGGGATTGCCTTCCGAACGCAGATAGAGTTTTTCTAAAACATCGCCTTGTTCATTGATGACTACCAAATTGGTGCTGACCGAACCGACGTCCACCCCTAGATACAAACGCTTTTTCATGCTCAATCCCCTTAACATTCCTCTTACATGATCTTCGCACGCAGGTCGCGCGCTCTTTTTTTTCTGGCCATCAGATCAACAAACGCCTCCAGCCTGGTATGGATCCCAGCCTCCGCTGAGTGCTCATCCAAGACTAAGTAGAGGATAGGCAGGGCAAAATCCCGGCTAATCTCCGGAAGGACGCTTTGGGCGACGATCTCCGGCATGCAGGTAAAGGGTAACACCTGAATCACCCCATCATACTTGTTGACTCCGGCATCCACCGTCTCAGCCACGGTTTCTTGTCCATGGCCACCCACAAAGGCTGATAAATATGGTTTAGCCAAGCATTTTCTCCGTTTTGCATGGTGAGGAAAGAACACACCGAATAGATGCTCCTCTACCCATCCGCTCATCGAGATCTGACGGTGCGCTTCCACTCCTAATTCACTTAGCCTGTCTTCGAGATCGAAATTGACCTTGGGTTCAAGAACCATATAGATCTCACCGATAATTTTTACCCGTAAGACCGGCTTCGGCTTCACCTCTTTTCTGAGCTGATTAATTTTGACCGTAAAGGTAGAATAGATTTTAAGCAGGCGGTTTACCCGATTCTCCCGGTCAATTTGGTCTAAGAAATCCCCATAGATTTGACGGACTGTATTATCTGGGAGAATATACGGCGCTTGCATTCTATATAGTCGGTTTCCTTCATCCAGTAATCTGGTCTTCACCCAAGCCAAACGGAGCGCGGAGAGGATCCTACCGGGCGAGGCCGCTTCTGCTAACAGCTTGATTGCTTTTGACAACTCCTTGGTACCGGCGCCTGGCGGATCAAGGAGCAAAAGCTGAAAATTATAACCCAAATCTTGCAGGATCTCTCTTTGAACCTGCGCATAATAGCCGAACCGGCAAGGTCCGACCCCACCGCCCATCACCACGGTGTCCGCCCCAGCTTCCAAGGCTTCGATGAAATTGCCCAAATTAATCTTAAAGGGGAGACAGGCAAATTCCGGCGCATATTTGCTGCCAAGCTCAAAAGTGAATTTATTGGTAACCGGCGGAACTACCACCTCGTGTCCGAGGCCTTCAAATAACGCCTTGACCGGAATGGATAATTGTCCCATGTGGGGAAAGGTTACCCGCATCCTATCCCCTCCCTTCTGTGAGCGTGAGTATTGATTAGATCAAGAAAAGCCTCGATCCGCGTTAACAATCCGGCTTCCCCCGAATGCTCATCCAGATTGATCTGTAAGAGTGGTAAACCGTAGCTTTGACATTCCCGGCGAATCAATTCGCCGATCAGAGCCTCAGGTCCGCAGGCAAATGCAGCAAGATGTATGATACCGGCCACATGCTTCTTTCGTAAGGCCCGTACGGCGCCGAGCATCCTCCGGCCCAAAGTCCAGAAGATTGGTTTGGCTAAATCCGCCACTTCTGCAGAGAGCTCCTCTTCAGAGAAGAGTTCCGGAGTAAAGACAGCATAGTTATACTCCCTCCTCTGCAGTAAAGTTAATAAGGACATATTTAAAAAATGATCGTATAGGCAATAGGGATGCCCGATCACTCCGAGGCCAGCTGCTCCCTGTTCCCGCCGGTGTACATTTTTTCCGGCCAGTATCTCCTCGGCCTCGTCCGGAAGATATCCTTGGTGTAAAAGTGCCCGGTACTCCCGGAACACCTGTTTGGCCCGGTGTAGACCAGTCTTGATCTTCCCGGGTCCAGCCAGCTTTCGTAGATAATCAGGTAAGGCTGGAGGGGCATCCCAGAAAGAACGGTGCTCACTCTTCCAAACTAAAACCCGCTCCTTTCCTTCAGGCCCGTATTCGTTGGTTACTGCCGCCTTTACCATCTCCGGTAAGCCCATGAATTTAGGACAGATGAACTCTTTCTTTCTGAGGTTCACGATCCGGGGGACCAACAACAAATCACACTCGGACATCAGGTTCAAGCAATGGCCCAGATAGACCTTGACCGGTAGGCAAGCCTCGTCTACACCCACCCGCACCCCTTGCTTTAGAATCTCTTTGGTGGTCATCCTTGAAACCACGGGCATTAACCGGATTTCCTGCAAAAAAGCTTTCCAGGCCGGACCAAACCAGTAATATAACAAGGCCCTGGGTAAACCGATCCGCACTTACTGCTCCCTCCCTCACTTTCTAACCTTGATGGCGTCCGCCGTCACCAGTAAATGATTACCGCCACAGTTATCCGCTAATCCGTACGCGAGCCTTGCCGGGTCAGTGAGTCAAACCATGATGTTTCAACACTTCTTTAATAGCCAGGGTGGTGATTTGTGCTCCGTCCTCCACCGCATCGGCTTCACCCATCTTTCCGGGGTCGCCGACTCCTACCACAATCGGCACGTCCAACCGGTTTAAAATATCAACAGTATCCCCCTCTACTCTGAACCGGCCTTTCCTTTCGGCGTGACCTTCTTTGTCAACAGGTCGGCGCAGTATTTGTCCTTGGCGGTTCACGGATAGATCAACCGGCGTGCCCTCAACTTTTTCCGTATCCGAGGCCACAGCCAAGACTCCCAGGACCTGGAGGCGTTCGTCTTTGACCAAGCCCTCCAGTCTCTGCTCACCCTCGCCTTTTCTCCGGGCGCCAGCATCATCCACCATTACCAATACGGGTTCCCCTTGGCAATGCAGAATCTGGTCAACCAGTTCTTCTTTGGGGATGAGCGTAGGGTTTCCCGAAGATAAGGAGATCGTCCGCAGACCCAGATTCTGCCCGGCCTTTTCCACCGCTGCTTTGGCGTTGCCGTCACCGTCAGTGATGATAATGATTTTTTTGGGAATCATCTCTTCATTCCATTCCATATATTTTTTTAGTGGAGGCGACTAACTGTCTCAACCGCTCCAGGGATTTGACGATCCCTCTGGCCGCCAGGGTTCTCCCTAAATGTTCAGCTCCCAACACTTTAGAGGTGAAGCCACCGATTCTGGTCAACGCGCCGATGGAAGACAGAGTTTCCACGAAGACCACCTCACCGCCTTTCCTCAACTGCAGGCATAAAGAAGTGGCCGCTCTAATACAAATGGCTGTTTTTCTGCCCAAGCCCAAGATATAGACCTGGTTTCCCTGTCCGTCCACCCCAACCAGCTTGGGACTTCCCCAATCCTCCGAGGTGGCCCGGTCGAATTCGGGCAGCAGCATGATCGCCTCCGGTGGAACTTCACCCTGCATCGGGATATTTCCTAAGTGCAGATGAGCGGCGACCACCGACGAATGGGCACCTCCATGGCAATGGTAGATCACCTTCAATCCGCCAACTCCTCTTTGACTTGAGTTACAATCCGGCTGAGGGTGATCAAGACCTGGCTTTTCCCCTGTTTTAAGCAGAAATCACAATCCACCAAATAATAATCGGCAGGGTCCGCTTCGAGGAGCCGGACCGTCTCTTTGAGTGTCTTCAGAGGTAAAGCAGGTTTTTTACCCCTGGGGAATATATAAATCTCCTCCCCTTCCCGGGCCCGCCCTACAAAGCAGAGAGATCCTTGATTTTTACCGGTAAAACCTCCCTCAAAGGGGAGGTTTATCTCCGTGGCCACCTGAGAACCACCGTCTGTAGTTGCCAAAAATCCCAGATGCAGAGCGGCGGCCAAGGCGCCTATATTTCCGGAGCCGGACCAATGGTAAACCACTTTTACTTTATTCCTCTCCCGGTGAGTCATGCTCTCCTCCGGAATCACTATCCCCGGACATTCTCCCCACCTCACTTCGAATCTTATTCCATCCGCCATTCAGCGCCAGAAAGATGGCTACTCCGACCGCAGCCAGACCGATAATCCATAACAAGGATCGGCCTGAGCCTTGCTTGACGTTTCTTTCCGTCCGGACCGGTCGGGCCAGGACTTCTCGGGCGGCCGCAGCGAAGATCGCCGCCCCCCGCTCCGCTTCCTGCCTGGTATTGGTATGGGTTCCTACCTCAATCAGGATCAACCGAGGCGCCAAATCCTGATTGTACTTTCCCTTGCCATAAAAGATCCCCTTGACCAACCCAGGATACTTTTTATCTACTTCCGCTTTGATTTGCCTGGCAAAGGCGTCATTCGCACCTTTGTTCGGGTTCTGTCTGCCAACGACAAACTGTATTTTGGAGATGGTTGTATTGTTAACTTCATCCGTATATTCCTCCCGGGGAACCGCATCCCTGTGAATATCCACCAAGGCAATGGGGTTCTTCTTCAACAGTTCTATGGCAGTCCGACGCGAGCGGTCATAAGACATAGAATCATGGGGGACATGGGAGGTTCGGTCATGAACCACCGGTATACCGCGTTCTTTCAACGCTTGCGCAAAGGCCTCACCAACTTCTATGATCCCGCCCTCCTTCTCCACACTAGCCCGGCCCTCGGTCGGCACATATGATTCATCGGAATGCGTATGATAGATGGCAACCGGCCTTTCCTTGGCTTGAGCGGGTAATCCCCATTCATCTTCTGCCGCGCTGCCGCCCCTCACCAAGGCCCGAATCTTCCGGCCCACTTGCGAGAGAAAGGACGGAGAGGCGGTCAACTGTACTTTTTTTACAAAGCGTACATGAGCCCGGTCTCCTTCGACGGATTCCACTCTGTACAGGGAATTGTCGGCGGTTAAATATTCATCGCCCCGCTCCAAACGATGGGCTGTTCGACAGATCACTCTTCCCTCCTGATCCACCATGGAATAGTGCCCGTCTGTTCTTTCTCCTTCTCCAGACACCGGCCAGGACAGACCGGCTACCAACAGAAGGAATATTCCCAGAGAAAACCGGCTGATTTTAACCTTAATCTTCATTCCCTCCCTCCCAGTGATCAGGTTCTAAGAGCCCTTTAGGTCTTTCCTCCGAACGCACCGGCCCGCCTTGTAACCTTTCCCCGGATTCTCCGATCAACTCCGCTAATACCACGGCAATGATCGCGGCAATGATTACCGTATCAAAGCCACCTGCGCCTCCGATCCGGGTGGGTGAGGGCAGACCCTTGCTGATGGCTTCCACCGCATGGGCCAGGTCAGCCAAGACTACGCCAAAGGTAGCGCAGATAAAGGCCAGTCTGCGCGAGCGACCGATCAGATAGGCCACTGCTCCGGTGAGCAGACCCCATAAGTATTGCGGGTCTAAAAAACCGGTATGGGTATCGAATTCGTAGAACTTTGAGACCCCGTAGAGTACCAGCCCGGAAATGAGAGCGCCCATCACCCCCCGTACCAGTTCCTTCCTAGTTCCTGCCCTGGATAACACATAAATACCCACAGTCACCGGAATAATCGCCCCTCCGAGATTCACCGAGATCTCCGGAGTTCCTCGGTACAGCTGCAGATCAATGAAGCTACCGCCGATAATCGCGGCTAGCAGAATCAAGGCCTGTTTATCAGTGAGATAAAGTCTATCCAGAACCTGTTGAGCCAGGCCAAGCAGGATCAATATGCCAACCCCGATTAAGAGTAGGATCCCAATATTCATGCTCTTACCTCCTGTTCCTGGACTACCCTTTCGGTAGCTCATCACTGTTACGCACAGCACTCGCCGGATCAAACAGAGTGTGATCGTGTATTTATCAACTGGTAATTACTCTTTACTGGTTACTGGCTGGGGCGTCCGTTCCGGTAGTCAGGGAGTAGGGACTACCTTATTATTTCACCGTAAGTCCCATCCAATACCGGAGGAAAAGAAAATCTTCGATTCAGGCGCACAAAAAAAGACTGTCCATACGGACAGTCTTTAAAAGAACACCAAGTTAATATAGGTTCTAGTCTTCTTTTTCGTTATGGTTATTGGCAGCGGACATCTTTTCCGCCAATAAGTCCCCTAAATTAGAGGCCAAGGGCTTATTATCTTCCTGGTAAAGGAGGGGCGTCTCCTCTTTGCTCGCTCCTTTTGGCTCTGTTTTCTCTAATTCCGGCTCTTTCTTGGCCTTTGGCTCCCTAAGGCTTAGACCAATCCTTCTGTTCTCCGGATCGACCTTCAGAATCCTGGCCTTCACCTTTTGCCCGACTGCCACCACGTCCTCGGGTTTTTCTACCCGCTCCTCGCTTAATTGCGAGATGTGAATCAAGCCGTCAATCCCCTCACCCAAATGCACAAAAGCGCCGAAGGGCGTGATCCTCACCACTTCTCCCTCTACGATGTCCCCGGCCTTAAACTTTTCCGCTGCGGTCTCCCAAGGATGCGGGATAAGCTGTTTTAGACTTAAGGAGATGCGCTTGGCTTCCGCATCAATCTTGATAATCAAGGCTTCAATCTGGTCCCCTTCTTTCAGGCGTTCGGACGGATGTCCCACGTGATCCCAAGAGAGCTCGGAGACATGTAGTAATCCTTCGACCCCTTCGCCGATATCCACAAACGCGCCAAAAGAGGCTAACCGGGTGACTACTCCGGTTCGGGTATCCCCTTCCTTGATCTGGGAATAAATTCTTTCTTCCGCTGCAGCCTTCTCCTCTTCCAGTACCGCCCGTCTGGAGACGACCAATTGTCTCTTGGGAATAGAAAATTCGATTATATAGAAGTTACTTTCCTGCCCGACTAAGGTATTCAGGTCGCGGACAAAACCAAGGTCGGCTTGGGAGGCCGGCAAAAATGCCCTTAGTCCTTTGATTTCTACCTCCAAACCACCTTTGATCGCCTTCTTGATTTCTCCGGTAACTTGTTGTTTTTCTTTATAAACTTCTTCCAATTCCTGCCATAACCTGCTCTGCTCCGCTTGACGTTTGGATAAAAGAACTTTGTCCTCATCGCGTGACCTTACGACCTTGACTTCTATATAATCGCCCTCTTTTACTACCTGATGGGCGGAAGTAACCTTTTCAGCGGTTAGTTCAGGTAAAGGCACAGGTAAGTCTGATTTCCATCCCACGTCAACATAAGCGGCATCATCTTGGACCAGCACTACTTTGGCCTGAATAATAGCGCCCTCTTCCAAGGTGGGTAGGTCGGTCTCCATCGTCATGACGCTTTCTTCCGCAGAGGTTTCTGCAGAAAGCTCAGGCGTGGTTTTTACCTCCTCTTCTGGTTTTTCTTGGGTCATTTGATCTCTTTCGTCCATTCCAATTCCTCCTGCAAGTTTTCTTCCAGCCAGTTCACAACCTCCTCGATCTGTTCTTGCGGAGTTGAAGCGCCGGCTGTAATCCCAATAGTATCAATATTTCTAAACCATTCTGGCTTGATCTCGTTTTTATCTTCTATATGATAGGTAGGAACCAGGGAGGACCCAATCTCTGCCAAATGACGGGTGTTGGCGGAGTTTTTTCCCCCGATCACTAATAAAACCTGTGCTGTTTTGGCGAGCGCTAAGACTTCATTCTGTCTCTGTGTGGTAGCGCTACAAATAGTATTATAGATCTTCAGCTCTTTCACCAAAGGGAGTAAGGCATTGACCACCCGGTTTAAACCTTCCTGACTCTGGGTGGTTTGACAGACCACACCCACACGGGGAGAAAGCTTTCTCTCCGCTAAAGGAGTCAAATCATCAGGAGCGATCACCAGAGCCTGACCGGACAAAGAGTCTACCACCGCAATCACTTCCGCGTGGCTGGCTTCTCCCACCACCACTACTTCATAACCTTGGTTGAGCAAACCCATTGCCAGATTCTGTTCCTGCTTCACAAAGGGACAAGTGGCATCAACTATCTTTAAACCTTTGTCCCTCGCGGCGGCCACCAATTGCGGACCAACACCGTGCGATCTAATGATTAATATCCCCCCGGGCGCCGCCTGATCCAGACTTTCGATGGGAGTAATGCCCTCACCGGCCAACTTCTGTATTACTCTGGGGTTGTGAATCAAAGGCCCCAATGTATAAACATTTTCGGAATGGTTTTTCCGGGTTTGTGCTGCGATTTTCAGGGCTCTGTTTACACCAAAACAGCATCCGGCTTTTTCTCCGATTAGTATCTTTTTTCTACCATGCTTATTCCCTATCATACTTCCTCATCCCAAATTACTAATGAATACTGGCTATTGCCGGTTCGCCCAGTTGGCCTGTTGGCCAGTACCAAGCTTAATTCAGTAATTAATTTAATAATTAATTCAAAAATTATATCATTGCTAATCAATCACAGATTGTTAATCAATCTAAATCATTCCTAATCAGTCACGGATTGACTCAACTGCTCGGAAAGGGCGCCCATTTTTTCCTGAAGCAAACGGGTTCCTTCCGTTATTGTCTCCCTTTTATTTTTATTATCCGATAATTTAATTTTAAACGGCTCTCCAATGAGCATCCGAATCTTCGGGAAGCGCAGAAATTTTATGCGATGAGAATTATGAATAAAAATGGGTAAGACAACAGCCCCACTTTTCACAGCTAAAGTGGCAGCTCCGGACCGTAAAGCATGAATACGGCCATCCCGGTAACGGGTCCCTTCTGGAAACATGCCCAATACCTTACCTTCTCCCAGTATACGCAAGGCAGAGCGGATTGCCTCCCGGTCGCTAGCGCCTCTTTTCACCGGAAAAACCCCCAGTCTCCGAATGATCCAACCCAACACCGGAATCTTAAACAACTGCTCTTTAGCCATGAAACAGACTTGTCTTTTGCCTAGACCAATTCCCAGTAAAATCGGATCCATCAGATTGGCATGATTAGCAACGACAATCACCGGACCCTGTTGGGGAAAATTCTCTCTCCCCTTGACTTCCAATCTATATAGGATTTTAACAAATAAATACAATAAATGCCAGGCAAATTTATAAAACATTATAGTTCTTCCTCCGCGTAAATCTCCGTTCAAGGATTATTAAGGATTATTATTGATCAGGCTTAGGATTTTCCCTACTACCTGATCTATATCAAGATCCGTAGTGTCCAATATTAGGCAACCGGGAGCAGGGCGCAACGGATCCGTCTCTCGGTTACAGTCGATATAATCCCGTTTCTGCAGCCCTTCTTCTATCTCTTCCAGCGAGACGTCAACCTTTTGAGCTTGTAGCTCAAGCCACCTGCGTTTCGCCCTTTCGTGGATGGAGGCTGTTAAGAAGATCTTGTAATCAGCCTCAGGCAATACAGTAGAACCTATATCCCGCCCATCCATCACCACATCACCGGCGGCTCCCATCTGCTTTTGCCTTTCCACCAAAGCCCGGCGTACACCTTTTACGGCTGCGACCAAAGATACACCTGTGCTGACTCTTTCCGTGCGAATCTCGTCACTGACATCCTCGCCATCCATGAACAGCCGGTAAGTATGGTCCGGCATTTTTTTATAGGAAAGATCAAGCTCATTAGCTAATTTAGTCAAAGCTTCACCATCATCAAGGGAGATCTTTTCCCGCTGGGCTTTGAGGGTAACCGCGCGGTACATTGCGCCGGTGTCAACATAAAGCAAGCCCAATGCCTCCGCCACTCTGCGGGCAACCGTACTCTTTCCGGAACCGGCCGGACCATCAATTGCTATACTAATACCTTTTTTACCCATCACAAGTCCTTACTCTCCTTGATCCCAGCCGCCTTTAGAATCATCTGCTGGTGGGTGGGATCCAATTTACCGTTCTTGTGTAAACGACTCTGATAAAAGTGCACACAAAAATGGCCGAAGAAATTGTTATTTCTTAAACTATATCTACCATGAGGTTGTCCATTGAGAGAAGCGGCTATCCGGTGTTCTCCAACCTCCACAATGACGGCTCTCCTCTCCCAACTCCACTTTCCGCCAAAAACCGCAAACATAATGGCTGTATCCTTTGGAGATAAGGGTTCACAATCAGCATGAAGATGTCCGCCGTGTCTATAGATACGAAAAGAGAGTCCGGTCTCTAAATCCAGCACCCGGGCTGTATCTCCGATTAAAAACACTTGTTTTACCTGGTCCCAGGAGAGCAGTTCCCCGTGAACCGGGAAAGCCTCCGGTGTAGACCGGGTGTTCCTCGCCGCTGTCTCGTAAAATGATCGCCGTTCACTGAGTGATCCGCTATCAGGATTGGAAGAAACCACATCGGTAGGGCGAAAAGTCTGACAAATTCTTTCTCTCAGTAAAGAGAAGGTTTCCCGGCCCACTACCCCGTCCACTACGATGTTTTGTTCGGTTTGAAATGCTTTCACCGCTTGCTCGGTTAGGGCGCCATAATACCCGGTGGGTTGATGTTTCAGATAGCCAAGGAGTACCAGCCACTGCTGAACCTGTAATACTACTTGGTTTTTTGTCCCGGATTGCAGAAGAGTCGCGCGGACCGGTAAAGACAGAGCCAATAAAATTAGGACAAGAGCAGACCAGAGAATAGTTGTTCTACTGTGACGCGCCGGGCCGACCCCGGCTTGACCGAGAGGGCGTTTTCGCACTCTTCTCCACTCCTTAAGCCTACCGTGTATGTATATGTACAAGGTATGTATAAAATAGATACAAATATTACTATTAAGCCCAAATCCCTCTTTCACCAAAGCAGATGGGGATATAGTCACAAAGCGCTCTAACGTCTGCTGCGCAGACTCTATGATTCCTTAAATTCATCGTCTATACTTTGAATAATCTTCACCGCGAGAGTTAAATTTTCTTCTAAACGTTCGGAGATTCTATGTATATATTGACTAAGTTCTTTCTTTACTTGCTGGCAGTAATCATCAGCTTCTTTCTTAATTGCTCTGGCCTCATCTTGAGCTTTTTTTAAGATAACATGTTCGGCCACGAGTTTTTTGGCCTCTTCTTGAGCGGCTTTAATGATTTGATCAGCTTCTTTTCTGGAATTCTTTAAAAATTCCTCCCGTTCGGTGAGGATCTCATCAGCTCTTTTTACTTCCGGGGGCAAGGCCATACGAATTTTATCAAGTAGTTCCAAGACATCATCCACTACTACCAAAGACCGCCCGGCAATTCGCGGGCGATTTGTAACCAATTCTTCCAAGCGATCCAATAATAATAAAAAATGTATCCTAGTCATTACTTAACCCCCGAGTATGGACTTTTCTATCCAGAGCGGCGATGACCTGATCCGGAACCAAACCGGTAAGATCTCCTCCGAAGTAAGCCAACTCCTTTACCATACTAGAGCTCAGGAAAGAATACTCATTTTTAGTCATCATAAACATCGTTTCAATCTCCGGGTTCTGTCGTTTATTAGTTAACGCCATTTGAAATTCATATTCAAAGTCGGAGATCGCCCGGAGCCCTTTAATGATTACCCTAGCTCCCTTACGCTTCGCATAATCCACCAGGAGCCCCTGAAAATGGTCTACTTCCACATTGGGTAGATGACTGACTGCCGCTTGTAGCAGAGCGGAACGCTCTTCCACAGTAAAAAGCGACTTTTTACTAGGATTTTTCAAAACTCCCACAATCACATGGCCAAAGATCTCAGCTGCTCTTTCAATAATATCCAAATGTCCGTTGGTCACTGGATCAAAACTACCCGGACAGATGGCAGTCATCATCTCTTTCAACTCCACTTGTTTTATGCCCCCAAAACTCCAAAGAGACTTCACCATAAATTCTCTTATCTTTACGGGTCAATCCCCCAATATTTGCCGGTAACTCCAATCTCTTTGGCAACTCTAAAACGATCACGCCTTCTGCTTTCAACAGATGAAGTTCATCAACATCTCTGACTACCCGGTGCCAAAGATTAGCATGGTAGGGAGGGTCGATTAAGATTAAATCAAAACTTTCATCTTCCTTACTGAGCCTGGGTAATGTTCTAAAAACATCTCCCGGAATGACCCTGACCGCTAAATGCTCTTCCCGTAAACGCAGTAGATTTTGCTTTAGCAGCCGCAAACTCCTGGGATCCTGTTCCACAAAGGTTACATAATAGGCTCCCCTGCTTAAGGCTTCTATACCCAAAGCCCCTGACCCGGCAAACAAATCCAGTACTCTTCCTCCTTTCACAGAGGGGGAAGGAAGGTTCTGTAAAATATTGAATAAAGCCTCTCGCACCAGATCAGTGGTGGGACGGAGACCTTGATGGTTCGGTCCCATGAGCCGCAATCCTCTATACAAACCTGCGATGACTCTCATTACTCCTCAACTGGTAGGAAGCGCGGCTAGACCGAAAGCGCCCGGACCGGTATGCACTCCGACAATCGGCCCGGCGATCGCGCTGAATACCTTAACTCCGGAGATGCGCTCCCTACAAGTTTCCTCCAACCGTTTTTCTTCATCCGGGGCATTGGCGTGAATAATAAACACTTCAGCCGGATCCTCCCCCAAATCCGCCCGGATCAAATCCAAAAATCTACGATCAAGACGGTTCGAGTTACCCCTAAACTTTTCCACCGGAACAATCAGACCATCCTTTATACTTAGGATCGGCCTGATGCTCAAGAGGTTTCCTAACAGGGTGGTAGCTTTGCCAATCCTGCCAGTCCTATGTAAATGTTCAAGACTACCGACTGTAAAATAGAACGCCATATTCCGTTGAGTCCATTCAATCCTGGATAATATCTCCTCAAGCTCCCGACCTGCTTGGGCGGCTTTGGCAGCTTCCAAAACCACCAAGGCTAAAGGCATGGTCACAAAGGAACTGTCAACAGCGACTACCTGTATTTCCTCTTTCAGCATCTCTCCGGCTAAACGCGAGGAATTAATGGTACCACTGAGTTTTTCGGAGAGGTGAATAGAGACTACTGTATCACCTTTTTTTGCGATCCTGCGATATAAATCCACGAATTCTCCGGGAGACGGTTGCGAGGTTGTGGGAAGCGTCGCCTCGAAAGATAAGCGATGATAAAATTCTTCCGCCCAGATATCCTCACCGTCTTTTAGAATTTCTTCGCCAAAATGAAGGTTTAAAGGCATTACGGAAATATGATAAGCATCCGCCACCTTTTTCGGAAGATCGGCGGTGCTGTCCGTTACGATGTGAACCATACTAACCACCTCATAAACTTCCTTTGCCAGCAGTAGAGCCAGGCCTATTCAACAGAGAGTATATACGAATATAAAGGTTGTCCACCATAGTACAGTTCTACATCCGCTTCGGGGAAAAGATCCTGCACTTTTGCTAGTGTGGCTTGGGCCTCATTTTCGTTTATATCATGCCCATAATAAATGGTGATGAACGAATCCTCTTTATCCACTATTTGTTTTAGCAAATCGATTAATACCTGAGAAGAATCTTTACCTACGCAGACGATATCTCCATCCCTCAATCCCATGATATCGCCTTCGTTGATCTCAAACCCATTATACTGAGAATTACGTACGGCGAAGGTCACTTCACCGGTAACCACGTTACCGATGGCTCTGGTCATCGCCTCCAAATTTTCCCGTAGGCCTTCATGGGGGTTAAAAGCCATCAAGGCGGAGATCCCCTGCGGTATTGTCTTGGAAGGAACCACCGCTACCGGAATCTCGGTCAATTCTCCGACCTGCCCAGCGGTCATAATCACATTGCCGTTATTAGGCAGGATAATAACTTGTTTGGCCGGAACCTTGGTCACCGCCTTATATAAATCCTCGGTACTCGGGTTCATGGTCTGTCCGCCTTCAATAACCTCTGCCACACCCAGACTCTTATAGATTTTGTGCAAGCCTTCACCGGGAACAACCGCTACCAGACCGACTTCTTGCGGGAGTTCCTCTTCATTACGCTGACGGATCTTCTCCAAACGTTGTTGGCTTTGCTCAACCATGTTGTTGATCTGAATCTCCGACATATCTCCCAATCTAACCGCATAATCCAAGATTAATCCCGGGTTGTTGGTATGAATATGAATCTTCACTGTATTCTCGTCGCCCACCACCAACATGGAATCGCCATGAGGAGAAAGGTCCTTCTTAATCTCTTCAACATTCAGATTCTTCCCTTGCAGAATGAATTCGGTACAATACTGAAAAGCAAAGTCAACCAGACTTACTTCTCCCTCAGTATAATTGGAAGCGGATTTGATGACCGGCTTCTCTTCCGCCAATTTTCTCTTTAACGTTTTACCTTTATAACCTTCGATTACGCCCTGAAAGAAAAAGAGGATGCCTTTTCCTCCCGCATCGACAACTCCCGCTTGCTTCAGGGTAGGCAGCATCTCCGGAGTTTTATCGAGGATTACTTCGGCATGCTCAAAAACGGTCAGTAAAAACTCTTCCAACTTGATTTTTTTACCAACCAAAGACTTGGCCTTTTCCCCTGCCTCACGGACGACGGTAAGCATTGTTCCTTCCACCGGTTTACGTACAGCCTGATAAGCAAGGGCGGATGCTCCGGCAATCCCATTGGCGATCTCAGAGATCCCCATTTTTTTGGTGTTCCCTACCCCCTTGGCGAATCCCCGAAAGAATTGTGAGGTAATGACACCGGAATTTCCTCTGGCGCCCATTAACGCGCCTTGAGCCGCTGCTTCCAGTATGCTTTCCACATCATCCTGGGCTTTTAACGCTTCTCGTAAGGCTGCTTGAAAAGTAAGATACATGTTGGTGCCGGTATCTCCATCCGGAACCGGAAATACATTCAAGTCATCTACTTCTTCCTTATGCTCGAAAAGTGTTTCCACGCCTGCTTCAAGTAGTTTTTTTAACTTTGGACCATCAATATAATCAAGGCTCAATCCTTGACCCTCCCTATCCCGTATACACTCAAACGCAAATGTGCGCAGTATGCGCACAAGTCATCCTTTATCTCCGGTACGTACTCCTAAAACATGCACATTAACTTTATGTACACGTAAGCCCAACTGATCTTCTACAGTATACTTAACGTTCTCAATCACATTATGGGCTACCTCGTTGATTTTGGTTCCGTATTCAACAATCACATACAGATCGATTTCAACAAGATCGTCATCAATTCGCACTTCAATGCCTTTTGTCAGATTCTCTTTTCCATGTAAAAGTTGAGCAATCCCATCCTGAAGACTCCGGGATGACATACCCACTACACCAAAGCATTGAAGAGTCGCAATTCCTGCAACCATGGCAATGGCTTCCGGAGCGATGTTAATCTTTCCCAAATCCCGTTTGGAATTAACGGAGAGTATTCCCTCCACTAAATCAGTCCCCCTTTGCCGGCAAGAAAAATTCCTAGTGTCTATTCGCCTTTAGAAGAATAACTCCTGCTATTTTTCGGAAAAAAAACACAAAAACCAAGACAAAAGGAATTTTTCTGCTATAATTCTACAATCCGGACGACTCACCTCATCTGTTTATTATGTATATTATTCAACCAAAGCCGCTCGCACACGCGACTTTTAATATTTTCGTCATTTACCCGAAAATTCCTTTCTCTATTTTTTTCTTCCTCCCAAAGTAACCTGGATAACCGGGGGCGTTGTTGAGCATCAGTCGCAGTAGTCGCAGTCGCTCGCCTCTCATCCACGTATACGCGGTGTATACGCGGTATACGCGGAGCAAAAGCGGGAAAGAGTCTCGTAGGTCTATTCTGTATATCCTGACCAAGGTTATATATAAGGCTATATACTGCACACTAGAAAGTCTATACAAATTTCTTGTAAAAAGTCTTGGATTGTTCTTCTTTTTCTTGCGGACAACTACGCAATATGATACAATCGAATTTGCTGAATTATTGTCGATGTGGAGGTGGATGATGATGGCCTTTCGTTGCGAGTTTTGCGGAAAAGAACGGCAAACCGGCCACCAAGTTAGTCATTCTAACATTAAAACCAATCGGGCTTGGAAACCCAATATTAAACGGGTGCATGCAATCATAGAAGGAACCCCCAAAACCGTAAAGGTCTGTACTCGTTGCCTGCGGTCAGGAAAAGTGCAACGTGCGATCTAATTTCTTCCAAAAAAGACCGATCTTGGTCTTTTTTGTTTTTGTCTGAATCAAATTTGGAGGTGTCTTGAGGTGAGTCAGTTTAGCCAAATGAAGCTTTTTTCCGGAACAGCAAACCCCGTATTGGCTCAGGAGATTGCCGACTTTTTAGGAGTATCTTTGGGTGGTGTACATATATCACGCTTTGCCAATGGGGAGATCTATGTTCGCTATGAAGAAAGCATCAGAGGTGTGGATGTCTTTGTCATACAACCCTTTTCCAATCCGGTTAATGAGAACTTAATGGAATTATTGATTATGGTTGATGCCCTAAAACGCGCCTCCGCCGGGAGGATTACTGCGGTCATTCCCTTTTACGCCTATGCCCGTCAGGAAAAGAAATCAGCGCCGCGTGAACCGATTACCGCCCGTATGGTGGCTGATATTCTAAGCACTGCCGGGGTCGACCGGGTAGTGACCATGGATCTGCATACCCCGGCGATTCAAGGTTTTTTCAATATTCCAGTTGATCATATGACAGCCCTCCCCATGTTGGCTCAATACATAAAAAATTCAAAGATTGATGACGGAGTAATTATCGCTCCGGACGCCGGTAGTGTGAAAAAAGCGGAAAAACTAGCCGCCCGACTGCACATGCCCTTGGGTGTTATGTATAAGCGGCGGCCAGCGCCTAATGTGGCGGAGATGTCGTTTTTCATCGGCGATGTCGAAGGCATGACCCCCATTATCATCGATGATATGGTGGACACAGCTGGAAGCCTCTCGCAGGTTATTGAAGCTTTGATCGAAAGGGGCGCGAAAAAAGAGATCCGGATCCTGACCACTCACGGTATATTATCACCTCCTGCTATAGAAAGACTGTCCCATCCTGCGGTTAAAGAAGTAGTAATCTGCAATACCCTGCCGATTCCTAAAGAAAAGATGATTCCCAAGATTAAAACCATCTCTGTAGCGCCGTTATTAGGTGACGCGATCAGACGTATCCACCAAAACATCTCGGTCAGTGTCTTATTTGACTAAGCCTTTCTCTCCGGCTTTCAGCTGAAGAGCAATTAAAATTAAGTTTAGAATAATCAGGAAGAGAGTGTTGTAAAACTGTTTGCTCACAGTTAATGACACTCTTTTTTTATAAATTTCTCATGATTGGATTGCAGTATCAGGGGACGTACTATCTTCTCCAGCCGGTTCAGATATAAAAATAAATTCAGGTTTTTCTGATTTTTATCAGAGCAGAATAATACTTCCGTGTCTCACGACTTCTTTTTACAAGAACTAAGCGCCTTATAGAAACCTATTCCACTGGCTCTGGTTGCCCGGAGTTGAAATACGGCAAGGAAAACAAGGGGCGTCCGCCGAAATAAACCTGGGGAACCTCCCCCATGATTACTGCTTCTGTTAATGGAACTTCCACCTTGACTTCGACGTTTGATAGAAGCAAAGGAACTAATACTCTAACCTTGGTTTTTACTTCCAGATAGATCTTGTGCCTGGTCTGGTTAATTCCAGCCTCTTCAAACAGATCAAAAACCCGGCTTTCTACCGTACCGACCGGAACAATCCTGACGGGAAGATCCGGGCCTAAACCAGCCAATAGTTGCGCGCCAAAGAGCTGCCCTAAAGGAATACCAATCTTCTCCCGGCTGATCTGTTTCAATAATTCTTGCACCGTGATGGTGGCATCCGAGGCTAACCGGTTGATTTCGCCGGTATTGGGTTGCATTAAAACAACACGACCCCGGTTATCAACTTTGACAAAGATTAAATCCTCATAGTGAATATTGGCCACTACTTGCTCTCTAATAGCCCGATTAATCGAGTTGGTCGCGACCACCCTGGCTCTGGCTTCCGCCATGCCTTTGAGGGTAGGCCTTAAACGCACGTCCGCATAGTAGAAGCCGATGGCGACTAAAGCCAGGAAACAGAGGAGTTTAACAGAGGGTTTTTTTATAGCAATGGAAAGCACGGGACGCCTTCTTCGTCCAGTTAACCGCATGCGCACTCCTTCTACCCCCTTCAATTAATGGGATATATAATCTAACTTCTTCTACAGATTTTATGATATAATTAAAAAGATTTGTGACCTGCCGAAAGCGAGGGGATTCTATGTCCAACCGTACTGTAATATTTGGCTTAACCTGGCCACTAATTATCGCTATTATTATCTCTGGGCTTTTGATCGGGATCTTTGTCTCACTTTACTTCGGCTCCAAGCTTCCGATGGACATTCCTGATTCAAAAGTAGCCACCATAATTTATGATGTAAACGGAGAAGAAATTACCCGACTATTTCTGGAGAACCGGATCGAAGTCGATATTGATCGGATTCCAAAACTAATGAAAGATGCCATTATCTCCGTAGAAGATCAGGAGTTCTATACCCACCGGGGAATCAATTTCAAGGCGATTCTACGCGCCCTCTGGGTCGACATCCGCTCCGGCGAATACCAACAGGGGGCCAGCACCATCACGCAACAATTGGCCAAGAACGCCTTGCTTACGCACGAAAAAAAACTATCCAGAAAGATTAAAGAAGCTCTGATCGCCATTAATATTGAGCGTACTTTAACTAAAGAAGAGATCCTGGAACAATACTTGAATTATATATATTTTGGACATGGCAGATATGGCGTGGAAGCCGCAGCGCAATGGTACTTCAATAAGAGTATCTGGGAGTTGGAACTGCATCAATTCGCTATGTTGGCCGGCATAGTCAAAGGACCCGAAATTTATTCGCCTTATAAAGACCCGGAAGCAGCGCTAAAACGGCGGTCTATTGTCCTCAATTCCATGCTGGAAATGGGCTTCATTACAAAAGAAGAGATGGAGGCTGCCAACAAAAAGCCTTTGGACGTCTTCTCTTTACGGGCCAACCGTAGAAGAGCCCCTTACTTTGTGGACTATATCATCCAAGAACTGACCAAGAAGTACAATTTTACCGAAGAAATTCTCTATACACGAGGTTATAAGATCTATACCACCTTGGACCTGAAGGTGCAAAGCGCGGCTGAAGAAGCCTTTACCGAGCTACCCACAGCGAAAGAGCCGGATAAAAACGGAGTTACCCAACCTCAAGCAGCCTTACTAGCCTTGGATCCGAAGAACGGTCATATCCGGGCGATGATTGGCGGGAGAGATTTTCAAAATACCCAATTAAACCGATCGGTCATGGCTTACAGACAGCCGGGTTCTGCCATAAAGCCGTTTGTTTTTGTAGCCGCCATCGACAGCGGCAAGTTTACTCCGGCCTCGGTTTTAATCGATGAACCCGTGGAATATCCAGCTGGTAAAGATGAAAACGGAGAAGATACGTTCTGGACACCGCAGAACTATGATAAGACTTATCAAGGGCCGGTGCGCTTAAGAGAAGCCCTGAAGCATTCGATTAATACCATCGCCGTTAAGCTCGTTGATGAACTGGGTCCCAGCACGGTAATTAAGACCGGACAAAAAATGGGGTTAAACAGTTTAATCACATCCGGCGAAAAGAATGATTTAGGCTATTCCTCCTTGGCTCTGGGCGGTCTGACCAAAGGGGTCACCCCGATGGAAATCGCCGCTGCCTACACTCCACTGGCGAACAGAGGCATCTACTCCGAACCCATGGCCATTTTAAAAGTAATTGACGATCACAACCAAACAGTGGTGGAGAATATTCCTCACCGGCAGGTGGTGCTCAAAGAGACTACCGCTTATCTAGTTACCGATATGCTGAAAGATGCAGTGGAAGAAGGAACCGGGAGACGCGCCCGGCTTGACCGACCGGCTGCCGGAAAAACCGGAACGACCAGCGATTATACAAACGCCTGGTTTGTAGGGTATACCCCGGATCTGCTGGCCAGTATCTGGATTGGTAACGACAGTCAAGCCATTCCCCTTAAAATCAACGGGTACAATATAGGAAGCGCTACTGCGGCCAGAATTTGGGGGATGTTTATGCGGAAGGCCTTAGCGGATAAACCAATTGCGGATTTCACGCCTCCCCAAGGTATAAAATTCGGAGTGAAAATCTGTGCGCAATCGGGACTACAAGCCACACCATTCTGTCCCGAGGTAATCACGGAAATATTTATTGAGGGAACCGAGCCCACTACCACCTGTAACCTACACAGTGAAACCGCCCCTCTGGCCAGTACGATCACTTTGGAAATCTGTCTTGATTCCGGACAATTGGCCACCCCTGACTGTCCCAGGGAAAGAGTGGTGCGCAAAACTTACTGGGTAACCACTGGCTTGGAGATTAAGGACGAAACTCCACTTCCTACAGAAAAGTGCCGATATCACGGACGAGAGAATGAGGTGACAGTGAGCATTTGTACTGAATCCGGCCTGCTGGCCACCCCCTTCTGTCCAGCGGAAGCAGTAGTCACCCAAACGTTTAAGGAAGGCGAAGAACCGACTTTATACTGTAATAAACACCTTCCCAACAGAAACCGTCGTCATCACTGAAGACATGATCATATGTGGGATCCGAATCTTCTAGTATCTTCTACAGTATATTTAACCGGAATATAAAGAACCCCCCAAGCATTTGGGGGGTTCTTTATGCGCAGCAGCAATAGATAGAACCTGAGGACACGATAAAACAGTTGTTTCAGTAATAATCATAACAAGCCCAGGGATCCGATCCGCTCTGGGCTCTTTGACACGTGATCGCTTTAGCGCTGGATTTAAAATAAAATTTTTTGCCTGCGCGCCCAGATGTTTTCCAAATAGCCGACAGCAAACAAATTGGCCATCATGGAACTCCCACCGGAACTGATAAAAGGAAGTGGGATGCCTGTGATCGGCATGATGCTCATATTCATTCCCACGTTCTCCAGGACGTGAAAGGTAAACATGGCCATAATGCCGATGGCAATCAACGAACCGCATCTCTCCTTAGCCTGCACAGCAATACGTAAACTACGCCAAATCAAGATTAAAAAGAGGCTGAGCAAGATAAAGCCGCCAATAAAACCCCATTCCTCACAGAAAACCGCAAAAATAAAGTCTGTATGATTCTCAGGCAAGAACCCGAGCCGGCCCTGGGTGTTTTGGAAAAGACCCTTGCCGAAGAAACGGCCGGAACCAACAGCGATTTTGGCTTGGTTCACATTCCATCCCGCTCCCCTTGGATCGGCATCAGGATTAATAAAAGACGTCAACCGTTTGATCTGGTAATCCTTGAGGGGCAGCGGAGTATCGAAGAAATGATGGCTAACGAAGATTAGCGTGATCAATAGAATTCCGGTGAGAATGATGCTAAATAAAAGACGGCCGTTCGTCCCGGCCATATATAACATGACAAAGAAGATGAAGACAAAGACCAGGGCGGTACCGAAATCCGGTTGTAAGAGAATCAGTATTAACGGAGGAAAAATATGGAGAAAGGGACTCCATAAGTCCCAAAGCGAGCTGAGTTTCTCCTTCTCCGATAAATGCTTGGCTAAGGTCAGGATCACCGCCAACTTGGCAAACTCAGACGGTTGTAAGGAATAAAAGCCCAGATTCAACCAGGATTTGGCGCCGTTAACCTCGGTTCCGAAGAAGATTACCGCCACCAAAAGCAGTATATTTACTCCGTAAATCAACCGGTAAGCCAAATCCGACAAACGGTAATCCACCCCAATTAATAAGGCCATTCCCACCAGGCCGATCAGCACCGAAATAAACTGCTTTTCCACAAAAAGATAGGGATTGCCATTATTAATAGCTGTATTAGCTCTGGTAGCACTAAAGATCGTCAGCAAGCCAATGACGACCAAAACCAGAACGACCCCAAGTAATAAAAAGTCCAGGTTTTTAACTAAGCGACGTTCCAATCTCTTCACCTATCTTTTTATCCGGAACTCTCCGTATTCTGTTGACCGGAATGTTGGCTACGAGTTCGGCCCTATTCTCAGTAGAGTTGAGCTCAATTTCCATCTTGTCTTCATCAATATCAATATAACGGGTAATCGCCTTGATAATATCTTCGCGTAGTTTTTCCATTAACCCAGGAGAGACTCTGGCTCTGTCATGCACCAGTACTAAACGCAGTCTCTCCACTGCCTGCTTTTTACTGGGGGTATCCTCACCAAACCTCTTTATAAAATCCAACGCTCTCCCCCTCTCTTTTCATCACCATTCTCCATTTCATTTGTTATTAAACATCTTTCGTAAAAAGCCGAAGAGCCCCGGATCAAAATCCATGGACATCAGTGGCACAGTCTCTCCTTGGATTCTCCGGACAATGTTCCGAAAAGCTTCACCTGCTTTGGAGTTCTTGCCCAAGACAGCAGGCTCCCCTTTGTTGGTGGAGATAATAATCCCTTCATCGTCCGGAACAACCCCCAGCAGTCTAATAGCAAGAATATCATTGACATCATCAATATTCATCATATCACCCTTGCGCACCATATCCGGACGGATCCGGTTCAAGATTAACATCGGGTCATCTAAATCACTGGAATGCAGGAGACCGATAATCCGGTCCGCATCCCGGACTGCGGATACTTCCGGCGTGGTAACAATAATAGCTTCAGTCGCTCCGGCCACTGCGTTCTTAAAACCCTGTTCGATGCCGGCCGGGCAGTCAATCAAGATATAATCAAACTCTTCGCTCAACTCAGCGCATAATGCCTTCATTTGTTGAGGGGAGATCTCACTTTTATCCCTAGTTTGCGCCGCTGGGAGCAGAAAAAGGTTTTCAAAGCGTTTATCTTTAATTAAGGCTTGGCGCAAGCGGCATTTCTTTTCAACTACATCAATCAAGTCATAAACAATACGGTTCTCCAAACCCATGACCACATCCAAATTGCGTAAACCGATGTCCGCATCGATCATGACAACTTTATGATTGTTCAAGGCAAGGCCGGTACCGATATTAGCCACGGCGGTAGTTTTCCCAACTCCTCCTTTGCCTGAAGTGACTACTATTACTCGTCCAGACATCAAGTCTGACCTCCTTTGATCATAAAAAGATAAATCCTGCAAAATGCAATCTGTTACAGCCAGTTCCTTACCATTAGATAATGATCGATCATTATTCCATAAGAGTCAAACAACGAATTCTACTTTGCTTTACCGGCCACGCGCCTATGGGCCCCCCGGTCGCCTAGTGCTGATTGACATCGTATCTTTCCACGACAATCTTCCCCTGGCGTACTCTGGCAATCTCCGGACAGGTTCGGTTGGCTCCGGTCTCCGGTGAACGGGAGAAGTGATTTCCAATCCGGATTTGTACGGGGTTCATCAGCATGGCGATGACTTCGGCTCGATCATTGCCCTTCGCTCCGGCATGGGCGGTCCCCCGCAAACGGCCAAGAATGATGATATCACCGGTAGCCACAATCTCCGCTCCGGGATTGACATCTCCTTTAACGATAATATTACCGTCATACTCAATCCGTTGCCCATTCCGTACGGTGCCATGAACCATATAGCTCCTGGTGATTCTTTCTTTACCTTTGCCTTCTTCCCGTGGACCCCTGTCGGTCTCTGCGTATTGATTGGTAAAAGACTTGGCAATTATACTGAAAGATGAGAGAATTCTTTTCAAGCTTTCTTCTTCCGCCTTTGTCAGCTTTCTGGCGCCTAATTCCACATTGATTAAGGCGCCGCGAAAAAAAGTTTTTGTCTCCATCAATTGGGAATTTAAGGCTTCAAGCCAGAAAGAGAAGGATTTTTCCTCAGGAATAATCAAAGTTAATCCCTGTTTCAGCCCTTTAAAAACCAGTTGGTTTTGGAAAGCTTTCTTGGGAACTGAAAAAGCCATATCCACTATACCTCTTTGGAAGTATTTACGCAAAAAACAATGATTATAAAATTATTTCCACATTATTAGGTCAAATCCTGCTTATGAAAGTGTGTAGTCGATTCTTTCTCAGGCGCGCGCGCCTCTTCTCTCAATATCTCCTGCATCTTCATGAGCTCTTTTATTTCCTGAGTGGAGGCAGGTAAGGAAGCAACCGGAGGAAGCTCGCTTCCTGCCTCTGCCGCGCCTGCCTTATCTTGTTGACCTTTAGTTCCGGAAGAGGACTGCAGGTTGAAATATGCTTCAAATAGTTTGCGGGCGATCGGAGCGGAGGCTACCGAACCATATCCACCCTCCTCCATCACTACAACAATTACTAATTCGGGGTGATCCGCCGGCGCATAGCTGGCGAAGAAAGCAAAATTATCCTTTCCCTGATTCTGGGCGGTGCCGGTCTTACCAGCCACCGGTATTTTATTCAATGGAAAACCGGCAAAAGCATATCTGGCGGATCCTTGGGTCACTACCCTCTGCAATCCTTCACGCACCAGTCCAAGTGTGCTCGGTTTTAAGTCAACCGTCTTGATTACCTCTGGTGGAAACTCTTTTATTTTCTTCCCGGTCACGGAGCGGATCTGAGTGACAAGTCTTGGGCGATAAAATTTACCACCATTGGCGATGGCAGAGTAAATCTGCGCCAACTGGATGGGGGTAGCCAATATATAACCCTGGCCTACGGAGAGATGCAAGGTTTCCATAGGAAACCATATTTGGTTTCTGGTCTTCCGTTTCCAATTCGGGTCGCCGATCAAACCGGTAATTTCCTCCGGATTCAGATTCAAGCCGGTAGTGGAACCAATCCCAAACATCCTGGCATATTTAGCCAGTTTTTCCGGGCCGATCTTCCGGCCCAGCTCGGCCATGACGAGGTTACAGGAGTTCTGGAGGCCTTCCACTAAGGTCTGTCTCCCATGGCCTTCGCGTTTATCACATCTGAAGGTGGCATTACCGATCTTCGTAATCCCGGAGCAATAAAACTCCTGATTCAAATCGACCGCCTCTTCTTCCAGGGCTGCGATGACTGTCACAGGCTTAAAGGTGGAGGCCGGCATGAAACCACCTCTGGTTACCCTGTTCGTGAAGGGGTGCAGAGGGTTGGTGAGCAATTTCTGCATTTCCTGGCCGGAGATGCTGCCCACAAATAAATTGGGATCAAACTCCGGGTAACTGACCATCGCCAAGATCTCACCGTTTTGGGGATTAATGGCAATCACCGCTCCGGAACGGGCGTTTTTATAGTCCGTATTCTTTTGCAGCCACAGCATTTGTTCACGCAAAATCCGCTCGGCTTCGTTCTGCAGTTGGTAATCGATGGTCAGATAGAGGTTATTGCCTGGTAAATAGCGGCTCTCCTCCAATACTTTCAAAGGTTCGGACACGCGATTTACTTCCACGATCCGGATCCCGTCCGTTCCTCGCAAATAAGTTTCATAGGTTTTTTCCAATCCCATTTTTCCTACTTGATCACCTAAGCGATAACCTAAATGCCTCAATTCCTCCAACTCTTTTTCGTTGATCTCACCGATGTAACCGATGAGATGGGAGGCCCATTCTCCCAAGGGATAATTACGGACCGGATATTTTTCCACTACTACTCCGGGGAGATCAAGATTGGCCTCGAGGATCTTCCCTACAGTGGATGGATCTACATCATACTTAATGGGGATATACTGATCTTTGACGGATCCGGACTTTTCCTCCAGTTTTTTCTCGATCTCCTCTACAGACAAGTCCAGCAGCCTACCTAATAGCGCCATAGCCTGGGGATCTTTCTTGATATCCTCCGGCATGACGGAAACAACATGAGACATCCGACTGGTGACGATGGTACGCCCGGACCGGTCATAGAAATTGCCTCTGGGAGCGGAAATCCTAATCTGTCTGGTTTGATTTTGACGGGAAAGAGCATACGACTCTTCCCCTCGGATAATCTGAAGATACCACAAGCGGGAAAGCAAGACCAGAAAAATCAGAATAATTAAAGTAGAAAGGATTTTTGCTCTCCTTTCCATACTTCGTAAAGCCTGTTCCTTCAAAACTCCATCCCTCCCCGGCCCAGTCCGCGATGGTTATGACCGGTTAATTTCAATACCCCATAATAAACCGGAACAGTCAGGAGGGGATGATATATGGAGAGCGGTAACACTGTATAGACAAAGTGCGTAAAGAACCTTCCCTGCCAATCAAAGGTAATCAAGATCAACAGTGAGATCACGCCCTGAATGAACGTGGCAACCACCAAAGCGAGGGCAGGCACTAGAATATTATCCTTGAAAACTGTCTTCTCCAAAAATCCGGCGCCATAACCTAAAACCGCTTTGATCAGGGTATGTAGGCCTAAAATGCCCCCACCGGTCAGGTCCAATAAGAATCCACCGAGCAAACCAAAAAACAGTCCCTTGACGGGACCATGAAGTAGACCGTAGCAGACGGTAATCACTAAAATTAAATCAGGTGTAACGCCGAACAGGCTGATTTCCGCCAAAACTGTTGATTGCAACGCAATCGAGAAGAGTAGAACTACAAATAAGATTAATCCTCCCACGGCTATCTTTCCCTTTCCAGTTCGTTACGTACTGTCTTCTGTACGTTTTTGGCATTCTTAATCACATATAAGATCTCCAATTGACCTAATTTCACCACCGGTTTCATGACTGCCTCTTGCTCAAATCCGTCACCGTGATCGATGATCTCCGTAATCTCACCGATCACCAAGTCTTTTGGAAAATAGAGACTGGATTCGGAGGTCAAGATCCGATCGCCGATCTTAAATTTGACATCCAGATCGGACGGTCTCACCAAACAATAGCCTTTACGTCCTC
>DUOH01000060.1 GCA_012838955.1 Bacillota bacterium | reverse complement strand
TGTCCCTGTTTTAGGACCAGTTCTCTACAATATCGGAATTATCCTAGGCGCTTATTTTTTAGGACCACATTTTGGGATTAAGGGGATGGCTACCGGCGTGGTAGTCGGCGCGATGGCCAACTTTTTTCTGCAGGCGGCCTTTGTCTTACATAGTACCAAGGGATATAACCCTTTTTATTTAAATCTAAAGCACCCGGGCTTCAAACGGATGCTGGTATTAATGGTTCCCGCCTTAGTAGGGTTGTCCGCCACACAGCTTAATATTTGGGTCTCAACTACCATGGCTTCGGGGTTGGCTGAGGGAAGTATTACCGCACTCCGCTTCGGGCAGCGCTTAGTATTATTGCCCATTGGTATCTTTGCCATGGCCATCTCTACCGCCTTTTTTCCCACTCTGTCCCGGTTGTCCGCCCAGGAGAGGTGGGAACAGTTTAAGACTGATTTTTCTACCGGAATCAGAGTAATCATCTTTATTATGATCCCCTCGGCCGTTGGCTTTATTATCTTGCGCTATGAGATCATAAACCTGCTCTTCCAAGGAGGCGAATTTACCGCCGCCCATACAGAACTGACCGCCTATGCCTTGCTCTTTTATAGTCTGGGCCTCTTTGCTCATGGTGTAATCCAACTGCTGCCCAGAGGGTTTTATGCGCTCAAAGATACGGTGACCCCGGTCAAGGTCACCTTAGCCACGGTCGCTCTGAGCATTATATTGAACCTGCTTTTTTTGAACTATACCAATCTGGGACACGGCGGGCTAGCCTTGTCTTTTTCGTTGATGGGTATAGCCAATATGTTATTGTCCAGCTATTTCCTCCGGCGAAAGCTCGGCGGGATCAAAGAAAGCGCCATCCTCCACACTTTACTTCTTTCTCTGGTGGCGGCGGTGGGGATGGGGATTGTACTCATGTATGCGCTTAATCCATGGAATGCTTTCTTGATGACCATTGGGTTAAAAGGCAAGGTGTTTATAGCCTTTCAGGTAGGCGGCGGAATTGGGATCGGCATAATAACCTATTTGGCCTTGGCGTATGTATTGAATATGGAGGAGTTGAAACTTCTCCGGAGAATAGTGGGTCGCAGGTGCTAACCCAAAGGGGGAGAAGGGATGTATTGTACGACACATGCTTTGGTGGGCGGCTTTACCGCCGGATCCGGGGCCGGACTGGTCACGGCGTTTCTCGGCGGGCTTGTTTCCCACCTGATTCTGGATGTAGTTCCTCATCACGATTATTACGAAGCAAAATGGGGAGTGCTGGATTTTTTAACCGCAGTGAGTCTGGTGCTTTTCTGCCGAGAAAAGTTCGTCGGCTTACCTTATTTTTTGCCTGGTGCCATCGGAGGGGCTTTACCCGATTTGGAAGTAGCGCTCAGCCATGTAACCGGTAAACGGTGGTTAATTTTTCCTAGTCATACCGGACTGACGCCTCATCACCGGATGGAGTGGCCGTGGGGTTTTTTCGTTCAGGCCTTCGTGGTAGTGGTTGCTTTTCTTTACTACATTTGGTTGGCTGGTTAGGATGGAGAGGATGGAGGGGATTACTTGAGGGGAGTGGAGATTTTCTTTTTAGCCTGCGGAGTGGCGTTCTCCGGCGCTCTGATGCCGGGGCCGCTCTTGACCATTAATATTAGAGAGTCTTTAAAGACGGGGTTTTGGGCCGGACCCAAGTTAATACTGGGACATGCTTTACTCGAAGCCATGCTGGTTCTGGCTTTACTCTTCGGGCTCGGTAGTATAATCGAGCTTCCGTTGAGTAAGGGGATCATTAGTATCCTGGGTGGGATGTTTCTTTTTTGGATGGCTTATGGCATGCTGTTTAAAGAAGGAAAAGCGGGCCTAAACTTACAGGCGGATCAGGAGTTGTCCCCTTCGAAAAATACTCAGAGGATGAGCTTGGTCCTAACCGGCGCCCTCATTTCACTGGCTAATCCTTATTGGAGTTTATGGTGGGCTACGCTGGGGTTGGGTTTTTTAGCCCAAGCCCGGGAGTTTGGACTTTCTGGGATTGCCTTTTTTTATTCCGGACACATATTCGCCGATTTTCTGTGGTATTCCCTGATCTCGTTGGCGGTCAGCAAAGGAAAAACCTATCTGTCGCCTAAGCTTTACCGAGGAATAATTATTGTGTGCGCTATTTTCTTATTCTATCTTTCTTTTGATTTTTTTTGGCATACCGTTAAGATCATGGGTTTTTAATAATTACTCCTTTTTGTCGTGGACTACTGCAACGAGGCGTTTCTGTTTCAACTATTTGTGTAGGCGCGCGGAAGAAAGCAGAGAAACGTGTAACATAAGCGAAGATACATCGTCTAAGATATAAGGAGGATTTTTCAGAGCGAAGAAGACTTTCCGGGGGAATAAAATCTTGACAGAAACGCAATTGATTAAGAGGGCTCAAAACGGAGATGAAGACGCCTTTCGGGAACTGGTGGAGACCCATCAATCCAAGGTTTATCATTTGCTCCTTGGTATGTTGCGCAGTCCGGAAGTAGCCGGCGATTTGACGCAAGAGACTTTTATCAAGGCTTGGAAGAGTCTTTCCCGCTTCCGTCTGGATTCAACCTTCTGGACCTGGCTTTACCGGATAGCATATAGATCAGCTCTGGATTACATCAAACTGAAAAAGCTTGATCTCACTTACTTGGCTGAGGAAGAACTTAATCTTCAGGCGGAGGAGAAGGCCGAACCTTTAGCGGCAGTGCTTGCGAAGGACAGAACTCAAGAACTGTTCTCCGCCTTACAAGAACTCTCCTTCAACAACAGAGTGGCGATTGTGCTCTATTATTTTCAGGGTTTATCATATAAAGAGATCGCGGCGGTCACCAAGCGCCGTTTGGGAAGTATCAGAACGGATTTGCACCGGGGAAAAACCAAATTGAGACAGATTTTATGCAGGAGATGGGGGTTGCCGGATGAGACAGAGGGAGAAGATCAGATCGATCATTCTGAACCGGGATGCTTATGAGCGGGCCATGGAGGAACTGCATAAATTACAAGCGCCTGGAGTGTATTCGGGGTTGGGAAAGGCTCTGGGGTGGAATGAGCAACCGGTACCGCCATATTTAACAGAGGAGATTATGAAAGAGATTCGCCAATGCCGGGAAGAGATTGAGCTGGATCGAAGGGTCATGTTTTCAGGCGGATTCTTACTCTTAGTTTTGCTGACCTTAATCATTTTGACATCAATCGATGCCCTAAACACCCTGAGTCCGGTGGTTCGGAATCAGGCAATAACTGGGTTTTTTTGGATGGTTACCAGTTTAGTGGGGAGCGGTTGGGTCTTATTCTTATCTCTCCTCAGATACCAACAAAAAGATCACAGCCGGGACTCTGCTGATCATCCTTTGGCTCAAATTATCAGATACTTGCGGTTGAAGAGATAAAATGAAGGGAATTACCGATTCTTCCAGGTGGATTAGTGACGCAACGTGGTATTTCCATACTGGTTGGGGGTGTGATAAATGAATTGGATGCTGTTCCTCATTGTGTTGATGGTATTAGCGGCGATGGTCTTCGCTTTCCTGGTACGCTACTTTATTCATCTTGAGCGTATGGCTTTGATTAAAAAAGGCTACATTCCACCGGCTCTCGCCAGTCCTATCTTTAAGCGGGGTTCTTTCGGCTTACTCCTGGCCGGGTTAATTACTGCCTTTAGTGGAATAGGGCTCTTGGCCGGGCTATATTTTGGTTTGGGGAGAGGATATTGGTTGATCGGGGGATTTCTGCCGACTGGCGTCGGTTTAGCCCTGGTCTTTGCTTATATGATGGGAGGTGGAAACGGACACGAAGAGCCTTCCTCTCTGCTGGTACCGGAAGCGAAAGCACCCACACGGGCCGGTAGTGAAGAGGAGTAAACCACGCCCGAAGGGCTGACTCTGGGCATCAGCAGGGAATGACCGGGGCTTAGTGACGAAAAAGGGTGTGCAGCGGATTTGTCCACTGCACACCCTTCTCTTCTTCTTTGCATAATTTCTATTGATTTGCTTGATTGGCCAGGGTTTGACTGATTTGGCCCTGCGATTGCTCGAGCTCTGATTGGTAAAGATTGTTGTTTGGTTGGTTATTATTCTGTTGGTTTTGGAAGTTCTGGTTTTGCATTTGGTTTTGATTCTGTGCGGGATTGGCGTTTTCACCCTTGAGCAAAGTTCCAATCTCCAGAGATTGGGTAGCCAGGATACGGGAGATTTCCCCCACGGACTGCGCTAATTCGGAGGCGTTTTCATCGCCGAACTTGGTATTATTGGCTTGGATATTTGGAACAAGTTGCGGATTTTGCTGGTTTTGGTTCTGGTTCTGATTCCCGTAATTCATGTTATCACCTCCTCCCATTTTATTATGGGGCGAAGATGATAAAAGCATTGCCGTTAGTTCTTGTGAGAATTGGATAAATGCGGCTCTTTTTAGTACATAAGTATTCCTAAGCACGCGGAGACCGCCAGTACACTGATGGGGTGCGCTCTCCCTCCACATAACAGGAGGAAGGAAGTTAATGCGATGAGAACGGCTTTAAAGTCCACCAATACGGATCGGCCTAAAACCACTACCGCAGTAAGAATTAAGCCGATTACAGCAGGACGAAGGCTGCTAATGACCGCCTTGACCATTGGTGAAGCGCTAAATCGTTTAAAAAGGCGGGCAATGATTAAAAGAATGATTAGGGAGGGGGAGATTACCCCTAATGTAGCGACTATGGATCCGGCAACGCCCAGTGTTTGATAGCCGATATAGGTGGCGGAGTTAATCGCGACCGGACCGGGAGTCATTTCCGCTACGGCAATAATATCAATAAACTCTTCACTGGTCAGCCAGTGGTGTACGGAGATAAACTCTGTTTGCATCAAGGGAATCATGGCGTACCCGCCGCCGATGGTAAATAAGCCGATCTTAAAAAATGAGGCAAAAATCTTGAGAAAAGCAGGGAACATCCGTATTACCTCCAGTCTTTATTAAAGCGGGCAGAGGCCATACCCGTCAGAGCAGAGCCGAGCAGCAGGAAGATGGGGTTGACTCTGAAGAGGATATTAAGGGAAAAAACCAATAACATAAGTATGAAAGCCCGGTGATTCTTGACAGCTCTTTTCCCCAGTTTAAAGACGGCATGGGCAATTAGGGCCACCACCGCCGGGCGAATTCCTCTGAAGGCCCGAGTCACCAGCTCATTGGAGGAAAACTCCCTGAAGAAGGCGGCCAGGGCAAGAATAACAAAGAAAGAGGGGAGGACCGCTCCTAAGGTGGCAACAAAGGCTCCGGATAGACCGGCGATTTGGTAGCCGAGGAAAATGGCGGAATTAACAGCCAGGACACCCGGGACGGACTGGGTGATACCGATCATATCAATAAAACCGTCTTCTGAGATCCAGCGCTCTTTGACGACCACTGCTTCGCGGATCAGGGGAAGCATGGCATACCCGCCACCAAAGGTGAAGGCGCCTATTTTTAAGAAAGTAAAAAAGATCTTGGTGAGAGAGGGTTGTTTCATCTGCTGTTCCATCTGTTGACTCCTTTTATCTTGATTTGAGAGAGCGCGCCGTACAAGTAACGCAGTCTGTTTCATTCAGAGTAATAGTGGACCTTTTCTGGTTTGTCCTTTGAATTCCTTTTAGGTAAATAAAATTTTTCATATTTGAAACTAGCATAACCAGGTACGGCGGAATTAACATAGCAATCGTCTGAACGTTAGTTTATAATAAAGGTACCTCCCATAAATTGGGAGGAGTCCTCTTTTATAGTGTTTATTACTCCAATGCGTATAGACTAGGCGAAGGCAGCTTTTTTTTCTTTCATTTGATTGTTGTCAGCTCGGGTATAGTTGGGGATGGGGATTGGCGCGTGATTATCCGTACCCCTCCGCGCCAGGCGACTCCGTAGTAGTCCCGGAAGAGAGAAGTGGATAATTCCGATCGGACCGGGTTTGTGGTGAGCGGATCCTTTGCTGTCGATCATGGATTTTGACCATTGTTACAGCCAAATTCATCCCTCCTTCGCGTCAAGATTACAGGTTGTGCAGGGACTGAACACCGTCTGCTTAACGGTTTATTTATCTTAACTCCATATTGTAATGGGAATAATCAAATATAATCATCCATTAGGCAGTGGTAATAGCTGGCGCATAAGGGGTGACTGTGGACGTGGGGCGCTGTAGCGCCCTTGCGTGTTAATATGGAAAATGCTATAATTTTAAAATGCATTCAAGGTTGGGCTATGCCTATTTTGGCAGGCCCCGCCGAGGAGGGCGAGTTTTTTGGAAGGAGCGTTCTTTTTGGACCAGAGTCGGATTCGTAATTTTTGCATCATAGCCCATATTGATCATGGAAAATCAACCCTGGCCGACCGGTTGTTGGAGCATACGGGGGCCGTCTCCGAACGGAAGATGACCGAACAACTATTGGATTCCATGGATCTGGAAAGGGAACGCGGGATCACCATTAAAATGCAGGCTGTTCGCTTGTTGTACAAGGCTCGAGATGGAAAGGACTATATCCTGAATTTAATAGATACCCCCGGACATGTTGATTTTACCTATGAAGTATCCCGATCCCTGGCTGCCTGTGAAGGCGCGTTGTTGGTCGTTGACGCTACGCAAGGAGTGGAAGCCCAGACCATAGCCAATCTATACTTGGCCCTGGAGCATGATTTGGAAATTATCCCTGTGATCAACAAGGTTGATCTACCCAGTGCTGATCCGGAAAGGGTAAAAAAAGAATTAGAGGAAGTTTTTGGTTTTGAAGGAACTGAGGCCATCTTGACCAGCGCCAAAACAGGTCTGGGCGCCGAGGATGTTTTAGAGGCGGTGGTAAACAGGATTCCGCCGCCAAAAGGAGATCCGGTAGCGCCAACCCAGGCTTTGATCTTCGATTCCAGCTTCGATCCTTACCGGGGGGTAACCGCTTATATAAGGATGGTTAACGGCCAAGTCAAGGTAGGCGAGGAGATCCGGATGATGGCTACGGGCAAGGAGTTTGAAGTGACGGATCTTGGTGTCTTTCAACCGGAGCTAACCCCCGTCCGGCAGCTGACAGCCGGGGAAGTCGGGTATCTGATGGCCAGCATGAAGAATGTAAAAGATTCCCAGGTCGGGGATACCATTACTCTGGCCGGAGCGCCTGCGGAAAAGCCCCTGCCCGGTTATAGGCAGGTTCAACCTATGGTCTATTGCGGCTTGTATCCAGTGGACAACGCAGATTATCAGGATTTAAGGGATGCTCTGGAGAAATTGCAATTGAATGACGCTGCTTTAATCTTTGAGCCTGAGACCTCCACAGCGTTGGGTTTCGGTTTTCGTTGTGGTTTTTTAGGCTTATTGCATATGGAAATTATTCAAGAAAGACTGGAAAGAGAGTATGATTTAGCGCTGATCGCCACGGCGCCCAGTGTGGTTTACCGGGCTCATCTGGTTACCGGTGAGGTCTTGGAAGTGCGAAATCCCGCGGAGTTGCCGTCCGTGGGCTCCATCGAGTATATGGAGGAACCTTATGTCAAGGCCAATATCATCTTGCCCAGTGATTACGTGGGATCTATCATGGAACTGTGCCAGGAGAAGCGGGGAACTTATAAAACCATGGAATATCCGACCACGGATCGGGTAATGTTAGTCTATGACTTGCCCTTGGCCGAGATTCTCATGGATTTTTATGATAAACTTAAGTCCCGTTCCCGGGGGTATGCGTCCTTAGACTATGAGTATCTGGGGCACCGCCGATCAGATCTGGTCCGGCTGGATATTTTATTAAACGAGAAACCGGTTGACGCCTTATCCGCCATTGTGCACAGGGAAAAGGCTTATAGTCGCGGTCGGCAACTGGCCCGGAAATTAAAGGAGATTATTCCCAGACAATTATATGAAGTACCGGTGCAGGCCGCGGTCGGGAATAAAGTAATCGCCAGAGAGACCATTAAGGCCATGCGGAAAGATGTCTTAGCCAAATGCTATGGAGGAGATATCTCCAGAAAACGGAAACTCCTGGAAAAGCAGAAAGAGGGTAAGAAGCGCATGAAACAACTGGGCACAGTGGAGGTTCCGCAAGAAGCTTTTCTGGCGGTGTTGAAGGTAGAAGAGTAATTATGCGCTGCTTTATGACAACGGCTTGACCGGTTATAGCGTTCCCAGTTAGAAAAAGCCCGGAATACCGGGCTTTTCCAGCACTCATTTACTTCTTTTTATCACCCAGAATAAAACCGCCTTTTGTTTTGCGGGCGTCAAAGATTGTGACGAAAGCGATGGGGTCAAGTTCGTCCACGCACTTTAAGAGCTGCGGCAGATTCTTCCGGCGCAGGGTAATGTTGAGGATGGACCGGGGGCCGGACCGTCCTTGACCTTCGAGTACGGTGACGCCGAAGTTTTCCGCGCGTAAACGACGAATTAATTCACCACAGTGGTTCTTAGGGATTACTTGTACCAGAGTATGCCCTAGGGCCAGGCGTTCTTCAATGAACCCGCCTAGAATTGTTCCTAAAGAGAATCCCAGGCCATAGGCGATTATTTTCAAAGGGTCATCCAGATGCGACACCACCCGGCCGAGCGCTAAGAGGTAGATGATGACTTCAAAAAAGCCCAGGCCGGCGGCGATAATTCGTTTACCTCGTACCAGCATCAGCATTCTGATGGTGCTGAGACTGACATCCGTCGCTCTGGCCAGAATAATAAAGCTCAGATTTAGTAGTATTTCCATTATTACCTCCCTGATCGGCGGGCGGGGAAATCTTCTGCCCGGTGCTGATTTTTGTCGCGTGCTTTTATAGGCGCTACTATCCGGTGGGCGCCTATTGCCACCTGTATTCTCATGCGGATAATAAGTACTTTCGATGTTGTTTAGGATTATACCTCTTTTAACTGGGAAACAAAAAAGTTACTTCGCCCATGTAATACTTGGGAACAAAAAAGGAGACTGGCTATGCCGGAAAAAATCGCCCTTTATTTACATATTCCATTTTGCCAGCGGAAGTGTGTATACTGTGATTTCCCCTCTTTTGCCGGGAAAGAGGGATGGATCCCCGATTATCTATTAGCGCTGAACACCGAGTTGCAGATGGCCCTCAGACCGCAGGGGACAGTGGACGGGCGCCAGATCGACACGATTTTTTTCGGAGGAGGTACCCCCTCTCTCTTGAGCGGAGAGGAAGTAGAGCTGTTGCTGAGGAAAGTTCGGAAGATGGCGGTAGTTCTACCTGATGCTGAGGTTAGCCTGGAGGCTAATCCAGGAACCGTGACCCGTAAGAAGTTGGAGAAGTGGAGGGCGGCCGGAGTCAACAGGTTAAGTCTTGGCGCGCAGTGCGGAGAGGATCGTTTGCTCAAAGTATTAGGGAGGATTCACAGTGTCCGGCAGGCGGAGGCGGCTTTTCGTTTGGCGCGGGAGGCCGGTTTTACACACCTTAATTTAGATTTAATCTTCGGCCTTCCCGAACAGACCCTGGTGAATTGGGAAGCAACTTTAAAGTGGGCGGCGGACCTAGGTCCGGAGCACTTGACCTGTTATGGTCTGCAAGTGGAGGAAGGTACGCCCTTGGCTACCCTGGTGGCGGAGGGTTCGCTGATTTTACCTGCGGAAGAGGAGACCAGGGCTATGTACGAGACAGCTATGGACCACTTGTCTGACCGAGGTTATCAGCAATATGAGATCGCCAGTTTTGCCCGGCCGGGTTTTGAGTGCCGTCATAACCTTTATTACTGGACATACCGGGACTACTTGGGGGTGGGGGCCGGCGCCTGTTCAACAATAGCCAGTGAGCGCTGGACCAATATTAATCTGCCTGAAGTATATATTCGCCGGCTGCGGGAGGGAGAATCACCTGTTGTTCATAGAGAGCGTTTGGATTGTAGACAAGGGATGGTGGAAATGATCATGCTGGGCTTACGGTTAAGCAAAGGCCCGAACGCGCAGGAGTTCTATGAGCGGTGGCGGGTAAGTCTCGATTCTGTTCTGCGGGAGCAGGCCGCACCTTTGTTGGAAGCCGGTTTTCTAAAATTTAACAATGGGACATACATCCTGACCAGGTCTGGAAAGATCCTTAGTAATCTGGTGTTACAGAGGCTTTTGGAGCCACTCCTCTAACCAGGCGTATTCATTCTGGAGCGACAGGAAAAGGCTCTGTCCGCTATTACGCTAAGGAAGTTAAAATTCAAGATTAAAATCGGGAAAAAGTGCGTTAATCTTTCCCTTTTACTACTTGACAAAGGGTAGGCTGGATGATATTTTTTTAATAGATCGGTTAGCACTCTACAAAGGAGAGTGCTAACAATTACGAGGGTGAACACGATGAACAGGGAATATTCCGGAAAAAGAAGGGTAGATGGTGGTCTGGATATCAGAAAAGAGAAGATTCTGCAAGTAGTCACTGATGACTATATTGAATCAGCCGAACCGGTTGGTTCAAGGACGATCGCTAAAAAATACAACCTGGGGATTAGTCCGGCAACGATCAGGAACGAAATGTCAGATTTGGAGGAATCCGGATATCTACGACAACCGCATACCTCGGCCGGGAGAATTCCCTCCCATCAAGGGTATAGGTATTACGTAGACGCCCTGATGCAGGAACGGTCGCTTTCCCAGAGTGAACTGGAGGCCATTAGAAGCGAGTTTGAGGCCAAGACGAAGAGGATAGACTCCCTTCTTCAACAGACAATAAAAGTATTATCACAGCTCACTAAGTTTCCGTCTTTAATTCTCGCGCCTCAGCTTCATGCGGCAGTCTTTAAATATATCCAATTGGTGCCCATCAATGAGTACAACATCTTGGTCTTAGTCGTGACCGACTCCGGGTTTATTGAGAATAAACTGATTGAAACGCCTTTTCCCATTCATGAGGATGAGTTGCAGCGGATCTCCAGTATGCTCAATAGGAAGCTGCAGGGTGTCTCTTTACGGAATTTAGGCGCCACCCTCATGCGGGAGATTAAAGAGGAGATGTTGGCTCATGATCGATTCTTCCATGAGACAATGCAGTTATTAGTGAAGGCCTTAGAGACGAAAGAGAAGGAACGGGTTTATCTGGAAGGCGCCGTTAACATTTTGGAACAGCCAGAATTTAAAGAGATTGAGAAGTTAAAACCAATCATGATGCTGCTTGAAACAGAGGAGAAGCGTTATAATATCTTAGCCGATTCCTCCCTCACGCATGGAATTAGGATCACGATCGGCGAAGAAAACACGGAAGAGGCGGCTCATGAATGTAGTATTGTGACAGCTACCTACGAAGTGGGAGGCAGGACGCTAGGGGCAATCGGCGTCTTGGGGCCGACCAGAATGGATTATGCTCGGGTGGTATCGGTGGTGGGTTTTGTTGCTGAATATTTGAGCGATCTGCTAACTGATTTATGCAAAAAATAGAAGAGGGAGAGACAGTGTGGTCTTTCACAAGGACTGGATTTCAATAGGCTCATTGCCATGTTGAGTGTATACAAGAAAGACGGAGGTGCGTAAAGTATTGGCGGAAAAAGAGCAACTTAAGGAAGAGATAACTTCTGAAAGAGACATAACACAAGAAAATCCGTATCCGGGGGAAGAAGCGATCGAAGAAGAGAAAGATACAACAGAGGGTGTACGCGACAAAGCAGTGAAACCTTCCGGTCAGGAAAGCACGGACGGGACAGACGGGGAGGGCCCTGCCAGGGGCGAGACGCCCGGTCCATCTCAAGCCACAGAGAGCAAAGAAGAAGATGAAGAATTAAACCGCGTACGCGTAGTGGACAAGAGACTTGCTGAACTGACCAAGGAAAAAGAGGGTCTCTTCCAGAGTTATATTCGGCTCAAAGCGGACTTTGACAATTATCGTCGGCGGACCCGGGAAGAACTGAGTAAAGCCAAGGAACAGGGGATAGAGGACTTGATGATTAAACTCTTGCCTGTACTGGATAATTTAGAAAGAGCCATTGACTCCTCAGGAGACCCCCATAAATGGCGGGAAGGGGTGGAGATGGTTCTTCGCCAGTTTCTTGGGGTGTTAGAGTCGGAAGGGCTGACCGCCATCGCCGGTCCGGGAGAAGAATTTGATCCCAATAAACATGAAGCTATTGCCAGGGAACCGTCTGAACAGCCGGAAAATATCATTATTGAGGAGATCAGAAAGGGTTACCAGTTAAAAGGGAAGACCATTCGGGCGACTCTTGTCAAAGTGTCCGCAGGTCAAGATGGGTAGACCTCTTAAGGGATGTATGAACCCAGGTAAATGGTAGTTTATTGTTCAAACCGGATTTTGGTTATTTCTTGTTTTGAGCAAGTTTTGCAAGATGCATTGGAAGGATTTCGCGTAAATCTTTAAACCGCGCCTGGCGCGCATGAGAAGTAGGAGGTAATATTGAATGGCAAAAGTAATCGGTATAGATCTTGGTACCACCAACTCCTGTATGGCGGTGATGGAGGGCGGAGAGCCTACGGTTATCGCTAATGCCGAGGGAGGACGCACTACTCCTTCAGTGGTTGGTTTTTCGAAGAACGGAGAACGGCTGGTCGGTCAGTTGGCGAAACGGCAAGCAGTAGCCAATCCCGATCGGACCGTGGTTTCAATAAAACGACATATGGGCACCGACTACAAGGTGGCCATAGACAACAAGTCTTATACTCCTCCCGAAATTTCCGCGATGATTCTGCAAAAAATGAAAGCCGACGCTGAGGCTTACTTAGGGGAGAAGATCGAGAAGGCCGTGATTACAGTTCCTGCATACTTTACAGACGCCCAGAGGCAGGCCACGAAAGATGCGGGGACCATCGCCGGACTTGAGGTCCTAAGGATTATTAATGAGCCTACCGCTGCCGCTCTGGCCTATGGATTAGATAAGAGTGACGCCCATACAGTCCTCGTTTTTGACTTGGGCGGTGGTACCTTTGACGTATCTATTCTGGAGTTGGGCGACGGCGTTTTTGAGGTCAAAGCTACCAGCGGTAATAATATGTTGGGCGGAGATGATTTCGACCAGAGAATTATCGACTGGATGGTAGAGAACTTTAAAAAAGAGCAAGGCGTTGATCTGTCCAAAGATCGCACAGCCATTCAGAGACTGAAGGAAGCGGCGGAAAAGGCCAAGATTGAACTTTCGGGGATGTTGAGTACCAACATTAATCTGCCTTTTATTACTGCGGTGGATGGTCAACCAGTACACTTGGACATGAATTTAACGCGTGCTAAATTTGAAGAAATCACCGCAGATTTGGTGGAGGCCACCGCCGGACCGACTAGACGGGCTTTGGAAGATGCCGGGTTGCAACCGACGCAGATCGATAAGGTGATTCTGGTAGGAGGTTCTTCACGAATTCCAGCCATCCAGGAAGTGGTTAAAAAGATTACGGGAAAGGAACCTTTTAAAGGGGTAAACCCTGACGAAGTGGTGGCTATTGGCGCCGCGATTCAAGCTGGAGTATTAATGGGTGACGTGAAGGATGTTGTACTGCTAGATGTGACCCCGCTGTCTTTAGGCATTGAGACTCTGGGTGGAGTCTTCACGAAAATGATTGAGAGGAATACCACTATCCCTACATCCAAAAAGCAGATCTTCTCTACGGCAGCGGATAATCAGCCTTCTGTAGATATCCATGTCTTGCAGGGTGAGAGGCATTTTGCCGCTGACAATGTCACGCTCGGCCGTTTTACCTTGGACGGAATTCCTCCGGCGCCGCGCGGAGTGCCTCAGATTGAAGTAACCTTCGATATTGACGCCAATGGGATTGTACATGTATCCGCCAAGGATTTGGGCACCGGAAAGGAACAGAAGGTAACCATCACTTCTTCTAGTGGGCTCTCTAAGGATGATATTGACCGGATGATGAAGGAAGCGGAGGAACACGCGGAAGAAGATAAAAAACGACGTGAACAGGTGGAATTGAAGAATGACGCGGATTCTCTGATCTACACGGTGGATAAGACCCTGAAAGAGTTTGGGGATAAAGCCAACAAGGATCAAGTGGAAAAGATTAAAAAGGCCAAAGATGAGTTGGCTGAGGCTGTGAAGGCCGATGACATAAACCGGATTCGCGAGAAGAAAGAAGCGCTGGAAAAAGTTTTGCACGAACTCTCTGCAACCATCTATAATCAGGCAACTGGCGAGCAGCAGCAAGCCGGTGCGCAGAACCAGCAAAACGCCGGCGAAGAGGGACCGACTGTCGATGCTGATTATAAGGTGAAGGATGACGACGGACAAAACAAATAATGAAAGTGTGATTGGTCCATGGCGAAGCGAGACTACTACGAGGTCTTGGGGGTCTCCAAGGGCGCCGGAGAGGATGAGATCAAGAAAGCCTACCGGAGATTAGCCCGTCAATATCACCCGGATGTGAACAAGGACGATCCCCAAGCCGAGGAGAAGTTTAAAGAGATAAACGAGGCCTATGAGGTCTTAAGCAATCCCCAGAAACGGGCGGCTTACGATCAATTCGGGCATGCCGCAGGTGACGCCAATTTTGGAAACGGCGCCGGTTTTGGCGGTTTTGAGGGCTTCGGCGGTTTTGAAGGTTTTGGAGATCTCTTTGATATGTTCTTTGGCGGGGGCGGCGGCCGACGAAGATCTGGTCCGCAAAGAGGAGCCGACCTCAGAGTGGATCTGGAGATCGATTTTACGGATGCGGCTTTTGGAAAAGAGACTACTGTCCGGATTCCCCGTACTGAAACCTGTACGGTCTGTAAAGGAAACCGAGCAAAACCCGGGACGCCGATTAAAACTTGTCCGACTTGTCAGGGGACGGGTCAGGTACAGTCCGTTCAGAATACGGCATTTGGCCGCTTTTCTACGGTTAGAACCTGCCATCAGTGTCAAGGCGTAGGCAAGATTATAGAAACTCCTTGCCCTGAGTGTATGGGCAGGGGAACTGTACGTCGGCAAAGAGAAATTGAGATCAAGATTCCGCCGGGGGTAGACACCGGACATCGGTTACGCGTTTCCGGAGAGGGCGAAGCCGGGGAACGCGGCGGTTCGCCGGGGGATCTTTATGTTTATATCAGAGTGCGTCCGCACAAGTTTTTCAAGCGGCAGGGAGATGACCTAATCCTTGAGAAGGCAATCAGCTTTACCCAAGCGGTTTTGGGGGGAACCATCGAAGTTCCTACTCTGGACGGCCAAGCGGAACTGAGGATTCCCGAAGGGACACAGACCGGAACTTTGTTCCGGTTGAAGGGGAAAGGCTTTCCTCACCTTAGGGGTTACGGGCGGGGAGATGAATTAGTAAGGGTAAAAATTCACACGCCCACTAAATTAACGGCAGTCCAAAGAGAAGCCGTGCGTAAACTGGCCGAGGCTTTTGGAGAAGAGCCGCCGGAAGAGAAGGGGTTCTTTGGTAAGGTCAAGGATGCCCTCGGTAAATAGAGGATTTATAGGCACAAAGGAATGACTGAGACAGTGCAAACCAGTATTCAACGCAGGGCAGTTCTTCTTCTTTTTTTAACCGCCGTCTTATGGAGTTTAGGTGGGTTACTGATTAAATTGGTGAACTGGTCGGCGATGGCTATTGCCGGGATGCGAAGCGCCATCGCCGCTGTAGTCCTGTGGGTATATTTACGGCGTCCCAGGTTCGATTGGTCCTTTGCCCAACTGGGTGGGGCTGCGGCCTATTCTTCTACTGTCGTCTTGTTTGTCTTGGCTAATAAGATGACTACTGCGGCCAACGCCATTATACTCCAATATACCGCTCCTATTTATGTGGCGCTATTTGGTTCATGGTTTTTAGGGGAACGCGCCACTAAAGGTGACTGGTTGACGATCTTAACGGTAATGGGAGGAATGGCCCTCTTTTTTTTGGATGATCTTTCGCCCGGTAATTTCTATGGGAACCTCTTGGCGATCCTGTCCGGGATGAGTTTTGCCGCTATGGTTCTATTTTTGCGTAAACAAAAAACCGGTTCTCCTCTGGAATCGGTTTTTTTGGGAAATATCATTACAGCAGGACTTGGCCTACCCTTTTATTTTCAATCCCCTCCGGAGGTTACAGGCTGGATCGGCCTTTTACTGCTGGGCGTTTTTCAATTAGGCTTTTCTTATATCTTTTATACCCTGGCGGTCACGAGGGTTACAGCGCTGCAAGCGGTACTGATCCCAGTGCTTGAACCATTGCTCAACCCGGTCTGGGTTTTGCTTTTTATAGGAGAAACTCCCGGACCCTGGGCTATTATCGGCAGTTTGACAGTATTGGCTGCCGTGACCCTCCGCTGTCTGGTCGACGCGGTTAAAGTTTAGTTGCCTGTGCTTGGCCCGTGCGAAGCATGGGCATGTTTTATATCGTGCGTTTTTTGGTCTTTTCCCGAGTGGCCCGGTCCAGAACTTTTTTACGTATCCGGATCGCGGAGGGGGTAACTTCCACCAATTCATCGTCTTCTATATACTCCATTGCCTGCTCCAGGCTGAAGATGATCGGAGGAGTTAACTTAATAGCTTCATCCGCCGAACTGGATCGCATATTCGTTAAGTGCTTCTTTTTACAGACATTGACCGCCAAGTCTTGTTCACGGGTGTGTTCGCCTACGATCATTCCGGCGTAGACTCGATCCCCGGGACTGATAAAGAGCAGACCACGGTCTTCCACGTTGTGAATCCCGTAGGTGCTCGCTACTCCGGTCTCAAAGGCGACCAAGACTCCTCTATTCCGTCCGCTAATCTCACCTTTCCACGGCCCGTAATGATCAAAAAGATGATGCATGATCCCTTCACCTTTAGTTTCCGTGAGAAACTCCGACCGGAATCCGATCAGGCCGCGGGCGGGGATGAGAAACTCCAGTTTTACATTGTTTTCACCCGCAGGTTCCATATTAAGCATCTCCGCTCTTCTAGCCCCTAGGTTTTCTATGATCCGGCCGGAGAACTCTTCCGGAACGTTGATGAATAAACGTTCATAAGGTTCATAGGGTTTACCGTCAATCATCTTAATGATCGGTTCGGGTTTGGAGATCTGCAGCTCGTAACCTTCTCTACGCATATTCTCAATTAAGATTGACAGATGAAGTTCACCCCGGCCGGAAACTTGAAAAGTCTCTGGGGATTCTGTTTCCGTTACTTTTAAACTAACATTGGTCTGGGCTTCACGCCACAGCCGGTCTCTTAAGTGCCGGGAAGTCAGGTATTTACCGTCTTGACCGGCGAAAGGACTGTCATTAACGGAAAAGAACATAGTTAAAGTAGGCTCGTCTATGGTGAGTGGGGGCAAAGGCGCCGGGCGCTCTTCTTCACAGATGGTCTCACCTATATGTAAATCAGTAAGCCCGGAGACGGCCACGATTTCTCCTACTGCGGCCGAAGGCACGTCTACTTTCTTCAAACCCTCGTAAACCCAGAGTTTTCCAATCTTCATCAGTTCATGCTCTCCATTATTGCGGCAGAGATTGATGGTTTGTCCTGCTTTAAGCGTGCCATTACTGATCCGGCCGATCCCGATTTGCCCCACGTAGTCATCGTAGTCCAAGGTAGTTATCTGTAATTGCAGCGGGAGATTAGGATCACCTGCGGGGACGGGTATTTCTTCCTTGATTAGTTCGAAGAGAGGCCGCATATCACCGGTCGGACAGCTGGATCCGGAGGAAGTTTTAAACGCTTTCGGATCCGGGGAAGCCATCCCGAGGCGTGCTGAGGCATAGATCACTGGAAAGTCCAGTTGCCAGTCGGCCGCCTCTAATTCCACGAATAAGTCGAAGATTTCATTTAAGGTCTCCTCTGGCCGAGCATCCGGGCGATCAACTTTATTAATTACTACAATAATTCTCAGACCGACCTCCAAAGCCTTACGGAGCACAAATTTAGTTTGGGCCATCGGTCCTTCAAAAGCATCAACAAGCAGCAGCGCTCCATCGACCATCTTCAGCACGCGTTCCACTTCTCCACCGAAGTCGGCATGACCCGGGGTGTCGACAATATTGATTTTCAGGGTGCCATAATGTACGGAGGTATTCTTGGAGAGGATGGTAATTCCCCTTTCCCGTTCCAGATCGTCGCTGTCCATCACCCGGTCAACGACTTTTTCGTTGGTCCGAAAGGCGCCTGCTTGCCGAAGCAGGCAATCGACGAGAGTGGTTTTACCATGGTCAACATGGGCGATGATTGCTACATTCCTAATGAACTCCTTTTTAACAGTCACTTAAAACACCTTTCCTTTTATTGTTTCGTGCTTAATCCGCGTTAGGGTTAAGCATGCAGATATCCAGTATATAACCTTATTATTAAATCACGAATTCACATTGAATACAATTAAAGTCTTGAAAAAACCGTATTCTGAAAAAAAAGAGGAGCAGTTCATTCCCTGGCGCTAGCTTTGTTGACAAGATGTGGAGGTCATGATAAAATTTCTGCAATAAAACAGGATCGTATTGAGAAACACGCGAATCGATTTGGAAAGATCGAGAGACGACTTAAAAAACATGCGAGGCGATGATCGAAAAGATCGAGGAACGATCTTTAAAAGAATACGAAGCGATCTTCACAAAGATTGAGAAACAATCTTCAGACTCTATGAACGGGTGAAGTAGGAACGAAAATGGAAAACGCAGAGAGCCGGTGGACGTATAAATGCTTGCCTCCGGGCGTGGTAATACGTCAGCTGTGAATCGGCCCATTTCGTTACCGAAGTTACCCCCGGGAGAGGGAACCCTTGCTCCGTAAGGGTTACGGCTGGGTCCGTTATCCCCACTGAGCGGCCGCAGACGAGGGCGCCTGTTACCATGCTGCGTTTCCAGGTGGTTGGTGGTTTTCGATTGGCCGATAATTTCGGCCGGTGGAAGATCAGGTGGTGTCTTTGATGTCTTCGGCAAGTAGGGTGGTACCGCGGGCAAGCCTCGTCCCTTCTTTTGGGATGAGGTTTTTTCTTTTGTTAGTTAGATTCTTTTCTGGCCGGGTTCAATTTACTGACTGAACTTTATTTATAATTAACTTAGTAATACTAAACAATATTTGATAATGGAGGTTTAGAAGATGAGTGTCTTTGACGTGCTACAAGAGAGAGGATTTATCAAGCAGGTTGTGCATGAGGAAGAATTGAAAAAAATATTAAGTACGGAAAAGATCGCCGCCTATGTCGGTTTTGATCCCACTGCCGATAGTTTTCATGCCGGCCATCTAGTAAGCATTATGGGTTTAACTCATCTCCAACGGGCGGGACATAAAGCCATTGCCATTGTGGGTGGGGGAACCGGTATGATCGGTGACCCCAGCGGGCGAACTGAACTCCGCCAGATGCTGACTAAGGAGAAGATTGCCTACAATGTGTCGCAACTAAAGAATCAACTTAGCCGGTACTTGGATTTTTCTGATGACCGGGCGGTGATGGAAAACAACGCCGACTGGATTCTACCCCTGAATTACGTGGATTTTTTACGGGAAATCGGTATCCATTTTTCCGTGAACCGGATGCTAACCGCCGAGTGCTTCCGCAGTAGGATGGAGCGGGGGCTGACCTTTATTGAATTTAACTATATGCTTTTACAGGCCTATGATTTCCTAATGTTATACAGAAAGCACGGTTGTATCCTACAGTTGGGCGGGGACGACCAGTGGGCCAACATCTTGGCAGGGGCAGATCTAATCCGCCGCGTGGAAAGGAAGGAAGCCTACGGAATTACTTGGCCTTTGTTGACTACGGCCTCCGGGAAGAAGATGGGTAAGACCGAGGCCGGGGCGGTCTGGCTCGATTCCAAGCGGACCAGCGTTTATGATTTTTATCAGTACTGGCGGAATACAGATGATGCCGATGTCGAGCGGTTCCTCGGCCTCTTTACTTTCCTCCCCATGGATGAGGTACGGCGGCTGGGAGCCCTAAAAGACCAAGAGATAAATGAGGCCAAAAGGATCTTGGCCTTTGAAGTGACTAAACTGGCCCATGGAGAAGAGGAGGCAGAAAAAGCCCAATCCACGGCGGATGCGCTTTTTGCCGGCGCCGGTAGTGAGCAGGCCTTGCCAAGCACAAAAATTAAGATTGGGGATTACCCGAAAGGCATTGCCCTTCTTGACCTGTTGGTCCTGACCGGTTTGGCGCCCTCCAAGAAGGAGGGACGACGCTTGATCGAACAAGGTGGAATTAAGGTGAACCAAAACACAGTGGACGATGTGAAGACAGTGATTTCTCTCGAGGATTTCCTCGACCGGAGCTTGCTGTTGCGGAAAGGCAAAAAAACCCACCACCGGATAGAAGTAATCTAGGATTAAGTTCTATTTGGCAAGAGGGATGTATAATTTCATGTTGAAATATATCATATTACGGAAGGAGGGGTGGCAGTGCGCGGAAGACAAGTTTATTTTCTTTGTTTGACGGCAATTCTTCTCACATCGGCCTTTCTATCCCTGCCTCCGGTAGAAGCCGGATGGGAGTTGACCGATTATTTTCCTCTAGGCTCCATGATTGTACAGATTATTGCGGATGCCGCTTTTGACCGGGATGAACAAGTGGAATACTTGTGTTTATACTCTCTCCAGGGAAGGTTGGGTGTGATGCTGTTGGATCAGACACCTCAAGGCTATTCTCTGGTTTTCCACAAAACCCTGGGCGTGGGGAATCCGGAGACCGAGGGGAGGGTAACTTTTGCGGACACTGCTTACACCTACCGTATTTTACAAGCCGCCGATCTGGATCGCGATGGGATCCTGGAGTTTTGGACACTCTTTCATCCGGAGAAATCCGACAAAGTGGAGATGACTTTATATAAGTTTAAGAATCACAGTTATTATCAGGTCTTTTCCGTTGACGGTCAGTATGATCTCCAATTCATTGACTACCAAGGGGAACTGGTCATCCATGGGGTGTTTCTCCCGTCGGGCGGAGAGAAAGGCCTTCTGGAGATTAAGAGTGCGGTCTGGGATTTTATGCGCGGTGGACTGGAAGTGGGCGAAGAGCGTTATCAGATATCCCGCCAGGATTACCTTTCTTATGCCCGTTCCCGGTGGCGGCCTCAATTCTTCACTTCGGACAGTGGAGAGAAGGTGATTACCTACCGCTGGGGAAACTCCTTGAACAAGCTGGAAGAGATCCCTGGTGAACGCGCGATCGCCTCATTATTGCCGGCTAATACCTTGTCAATCGTGGAGATTATGTCTGATCCCGCCTTGGATCGTGATGTGGAAGAGGAGATTGTCGTCACGTATTTGGCGCCGGATGCTAAGGATGCGCGGAAGGTTTTGATGAAGGCGGCCTTGATCAACTGGGATTTTGAAAGTTGTCAATATAGTATGACTCCACTCCCCTTTGAGGCTTATGGCTTAGCGCGGGATCCGGAAGGCAACTTTTATCAGACCTCATATATTATTCCCGGGAATGGCCTTAATCACTTGGCTTTTTTGGGTAATGGCGAACGTTTATCCTCTTTAAAACTGACCATCTTAAATAATACGGGGTTATTTTTTGAAAAAACCGCTGAGTTTAACGGCAGTTATCATCTACAGTTCTTTGAGGATTACACCAGAGAAGGACTGAGTTATCGGGTGGTCACCGCCGATGTGGAACCAAACGGGAGAATAAAAGTGAAGACCTGGGTCGCCCTACCGGAGAAGACCTATCATGGATTAGGCGGTTTTAAAGTGGTTAATGAAGAAATCTGCAGCAGCCGCCAGTATAAGCAGGCCTTTTACCGGATAGAAGAGCCGGTTTGGACGAGTAATGGTTATGAGTATTTCCTGCTGCGTACTAATCACCGGAGAGCCGACGTTTTTAGCTCCCCAATACCGCAAGGGGATTTTCAGGGGAATCTCGATGATTATATCTTCAAATACATGACGCCCCTGCGGATCCACCACTGGTCTTTACAAGATCTAAATCAAGACGGACTCCAGGAAGCGCTGGTTTTGATTAGAATAGACGAGGATATTTGGACTTGGCCGCCCAAATATCGACTGGCTATGTTGACCAGAGACGATCAGCTTCGGCTCAAAGGGATTGGCCATTATCCTTTGCAAGTCGGTGATGGGAATCCGGTGTCCGGAGTATATCAGGCGGATATCACAGGTGACGGCCGGAAGGAATTATTGATTTTGACCAGAGAATACCATAAGGAGCGGAAGAAGAATCAAGTCTTTTTAGAGATTATCACTGAAGATCAGGTGTCTTGGGTGAAAGCGCATAATAGTGATATATCCTATGATGATCTAAGATTGTTCCAAATCAACGGGGAATTCTGGCTCTTTGGGTTCGTTAATGATCCGGATTATAAGGAACGAGTGGTCTATAAATTTATCTGGAAGGACGGTAGATTTAGTTATAAGAGTAAAGAGAAGGTCGTTAACTTCCTTTCCTTCCTGGAAACCTTGCCGGAAGAAAGGATCTCTGTCTTAAGTGAAAGTTTTCGAATTTTTCCGGCCCCTCCTGGGAGAAATTAAAGGTAGTCCTCTCTATAACGAAGAGGGGAGAAGTTAAGTCTAAAAAAGGGAGGCCCGGTAATGGCTTACCAGGTGGCCGGGTTAGGACTATGGCTGGCTTTTCTGCTGATCGTCCCCACCCGTGAGTGGCGGAGATACTATCCGACCCTGCTCTTTACGGCCCTTTTGGGAGTGGTCGCTGATCTTTGCGGTGTAGTCTATAATCAATGGGAATATATTGGACCCACCACCGGAGGGCTGAGTCTCTGGTCGGATCTGGGCTTTGCTCCTCCACAAGGGGGGTTGGCCGCTTATTTTAGTGACAAATATCCTAAGTGGTCTGTTTTGAATTGGCTGGCGTGGATTCTGGCCAACGCGATTGGTGAGTGGACCTTTGTCCAGTGGGGTTTGATCCGTTATCACCAGTGGTCCACTGTGAAGGCGACCATCTTTTATTTTCCTTTCTTTATCTTTATATACTTGCAGTATAGATGGTGGCGGGTAAATAATAGCGCACAGGGGAAAAATCAGAAAAACCCGGGAACTTTTGGTGACCTGTGATCGTTTCTTATTATATAACCTGCAACATGACTGGATCATTGTTGAGTTAGGAAACGAGCAGCCTACTTTTGGCAGCGAATCCTCCTGGATCAACGCCCCCTGTATCGAGAGAAGGGGGCGTTGATCTTTTGCGCAGGGGAGCTTGTCCGCAACATATGAATTTGGAGGATGATGGGGATGGACGAAACGGAGAAGCGTAATGTTGAACAGAGAAGAATAGGAGGAGAACTGTTTTTAGTAGCCACCCCCATCGGTAATTTGGAGGATATTTCCGCCCGGGCTTTGCGGGTCTTGAATGAAGTAGACATGATTGCCGCGGAGGATACGCGGCAAACCAAGAAACTCTTATCCCATTTTAAAATCAGCAAACCTTTGATGAGTCTATTTAAGGAAAACGAAAGATATAAAACGGAAAAAATCATTACTCTTTTGGCGGACGGAAAAAAGGTCGCTCTGGTTAGCGACGCTGGTATGCCGGGCATCTCGGATCCCGGCGCCTATTTGGTTAAAGAAGCTGTAGAAGAGGGATTCCGGGTTGTTCCGATCCCCGGACCGTCCGCATCACTTTTGGCGCTGGCCGCTTCCGCCCTACCTACCGAGCGTTTTGTATTTGAAGGTTTTTTGGCGCGCAAGGGAAGAAAACGAAAACAAGAATTAGCTGCCTTAGCCCTGGAGCCCCGGACAATTATCATATATGAAGCTCCACACCGGATTAGAGAAACTCTACAGGATCTGCAGGAATATTTGGGCGGTGACCGCCGGATCGTGATCGCCCGGGAATTAACCAAAGTTTATGAGGAGTTTTGGCGGGGCTCCATTAGTCAAGCTTTGACGGAATGGAAGGAAAGAGAGATCAAGGGTGAATTCACCTTGGTTATTCAGGGCAAGCCGGAAGTTTCGACGAAAGTAGAGGATATTACCGAAAAATACAGGAGCATCTATCCTGAACTTATAGAACGGATCAAAAATGGAGAGAAAGCGTCCACAGTCATCCGGGAAGTGGCGAAGAGAGAAGGATTCTCTAGACACGGGCTATATCAATGGTTTTTAACAGAACAGAAGGAGATGGAAGATTAAAGTAATCACCCACCTTAATTAAAGAAAGTACCCATCTTAATTAAAGAAATCACCCACCCTATTTACGGGTGGGTGATTACAAATCCTGGCAGATGACGAGTAATAAAGAGAGAGGCGGTGTACGCCAGGCCTCCAAATTAAGAAAAAAACGTTCTGTTCAGAAGAATATTCGAAGAAACACACTTCAAGAAAGACGAGGAAAGGTGTTTCCGGAGACACAGGGAAAGTGTCGCTTGAAATAAGAAAGAAAGTGTTTTAAGAAACGTCTTTCATCGATTCCAGGCAATCCAGGCAGATGTTTTTATCTTTAAAAATCGTCACCCGTTCCGCATTGCCACAGAAGATACAGGCCGGTTCGTATTTTTTCAAGATAATCCTTTCCCCATCTACATATATTTCAAGAGCGTCTTTTTCTTCGATTTGGAGTGTGCGCCGTAGTTCAATTGGAATAACTACCCGACCTAATTCATCTACTTTTCTTACAATTCCAGTTGATTTCATCATTGTTTTTTCGCCCCCTTTCGCTAAGAATCGACAATTGACTACAAGATAATTGTACCTAAATTTCCAAAGTAAGTCAATAGATCCAAAAATTTTACTGCTTCAGCAAACAGGAACAGCTGGAAATCTCTTGACAAATCAGGTAATAGTCGCTATATTAATCTTAATAAACAGTAAAGTAGTGGAACGCTGGATAAAGTTAGATTTACATAATTCTATTTTTTATATAGGTAATGAAGGGGAAGAGTAATGGCACAACGCCTGTCAGCGAGTCGGGTATGGTGGAAGCCGATCTGGGGAGTAGCCATGAACATGGCCCTGGAGCCGTCGGCTGAATTGGGCATCGGCGTGCGTCAACGCCCGTAGTAAGCTTGGACCGGGTACGCCCGTTAACGCGTTTTCAGCCGCATGTTAACTTCTTGTAAAAAATGAACGTGAAGTCTATCCCGTGCGCCCGTAGGCGCGCGAAGTTCTTTCCGGGCCAAAAACAAGGCTCTTCGTCTTGAACTCAACAGATAACGGCCTGGGGAAAACCCTTTTGTCGGCAGGAAGTCCCGTACGCGGGACAGAAAGGGATAAATCGGGGTGGTACCGCGGGAATGACCTCTCGCCCCCAGGAACTGGAGGAGCGAGGGGCTTTTATATTTTTATGTGCCTGATCAACAGATGTAAAAGGTATATTCATGACCGGGCGTAACTATGACCGGACTAATGTTGAAAAGTCTCGGAGCGGGAAGAATAGCGTAGGGAGACAAAGCTTGTGAAAGAGGGATCTATTAAGATATGAAGGATCTATTAAGTCAGAAACGCAGAATGATTGGCCCCGATATCCTTGGTAGTAATTTTATAATATAAGGAGGAATTTTTATGAAAAATAAGTTTTATATTACGACCCCAATTTATTATCCCAGTGATAATCTGCATATCGGGCACGCTTATACTACAGTAATTGCAGACGCTTTGGCCCGTTATCATCGGCAGATCGGGGATGACACCTATTTTTTAACCGGTACGGATGAACACGGACAAAAGATTCAGCGCCGGGCGGAAGCGGCTGGTAAAACGCCGCAGCAGTTTGTGGATGAAATTGTCTCCGGTATTCGAGATTTGTGGGATTTATTACAGATCAGTAATGATGATTTCATTCGCACCACCGAGTCCAGACATGAAGAGCGGGTGCAGAGGATCTTCCAACGCCTTTATGACCAGGGAGACATCTATAAGAGCGAATATGAGGGACTGTATTGTACTCCATGTGAAACTTTCTGGTTGGAGAGGCAAGTGGTGGATGGGAAGTGCCCGGATTGCGGCAGGGAAGTGGAGAAGGTAAAGGAAGAGAGTTACTTCTTTAAACTTTCCAAATATGCTGACCGGTTGTTGGCGCATATTGAAGCCCATCCTGAGTTTATCCAGCCGGTGTCCAGAAAAAACGAGATGATCAATAACTTCATCAAACCCGGGCTGGAGGATCTCTGTGTCTCCAGGACTACTTTTTCCTGGGGCATTAAAGTGCCCTTCGACCCTAAACACGTAGTCTATGTCTGGCTGGACGCGTTGACCAATTACATAACTGCCCTGGGCTATCCTGATGAACCGGACCTGTTCAACAGGTACTGGCCGGCAGATGCGCATTTGGTCGGTAAAGAGATTGTTCGTTTTCATACTATAATCTGGCCGATTATTCTGATGGCGTTGGATTTGCCTCTGCCCAAACAAGTCTACGGCCATGGTTGGCTGGTTTTGGATGGGGGAAAGATGTCCAAATCCAAAGGAAACGTAGTTGATCCCGTGGTTTTGGTGGATAAATACGGAGTGGACGCTATTCGCTATTATCTTCTCAGAGAGGTGCCGTTTGGCGCGGATGGAACCTATTCGGAAGACGCTTTGATTCTACGGATTAATACGGACTTAGCCAATGATTTAGGCAATCTGCTGCATAGAAGCCTCTCCATGATCGAGAAGTTTGCTGGGGGAATCGTTCCCACTCCTCATAATTATGAAGAACTGGATGAAGCATTGATCCAGGAGGCCAAGACGGCTTTGGCGAAAGTAATGGGACATATGGAGAAACTCGAGACTTCCGATGCGGTCAGCGCCATCTTCAGCTTGGTCGGTAAAGCGAACAAGTACATTGATGAAGCGGCGCCTTGGGCTTTAAATAAGCAGGGAAAGAAAGAGCGCTTGGCCACGGTCCTTTATACTATGGCCGAAGTGATCAGGATAACCTCTGTTTTACTGGTTCCGTTCCTGGTGGAGACCCCGGAAAGAATCTGGCAACAATTGGGTCTGTCAGGAAAACCTACTGACCAGCTCCTGACTGAAGCCACGCAGTGGGGACAATTTCCCGCCGGAACCAAGGTGCGGAAAGGCGCGCCGATCTTTCCCCGGATTGAAGTTGAGAAAGAGGAAAAAACAGAGAAGAAGACGGATCAGGCTGCTCCGGCCAGAGCAGAAAAGGATGAGACTAAAGCGGAGATTACCATCGATGAGTTTGCCAAGATTGATCTGCGAGTTGCCCAGGTACTCGCCGCAGAAAAGGTGGAAGGAGCCGACAAACTCTTACGGCTTACTGTCAAGTTGGGCGGAGAGGAAAGACAGATTGTGGCGGGAATTGCCAAATATTATAGTCCAGCGGAATTGATTGGCAAAGAAATTGTGGTGGTGGCCAACTTAAAACCGGTCAAACTGCGGGGCGTGCTTTCCCAGGGGATGCTCCTGGCTGCTTCACAAGGGGATAAATTGGCGGTGTTGACTCCGGACCGAAGTGTCGGTGACGGAGCGCAAGTTAGATGAGGGCTTTGGATCATCCTTCTGTTGGCGGGGATCCGATCTTCTTTGATTCCCATTGCCACCTTAATGATGAGGCATTTACCACAGATGTCGGCGAGGTCCTCTTCCGGGCGCGAACCGCCGGGGTGAGGGAGGTGTTGGTGGCCGGGTATGACCTGTCCTCTTCCCAACAGGCGCTGAAGTTAGCTACGGTTCATCCGGAGGTTTATGCTGCCGTTGGTGTACACCCCCATGACGCCAAAACAGTCGCTCCTGATGTCTTACGCGAGGTTGAAAAGATGCTGGATCAGGAGAAGGTCGTGGCTTTGGGTGAAATCGGTTTGGATTTTCATTATGATTACTCCCCCCGCGAGGTGCAGAAGGCGGTCTTTCGTTCCTTCTTGGAACTGGCCAAAAAGAAGGATAAACCAGTGATCATTCATGACCGGGAGGCGCACGGAGAAACCCTGGCCATCTTAGAGGAAGTAGCCGCCCGCCATGGAGGCGGGGTTTGCGGGGTGATGCATTGCTATGCCGCCAGTCCGGAGATGCTTCCCGCCTTTTTAACCTTGGGGCTTTATATCTCCGTGGCCGGCCCGCTTACCTTCAAAAACGCCAAAAAACTACCGGAAGTGATCAGCTTAGTCCCTGAAGACCGGTTATTGATTGAAACCGATGCTCCCTATTTGACCCCCTGTCCCTACCGGGGGAGGCGAAATGAGCCCATGTACGTGAAGGAAGTTGCTCGCCGGGTAGCTGAGATTTGGGGGAAGAGTATCCGAGAGGTAGCTGAAGTGACCAGGAATAATGCCTATCGTTGTTTTCGTATAAACTGACTAGAAGAGGGAATGAATTGTGTCCAAGCAGATTTTTGCTTATCAAATCGGAGAAAATCTATATTTGAATATTACTAATCGATGTCCGAACCAGTGCTGTTTTTGTATTAGAGAGACCGGAGGATTGGAATATAATCTCTGGTTGGCAGCAGAGCCTTCCGCTCGGGAAGTATTGGCGGCGGCCGGGGATGTCTCCGCCTACCAGGAGGTGGTCTTTTGCGGTTTCGGCGAACCTTTGCTCCGACCGGATCTAGTTGTTGAAGTTGCCCGGCGCCTAAAAGAAGACTACGGGGCAAGAATTCGGATTAATACCAACGGATTGGCCGAAAGAGCTCTAGGCCGGGAGATACTACCGGATCTCGCGGGGTTGGTGGATGTCATCTCTATCAGTCTGAACGCGCCTGATGCCGTTACCTACCAAAAACTTTGTCATTCTTCCTTAGGCGCGCAAGCCTTCGATTATGTACTGGAGTTTGCGAAAAGAAGTCGGAAGTATATTCCAAAAGTGATCTTGTCTGTAGTTGATCTACCGCAAGTGGAGCTCGAAGCCTGCCGGCGAATAGCCGCAGAGATTGGCGTGGAACTTCGGGTGCGGAGCTTTCAGCAAGCTTCCCCAGTCAAAATTTTCAGCCACTAGCGACCGGCAATATAAAGAAAGAGAAAGCTAAGGAAGTCTCTTGCATCAGTAATGAACTTCAGAACAGATCAAACAACGGCACACTTTCAATAAGAGTCACGAGTGACGAGGTGCGCAAATCCTTGCTCGGGGGTAATTTTACTACGCGAAAAAATTACCAGCGCCGAGCCACGAGACGATTTTCAATAATTTGGCGGAAGGAAGTAAAGGATTTAGGTAAAATACTTACTGTGATGGTCAAATATCCCATAACTGGAGGAGAGAATGAGAACAAGTAAAGACAGCAGTTGTGTGCCGACGCAAGCGGAACGCCCCCTAATCTCCAGACATGCTTGGGCACAAAAAGGAATCTTTGGTCAGCGGATGGTTCTGCTGATCCTCTTGGGTTTGCTTTCTGTTTTTGCAGTAATCCTTTATGCCTTGATCGTAAAGGAGGTCACAGTATCCATTGACGGGCAACGGATCAGATTACGGACCTCCGCCTCTACGGTGCAAGCGGTCATGGCCGATCATGGTTTTCTCATTACTGAGGGAGACCGGGTTTACCCTCCTTTAGATGCCGAAGTAACCGAGGGTATGCAGATTCAAGTGGAGAGGGGAGTCAACTTTGTGCTCTCCGTAGACGGGACAGAAATTCCCTTGCGGGCGGCTCCTTCCCCTGTACAAGAGGTTCTGGCTCAGGCTGGGGTAACTTTAGGACCTTTGGATAAAACTTCCATACCACTGGAGGAGAGGGTGTGGGAGGGGCTGCGGTTCAAGGTCACCAGGGTACGTGTAGCTCCGGTCTTTACCAAGACTCCGATTAAACCTACTACAATATATATCAACGACGATAAGTTGGAGATCGGAAAAAGGAAAGTGCTTACCAAGGGAGAACCCGGTTTGTTGGAAAAAGAGTATGAAGTCACTTATGAGGACGGCCGGGAAGTGAAGCGTGTTGTTAAAGGGGAAAGAATTGTCAAACATGCGATCAGGGAAAGAGTGGCCGTGGGGACCAAACCCCATACGTTGGTCACCAGAGGGCGCGTCATTAAATATAAAGAAGTAAGAACCATGGATGCCTCCGCCTATACCCCCGGACCGGAGTCGTGCGGGATTTATGCCGACGGCTACACGGCAACGGGAAAGAAGGCCGGTTATGGAATTGTGGCTGTTGATCCCAGGGTGATCCCTTTAGGCACAAAATTATATATTGAAGGCTATGGCTTTGCCGCTGCCGAGGATGTGGGCTCCGCCATTAAAGGAAACAGAATAGACCTGTGTTATGAGACTGTCCGCGAGGCTTTGCTGTTTGGGCGTAGAAAGGTCAAAGTTTATATCTTGGCCGAATAAGCCGTCATCCTTAACAGGAAGCGGGTTTTTTCCTGTAATTTTAGAAGGAATGGTTGACGAATCGTCGAAACTATACATGCGAAGAGAAGGAGGTTCCTGGAAGGAGCGTTATTTTATGAATTATGAACGGGTCTTAATAGCAGAAGCTGACGCACACTTAGCCGAAGTAATGGTCATTCGTCTCTCTAACTCCGGTTATCAAGTTGCAGTAGTTGATAAAGGAGACGAAGTGCTTGCCAAAGCAATTAGTTTTGACGCAGGGATTGTGGTTTTAGACCAGTTTTTGCCCTTAAAAGACGGATTCGAGGTCTGTCTGGACTTGAAGATGAACCCTAAGACCAGGGGTGTAGGGATATTACTCCTCTCTGAACAAGAAGTGGACTTAAACGACATGTCCAGATTGGGTATACGTGTAGACGGTCAGTTGGTGAAGCCTTTTAAACCTAAGGATGTTCTGAATGAGGTAAACAGGATCATCGCCAAGATCAGGGCGCGTCAAACCACATCATTAACAGGTTTTTCCGGGTGGGAGGCTTTAAAAGAGGAGATTAGAGACCGTTTAATTAGCGGCGGCGATTTCGATCTGCTGTTTATAACCATAGACAATTTTCGGGTTTATAATAAGACTTATGGGTTTGAGGCCGGAGACGAAGTCCTACTCATGTTGGCCAGGATTATGTCTGAAGTAACCGATGAGTTGGAGACTCCGGATGTTTTTCTCTGTCACATTATTGCGAATGATTTTGCCATTATGTTACCGGGTAAGGTTGGGCTCCGCGTGGGTGAGGAGATCATTAAGCGTTTTGATGAAGAAATTCTCGGACATTACTTGGAAGACGACAGGGAAAGAGGGGGGCTGGTGTTGAAGACCCGCGAAGGGAAGTTGGAGCAGTGGCCCTTGATGAGCTTATCCTTGGCTGTAGTGAGCAACTTGGAACGTAAATTCAGCCATCCCTTGGAAGTAAAGATGGTGGCGGAAGAACTTCTGGAGTATATTAAAGTGAAACCAGGGAGTAATATCATGGTGGACCGGAGAAAAGAATAGAGTCGGGTAGAGTAAAGGAGATAGATCAGGTCGTGGATGAAAAGACCCCGGAGGCAAAGGGAACACCGGCGCTGAATTTAACCTCGCCGCGTCAAGTCAGTCGAATTCTGGCTAAGTATGGAACGTCCGCCAAGAGGAGTCTGGGGCAGAATTTTTTGGTCGACGCGAACACCCTCCACAAGATTGTCCGGGCTGCGGATCTCAAAGCAAGTGATGCTGTTCTGGAGGTCGGATCCGGGGTGGGTGTGTTAACCAGCGTATTGGCGGACCAGGCGGGACGGGTGGTGTCCGTAGAAACCGACCGGAGCTTGGCCCCTGTTCTGGCAGAGGTCTTAGCCGGAAAGAATAATGTGGATATTATCTTCGACGATATCTTGAAGGTTCGAGTGGAAGAGGTGTTTCTGCCCACAGGCCTCACCCCGAAGGTAGTGGCGAACCTTCCTTATTATATCACTACTCCCGTGTTATTCCATTTATTGGAGGCCCAAATAGACTGGGAGGTTCTGGTTTTTTTAGTCCAGAAGGAAGTGGCCGAACGGATCGTTTCGGCTCCGGGGACTAAAACTTATGGTGCTTTATCCGTCGTGGTTCAACACCTGGCGGAAGCGGAGATGATAGGGGTTATTCCACCTACTGTCTTTTTACCCAGGCCGAAAGTATATTCGGCCATTTTGCGCTTAAAACCGAAGAAAAACAGTTACCCGGAAGAAACGGAAAGGATCTTTCGAGTCCTGGTGAAAGCGGCTTTTAGTCAAAGACGTAAAAACCTTTATAACGCCTTACGCGGGGTCTTTCCGGAATTGGGAGGAGAAGAGAGAGTAAAAAGAGCTTTTCAGGTCTTTAATGTTGAGGAAAACAGAAGGGGAGAAACTATCTCGCCTGAACTCTTTTTCGCGCTGGCTTCCTTTCTTGCCGAAGCTTAGGAATAGAAGCATGGGAAGTTGCTTAAAGAATCTGGGCCGTGAAGGGGACGTAACATGTATTTCATCAGTCCAACTAAAGGTAGACTTACATTAGACCAAGTTTTCCGGGACATAGTGAGGTTCATCAGAGAGGATCAAGAGAAGAATTATAAGTTAATCGTGGGCACCGACTCACAAATCCGTGAATCTATCTGCTATGTGACAGCCATTGTCATTCTGCGGGAAGGAAAAGGAGGCCGTTTTTACTACTCCAAGGATAGGGAGAAGAATAAGGTCGGCTTTAAGCAACGTATTTTTTTGGAAACAACCAGAAGCTTAGCGGTAGCCTCCCATCTGGCCGAACGTTTGGCCACCTTAGGATGGAATGACCTGAATATCGAGGTCCATTTGGATGTGGGGGAGCGTGGACGAACCAAGGAGATCATCCGGGAAGTGGTCGGGATGGTTACCGGTAGTGGTTTCGGCGCCCGTATTAAACCTGACTCGTATGGCGCGTCCAAAGTGGCTGATAAATTCACTAAATAGACGCGAGTCGCTAAAAACCCATAAATACTAAATACTTGCGCGCAGATAATTTCTACATCCACGCAAGAATTACCGCACTCAATCTTAACTGGTAACGAGGGGCTTTCTTCAAAGCAAAGGTTGGCACATAAGCAACAAGCTGCGCGTGACAAGACACGAGCCACGGTCCAATAAGTTGACATGGGAATTTTTCTTTGTTATACTTTATACGAACAAATGTTTGGAAAGGACGGGGTGAGTATGTCCGGAGAGGAAAAACAGAAGGCTTTAGAGATAGCCTTGCATCAAATAGAGAAACAGTTTGGTAAAGGGTCAATTATGAAAATGGGTGAGGCTTCCGCCAAGATGCACGTGGAAGTCATCCCTACCGGTGCCATAACGCTTGATTTGGCTCTGGGGGTAGGGGGTGTGCCGCGCGGGAGAGTAATTGAGATCTATGGACCGGAGTCATCCGGTAAGACCACCGTAGCTTTGCATATTGCCGCAGAAGCCCAACGGCTAGGGGGCATTGCCGCTTTTATCGATGCCGAACACGCTCTAGATCCGCTTTATGCCAGAAAACTGGGGGTAGATATAGACAACCTCCTCATCTCTCAACCTGACACCGGTGAACAAGCCCTGGAGATCGCCGAGGCGTTAGTGCGGAGCGGCGCGGTGGATGTGATTGTTGTGGACTCTGTGGCGGCCTTGACGCCCCGGGCGGAGATTGAGGGAGAGATGGGTGACGCCCATGTCGGACTCCAAGCCAGATTAATGTCACAGGCTTTAAGGAAATTAACCGGCGCTATTAGTAAGTCTAAATGCATCGCGCTCTTTATTAATCAGATCCGGGAAAAGGTAGGAGTCATGTTTGGTAATCCTGAGGTTACTCCGGGTGGACGAGCCTTGAAGTTCTATTCCTCCGTACGCATGGAGGTGCGCAAGATTGAAACCCTAAAGCAAGGAACCGAGTTGATCGGGAACAGGACAAGGGTAAAGGTGGTAAAGAATAAAGTAGCTCCTCCTTTTAAAGAAGCGGAATTTGATATCATCTATGGTCAAGGCATCTCTAAACTTGGTTGTCTTTTGGATTTGGCGGCCGATAAGGATATTGTCAGCAAGAGCGGTTCCTGGTATTCGTATAAGGATACCCGCTTAGGCCAAGGACGTGACAATTCCGTGGACTTCCTGAAAGGGCACCCGGAAATTCTGGCTGAGATCGAGGCGGCTGTCAGCGTGGAGTTAGGCTTGATCAGGCCAAAACCTGTTGCTGAGGCTCCCGTTCAGGCGGAAACGACTGCGAAAAAACGATGACTCAGCCGGCCACGCCCAAGCGAAAACGGGCTTTAGATTGCGCCCTTACTTTACTGGGCCGCAGACCTTATTCCCGGCAAGCGCTCAGGCTGGCCTTGGAAAAGCGGGCATATCAACCTGTTGAGATCGGAGAAGCGCTTGACCGGTTGGAAGAATGGGGATACCTGGATGATCGATATTATGCAATTACACGGATTCAAAAATATATAGAGGAGAAAAGGGGCAGGCTATTTATTAAAAACAAACTACAGCAAGCCGGAGTGTTACCGGAGATCATCAACGCAGAATTGGATCGCCTCTATCCGCAGGCTAAAGAGAGGGAAGTGCTCCGTCAGCTTTGGGCGGGGTTTTATGCTCATCATTTAACCACAAAAGGAAGACCAACTTCCAAAGTATTGCTGAAATGGTCCAGAAGACTATTGGCTGCCGGATTTTCCGAGGAGGAAGTAAAAGTCTGCTTTGAGCAGGAAGCGGACTCTTGACAGCATTTTTCAAAAAAGATACAATGATTCTGGAGAAGAACACTAATAAAGCCGAGTTCTGATCTCGGCTTTATTAGTACTCTTTTGGCAAAATCTCCCCCGTGTGAATTCCGGCGTTACGCGTGAAGACGCGCAAAAAAAGATCGAACTTCCACTTTGATTTGGGGATATAGTAGCTATGCGTATCTGCGTTCACAGCTACGCTGCAAAGGAGGTGTACAGAATCGAGTTTGGAACAGTAATTAAGTATTTTATCCTTATTTTCGTCAGTGTTTTCTGCGGCGTTCTCTTGGAAAAATTCCGAGCGATACTACGCCTACGCTCTGCAGAGGATACCGCCAAAATGATATTGCAGGAAGCGGAGAAAGAATCTGAAGCGAAAAAGCGAGAAGCCATTTTAGAGGCGAAAGAAGAAGCGCTCAGAGTGAAGAATGACCTGGAGAGAGAAGTCAGAGAACGGCGAAATGATATGCAACGCCTTGAAAAAAGGCTTTTACAGAAAGAAGAGAATTTAGACCGCAAAGCCGAGATTATGGAGAAGAAAGAGGATAATCTCCTCAGGAAAGAGGCGGAATTAGACAAGATCAGGCATGAACTCGAGGAATTGCGCGAAAAGGAACGGGTCGAGCTGGAAAGAATCTCCGGATTCACTTCGGAACAAGCAAAGGACATTCTCCTGTCCAACTTGGAGAAGGAATTAACGCAAGAATTCGCTGTGCGTATTCGGGAAATGGAAGTGAAGATAAAGGAAGAAGCGGAGAAGAAGGCCAGGGAAGTAATTTCTACCGCAATTCAGCGCTGTGCGGCTGATCATGTGGCAGAGACCACTGTGTCCGTAGTCGCTTTGCCCAATGATGAAATGAAGGGGAGAATCATTGGGCGGGAAGGAAGAAACATTCGTGCCCTGGAGACCTTGACCGGGATCGATCTGATCATTGATGACACACCGGAAGCCGTTATTATCTCCGGTTTCGATCCGGTCAGACGGGAAGTGGCCCGTTTAGCGTTGGAGCGACTGATTGCGGATGGCCGTATTCACCCGGCCAGAATCGAGGAGATGGTGGAGAAAGCCCAAAAAGAAGTGGATTCCATCATCAAAGATGAAGGAGAACAGGCAGCGATTGAAGTCGGAATTCATGGTCTGCATCCTGAATTAATTCGGTTATTAGGCCGCCTGCATTATAGAACCAGTTATGGACAGAATGTCTTGAAACATTCCATCGAAGTAGCCCACTTGGCAGGCTTGATTGCTGCCGAGATCGGGGCGGATGTTACTCTTGCCAAAAGAGCGGGTTTGCTGCATGATATTGGAAAGGCTGTCGATCATGAGGTGGAAGGGCCTCATGTGACGATCGGGACTGATCTGGCCAAGAAATACAGGGAATCACCAGCGGTTGTGCATGCCATTGCCGCGCATCACGGAGATATTGAGCCTAATACCGTGGAAGCTGTTTTAGTCCAAGCTGCAGACGCTATCTCCGCCGCCCGGCCCGGGGCCAGGCGGGAAACTTTGGAGAGTTATATAAAACGTTTGGAAAAATTAGAAAAGATCGCAGATTCCTTTGAAGGTGTAGATAAGTCATTTGCGATTCAGGCCGGCCGTGAGATTCGAATCATGGTGAAACCGGATAGAGTGGATGATCTTGCCTCCATACGCCTGGCAAGGGATTTGGCCAAAAAGATCGAAGAGGATCTGGAGTACCCGGGACAGATTAAGGTTACAGTGATCAGAGAGACTAGAGCCGTTGATTACGCCAAGTAAGGAGCGTTTTTATTAATAACACAGCCGGATACGATGAGGGGGTACGGAGATGAAAGGCGTATTTTGGAAGGAAGGAGAACCGTTTACCAACTCAATGAGTCTCATTGTTTCCTTATTAATCCGTTATCCGGAGATCGCCACTTTAAAATTGGACCCGCAACTAAAGTGTTTTATCTTTAGTTTCATGATTATGCGCGGGTTACCACCTAAAGAATTAAAGTCCTTACGAACTGAAATTCAATTAAGTTTAGAGGTGTTTGCTGATTTAACTCAGCAGACACCTACTATATTTAATATTTCTTTTCGTAGATCCAAGGGTTTGACTTTGCTGGAGGTAAAAAGAGATATTCCTTCTTTATCTCAGGATGAGATCGCGCTGCTCGTCTCCATCGTCAAGAAGCGTTTCCATGAAGATTTAGCCAAGGATCAGGATGACGAGGTCGGAGAGGATGAGCAGTATTTCCAGGAGGAAATGATCGACCACATGTTGGAGGATTTGAAAGATACACGCCAAGAGAAGATGCTAATCGGCATCAGGGAAGATGGAAGAGTGATGATTTTTAATCGTTAAGTCATAAGCGGCCATCAAATACACTTACGCTATGTGTACGTGGTGGTTATTTCTAATCATTCTCGGGTAACTTAAACGCGCTGTTTAAAATTATCCACAGGCGAAAGGAGTTTAAAATTGCGGGTTCTATTCCTAGGTGATATCGTCGGAAAGCCCGGTCGGCGAGTTGTTAAAAATCGTCTTCCTGGTCTAATCCAAGAATTAAACCTGGATTTAGTTATTGCTAATGCGGAAAATGCGGCGGGTGGTTTCGGGTTAACTCTGGAAGTCGCCGGAGAACTGTTTAGCGCTGGCATCGATGTGCTGACCATGGGTAACCATACTTGGAAGAACAGAGAGATTTATCAAGTTTTTCAGCGATATCCCCAGGTAATTAGGCCGGCTAATTATCCGGCAGGGACTCCGGGGGAAGGGTATGGAGTTTTTACGGCAAAGAACGGATATAAGGTGGGAGTAATAAATCTATTGGGGCAGGTCTATATTGAACCACCTCTGGAATGCCCGTTCAGGGTGGGAGAAGATGTGCTTTCTACCATAAAAAAGCAGACACCATATGTGTTTATTGATTTTCATGCCGAGGCGACTTCTGAAAAGAAAGCATTCGGCTATTTTGTTGATGGGAAAGCTAGCGCGGTCTTGGGTACACATACTCATATCACTACTGCGGATGAAAGGATCTTACCAGGAGGAACCGCATACATAACGGATACCGGTATGTGTGGGCCGGTAGAATCAGTCTTGGGAATCAAAACAGAACTGGCCATTAAAAAGTTTCTAACTAAGTTACCGGTGAGATTTGATACTGCGACTGGTCCGGCTGAGTTGAACGCCGTTTACATGGAATGGGATCATACAGGAAGAACTGTGGTGGTGCGGAGAATAAATTGTTATGAAAAGTAAAATTTGATAAAAAAAAAAGGAATTTTATGGTGTATATAAGAATATAGATTTAAGAGACCATTGTGGTACAGGAGGGGGATCAGGCAATGGAGGTATTAAAGGTTTCGGCAAAGTCCAATCCAAATTCGGTGGCTGGCGCCTTAGCAGGTGTGCTTCGCGAAAAAGGAGGCGCAGAAATTCAAGCCATCGGGGCCGGCGCGTTGAATCAGGCAGTGAAGGCGGTAGCCATCGCTCGAGGATTTGTCGCGCCTAGTGGCATTGACTTAATATGTATACCGGCATTTACAGACATCATGATTGACGGTGAAGAACGCACTGCGATTAAGCTTATAGTAGAGCCACGCTAAGATTTGTTGCGCGCCTGGAAACCGTAGACTTCTCCTATAGCTACCGTGATAAAAAGCTATCGCAATGATAAACCGTTAGCTATAGGCGATATCGAAGTCAGAGCATCTAATGGATGGTGTAATTACGTGAAACCTATATTTTATAGGTTTTTTTTTGTGTTAAGTATGTGTGTTATGTGTGTGGGGAGGGGCTGTTTTTGCCTACAGGAGCGGCTCATTTTTGGCCGGTAATAGACGGCCACGCTGATACACTGGTGCAATCAACTTTAGAAAAGAGAAGCTTTTTTCAGCATAGCAGTATTGGTCATTTGGATCTCTTCCGCCTCTGGGAGGCTGGGATTGATTTACAGATTTTAGCAATCTGTGCAGAAAAGAGAAGTCATCCGTATCAGTTTACCCTTGATCTTTTGAGAGACTGGGAGCGGGCCTATACCATATTTCAAACATGTCAAACAAATTCGGGGAGTGCGCCGACTTTGATTTGGATCAGAAACAAGGAGGACTTTGTGGAGTGGGAAGCAGAGTGTAAACTGGGGGTAATCTTAGCTTTGGAAGGACTTGAACCGTTGGAAGGGAAGGTACAGCGGTTGATAGAATTTTACCAATTAGGGGTAAGGATAATTTCTTTGACTTGGAACTGGGATAATCCATTCGCTTCCGGAGTCAATTGTGAACGGGATTCCGGACTTACCGCGTTGGGCAGAACAGCTGTGCGCTTGGCAGAAGAGCTGGGTTACATCGTGGACTTGGCGCATCTGGGATACAACAGTTTCTTTGATGTACTAGAAGTAGCCGAGCAGCCGGTGCTGGTCTCCCACGCCAATGTCTTTAACCTCTGTCCCCACCGGCGTAACTTAAAAGACGAACAGATCAAGGCCATTGCGGAGACAGGAGGGACTGTGGGTCTGACCTTTTATCCCCCATTCATCAACAAAGGGCAGGTTGGAATCGGGGAACTAGTCAAACACTTGGACTATCTTTTACAGGGATGGGGGGAGGAACTACCAGCCATGGGCGGAGATTTTGATGGGATTGAAGTTACTCCCAGTAATCTCCGGAGTGTGCTTGATCTTGAAAGGCTAATCCGGTATTTGCATGCGCAAGGACTCAGTCTGCAAACAACAGGCTCGTTTTTAGGAGGAAATTTGTACCGAGTTTTGAAGCGAAGCTTTTCCGCCCCCGACCAGAGCTTCTTCCATCCTGACCGCTGATTTAAAAAACATTCTACTTCTTTTTCAACCAGTCAACTCTCCATTTCCTAACTTCGCTTTCACTATTAAAATTTTCTCTTTCTACTGTTCGAGCAGTAAACGATAGTATTCAAATTAAAGACAGACACGTTAAGTTTTCGACAGTGCCTACCTGTATTTGTATAAAGGAGATTGGAGACAGCCGGTAGAACCCATAACTCGACAACGCAATATGCGGCTTTTCCGGCCAATCAGTAGTCATCGCAATATTCGCAGCAAAAAACGGAGCAGAGGGAGTGGCAGTCATGTCGGAGCAGAACGCAAAGGTTGTGGTGAGACCTTTTGTCTTCAGTGATCTCGAGTCTATGGTAAGGTGGAATAATGATTTCGAAGTCGAACAGTATGTTGATTGTTGTTTGCCGAAGACTTTACCAGAATGCCAAGTTTGGTTCAGGAAACATATCCCTGGAAGAAATTATCGGCTGTACGCCATTGAGGATGAAGAGCGTAGGGTAATTGGTGATCTGGTACTGGATCATATCTGTTGGAGAAAGAAAGAAGCGGAGCTCCGGATTAGAATTGGGGAAAAAGAGTATTGGGATCAAGGTTATGGTTCTGCAGCTTTAAGAGAGGTGCTTACTGAAGCCTTTACCCAACTTGGATTAGACCAGGTTTACTTGCGTGTGTATGCCTTTAATTTGCGGGCGATCCACTGTTATAAAAAAGTAGGTTTTAAAAAGAAAGCTGTTCTAAAGAGGAAAAGAGATCAAAACTGGAAAGAAATTTACCTGATGTCCATAGACGAACAAGAATTTACAAAGATTAACAATAATATACTGCCTGACAGGAGGAAAGTTTCTTCCAATGTAGAATTAAGTAAAAGTTCACATTGTTCTGGGAGTTGAATTTAGGTCATGCTGATTCGCTGCATGCACGGTCGTATGATGCTCAGGCAGGGATGCAGCACAGGACTGTGTAAACAGTGGATTCGGAATACTCCGGCGCGCGTTTGGTCTGCGACTGCAGTTGGCGAGAGAAAGCCGGAGTGACTCGAGGAGGGGAGAATGTGTCAAATCTAATCAAGGTTCTCCTGGCGGATAATAATAAGGACTTGTGTCAAGTTCTGGCCGAGCACATTAGTTTACAAGATGACATGGAGTTGTGTGGTATTGCTTATGACGGTTTGGAGGCAATTGAGCAAATAAAGGAAAGGCAACCTGATGTTTTGATTCTCGATATAACCATGCCTTATCTGGATGGAATTGGTGTTATGGAGCACCTCTCACAGATTGCCAATGCTCCGCAGGTCATCGTTTTGACCGCATTTGAGCAGGAGTCTATGGTACAGAGGTTGATTTCAATGGGGGCTGTCTACTATATGGTTAAACCCTTTGATACCTCTACACTTTTGGAGAGGGTTAGGCAGTTTGGTCGTTCGCCAAGGACGCACCAGGTTGAGCGGGTAGCGGGAAAAGGGCTTTCGACGATGGTTAAAGAAACTCCCGGCTTGGACCTGGAGGTAGAGGTGACCAAATTATTCCACGAAATGGGTATTCCAGCGCACTTCCGGGGTTACGGTTACTTGCGGGAGGCGATTATTTTGGCAGTGGAAGAAGCGGATATTTTGGGTAATATCACCAAAAACCTCTACCCGCGAATTGCCGAAAAATACAACTCAACACCCAGTGGAGTAGAATCCGCGATCAGGCATACGATTGAAATTGGTTGGGAAAGAGGTAATTCCGAATATTTCAAGGGGTTATTTGGCTGCGGGGATCAGCAGTCGGTCAAAGGTAAATTTCCGACCACCGCTTCTTTTATTGCAAAAATAGCAGAGAAGATTCGCTTACAGATGAAATGCTCATCATAGTTGTAACTGTTTTTTTACATAAGGCCAGCCGTGCTCTAATCGCCTCTCTACGGGGGCTTTTTTTTGTAGAAGCAGAGATCAGGAATTGTGTAGAATATATAGAGAGGGTATAATGGTAGTAGAGGCCGAGTTTATAGTTTGCAGCTGAAAACGGGTATAGAGAAAGAGCGGCCCTAGAGATCAGAATGAAGCCTGGTTATTAAGGGAGCGTAAATCTTGGAATTGATCGGGTTGACAATGGAGGAAATGGAGAAGGTCCTGGTGGAATTGGGGCAACCCAGGTATCGTGCGTATCAGATCATGGACTGGCTTTATAAGAAAGGCGTTGGCGACCTTGGTGAAATGGGAAACATCCCAGTTTCTCTTCGAAAGCAACTGCAGAATGCCGGTTGGTTGCTGCCTTCCGTACGGATTCGTATGGGCCTGTCCGCCCAAGACGGTACCAAACGGTATCTTTTCCAGTTAAGGGACGGTCAAGAGGTGGAAGGGGTTTTTATCCCGGAAGACAAAAGAAAGACCGTATGCTTCTCTACTCAGGTGGGGTGCGGAATGGGTTGCGCTTTTTGTGCCACCGGGCGGAACGGATTGGTTAGAAACCTGACCGCCGGTGAGATTGTTGACCAAGTATTGCGTATCGGTCATGAGGAGAAAGCGCGGATTAGTAATGCGGTGGCGATGGGGCAGGGGGAGCCCTTAGCCAACTATGATCAAGTAATCAAGGCCATTCGCTTACTGAATGCGGATTATGCTTTGGGGATTACCGTGCGTCGATTAACCATTTCTACCTGCGGTTTAGTCCCCGGTATTTACCGGCTGGCGGAGGAGGGACTCCAAATCAATCTAGCTGTTTCTCTGCATTCTACGGATCCCGAAAAAAGAGATGAATTGGTTCCGGTCAATAAAACCTATCCTCTTACCCTTCTGTATCAGGCCTGTAAGGACTATGCGGAGACCACCGGACGACGGGTGACTTTGGAATATACCATGATTAAAGGGGAGAATGACAGGGAAAAAGACCTTCAGGGGTTAGCCGCCTTTGCCAAAGGTTGGCTCTCACACATCAACTTAATCCCTTTCAATCAAGTACCGGGCACCACTTATGGCGGGAGCAGCAAAGAGCGCATGGAGTACTTCCGGAAGCATCTGCGGCAACTGGGGATTCCGGTCAGTATTAGGGAAAGCAGGGGAGAAGAAGTCTGGGCGGCTTGTGGACAGTTGCGCGCCGCGCTGACCTTCGAGGGTAATGGAGAGTGAGTTAAAATGGAGAAGATAAAAGAATATATTCGGTCGCTCAGAAAAAAGAGGAAGATGGACAGAGCAGCTCACCCTGGCGAGGCTAACCAGGTATCAAGAGAGAAAGAGAAGGAAGCGGATACCATCGTCTTTAAAAGGGTGAAAAAAACTGGCCCCATTATAAAAGAGACTCTAGTAGTAACCGCCGGAGTGGATAGTGGACGGGAGTTTCTCTTGATTCCCTCTCCAATGAAGATTGGGCGGCATATCGAGAATTATATAAACCTGACTGATCCGAAAGTCTCCAGGGAACACGCGCTCCTTGAGTATAACTCCGTAAAGAAGCAGTTTATTTTGAAGGATCTAAACAGTACTAATGGGACATATCTTAATGGTCAGAGAATCGGCAAAGAGGAAAGAGTTAAACCGGGGGATACAATTAGAATCGGTGACACCACTTTGGAGATGAACACAATTACAAAATAGCCCCTGGTACAAGCGAGGTGTAAGTTATGGAGACGGGAATGGCTACTGATCGAGGGCGGTGCCGAGAGTTAAATGAGGACAGCTTTGGGTGGAAAGACAACTTATTTGTTTTGGCCGATGGCATGGGCGGACATAATGCGGGGGAAGTGGCCAGCGCCTTGGCAGTAGAGGAGATTCTCCGGATCGATCCTAACCAAGATGAGTTCATTCCGTCTTTACGATTATTTCTAAATCAAGCAAACCAAGTATTGCTGGACTATGCCGAGCAGCATCCCGAGTGCCGAGGAATGGGGACCACCATCGCCTTGGTAAAAGTGGAGACGGACAAAATAACCGTGGCTCACGTGGGAGACAGTCGTGTTTACCTTTGGCGCCAAGCGGAACTGACCCAATTAACCAGGGACCACTCGGTTGTAGAGGAACTGGTGCGCGTGGGCGGGCTGACGGAGGAAGAGGCGCAGAATCATCCTCACCGGAACTTGTTGACTAAGGCCTTAGGGACCCAAGGGGAAGTCGGAGTAGAAATTAATGAGGTTGCGGTGGACCAAGGGGACCGGGTGCTGTTATGTACGGACGGCTTAACCTCTATGTTGGGCAAGGAGGAGATCAACCAGATTCTCTCGGCGAATCTTAGTGCCCAAGAAATAGCAGATACTCTTGTGACTGAGGCGAATCAACGAGGAGGGGCCGATAATATAACAGTGATTGTAATTAAAATCTAGATGTATACCAGGAAGGGTAGGGTGCAAGAAGGTTTATCGGTGGTTGGGTCATGGCCGGACTAAGGAAGTGTAGCGGAGAATATGTAGAAAGGTAAATGTTTGGCAAAAGTAGGATGGGGAAGGATTTTTAAGCCCTGTAGCGAAGGTTATATGGCTAACATTTATAGTATGTTACTAGTTTGTAACCACGAACTCGAAATCCAGGGAAACGGGAGTAGTAATGATCTTTAATTTAGTCCCAGGGGTGAATTAATTGATAGGAAGACTTTTGGGAAATAGATATAAAATATTGGAATTAATCGGTGAAGGCGGCATGGCCTTGGTTTATAAGGCCGAATGCACACTGTTGCAACGAATTGTAGCTGTTAAGGTGCTCCGAACACAGTATTCGTCGGATAAAGAGTTTGTGGATCGTTTTCGGCGGGAGGCACAAGCTGCTGCCAGCTTATCCCATCCCAACATGGTTAATATTTATGATGTGGGAGAGGAAGACGGAATACACTATATTGTAATGGAGTATATTTCCGGAACGACCCTCAAGGATTTGATTAAAAAAGAGGCCCCTTTACCGGTGAACAAGGCGCTACGCATCGCCCTGCAGATTGCCGAGGCGTTAAAACACGCCCATGAACGTAATATAGTGCACCGGGATATTAAGCCGCATAATATTTTATTGACTGCTGATGGACGAGCTAAGGTTACCGATTTCGGGATTGCCCGGGCCATTAGCGCCGGAGGCTATACCCAAACCGGTGTGGTGATGGGATCAGTACAATATTTTTCGCCGGAACAAGCCAAAGGGGCGCCGGTAGGACCCCAGTCTGACCTTTATTCTTTAGGTTGTGTCTTATATGAAATGCTCTCCGGAGAAGTCCCTTTTCAGGGAGAAAGTCCAATCTCCATCGCCTTAAAGCATCTGCAGGAGGAACCATTACCGATTAATAGGTTTCGTCAGGATCTGCCTCAGTCTGTCGTAAGTTTAGTGGATCGCGCTATGGCGAAGGATTTGGGAAAACGATACCCCTCGGCCAGGGTGATGATCAAGGATATCCAAGCCGTATTAGGCTTGGATGCGCAAAGCGAAAAAGCGGAGGACTATCCGACTCAGGTCATGGACTCTTTGACTGAAGGGACTATGACCGAAGAGGAGCAGCGGTCGGGAACCGGGAAGACATGGCTTGTTTTTTTAATCTCTTTATTCAGCGCCTGCGCTCTGTTTGTTTTCGGCTTTATCTATCTTTTACCGCCCAAACAACCGGTCCAGGTACCGGATTTGGTGGGGATCACTCTTAATGAGGCGAAAAAGGTCGCAGGTGATTATGGATTGAAACTTCGAGTGGTGCGGGAGATGCACCATGAGATGCAAACCGGATTAATCATTTCTCAGGATCCAGTCGCTGAACGGACGGTACGTAGAGGCCGTGAGATTAAGGTAGTGGTCAGTAAAGGGGCGGAAACCGTTCATGTGCCGGATGTGACCGGCAAATCCCGGCGGGAGGCTGAGATCATCCTGGAAGAAGCCCGTTTGCAGTTGGGAGAGGTTTATACCGAATTAAGTAGTGATGTTCCGCGGGACCGGGTCGTCCGCCAAAAACCCGCTCCTAATATGGTGATTCAAAAGGGAGCGACTGTCGATCTTTATTTGAGCCTGGGACCGGATTATGATAAAGTGGAAGTCCCGAACTTCATCGGTCACCGGTTAGTTAATGTTCAAGCCAGGTTAGCCAGCTTAGGTTTGGTTTTTGACTCTTATGAACTACGGATGAGTTCCTATCCGGAGGGGCAGATACTGGATCAACAGCCTCCGCCTGGAAGCATCGTTCCCTTAGGAACTCCTATGAAGTTTGTGATTAGTGGGGTTTCGCCGGAGGATACTCTACCCAATACTGGTGAGGGGAATACACTAGGTCTGCGTAAAGAAAAGAAGGTAAATATTACTATTAACCAAGGTCCGGAAGACCAGAATGTGCAGGTGGTTCTGGAAGACAACAGAGGGAGGCAAGTGATTTACGAGCGCCTTCATCATCCCGGTGAATCATTTGCCATTGATGTAGAAAGCTATGGTCAGGCCAGAATCTTCGTTTATATCAACGAGATCCTGTCCTATGATGAGAAGTTATAAGGGTCTCTTCTCTGTATATTATTAAAGAACTTTGATTATCTCATAGTCTTCTGCTCAAGAAGAAAGGTTATTATTTTCTTATCTAATAAAATTCAGATCAGGAAGAGGCATATTTAATCAGGTGAGGAAGAATTATAGTAGGAGGGAAATGTTTGCCTGAGGGGCGGGTTATTCAAGGAGTCGGTGGCTTTTATGAAGTAATGGATTTACACTCGGGGCAAACCATAGCGGCTGTGGCCCGCGGTAAATTTAAGCGGATGGGAAGTCTGTACGTGGGGGATTTGGTCCGTTATGAAATGGTTACTGCGGATCAAGGGGTGATTGAGGAGGTTTTCCCCAGAAGAATCGAGTTACTTCGCCCCACAGTTTCCAATATTGACCGGATTATGATCGTCTTTGCCCTGAAGAACCCGGATTACAACTTGTTTTTAATTGACCGTTTTCTCTTATTCGCCGAGACCACCGGTCTGGAGATTCTATTGGTGTTTAATAAAAGAGACTTGGTGGGGGAAGCGGCGGTTAAAAAAGTAGCCGGTCCATATAGGGAAATCGGTTATAAAGTCATCATCACCAGTACTAAGACAAGGCAGGGCAAACGCTTATTGCTTCAGGAAATAAAGGAGGGGGTTACCGTCCTTTCCGGGCCTTCCGGTGTGGGTAAATCCGCTATCATGAATATGGTCTGCCCGAGTATTACCAGAGAGACCGGTGAAGTCAGTAAAAAAATCGGCCGGGGCAGGCATACTACGCGCCAGGCCAAGTTGTTATCCCTTCCTAATAAAGCAGGATTTTTGGTGGACACTCCTGGATTTACCCAGCTTGATTTGGATTTTATTGAACCTCTGGAATTAGCGGGTTTTTTTCCCGATTTCCGACCCTACTTCAGCGCTTGTCGCTTTCCGGGTTGTCTGCATAAAAAGGAGCCGGATTGTTCAGTTAAGGATGCAGTAAGTAAAGGCCAGATCTTATCTTGGAGATACGAGCATTATTTGACCTTCTTGGAGGAGGCTGAAAGGTTCAAACGTTTACGAACGGAACAAAAGTATCGAGGCCGAAAAAAGGAGTTGAAGCAGGATGAAAGAAGTAGAAGTTGGGGTCTCCGTACTTGATGCCGATTTTACACAGATGGAAAAAGAACTAGAGAAGATCAAGACAGCAGATTGGCTCCATCTTGATATCATGGACGGCCATTTTGTTCCGAACTTGTCCTTTGGTCCGCCGGTAATCACCGCGTGGACCGGGAGAACTTCACTTCCGTCTGAAGCCCATTTAATGGTAGATGATCCGGAAAGATTCCTACCGGCTTTTTTTCAGACCGGGGTGAGCAGAATTATTATCCATGCCGAATCCACTGCCCACCTATATAGGCTGGTGCAGATGATCAAAGCAGAGGGGATTGAGCCAGGGGTAGCTCTTAATCCAGCCACCCCCCTTGACTTTTTGGACTATGTCTTACCGGAGTTGAGTCTGGTTTTGTTAATGACGGTTATTCCTGGTTATGGGGGGCAGTCCTTAATACCCGGGATGCTCAATAAGATTACCGCCTTAAAAAGGGTTTTGACGCAAAAAGGGATAGAGTGTCGAATTGGAGTTGATGGAGGAATTAACCAAGAGACCGCCTCACTGGTTACTTCCGCAGGAGCTGACTTCTTAATCACTGGGACTTATGTTATGAAAAGCCCGGTGCCGGCGGAGCAAATTTTATCGTTAAAGAAATTGAAGGTAGGGAGGGCATAAGATGGCGACATTTCAACATATAGATTCATTTGTGCGGGCGGTGTACACTGTAATTGAGAGTATGTTGAATCCTGATATAAAGGCAGGGAAGCCCTTTTTTAATGAGGAGCCTTTGAGCAAATATGAAGTGGTTGTGCTGGTCGGGGTTCTTGGTGACTTGCAAGGACAAGTTATTTGTGGGATGACTGAAGAGACGGCCAAAAAAATCATCTCCCAAATGCTCGGCATGGAAGTGCAAGAGATCGATGAGATGGGACAGAGCGCCATCTGTGAATTGAAGAATATTATTGTCGGTACGGCCAGTACCAACCTGTCAGAGGTGGGCTATAAGTGTAACATCACCCCACCCTTAATTATTCTCGAAAAGAAAATACCCGATTTTTTAAAACACATCCATACGACCTTGGCCATCCCGATCTCTATTCCCTATGGCGATATTGAGATCAATCTGTTCTTACGGAAAGATGAATTAGCCTCGTAAAGAACGGGGGAATTTTAAAGATAGCAACAGGCCGCCATACTAATGCAGGGAGGTTACATAGGTGAGTGACCAATCGATCGAAGCCACCATGAAATTCAATGCCAAAGAGGACAAACCGTCGGAGGTCAGTAGTATTCTGCATGAGGTTTGTCTGGCGCTCAAAGAAAAGGGTTATGATGCTCTTGACCAGATCGTCGGGTATCTACTTTCGGGAGATCCGGCTTATATTACCAGTCATCGAAATGCCAGAATACTGATTAGAAGAATTGATCGAGATCAGATCCTGGAAGAATTGGTTCGTTTTTATCTGGCACGAGAGGAAGATTGATATATGTCATGTTTGAGGATTAAAGGCGGAAATAGGCTGGAAGGGAAGATTAAGGTCAGCGGATCCAAGAACAGCGGTTTGGCCTTGATGGTGGGAGCGGCTCTTGGTGTTGAGGATGTGCTCCTGACGAACGTTCCGTATGATACTGATATTTTGGTGATGGCCGAGATTTTACGTGGCCTAGGGGTCAAGGTAGAGGAGGCGGAAACAGGACAACTAATCATCAACGGAGCAAACCTGAAGTGTGCGGAGGTACCTTACGAGTTAGCCCGCAGATTAAGGGCTTCTTTTTATATTGCCGGTCTGTTACTGGCCCGGCTGGGTGAAGCCAAGGTCCCGCTGCCTGGCGGATGCTTTTTGGGTCCGCGCCCTGTAGACTTTCATATTAAGGGTTTCCAGAGTCTGGGAGCAGAGGTGGCCATCGAACACGGCTTAATGGGGGCCAAGATGAGTTCTTCCAGGATGTCCGGGAGTGCGAATAACCGGATTTTTATCAATCGCTGCAGTATGGGCACGACAATTAACCTAATGTATTTGGCTGCCATGAGCCCCGGCGTCACCATCCTGGAGAATTGTGCTAAAGAGCCGGAAATTGTGGATTTGGCGGTTCTATTGAATTCCATGGGCGCAAAAATCCGGGGAGCGGGAACGGAGATCATCAGAGTTCAGGGAGTAAAGAAATTACACGCGACAGAACATAGTATCATCATTGACCGGATTGAAGCAGGAACCTTTATGGCTATTGCCGCCGCGACCGGAGGTGACATGGTCGTGGAAAATACCATCGCTGATTATTTGCGTACCCCCATTATGAAGCTACGGGAAGCCGGGGTAGAAGTTATTGAAGATGAATCCGAAATTCGGATTAGATCAACCGGGCGGATCAATCCGATTGATATTGAGACAGCGCCGTATCCCGGGTTTCCCACGGATTTGCAACAACCATTTGGGGCGCTAATGACAATCGCCCAAGGGACTAGTATTGTACGGGAGACCATCTATGACAACCGTTTCCGGTATTTGGATGAGTTGTCAAGGATGGGAGCTGAGATCAGAGTGGATCGGGATCGGGCGATCATCAAGGGCGTTCCACGATTGAGCGGAGCGCCGGTGGAGACCACTGATCTCCGGGCTGGGGCCGCCTTAGTGCTGGCCGGCTTGATTGCCGAGGGAACGACGGTTGTTTCTAATGCGGAAATTATTGACCGGGGTTATGAAGATCTGGTGCAAAAGCTAAAGGCCGTAGGGGCGGAGATTGAACGGGAAGCATAATGAGGGCTTCCCGGATGGAAGCCCTGCATCACCTATTTTAAACCAACTGCGCCTTGCCTTCACCTTTTACTGTATTAAGCAGTGTGTCTCCTCTTAGCCCCAGGCGTAGGCATTCCAGGGCATAGACTTCTTGGGGAGGGATGTTTCCCAGGTTCACATTAGGACCAAAACGTTTGATTAATTCCACTTGTTGCCGGTGGAGAGGGGCCTCCCACAGAATCTTTTCCTGAGGCAAGTTTTCTGCTAAAAAGTCCAAACGGTACTCTTCAATCTCTCCGTTTTGATCATAGATCCCTACCCCTTTTCCTGATTCACGACCTTCGACAATGACCAGACTTGCTCCGTGTTCCAGGTCAAACTTGGCGATTTGGAGCAGAAGCGCGGTATTCAAATTATCCTGCGGTGATTTCTTTCCAACTTCAGTAATGATGGTGAAGTCTTTCTCCACAGCCAGTTCAATGATTCTTCCTCTGGTTCGCAGATCTAGTGGGATTGTACCGTCCGAGAGTTCCAGGTAATTAAAGCCAAGGTCCAGAGCTTTGCTTAGAAAATCACGGGCTTTTCCCTGAAAAATGGCGATCTCCAAGAGTGTTCCGCCAGGGAAGACCCCGATCCCCTGATCCCGGATGAGCGCGACCTTCTCTCTAAGTTTAGCTTCTGGATATAAAGCGGAAGTACCAAAGGTTAGTTTAATTAGGTCAATATAGTTTTTCGTTAAGTCCAGCCATTCTTTGGTTTCGAGCGTTGTTAACCCTTTATCCAAGATCATGGTTAACCCGCAGTTCCTTGGCTTTATCCTTCGACCAGTAATTGGCGGTTCCAGAAGCGGACTCCATGCATTCAGCACCAAAAACCCTCCATTTCAGTTTTCAACTGCCTTCTCCGTCCGGTATGAGTATGAAATATGCCTAGCCTAGTTATGCCGTGGACCGGTTCATCCCTGTGCGTGTGTTGCCCGGGATTGAACCTTTGTTGAGCTGAAAGGCAGTAAAGTTTGTGGGTGGTCAACCCCACACAGCCATGGCCTTACCTTTGGGCGATCGCAAACCTTTAAGAGCATTGGTAATACTGGAATATTCTATGCAGAAATCCTCCACTGGTGACATCTTCTTTAAGCACAAGCTCAGAAAGACACCTGATCAACATAGTTGATTGGGTGTTTCTGTTTTTGGGGATTCTCTTCTTGTCGGAGCAAGGATGAGGAATGTCTGACGCCGCGGACACATAAATAAGAAAAGGGGAGGAAGAAGAATGATACGAGCAAACCTGATGCTCTTAAGTATGTTCTTGCTGGGGATGATCTTTGGGAATAATCTTATTGCCGCCAGTGCCGGAACGCTATTGGTGATCAAATTGATTAAGCTGCCATCACTTTTAGGGGTGGTGGAGCGGCATTGTCTGGAGTGGGGCCTCCTTTTTCTGCTAATTGCGGTGATGGTTCCGTTTGCCCAAGAAAAGGTAGGTTTCAAAGAGATGATGACTTCATTTACTAACCCCGTGGGTTTGGTGGCGATTCTCGGGGGGGCATTAGCCACTTATATCTGTGGTCAAGGTGTGGCCTTACTGAATTGGCGTCCGGAAGTCATGGCCGGACTGGTGATCGGTACGGTGCTTGGTGTAGCGCTGCTGAAGGGAATGCCGGTCGGGCCTTTAGCGGCAGCGGGTTTAACGGCAGTAATCTTAAACTTGTTTGGCTTGAACAAAAAGTGAGGTGGGCAAAGTGGAGGGCAGGGTCTTATCAAGCATGGCTTTACTCAGAACAATCTCCGGATTGATTGAGATTACTGCGGCCTTATTAATTCTTCGTCTGCACCGGGTGGAGACGGCCTTACGCATCAATGCTTTTCTGGGATTAGTAGGGCCTGTGATCTTTTTATTAGTTAGTGTGCTGGGTTTGATTGCAGTGACAGTTAAACTCTCCCCGCATAAAATCGGTTTGGTAGTCGCTGGTATTATTCTGATATTATTGGGAACCAAAGGGTGAAAAGGAGGAGGAGAATTGAGAGTATTCCAACTAAAGCGGAGTTCCTTGCTGCTCATCGCCTTAATCTTTACGTTAATCACAATTTCCTTAGCTGTTTATCCGGAGGCGGGGCTATCTGCAGCAAAAGCGGGTTTACAGGTCTTTTGGGAGATCGTCTTTCCTTCCCTGCTTCCTTTTTTTGTATTGTCCGAGATTTTACTGGGTTTGGGTGTGGTCAATGCCTTCGGCGTTTTTCTTGAACCTTTGATGAGACCGGTCTTCAATGTGCCTGGGGTCGGAGCATTTGCCCTTTCTATGGGGTTAGCCGCCGGATATCCAATGGATGCTGTGATTACGGGGAAATTTAGACGTTCCGGCTTATGCTCCAGAGTGGAGGGGGAAAGGCTTTTGGCTTTCACCAATACGGCCGACCCTCTTTTTATGTTCGGCGCAGTGGCGGTGGGAATGTTCGGATTACCGGAGATCGGCGTCCCAATCGCTATTGCTCATTATTTGGCGGCTTTCTCGGTAGGTTTTATTTACCGCTTTTATGGCGGAAAGGAAGAGAAGACGAGAGAAAGAAGGAGAGACACTGGAACTAGTAGGAAAATATGGAAAAGGGCGATACAAGAGTTGTACTGGACTAAGCAGAGGGACGGTAGACCATTGGGACAATTGTTGGGTGACGCAGTCAAAGAGTCGGTCGGCACTTTATTAATGATCGGCGGATTCATTATGACCTTTGCTGTTTTTATTACAGTCATGGAGCAGGTAGGCCTGGTTAGAGTGATCAGCCCCGGAGTCCAAAGCTTATTGAGGTTTTGCGGTTTTGATCCCGATCTTGGTCAGTCTTTACTCCACGGGATCCTGGAAATCGATTTAGGTGCTATGGCAGCAGCGCAGGCCCACGCTCCAATAGACCAACGTATTATTTTGGCCGGAGTAATCATCGGGTGGAGCGGTTTGTGCGTGCATGGGCAAGTGATGAGTGTAGTCCATGATACCGATCTTCGGCTGGCACCTTATATCATAGCCCGGGTTTTACATGCGGTCTTGGCCGGGCTTTATACCGGTTTATGCTTGAGGATCCTGCCGGCCGGAACCAGGGTTGTCACCTCCGGAAGCTTCAATTTTTCAGGAAATGCCATCAGTAGATGGTATTTGTCAGGCAGGAACCTATTAATCATCTGCGGATTCTTACTGGCTTGTTCACTTATACTGCGCCTCTTAGGGAAATACCGTTTGATCAAGGTGGAAGAGGAGGGGGCGCCGAGTACTGAAGTAGAGTTGCGGAAGTCAATTACCTAATTGACGTTTTGCGGTTGAGTAGGAGGACGGAGGAAGAAGGTTTATCTTAATATGCTGGGGTTTTCCATGTTTATAAACTCCAGAAGCACCAGGTGAAAACTAGTTTGAGTCTTTTAGCACGGGAAATGATAATAAACGAAAGGAGGTGCTACATATGGGAGTAGGCCAAAAAAGAAATACTTTAATGGTAAAAGGCGCTTATCAAGCCCTGGAAAAATTCAAATATGAAGTAGCAAACGAATTAAATATCAACACACAGCCGATTCAAGGTGACTATTGGGGTTATATGACCGCCCGGGATTGCGGGGCGGTTGGTGGTCATATGGTCAAGAGGATGATCGAGGCGGCAGAACGTAGCCTGGCCGGACAAGTTGCTAATCAGGTCTCCACTGCCTTCCAGCAATCAATTAATCAGCCTGCTACACAAAGTCAAAGTCTCAGCCCGGGCGGGCCATCCGTGCTCAATAATATTCCTGGCTTTAGCCAACAGTTTCAGCAAGGACAACAACAACCACCGCAGTAACTAGACAGGGAGACCTTTCGGTCTCCCTTCTTTGACGCCTTCCCCCACTTATTTTGAGGTTAAGATCATACCCACTATGATCAAAAAACCACCAAGAACTAATCCACAGGTGAGCTCTTCATAACCGAGCAAAACTGTGAATAAAGCGGCAAAAGCCGGTTCCGCGGAGAGGATGATCGCGGTATGGACCGGAGTTGTCCGGCGTTGGGCCAGAGTTTGAAAGAGATAAGCCACTCCTGTGGAGAGGAAGCCAAGATAAATAAGGGCTGGCCAAGCCGGTAAGGGGAGTAATGTACATTTACTTAATTGCGGAGAGCAAAAAAGAAGCAAAATCCAGGCCGCTAGAGCGACGGCGCCAGACTGATAGAGAGTGATCGTCTCTGCTCGGTGAGTGGAGACGACTTTTCCGGTGGCTACGATGTGCAAGGCGAAAAGCACGGCGCAGCATAAGGTGAGGAGCTCACCTAGGCTGAATAGGAGTCTCCCGTTCCAAGTGAGGATGGAAAGGCCAACTGTGGCGAGGAGCACACCAAAGATGGAAGAGCAGGGGAGCGTTCTCCGGTAAAAAGCGGCTTGAAAGACCGCCACCAAGACAACGTTGAGTCCGGTGATAAAAGCGGAGGTAGACGGCGCCGTGTGGCTGAGTCCATAGGTTTGAGCGATGAAAGCCGAGCCGAGGAGGAAACCTAGGGATACCCCGGGGATCAGATGATCCTTCCAGTTTTCAAGGGCTCGCTTATGATAGAATGCAAGGAGAAAGATGAAAGCCAGGGTAAAACGGTAGGCAATTACTTGTAAAGGATGAATCAGGCTCAAGGCTTCCTTGACTACAATAAAAGAACCTCCCCAAATCATGGCGGTAATCAGAAGCAAGAGATTGGCGGACCAAGAGTGTTCCTTCATTAACTGCATATCTCCTGTTGCGTCTGCGTGCGTACGAACGCAAGTTAATTAATAAAAACAACCACTATGCTGGTTGCTTTCATTAATTCCTATTCTAGCATAGTTAATAAATGAAAAAAAGATGGTATTGAAGCATAAAATGACAAAAACGTTCCATTATAACATTTCAATACCAACTACATTTCATATGATAGTTTTAGAGAGGAGTCATTCAGGCGCGCAAAAAGCTGAACCAGCGGAGAAAGTGCTTCTTGGGCGTCCTGGCTCTCTAGGTTGAAAAGAGGTGAAATAATGGGGAATCTCAATAATCAATATGTCAGCATGAAAACAGAACGCCTGAAAGTTCTGAAAGTTGTGGGTGAAAAAGTCGCTCAGGTTGTCTTAGAAAACGAGGTATGCCTTGATGCGGTTAAAATCGATAAAATCGACGCCATGCTGGGGCCCTTCGAGGATCATGTCTTTAAAAACAAGGTCGTAAAACAAGGGATAATTCATAAACAAATCTTCTATGTTGACCACGATAATATCGTCAGGCATATGTCCGAAGATGTGCCATATATGTTGACCGTCGACATTCCCAATGTACGCCCAGGTGATCATGTTGACGTGCAAAATTATTTACAAGATATTGATGTAGACTATCAGTTGATCCCCGGGTGCTCGGGGAAACCGGGTACCCTTCGTCAGAAAATAGTCGCTCATATCCTGGTTAAAGTCTCCGAATGGACGCAGGTAGATGTCGTGACTGACGTGAAAGTGTTTCCGCGGATTAATTCCATGAAGAGAATCTCGGTGAGGAAAGGTTATTAAGGAACAGGTCATAGCATAGATGGGGTGAACTACCGCATTCCCCCTTTCTATTGCGGGCAAGTATGTGCTGGCGCATGTGCGCAGGAGTCACGAATGGGAAGAGGCAATGAAAGTTTATAGCTTTAATTGCCTCTTTTTATCTAAAAAATTCGTAGATGATCAGTTCCGGGGGTAAACTTATTAATGGCCGGTTTGGCCGGTGGCAGCCGGACCAAACTTGGCTTTCAAAAGCGTGGTGAACTCGGTCATCATTGTGGTCCAAAACTTGTCGGGGGAAGCGATAAGATGGGTAGTCCGGTAAAGGCCATCCGCTTCAGCCAGGGGCAGGGAGATCAATTCTTCGGCGTAAATTTCCTTGGCGACGGCTACTTGGGGTAGAAAAGACAAGCCCATGCCGATCCGGATCATCTGCTTAATCCCCTCCATACTATCTAATTCCAAGACTACTTTTGGGTGCAAACCGTGGGTACGGAAGAAGAGTTCTATAAAATCCCGAAAACCACTGCCTCGAGGAAACAGGATTAAGGGTTGCTTCTCCAATTCCCTGAGCGGTAATGGAGTCTGACTTTGTGGCCAGGAGACCGGAGCAATTAGGAGAATTTCATCTTCATAAAGGGGGAGACTTTTGAGGGCGCCCGGGGGGGCGGGCGTAGTAATCAGCCCCAAATCCAAAGAGCCGTTTAGGACTAACTCAGTAACTTCTTTGCTGGATCCCGCTTTAATTACTAATTCAACTTTAGGAAAGCGTGCTTTGAAATTTTGGATGAGATCGGGAAGCCGGAAAATGATGGTGGTGGTTCCCGCGCCGATTGACAGCTTCCTCCCCTCGTCCTCCAGTTCCGAGAGGGCAGTTTTGCTCTCCGCTAGTAAGGACAAGATCCGTTGCGCGTACGGTAATAGCAGCTGGCCTGCGGTGGTCAGTTGAGTAATTCTACCCTTGCGTTCAACAAGGGCTTGCTTCATCTCTTCCTCCAATAATTTGATCTGGTGTGAGACGGCTGGTTGTGACAGATGTAGAGTTCTGGCCGTTTTAGAGAAACTCCCGTTTTGCGCCAAGAGAACAAAAGTCTTTAAAGTGGAGAAATTCATCTCCGGTCAGCTCCTATAAATATAATTTATAGTAATTATAATTTCTATCAATTTGAATTATACCATGAATCATGATACAATTCTATGTGGAATTGACGGCGCCTGTGCGGACGCCGAAGGAGGTGAGCGCATGCCGGCTGTGACAATAGTTGGTATGCAATGGGGAGACGAGGGTAAAGGGAAAATTACTGACCTCTTGGCCAGTGAAGCGGAGATGGTAGTCAGATATCAAGGGGGAAATAACGCCGGTCATACCGTTGTCGTTAATGATGAAGAGTTTAAACTTCATCTCATCCCGTCCGGTATCTTATATAAAGACGTCGTTTGTGTGTTGGGAAACGGGGTGGTAATCAACCCCCGGGTCTTGTTGGAAGAGATGGAAGGCTTGACCAAACGGGGCATAGATCTGTCAAACCTCAGGATAAGTGACCGGGCTCAGGTGATCATGCCGTATCATCCGGTTTTGGACCGGTTGGAGGAAGAAGCGCGGACCGCTTGGCGGATCGGGACTACCGGTAAAGGGATTGGCCCTGCTTATGTTGACAAGTACTCGCGTTATGACGCGATCAGGTTTGTTGATTTCATTGATGAGGATTATTTTCGGGAACGCCTGAAAGAAGTAGTTGAAGTAAAGAACCGGGTCTTAAAAAAGGTATATAATCATCCGGGATTTGACTGTGAGGAGATCTTTGAAGAATACCGGGAGTACGCTAAGGCTTTGCGGCCGTTGGTTACAGATACCTCTCTCTTGGTTTATGACGCGATTAAAGCCGGGCGGAAGGTGCTTTTAGAAGGCGCCCAAGGTACGCTCCTGGATATTGATCACGGAACTTTTCCCTTTGTTAGTTCCTCAAACCCGACTGCCGGTGGAGCTTCGGCCGGTACCGGGGTTGGACCGACCATGATTGAACAAGTGGCCGGGGTGATTAAGGCTTATACAACACGGGTGGGAGAGGGTCCTTTCCCCACGGAATTATCAGGAGATGAAGCTAAATGCCTCCGTGAGGGACGAGGCAGAGAATATGGAGTAACTACCGGGCGTCCACGGCGTTGTGGGTGGTTTGATGCGGTGATTGCCCGTTACGCCGCGAGGATTAATGGGGTCACGTCCATAATAATTACCAAGTTGGATGTGCTTGATGAATTTGACACCATCAAGATTTGTACGGGTTATAAATATCGAGGAGAGATCCTCCGGGATTTTCCAGCAAGCTTAAGGATACTGGCTGAATGTGAACCTGTTTTTGAAGAAGTGCCCGGCTGGAAGCAGGACATCACCGGCATTAGGGATTACGACGCCTTGCCTACAGAAGCTAAGCGCTACTTGGAGAGGTTGGCGGAATTGACAGGTGCCCCTATCTCTCTCGTTTCAGTTGGATGGGAAAGAGAAGATACGATCGTAAAGACTCCGATCTGGTGATGAGAGCATCTGTGAAAGGCGATGTAATTGTTGTAATGCCTTCTTTAACAGACATTTTAATTAGAGAAGATAAAATTTCAGCATAAAATTTGTTGACATGTATAAAAAAATGTTGTATCATATAGAAGCTGTCGCAAAAACTAAAGCGCAGCAAGAGGGTCATTAGCTCAGTAGGCAGAGCACCTGACTTTTAATCAGGGCGTCCGGCGTTCGAATCGCCGATGACCCACCAACAAAATGGTCCCATCGTCTAGGGGTTTAGGACACCGCCCTTTCACGGCGGCGGCAGGGGTTCGAATCCCCTTGGGACTACCAAAGTTTATACTCCTGCCGTTTAACCCGGCAGGTTTTTTACCCAGAATAGAGGTTGACTTGGATCAAGATAAGTGTTATAATTAAACTTGCTTCTTGATTCGGTCGCGTGGCTCAGTTGGTTAGAGCGCTGCGTTCACATCGCAGAGGCCACTGGTTCGAGTCCAGTCGCGACCACCATAATGGAGCCGTGGTGTAGCCGGTTAACATGCCAGCCTGTCACGCTGGAGATCGCGAGTTCGAGTCTCGTCGGCTCCGCCATTTTTCCCAAAGTTTTGTGCCAAGGTAGCTCAGTCGGTAGAGCAGGGGACTGAAAATCCCCGTGTCGGCGGTTCGATTCCGTCCCTTGGCACCATTTTTATATCTAAAACAAACAAAAGGTTGTCCTATCAATAATCAGGGCAACCTTTTTATTATTTGAAGTTGGTGGAGTTTCCTTGTTTATCTTCCGGGTTCATGCTTCTGCCACGGCAGTTCCTTCTTGCGCCGGGGGTTAAGAGCAGTATAAGAGAATGGAGAGAGGGATGGGCGTCAAAGGTGGATCAAAGGGTATGCAAATAATTGAAGATGTCACTTGGCAAGTGAATGATGATCAGTTATAATAGACTTGTGAAATTTATCACAATCATAAGGTGGTTAATATGTGCGATGATCTGGTGATTATCCCCAAAGCCACTCTTGGAAGATTACCGTTATATTTGCGCGTGCTTAACGGATTACATCACCTCAATATCCAGTTTGTATCCTCTGAAGAGATGGCGATGAAGCTGGGAATTACCTCAAGCCAGCTGCGAAAGGATCTTTCTTACTTTGGCGGACAGGGCATCCGCGGAACCGGGTATGATGTTGCCTATCTTCTGGGAAAGATCAAAGCTATTCTGGGTGTCTCCCAGAATTGGCAGATGGCCATCGTTGGTCTGGGTAAGCTAGGTACTGCTTTAGCCCGGTACCCCGGTCTCCAGCAACATGGGATTAATGTTGCCGCTCTGTTCGATATTGATGAGGCGAAGATCGGCTGGAAAGTAGGGGAGCTTTCGATTTGCCACCTATCGGAGCTGACGGAGAAGAAGAAAGAGTTGGGATTGGAGATCGCCGCCCTTACTGTACCGGCTCAGGCTGCACAGGAAGTGACTGATCTGATTGTGGAGGCCGGGATCCAAGGGATTTGGAACTTTGCCCCAGTCCGTCTGGAGACACCCGAAAATGTAATTGTTCAATACGAAGACTTAGTGGTCGGGGTATTGACGCTTTCGCATTTGTTAAGCAGAAGACTGGGAAAGATGAGGTAGGCTTTGTGTAGAGATTTGTGAAGGTATTCACGAGCGAGAGAATCATACTTCATTACCCGGCTATTTTCATCGGAGTTACCGGCCGCGGTATCTTGGTATGTGTCTTACTACAATGTCCTGCCTTTTAGGGCGCCTGCTGCTTTTGCTGGGCGACACGGTCTTAGTAGGAAGTCTTGGGAAAGTGAGTGGAGGGGGAGAAGAAATGCATTCCATTTCGGTGTGTGTTGGGAGTTCGTGCCACCTGAAAGGGGCATATGAGGTGATCAATGAACTCAAGCGCTTACTGGAAGAATACTCCCTCAGTGACCAAATTGAATTGAAGGCATGCTTCTGTTTGGGTAAGTGCCAGGACGGAGTGAGTGTCCTCTGGAATGAAAAAGTATATACTTCGTTGACGAAAGAAAATACGGAAGAATTTTTTAAGGAGCATGTCATGATTTTCATCTAATCTTAAGATAATTATATCCTTAATTTAATGAAAGAACTTTATAATAGGAGGGCTTGAACCCGGCGGTGGACGGGAAAGTAGTAGAAAGAATGACACGAAATGAATAAATAGAAGATCCGGTTTTCTCCCAATGAACTTTGGTGACGAGTTGACGCGCGCGGGAGCGGAAGGAGGGGAAGGGACATAGGACTGATCTCAACCATCAAGGCGAGCTGTAGAGATTGTTACAAGTGTGTTCGTTCTTGTCCGGTGAAGGCGATCAGGATAACTGACGGTCACGCGGAAGTGGTCGAGGAACGTTGCATTGCCGACGGGAAATGTGTGACCATCTGCCCTCAGCATGCAAAAAAGGTGGAGAGCGCCATCCCGGTGGTCAAGGATTTTTTGGCCTCGCGTCTTCCGGTGGGGGCAAGTATCGCTCCTTCATTCGTCGCTGCCTTCGGTAGTGAGTCTGTTGGCAGCTTTATTGCTGCTTTAAAGAAGTTGGGATTTGCTTATGTGGAAGAGACTGCCGAGGGCGCCGAGTGGGTGGCGTTAGCCCATCAAAAGCTGGTTAAAGCAGGGAAGGGTCCGGTGCTTACCAGTTGCTGTCCGGCTATTGTCAACTTAATCAAAGTCTATTACCCACAACTCCTGCCTTATTTGGCGCCGGTTGTTTCTCCAATGGTGGCGCATGGCCGGATCATGAAGAAACGGTATGGGGCTGAGACCAAAATAGTTTTTATCGGCCCGTGTATCGCAAAAAAAGGTGAGATCGAAGAAGAACTCCCAGGTATCGACGCGGTCCTCACCTTTACCGAATTACAGGAGATGCTGGATGAAGAACACATTGACTTGGCGGTCTTGGAGGAAGAAATCTTTGACGGAGACAGAGCGATTAGCGCCCATGCCTTTGCCTCTCCCGGCGGTTTGGCCCGTTCCGCCATGCTCAGCACTGATTTACTTTCAGACCAGGTGGTGACGATCGATGGTTTGGAAGAAACCATCGAATTTCTGAACCGTTTTGCCGAGATCAAAGACTCCCTAAAGCTGGTGGAGCTCTTGGCTTGCCGGGGTGGATGCGTCATGGGCCCGGGGATGGCCGGGGAGGCGCCGGTCTTTGCTAGACGGAACAGGTTAATTAGTTATGCCGGCCAACGCTTAAGGGCCCGGGGGTTTACGGAGAGCGCCTTTCCGTCAATTACGGATCTAAAACCAACCGGTTACATTGAACCTAAATTAAACCGGGTCTACCAGAACTGTGGGAACCAAGGGATATCGCCCAGTGAAGACCAGATCAAACAAGTGTTGGCCAAGACCGGGAAGTTCACTCCGGAGGATGAATTGAATTGTGGGGCGTGCGGTTATAACTCCTGCCGGGAGAAGGCCGTAGCCGTGCTGAACAATATGGCGGAGATTGATATGTGTATCCCGTTTATGAGGGCTAGAGCCGAATCCAGGGCTAACTTGGTTTTAAAATTTACCCCCAACGCTATCTTTGTGGTGGATTCCGATCTAAAGATACTTGAAGTTAACCCTGCAGCGGAGGAGATGTTTCAATGCAGGCAAAACAGAGTGCTCGGTCAGAAGCTGTCGACGATCATGAACCCCAAGCACTTTGAGGTGGCCTTAAATGAGCAGGGTATAGTTACTGGAGAGGTCTCCTTTCCCTCCTATGGGATTATTGCCTGGCAAGCCATATTCTATGTGAAAAAAGAGGATGTCCTGATCGGGATCTTTGCCGACCTGACCGAAGAGAAACAACAGCGAGAAAGGCTGGCTTTGGTGACCGGAGAGACTCTCGAAAAGGCGCAGGAAGTAATAGATAAGCAGATGAGAGTAGCCCAGGAGATCGCCGGATTATTAGGAGAGACAACAGCGGAGACAAAAGTCTTACTGACCAAGTTGATTAAGTTATTCCAAAATGAGGACGGGAAGACGTAATGAGCAAAGCCAGGATTTTTATTGAGGCCGACTGGGCTAGTCTTTCCAAATTCGGTGAAGAACTTTGCGGCGACAGCGTGGAGGTGGTAAGGACAGATGATCATGTCCTGGTGGCGGTCTTGGCGGATGGTTTAGGTAGCGGAGTGAAAGCCAATATTCTTTCAAAAATGACGGCTAAGATCATCGCCACCATGCTGGAGAACGGCGCTGAACTGGAAGAAGTGGTGGATACGGTCAGTAAGACCTTACCGGTTTGCCAGAAGAGGAATCTTGCTTATTCTACCTTTACCATTATACAGATTACTCAGAATGGCGAGGCATATATCGTGGAATTCGATAATCCGTCCGTCTTTTTTCTACGTGAAAGTGAAATCCAGCAGATTCAGTGGAAGACTACGGAAATCTGTGGACGCCAGATTAAGGAGAGCCGTTTTCAAGTAGCGCCTGGTGATATATTAGTTGCTGTTTCGGACGGAGTGATTCACGCCGGGATCGGCGGGGTGCTTAATTTAGGCTGGCAATGGCCTGAAGTAGCCGGGTATCTGCAGAAACTGGTTAACTCGGAAAACCAGGCGAAAGATGTGAGTAATTGGTTGTTGAAGGCTTGTGAGCAATTATATGCGGGAAAACCAGGAGATGATACAACAGTGCTGACCTTGAAGGTGAGACCTTTACGGCGGACAACGGTAGCGGTGGGGCCGCCCCAAAAAAAAGAAGACGATGCCACTATTGTGCGTTTAATCATGGAAGAACCGGGCAGAAAAGTAGTTTGCGGTGGAACAACAGGTACCATTGTCGCCAGAGCCATCGGGGAAGAAATTGAGGTTGATTTGGACCAAATTAACCCGGAGGTGCCGCCGGCTGGGCGGTTGAAGGGCATTGACTTGGTGACCGAGGGGATTATTACCTTAAGCAAAACCTTGGAGTTGTTAAAAGCAGAACCAATCCAGACTGCGGATTTGCCCTCCCCTCAGCAAGAGAACGCCGCCACTATGCTAACCAGGCTCTTACTAGATAGTGACCAGGTGAAATTCTTGGTCGGGAGGGCGATCAATCCAGCGCATCAGAATCCTGAACTCCCGATGAGTTTAGCCTTGAAAATGCAGGTGGTAGGAGAGATTGCCGATCTGTTAAGACAACGCGGTAAACAGGTTGAGATACAGTATTTCTAATTGTTTTGTCCGTGTCGATCCAGGTTTCTCCGAGTGTACCGTGGAGAATCATGATCTTCCGAGACGGGCAGTAAAGGCTGGTTGCCACCTAAGATAGAGGATTATGTTGATCAGCGCGCTCATATTCTGAGATAGCCTTTGAAACCATATATGATTATTCAATGTAAAGAAAGGAGTTGGATTTATTATGGCAGAGTTGGATGTAAAAAATGAAGCCCGGAATTCTTTGACCACGAGGAGGTTTGCGCGGGTAAACGAGATCATTGAAGCCCATGGCAAGTCACAATCCGCGTTAATCCATATCCTCCAAGAGGTGCAGGAGGAGTACAGGTATTTGCCGGAAGAAATTTTGACTTACATCGCCATGGCCATGGAATTATCCCCAGCTACAGTCTTTGGGGTGGCCACCTTTTATGCGCAGTTTTCTTTGGAACCCAAAGGAAAGTATGTGATTAAGATCTGCGACGGAACCGCTTGCCATGTTCGCGGTTCTAATCCGGTGAACGAGGCGATCAGGGAGCGAGTGGGGCTAGCGGAGGGTAAGAATACTACAGACGATATGAGGTTTACTGTAGAGACCGTATCCTGTCTAGGCGCCTGTGGACTGGCGCCGGTAGTCATGATTAATGACAAAGTTTACGGGCAGATGACTCCGGAGGCCATAAATATCATCATTGATCAGATCTTGGAGGAAGAGGGTGAAGAGAAATGATAGATTCTAAAACAAAACTTTGTGAATTGAGGGACAAATGGCAGGCGGCCTTTGAAAACGAGAAAGCCAGAATTTTAGTGTGCGCGGGAACCGGTTGTGTAGCAAATGGCTCCCTTGAAGTGTATGAAGCCTTAAAAAAAGAAGTGGAAGGCTACGGAGACTACGTTACTGTGGATTTAATCATTGAGGAAAACAAGTCCGGAGTTTCGGTGGTAAAAAGCGGATGCCATGGCTTTTGTGAAATGGGGCCCTTGGTGCGCCTTGAGCCCTCCGGTGTATTATACACCAGGGTCAAAGCGGAAGACGCCAAAGAGATCGTGGACGCGTTAGTTAATGGGAAGGAACCGGTAGAGCGACTCTTGTACCATCATCCTACCACCGGAGAGATATACAAAGAGGAGCATAACATCCCCTTCTATAAACACCAAAATCGTAACTCTTTAGGACACTGTGGGGTGATTGATCCCGAAGATATCCGGGAATACATCGCCAACGGCGGGTATCAGGCTTTGGGTAAGGTCTTGACCGAGATGAAACCGGAAGAGGTCTGTCAGGAAGTAATCGCTTCTGGCCTGCGCGGACGGGGAGGCGGAGGCTTTCCTACCGGACAAAAATGGGAGTTTACCAGGATCGCCAAGGGCGACAAGAAGTATGTGATCTGTAACGGCGACGAGGGAGACCCTGGCGCCTTCATGGACCGCAGTGTGATGGAGGGAGACCCCCACAAGGTTGTGGAAGGAATGGCCATCGCCGGCTATGCGGTCGGTGCCGATGAGGGGTACATTTATGTCCGGGCTGAGTATCCTTTGGCGGTGAATCGTTTGAAGATCGCTATTCAAGCCGCTAGGAACCATGGACTACTAGGGGAGAACATTCTAGGCACAGGTTTCAATTTTGACCTCAAGATCAAGGAGGGAGCAGGCGCTTTTGTCTGCGGGGAAGAGACGGCGCTCATCGCCTCTATTGAAGGGAAGAGAGGGATGCCTATGCCTAAGCCGCCGTTTCCGGCCCAGAGTGGTTTGTGGGGTAAACCAACGCTCATCAACAACGTGGAGACCTTTGCCAACATCCCCGGGATTATTAATAAAGGGGCGGCTTGGTTCAAAGGTTTTGGTACGGAAAAGAGCGCGGGCACCAAGACCTTTGCCATTACCGGACAGGTGGCGAATACTGGTTTAATCGAGGTTCCGTTGGGCATCACGCTCCGGGAAATTCTCTATGAGATCGGTGGCGGACTCAGAGACGGTAAGAAATTTAAAGCCGTGCAGATCGGTGGGCCCTCCGGTGGTTGTCTGACTGAGGAACACCTGGATATGCCCGTTGATTATGATTCACTACTCTCTGCAGGAGCGATGGTGGGTTCCGGCGGTCTGGTCTTTATGGATGAAAGCACATGCATGGTTGAGGTGGCCCGTTACTTTATGACCTTTACTCAGAATGAGTCCTGCGGAAAGTGCGTACCGTGCCGGGAAGGGACGAAACGGATGTTAGAGATCCTGGAGCGGGCGGTGAACGGTGAAGGTCGGCCAGAAGATGTGGAAACTTTGGAGGAGTTGGCGTTAGCCGTGAAAGACGGTTCCCTGTGCGGACTGGGCAAGACCGCACCCAATCCCGTACTGTCCATGTTGAAATACTTTAAAGATGAGTATATCGCTCATGTGGTGGATAAGAAATGCCCGGCTGGCGCCTGTCAAGCCCTGAAGGGATACTCTATTGATCCGGAAAAATGTAAAGGTTGTAGCAAATGTAGTAAGGTCTGTCCGGTGGGCGCCATCTCCGGTGAGATCAAAAAACCCTTTGTTATAGATGCGGATAAATGTATCAAGTGCGGCGCTTGTGTCAGTTCTTGCCCGTTCAAGGCCATTAAGGAGGGATAAAGCGATGAATGCCAAGAATACAGTAATCATAGATCACAAAGAAGTAGAGTTAAATGGAGAAAAAAATATCTTGGAGTTAACTAGGAAACTGGGGATTGATATTCCGACCTTCTGTTACCACTCCGAACTGAGTCTCTACGGCGCTTGTCGTATGTGTGTAGTGGAGGTGGAGGGCCGTGGGATTGTGGCTTCCTGTTCCACCCCGCCTACTCCCGGAATGAAGATCTTGACCAACAGCCCACGGGTGCAACGGGTCAGAAAGACCGTGTTGGAGCTCCTCCTGGCTAACCATGATCGGGAGTGCACCACCTGTGAAAAGAATGGTAACTGTAAACTACAAGAACTGGCCAATAGGTTTGGCATTAAGCGGATTCGCTTTGGCGAACGTGATGTAAAGCTTCCGATTGATGACTCTGGAACGTCCATCGTCCGGGATCCCAACAAGTGTATTCTATGCGGTGACTGTGTACGGATGTGCGCCGAAGTACAGGGGATCGGGATTCTTGACTTCAGTAATAGAGGGGCCAAGGTAGTGGTTACCCCGGCTTTCAATAAAAACTTTTCAGAAGTGGAGTGCGTAAACTGTGGCCAGTGCAGCGCAGTCTGTCCCACCGGAGCTTTGGTGGTGAAGTCCGAGACTGAAAAGGCCTGGGCCGCCATTCATGATCCTGAGAAGTTTGTAGTGGCGCAAGTGGCACCCGCTGTACGGGTGGCCTTGGGTGAAGAGTTTGGCTTGCCGGCCGGTGAGATTGTGACCGGGAAAGTAGTGGCTGCCCTGAAACGCCTAGGCTTTGATAAAGTCTTTGATACCTGTATCGGGGCTGATCTGACCATTATGGAAGAGACTACGGAGTTCATTGAACGGTTGCAGAAAGGAGAAAAACTGCCGCAGTTTACTTCTTGTTGTCCGGCTTGGATCAAATATGCCGAGCATAATGAACCGGAGTTGTTGAAGAACCTTTCTTCCTGCCGTTCACCTCAGCAGATGTTTGGGTCATTGGTGAAGAAGTATTGGGCTAAGGAATTAGGGAAAGATCCTAAGGATATCTATGTCATCTCAATTATGCCGTGTACCGCCAAGAAATTTGAGGCCGCTCGGCCGGAGTTTACCACTGAGGGAGCGCCCGATGTGGATCTGGTCCTAACCACGCAAGAATTGGCGAGGATGATTCGGGAAACAGGCTTGCTCTTTGACCAATTGGATATTGAATCCTTCGACACACCATTTGGCTTTACCACCGGCGCCGGGGTGATCTTCGGCGCTACCGGTGGAGTGTCTGAGGCCGTGCTCCGGGCCGCCCATGAGTTGGTGACGGGCGAGGCTGTTGAGGAAGTGAACTTTGAAGCGGTGCGCGGATTCGCCGGTTTGAAAGAGGCCACTGTTGAGATTAACGGCACCAAAATAAAAGTAGCGGTTGTGCATGGTTTGGGGAACGCCAAAAAACTCCTGCAGGATCTGAAAGCCGGGAAGGCGGATTACCAAATCATTGAAGTGATGGCCTGTCCGGGCGGGTGTATCGGTGGGGCCGGGCAACCCATCTCCACGGATCCGGAGGTCAAGAAAGAAAGAGCCCGCGGTATATATAACGCGGATAAGCTATCCCAGCTGAGAAAGTCTCAAGATAATCCGATAGTAGCCAAGTTCTATGAGAAATGGCTGCAGAAACCCAACAGCCACGAGGCTCATGAGGCTTTGCATACTAATTATTCGCCCAGAGGCCGGATTTTAGGCGAAGACATTCAGCTCTTATCCAGCAGACGTAAGCACAAAGTGGATGTAGCGGTCTGTGTGGGCACCTGCTGTTATTTGAAGGGGTCCTATGATACGCTAAAACGGTTTATGGAAAAAGCGGAGGAAGAAGGGATTAAACATCGCCTTAATCTGCACGCCACTTTCTGCCTGGAGGGTTGTGAAACCGGACCCTCTGTGCGAATCAACGGTGAGGTAGTCAGTGGAGTCACTCCGGACAAGGCTGATCAGGTCTTTGCCGAGATTGTGGAGAAACTTCCGGAAAATCATAGAGACTAGTAACTATATTTTAAATGTAGATAATAGTCTTCTCTATGGCCGTTAGCTTTTACCAAAATAAAAATAGAATATACTATTAAATAAAGAAGAATTCCGGTAAATTTAGAAAACAGAGATAACTTTATATATATATTTGCCATATTTGCTGGACGCTTGTTTGACGGGCGTTATGTATTTTGAGTTACCCCAAACTCATTTCACCCCTGCTATGCAGGGTCTTTTTTTTTTAGTTTAGCCGTCCGCTTCTGGTGATGCTAAAATCCACATTTACCCTAATTTCAAGTCTGGGATAGAGCTTCCGCCAATAGGTCTCTGACCATTTTTGGCGTTCTTTTGCCCGTACTATCCGGCCCAGACCAATCAAATCCGAGTTGACTGCTTGTAACTTACGGATTAATTCTTCCGCCTGACTCTTCACTTTATCGGCTAGCGCCGTCTCGATCTGCCGTAGGTGGCTTGGGGTCAAGGGAAGAGTGGCTCCGGTTTCCTCCAGAAGGTAACCCCTGGCTTTCATGTGGATATAGATTACACGGGGAGGTAGCCACTGATAGGTGACCCGGTTGTTCGCATAGCGAATGGAAATGGTGCGCCCCTCGCGCCATTCGGTAGAAAGAACCACCTCTTCATCTTCTTCGGATAGTAACCCAAAGATTTTACTCTCTTCCGGGGACAAATAAGCGGCGAGGGTATCCCCGGAGAGCGCAGCGAGTCCGGCCGGTAAAAAGACTTTTTCCTCCGTATGGTAGTCCAGTACGGGTAAGTAAGGATCAATGGCCGGGCTGTCCAGTTTATAATAGAAGCGCCAGAGCTTCATGGGATAGACCATTCCGCTTTTTTGCGGAGTTTCGAAGAAATACATTAAGTAAAAACTGGGTAAAATGGCGGCTGCTACTTCCTGCTTTAAGAGACGGCCGGGATCACCCCGTACGATCATGAGATTGGATTTTACTGGGAATTTTGGCATTCTGGCAATAGTATCCAAATAAGGAGTGATGCCCTTTTCTACCACTCTCTCCCCGAACAGGAGGATGTTGGTCTTTAGTGTATCGACATGTCCGGGTGTCTTTGTCTCAAAATGGGAAAAAGCCTCAAGAGTGGAAGCGCCTTGGGCGGAAATCGTATAGAAGCTGTCTTCCGGATTGGCGGTCCAGATGTTGGGAAGCGTTACTTTTGGGATGGGGAGCTGAGCGGTCAATACTACTTGGCCGTCGGCAGTCAGATCCAGCGCCAGTCCGGTGATGAGGTCCCGCTTTTCAATATCCAACACATCCCAACAGCCGGCGCTGTACAGAGAGATACAAGCCAGCAGAAGGCAGAGTTTCAGGCGTGCGCCTCCTCGCGCGGAGGTTTGTCTTTCGTCCTGTTGGTGATGACGGTTTTCTTTTTTATCCATTTTATGTCTTCCTCCAGAAATAGACGCGTAACAGCGAGCAGAGAAAGAGGAGTAACGGCAGGCCGAAGAGGAGTAGTCCGCCGACCATTTGCACGCTACTGAAGTGAGCGCGTATAATATTCAAGTCGGGGGTGAATTGTAAAGCTCCGGCTATGATGGAGCTTAAAATGATCAGGATCTTTTGGTAAGAGACTGGGTTCCGGGAGTTCTTGGATTTGAGGCCGAGCTCTGCCAGGCCGTGGGCGAGAAAGAAGAAGAAAATGGTGATGGTAGAGTAAGAGAGCACTCCCCAGGCGATATTAAAGACTAGTCCAACTTCTTCGAATAAAAAGAAGGGTAGATCGATAGTGCGGGAGTATTCCATATTTGGCCAGAGATATCGCGTGATTCCCTCGGCCGTGAAGACCCCGGTGATTCCGATGGAGTTTACAAAATAGAGGAGGAAGATTAGACCGAGAGCCAGGAGAGAGAGGGGGAAGACTTTCTCTCTGCGGTCGGCAAAGGCTGCTGCCTGGAAGATTAGAGTCAGTGGATAAAAGATATAAAGGCTCTGTATTCCCCCGTTTAAATAAGTGCCGATCGGCTCTCCACCGATGGGCAGGATGTTGAGCAGCCGCCAGTTTTGAAAGGGCAAGAGGATAGTAACACCCAAAAAAAGAGCAGCGGGAAACAAGAAAGAGGCCAGACGCGCCACGGAAGTGATCCCATAATAACTAATATACACAACGGCGCCAACCATCAGAAGAGTGACAAAGGAAAGAGGAGCGCGGTTGATGAGGAAACCATAGGCAATACCGATGACTTCCTGGAGAAAGGCGATGGTGATCATGAGCAAGCCACCGAGATAAAGCAGGTTGTAGAGGAAGCCCAGGGTTTTTCCGATGATTAATGGCGTATATTCAATCATGGTTAAGCCGGGGTAATGGTTAGTAAAATGCCGAGCCACCATCGTTATGGGTAAAGCGAGACCAAAAGCCACTGGAATGGCCAGATAACCATCGGTGCCAATTACCCGTGCGCCGGTTAAGGGAAAATACATGAAGGTAAAAGCTAAGCACGGCGTAAAAAGGAGAAAAAAGAAGAGCCTGGGGGAGAGGGCTTTATGCTTATTTATTCTCTTCATCCTCCTTACGGAAAGAAATATCCTCCTGTCTAGTGTTGCCTTGTCGTCTCATTTCTTGCGGGCGGTAAGTTGAAAGCCTTCTCTTCTTTAGCCATAAAGGTTTACGCACCGGAGCGTCGCTCAGAGCCGCCGGTTGTAACGGGGCCCAGGGCGCTAGGTAGGAAACGCCGAAAGACTGGAGGGTGGCGGTATGAGCCAGGATCAAAGCGGCCGTGACAGCCAACCCGAAGACGCCCAGGAGAGCGCTGCCTAAAATCAGTAAATATTTCAGGATCCGCCAGGCAATGCTGACATCATAATTGGGGCCGGAATATAAGGAGATTGTGGAGATGATCATCACTACCAAGGTAGGGCTGGAGATAATTCCCGACTGAACCGTGGCGTAGCCCAAGACAATTCCGGATACCACCCCGCCCACGCTAGCCACGGACTGGGGGAGACGCAGAGCGGATTCGTAAAAGATCTCCACCGCCAATGCCACAAAAAGCACTTCCACTACTATAGGGAAAGGGAAATTCTCTCGTAAACCGGCGATATTTAGTAACAGGTGGGATGGTAAAAGTTCCGGATTAACTTGAACCAGCGCCACATATAGCCCGGGGAGGAGAATGGCCAGATTATTGCCGATCAGGCGGATCATTCGCAACAGACTCCCCAGCCAGTATCCTAAGTAGTAATCCTCCGGAGATTGATAGAGCTCGTTGATGGTGACCGGAACAAGCAAGACTCTTGGTGATTTGTCCACCAAAATGGCGACCCGTCCTTCCAGGAGGGCGGCGGTGACTTTATCTGATCGTTCGGTGGCTTGGATCAGTGGAAAGATTGTTAAGCGTTCGTCAGTGATTAGTTCTTCTAAATAACCGCTTTCCAGAACGGCGTCAACCTCAATAGCGTCCAGTCGCTTATGGACCTCCCTGACTAATTCGGGAGAAGCCAGATCAGCCAGGAAGGCCAGGAGTATTTTGGTTTTTGTTCGTTTTCCGATAGTTTTTTCTTCCACGCGTAACCTTGGGTCCTTAATCCAGCGACGGATCAAAGTTATATTCTCTAACAGGTCTTCGGTAAAGCCTTCTCTGGGACCACGGAGGGCCTTTTCCCCCGGCGGCTCGCTGGGTGGACGTTTGGTCCATCCCGGTAGATACAAGGCAGGAATAAACTTTGACTCGTTGGAGACTATCAAAATCCATCCTTCCAGTAACAAACCAGCAGCTTGCTTCGGATCTTGCAGAATCCGGGCTTCCGTGGCGGTACGGAGGGCGGGCAAAAAATTATCAGTAGAGAATAGGTCTTGATCTGAGCCTTCGATTGTAGCCAGGAAGTCCTGGAGCGGCCCGATGACAGCCTGGTCTATCCTCTCTTCCTTGACTAAACCACGCAGATAGATGACTTCTAACCGCTGCCCATTAAGGCATAAATTTCTGTGCGCCAGATCCCAAGGGTTGCCGATGAGTTTTTGCAGTTTATGGGAAAGAGCCTCCGGAGGCATGGTCTCACCTCAAGATCTAATATTCCTCAGTAAAGAGGGTTTTAGTAATAGATAAGAGGATTATTGAAATTTTTGCCGAATAAAGTGCTATTTACGGAAAGCCGGGAAAGAGTCTTAGCCTCCATGTGGAAAGGCAGTAACCATTCTGCTGATTTTTGGTATAGAGAAAGGGTGTATAACCATGATCACCTTTAGAAAGGCCAAAATGACGGATATAGAGAACCTACATGCCCTCGTAAACTCTTATGCCCAAGAAGGTTTGATGCTAGCCCGCTCCAGAAGTATGCTCTATGAAGCATTACGTGAATTTACTGTAGTGGAGGAGGAAGGCGAGTTTATCGGGACCGGTGGCTTACATATTATTTGGGAAGATTTGGCGGAGATTAGGGCGTTGGCTTTGACGAAAAAGGCGATAGGAAAAGGAATCGGACGGCAGCTTGTAGAAAGGTTGGTTGTAGAGGCTAAGGAGTTGGGGATACCCAAAGTATTTGCTTTGACTTATCAAAAAAAATTCTTTGAAAAGTGTGGGTTTAGATTGATCGATAAAGATCAGATGTCACCGAAGGTCTGGAAAGAATGCATCAACTGTCCCAAATTCCCAAACTGTGATGAATTTGCCATGATCCGGGAGATCGGATTGTCAATACAGGATTAGGCGCTCGGGTGGTACTCGTGAGATGGATTTAAGTTAAAAACAAGGGGTCAAGTGATCTATAAAGTACCATACTAAACTTAACTTAGGTTAAAACCGGGATTTATTATATAGAGAAGTAACACCACAAGGAGCAAGTCTTTTTATGTCAGAAAGAGCTGAGGTAAGTTTCAGAAAATACATATTGGATGATTTTCAGATTGAAGCGGTCAACCATCTCTTAGCGGGCAATTCCGTGCTGGTATCGGCCCCGACGGGTGTGGGAAAAACCTTAATCGCCGACTACTTAATTGAAGACGCCATCAAGCATGGCCGACGCGTCGCATATACGGCGCCGATTAAAGCCCTGTCCAATCAGAAATATAAGGAGTTCAAAGAGCTGTACGGTGAGGAAAAAGTCGGAATTATCACCGGAGACGTGGTGATTAACCCAGAGGCGGAAGTGACCATCATGACCACGGAGATCTTTAGGAACATGCTCCAGCAAGACCAGGAAAGACTGGCGGACCTGTCCCATGTGGTTTTCGACGAAATTCATTATCTTTCTGATGAAGATCGAGGTACTGTTTGGGAAGAGTCCATTATTTTCATGCCGGAAAACCTCCGCTTATTGGGGTTATCCGCTACCATTCCCAATGCGCGAGAGCTTGCCGACTGGATTGCGGAGATCAAAGGTCACTCTGTTCAGGTAGTTATTAAAAAGGACCGGGCAGTACCTTTGGAACATTTTGTGTATCATCCTCTGACCGGGGCGACTAACCTGAACCACTTGGAACAGGAATGGCGGAAGCGGCGGCAAAAAGACGGCGGAGTTTCCCAGCGGGGATTCACCCGCCGCCGAGAACAGGGGATCTCCCATCTTTCTTTGGTGAATTATATTGCTAAGCGAAGAGGTTTGCCTTGTCTGTATTTTGTCTTCAGCAGACAACAATGTGAGCTTAAGGCCGATGAACTCAGTCAATCCGCAGACTTTCTAACGCGTAGTGAAAAGAAGAGAACCGAAGAGATTTTAGAGCGAATGATTCGCCTCTATAACCTGGAAAACTGGCAGACCATCCATCGTCTGAAGTGGATCTTCATGAAAGGGATCGCTTTTCACCACGCCGGTCTGTTACCGGCTTTGAAAGAGATCATTGAGACTTTATTCGGTGAGAATTTAATCAGAGTGATGTACGCCACGGAGACTTTTGCCGTAGGAATTAATTATCCGGTACGCAGTGTCTGCTTTGATGCGCCAACCAAATGGGATGGCGTGTCTTTCCGGCCGATGAGCACCTTGGAATATTTTCAAATGGCCGGCCGCGCCGGACGGCGGGGGATTGATAAACGCGGCTCAGTATATATCCTGGCAGATCTAGAGCGGTATCAGCGCCATGAATTTCCCAGCACCAACCCGGATCATATTGAAAGTTTGGTCAGTCAGTTTAATTTGAGCTACAATTCAGTAGTTAATCTCTTTAAGAACTATTCCCGGAATGAGATCTCTTTAATTCTCGATCAAAACTTCGCCACTTTCCAAGCGCGTAATCATAAGATTGTCTTGGAAACCAGGCTGAACCGGTTAAATAAGGAAATGAACACCATCAGGGAAGTAATCTGCAAGGATTGGGGGAACCTTTCTTGTCCGAAGGCCAGAGACGCCGCCTTCCGTCAATTGCGAAAAAAAGAGCGCCGGTTGAAGTATATCCGAGGCCGTAGGGCTAAAGAATCCATTTCCAAAGAGATTGGTGAATTAAAAGAGGCCCTGGGTAGTTTGGCACAACGGGATTGTTGCCAGGAAGAACAAGTCAGGTGCGAGAAGAGGGTAAAGAAATTTGAGGAACTCTACAAAGAGCGAATCAGTCTGGAAGAGAGGGTCTCTTCCATGAAAGTCGCAGGGAGGTTCGAAGAAGACCTTGAGGCCAAAGTGGCAATCTTGGAAGAATTGGATTATCTGAAATCCGGAGAGTTACTGCCGAGAGGAGAATTTGCCTCACAGATTTATGCCCAGGAATTACTGATTACCGAGTTTTACTTTGCCGGTTTATTTCATGAATGGGACGAGGATCAGATCAACGCGGTGATTGTAGCTGTGGATTACGAGCCGCGGAAAGGAGAGCGTATTCCGAAAGTTCTCCCCTATGATCTAAAACCGATAAAAAAGATCATACGAGACCTTATTTACCGCCATGGTGTGGACGAAAGACAAGTACTCTTCTTTCCCAGCCTCTCTCCGTTGGCTTATCGTTGGAGTCAAGGATGTGACTTTTTAGAATTGTTAGAAGACTCCGGACTGCAGGAAGGGGATATCGTCTCCGCCTTCAGACGAGGGATAGATCTACTGCGCCAGATTAGAACAGCTTGTGCCAAAGAAGATCAATATTTAGCCGGAAAAATTAAAAATTGCCTGGACAAGATGGATCGAGATCTGGTACAGGTAAATTTATAAACAGGAACCGAACTTAGTGCAGGCTACGAAGCGGCTGCGCCAACCCTTACGTGGTCGCGTACCGTGAATTGACCTATATAGCCAGGGGGAATAGTATAAGTGATGGTTTATTGACGCATTTCTCCACTGACCCCGGGAAAAACTGCTGGAGAGGAAGTATGTGAGGAGGAGAGCCCCTTGGCAACTAGGTCATTACCGCTCACGGAAGGAAAACCCCGGTCTGAAAAGAATAAAAAGGAACCATTAGTCTTTGCCATCATCGTCTACCTTTTTTTATCTGCCTTTCCGGTATACCTTCCAGTCCGTGCCCGTGCAACAAGCTATGGGGTGGAGTGCCGATGCCGCCCTGAGGCGGAACTCTCTTTAGGCATGGAGAACGAAGATGTTTTAGAGCTGCAAAAATTTTTGAAGAGTAAGGGTTTTTATTCTCCGACACCTTCCGGCCTCTATGATCAAAAGACCGCCCGGGCCGTACAGTCATTTCAGACTGCTCACGGCCTTCCAGTAAACGGGAAGGTGGACGGGTCGACTTGGAGCGCGATTGGCCGTATTAGTCTGGGAGAGCCGGTCGCCACTTCTCCCCCGCCCGGAGAGTTAGTGATCATCGTGGATACCAAGGACCTGACCCTTACTGTTCTGGTGGACAAACAACCTTTTAAAGTTTTTCCGGTGTCGATCGGGAAAAGAGAAACCCCCAGTCCGGTCGGGGACTGGATCATTGTAAATAAGGGTTCATGGAGCGGAGGTTTTGGCACTCGATGGTTGGGATTGAGTGTGCCGTATGGAAGGTATGGGATTCACGGCACAAACAAGCCGTGGTCCATAGGAAGGATGGAGAGTCATGGGTGTATCCGCATGTTCAACCGGGATGTTGAAGAGCTTTACCGGTGGGTGAAGAGAGGCGACAAGGTACGAATCATCGGGGATCCTTTCATGGGGCGTAGACGGTTGGTAAAGGGAGAAAGAGGAGCGGATGTCTGGTTTTTACAAAAACGCCTTCGTCAATTAGGTTATTATCAATTCAGCCCGGATGGAGTCTTCGGTTACGGCACGGAAGCGGCGCTCAAAAACTTTCAAAAAGATCATCACCTGCCCGTTACCGGCCAGGTGGGGTGGAGGGAGTACAATGCTCTCCGCTTACTGAGTGAAGAGTAGCGAGGTAGAAGAGGGATCTAAACGGACGGAGAAGATCTTTCGATCACCGGAAAAACATACACTTAGAAGAACTCGTAGTTTTTTTTCTGATTTCTCGCTTTAACCAGAAGGTTTTGCCGGATAGATGGCGAAGTTAAGAAGTTAATAAGTTGAGTAATAACTAAAAGATTAAAGAAATACATCAACGTTGAAGCTAGATGCGGATACGAAACCACCGAATCTATTATTGGGTCGCGGCATCTACGCATGTTCCGGCTTCACTTTTGGTAGAGAGGAGAGTTTTATAGATTACATTGAGTATCGATCAGTTGTTTACTGTCTTATTAGCTTCAGCCCTTCCGATCTCTGAATTACGGGGAGCAATTCCTTTGGCTTTATGTTACGGCGCTCATCCACTCGAAGCTTATGTTATTTGCGTTTTTGGAAATTTACTACCGGTTATTCCGATTATGATGGTTTTGCCGCTCATCGCCAAGTGGGCACAGTATCTTCCGTTTTTTGAAAAACTCTTTGCCTGGATCAACAGGCGTACTGAAAAGCAACAAAAAGAAGTTAATAAATACGGTTTTATCGGTTTAACACTTTTTGTGGCTGTACCCCTCCCAATGACCGGGGTATGGACGGGAGCCACTGTAGCATATTTCCTGGGAATTAGAAAAAGATACGCTTTCTTCGCTTTACTGCTCGGTGTCATACTGGCGGGCGCCTTGGTTACCCTGGCGGCTGGAGGGTTTATCCGTCTCTGGAGATAGATCGGTTTACATATGGGGATTGATCACACAAAATTTGAGAAAACGTGGTGATATTGATGAGAGCAGAACTGATTAATCCTTTCTTGGGGGCCTCTTTCAAAGTCCTAAAATCCCTTGGTAATGAGCATGTAAAAAAAGGCGAATTGGGACTGGCCTCTTCTCCGGTGAAAGGAGACGAGGTCAACGCGACAGTTGGTGTTACCGGGGATTTATTGGGGCAGGTTATCTTTTGCATGTCGCAACAGACCGCGTCCCAAGTCGCTTCAACAATGCTGCTGGGGTTGCCGATCACTACCTTTGACGAACTGGCGAAGAGCGCCATCTGCGAATTCAGTAACATCGTGACGGGTAATGCAGTTACTGAGTTAGGAGATAAAGGGTTTTTTTGTAATCTGACACCTCCCACGTTGTTCGTGGGGAAGGATGTGTTGTTGTCTACTAAAGATCTGGGATTTCTAGTTATTCCTTTGGAAACAGGGTTTGGAGATATCAAGGTTTATATTGCCTTACGAGAAGCTGATAAATAGGGGGGTATAGGTTGAGAACTATAAAAACAACCAATTTGGTTCCAGGGATGGTTCTCGGCCAGGATGTTTTATTTCCACGAACCGGCGCCACTCTGGTCTCCGCCGGCACGAAATTAACTTTTGACCTGATCCGGCGAATTGAGTCCTTTGGTATTAGAGAAGTCATCATCATGCAATCCGGAAAGACCCAGCAAGAGGCGAAAGAAGAAGAACTGCTTCCGGTATTTACCGAATATCATGACCGGGTCATTACCACCGCCAACGAGATCTTTACCAACTCGGAGCAGCAACCCGTTCAAGCAAGAGTGGTGAAGAATCTGGTCAGTGAGTTGTTGGAACAGGTTGAGCTTGATTCTGACTTAATGTTGAATTTGACGCATTTAAAATCCTATGACGATTATTTGTTCAGTCATTGTGTAAATGTCAGTATCCTATCGATTCTAATAGGGGAAGCTCTTGGGTATCCTAAAGAAGAACTGAATCTGATTGGCACGGCCGCTCTTGTGCATGACTTGGGTATGATGAAAGTGCCGAATAAGATTTGGAAGAAAAACGGAGTACTCGATGCGGAAGAAGTGAACCTCATTAAGAACCATCCACTGTATGGAGTAGAGATGCTTAAGGATTTTCCCGAGGAGATTCTCTCTATTGTAAAAGAACATCACGAGAAGTATGATGGTTCAGGTTACCCGCAGGGATTGAAAGGGGAGGAGATCGCCTTTAAAGCCAGAATTGTCGGGCTGGCTGATGTTTATGACGCTTGTATCTCCAATCGCCCGTATCGCCCGCGCTTAACTCCGCAACAGGCTTTGCAAATCATCTTTCAGGATAAGGAAAAATACGATCCGCATATCCTGAAAGCGTTTATTTCAGTGATGGCCATCTACCCCATTGGCTCCCTGGTTAAGTTGAATACAGGTGAAATCGCTAAGGTGATTAGGGTCAATAAGAACCAGCCCTTCCGTCCGGTGATTAAAGTACTCTTTGATCGAAATGGGAACAAACTGGATGAGCCGCTACGAATCAATCTGGATGATGATCGAAATAATGTAATTCATATCAAGGATAACCTTTCAGCGGAAGAGAGTAATGCCATCATGCAACAGTTGAATGAGGAGCCGGGGGTGGCGGAACAGCTGTAATCCCGATGGCGCCAGAAATAAGAGGCTTTTGGGGAGAAAGGTTTCCCGGGAAGAAGAGCCTTCCTTTAGTTCTAAAGGAAGGTTTTTTATTTTCCACTAAGTACCAGGCGTTGAAGGTCGCTTTCTTGTGATCTGATGTGTTATAATGACTTATGTTAACTGGAATTCCTCTGGAGTCTCCCTTCTCCGTTGGACGTTACTCGTTTTAAGCGGCCTGTTAGCGCGGAGTTTTCGGCCGTCGGAGGAAAAAGGTGGGGAGCAGATATTATAATGCTGATTGTTGGAAACCGTTCGTTGCATCAGACGGCGGTCTCTTCCTTTCACATCGTCAACTTTCAGCTCAGGCAAGGGAGCACAGGCGCGAAAAAATCTATAGGAAGGGGAAGGAGCATGTTTCATAAGAAGAAGCGGATAAAACAGATTATCTTCGGCGTCCTCATCTTTTTGGCCACCACCGGTGTACTATTTGCCGGAGAACGTCTGGCCGAAGGCTTTCTTCATCGGAATCCCCTGCAAAAAGAGGCCAAGATGATCCCGGAGATTACTGACTATCAACTTATTGAGGATCAGAGTACTGGAGAGCTCTGCCTCGTTTTGTCTCTATCCGGTGTTGACAACCTGCAGGAGACGGTTGAGCCGTTCATCAAAAAGGTGGAGAGGATCAAAGGGCGCAGGGTAAAGCAGGTTGAGGTGAAATCGCCTTCAACCCCGGAATTGCGAGATGTCTACTACGAACTCAGTTTTCTTCTGGAAGAAGCGAGAATTTCCGGACGGTATCAAACTCTCTTCACCGGTTTGCGAGAGATGCAGAGAGAAGCAGGGGACAGGTTCCGGGTTTATATCGGGCAGCAGTTTCTCTTTGTCCAATTGGAAAGGGGCGCCGGACACTACTATGCGGTGCTTCCCAAGAGAGCACACTTGTTTAATACTGGTGTTTTAGAAGGAGGGGGAGTCTAATGCGGAAGGGAGCCATAATCGGCTGCGCAGCCGCTATACTGTTATTTCTGTTTAGGCATGGCTTGGATCCGATGCCGTTTCTTTTGGTTGGTGGAGCTTTTTCTGCCTTACGCTTTTATATGCAGGGTCGTGGTTTGGAACGTAACTTTGAAACTATCCAAGCGGTACAGGAGAAAGAGGCTGTTCCGCGGGTTACCTTCTCCGATATAGGAGGACAAGACGGGGCAAAGCGAGAGCTCCTGGAGGCGTTAGATTTCTTAAAGGAAGAAGCGGCAACGAAATCACTGGGGATTAGACCGCTTAAAGGTATTCTCCTCACCGGCCCTCCCGGAACAGGTAAAACGTTGATGGCAAAGGCCGCTGCTTTTTATACGGATGCGGTCTTTTTGGCCTCCTCCGGGGCGGAGTTTATTGAGATGTACGCCGGGGTCGGCGCCCAAAGGGTACGACAGTTATTCTCCCGCGCCCGTAAAATGGCGGAAAAAGCGGGAAAGAAGACCGCCATTATTTTTCTGGATGAATTGGAAGTGATGGGGGGAAAACGAGGGAAACACACCTCCCACTTGGAGTACGATCAAACTTTAAACCAGCTTTTAGTGGAGATGGATGGTTTAAAGACGGATCAGACGATCAGGATCTTGGTGATTGCTGCGACTAACCGGGCGGATCTGCTGGATGAAGCCTTACTGCGTCCGGGCAGGTTTGACCGTCAGGTCCGGGTGGATTTACCGGAGAAGGAGGGCAGGCTAAAGATTCTGGAGATTCACAGTAAAAACAAGCCACTCTCTCCGGAGGTGGACTTATTTCGGATTGCTCAGGAGACTATAGGTTTCTCTGGAGCCCATTTAGAAGCCTTGATGAATGAAGCGGCGATTCTGGCCTTTCGGAAAGGCCGCCAGCAAATTGGAGCTGCCGAGATTGAAGAAGCTATTGACAAAGTCATCCTGGGCGAACGTCTGGAGCGTAGACCGCCGCGGGAAGAGATGGATCGGGTGGCTGTGCATGAGACGGGCCACGCTTTGATCAGCGAGGTTCTTCGCCCGTCGTCTGTGGCGGCTTTAACTGTTACGTCCAGAGGAAAAGCCTTGGGGTTCATGCGCCCGGTCGACAAAGAAGAACGTCATCTGTATCCCAAAAAATATTTGGAAGACCAGATCGCCATTTGCCTGGGCGGCGCTGTGGCTGAAGAAGTGTTTTTCGGAGAGAAGAGCACAGGATCGAGTAATGATTTTGAACAGGTTGCCCGGATCGGTAAAGAAATCATCAAAAGCGGATTGTCGGAGGTAGGCTTGGTTGACCCGGAGTTTACACCCAAAGAAATGCTACACGAGGTTTTTTCCGGTATAATTAACCGGCAAGAAGCAAAGGTGCGTCGGATCATCGAAGAAAACAAGGACTTGATCCGGAAGATCGCTTCAACCTTATTTTCGCAAGAAAAACTCTCCGGAGAGGAGTTTCGTAGGATGATGGCCCAAGGCGTATCTACCGCCGAAGGCACGAATGGAGAAGAACAGGCAGCTAGTTAACTTGTGCTTGCTAACGTAGGCACGGTGGAAGAATTCAGCAGGAGGATTTTATCCGTCGGGTTACGAATATCTTTTGCAAAGCGTCTTATGTAGATGGGGGAAAGCTTGTTGAAGGCAGAAATCATTTGTGTTGGTTCGGAATTGCTCCTGGGTCAAATTGTAGATACAAACGCGACTTTTCTTGCAGAAAAACTGGCTGAATTGGGAATAGACTTGTATTACAAATCAACAGTGGGGGACAACCTTCCCCGGTTGATCGCCGTGCTGAAACAAGCCTGGAAACGCGCTGATCTGCTTATTCTCTCCGGCGGCTTGGGGCCGACCATGGATGATCTAACCAGGGAAGGAATAGCCATGCTCTTGGAGGAAGAGTTAGTCACCGATCCCGTTTCGCAAAGCCGGATTGAAGAATATTTTCGGCGACGGGGCGCCCCCATGACCGAAAACAACCTTCGTCAGGCGCTTAGACCGGCCTCCGCTATCCCGCTACCGAATCCGCTGGGGACCGCCCCCGGACTTTGGGTGGAAAAGACTGGTAAGATTCTGATAGCTTTACCTGGGGTGCCCGTGGAAATGAAATACCTGATGGAGGAGGAGGTTCTCCCTAGGTTGCAGCGGGCGATTCCGGCGAAAGAATCCGCCTGTCTTCTTTCTAAAGTGCTAAAAGTGGTGGGTCTGGGCGAATCCGCGGTTGAGGAAGAAATTATGGATCTATTAACTGCGCAACAGAATCCGACCATTGCCCCGCTGGCCAAAAGAGGAGAAGTGTTGTTGCGGATTACGGCCAAGGCCGACCGGAGGGAAAAAGCCGAGTCCATGATCGGCAAAGTCGAAGATGAGATTAGACAGAGGTTAGCCGGTTACGTGTTCGGTAGTGACCAGGAATTGGAGGAAGTAGTCGGACGGATTCTGACAGAGAAAGGCTTAACCTTGGGGATAGCCGAATCCTGCACCGGAGGTTTAATCAGTCACCGGATTACTGAGGTTCCGGGCTCCTCCGCTTATTATGCTGGTGGGATCACAGCCTATAGTAATACCTGGAAAATCAGGTTGCTGGGTGTTAAGGAAGAATTGATTCAGGAATATGGCGCGGTCAGTCCGCAAGTGGCGGCGGCTATGGCTGAAGGTCTGCGTAAACAGTACGGAGTAGATCTGGGGCTTTCTAGTACGGGTATTGCCGGCCCCGGCGGAGGAACCCCGCAAAAACCGGTAGGCCTAGTCTATCTGGGATTGGCCTCCTCCAACGGGACTATTACTAAAGAGATGAAGTTCTTGTGGAACCGGTCGGAGAATAAGGTAGCCGCGGCCCAAGCCGCTCTCACCTTACTCTGGCAGTATCTACGGGAGTTGTAGACGAAAGCAAAAGGACAGGATGGTAATAAGGGATGAACGACCGGACAGCACGATCAACAGGTATCAGTATGCAGGCAGACACAAACATCAGTAAGTTGGGTCGTTGCGGCGGTCTCCGCTGTAATAAACAGCTAAGACGGAACGGACAGCTTTTACTGTGCGCCTTTATCTTTCTGTCGCTGCTGACGGTCTTTGGCAAGATGAATACAGTTTTAGGTCCGTTTCAAATCAAAATGGAATTCGCCTGGAGATGGACGGGTGAAAGCAGGCTGGTGATTCCGCCTTTGGGAGAGGTGACAGCCAAAACCCATCGCCTGCCGGTAGCGCTCTCCGCTACGGTGGAACGGATTGATCTGGCCTTGCTGCAACATGAGTTAATGGGGATTGTAGATCCCGATCAATATTTTCTGTCCATCGTCCCAAAGGCAAGGACGGCCTTATATTATTTCCTCGCCAAATTGTGTTTCATCGGCGGAATAGCCGGGTTGTGCGGGGGGCTGTGCATCGGCTGGCGAAGTTTTCAGCGGTTATGGCGGGCTTTTGCCGCGGGCTTCTTAATGATAGTCTTGCTCTTGGGCTGTATAGGATTGGATTTTGACTGGAGCGCCTTGGAAAACCCTCGTTATGAAGGGGCGCTGGAGGCCGCCCCCTGGGCCTTGAGCCTGATTGACCAAGGTTTGACGCAACTACCGGCTTTCAGTGCAAAACTATCTTTGGTGGCTGGAAATCTAAACCGCCTGTTTTCCCAGGTCGACAAGTTGGACCCTTTAGCCAAGATCGGGGGAGATCTAAAAGTCTTACATGTCTCGGATATCCACAATAACCCGGCGGGGTTGGAATTTATCGGGCGGGTGATTGAAGGCTTCGGGGTGGATCTAGTGATCGACACTGGAGATCTGACGGACTACGGGACGGCCTTAGAGACTGAGTTGACCAGGAAGATTAAGACCTTGGGTGTGAAGTATGTATTCATTCCGGGTAATCATGATTCGCCTGAGGTGATCAAGAGTATAAGCAGGTTTCCCAATGTTACCGTACTGGAGGGCGGGCTCTTTGTGTATAATGGTCTGACCATCATGGGTTGGACCGATCCGGCGGTGCGGATCAGCGAAAAACTCATGGCCGACCTTGATGAACTTGAGGCCGAAGCGGAGCTGGTGGCGGATTATTGGCGAAGACTTACAGTCCGTCCGGATGTCTTGGCTGTGCATAATAGCAGGCTGGCGCAGAAGATATCCTATCCGGCGCCGGTGGTGATCTTCGGTCATACGCATAAAGCGGAGATTCAAGAGAAGATCAGCGGGGGTCAACAGACAGTATGGATTAACGCCGGGACCAGCGGCGCCGCTGGGATACGGGGATTGACCGATGATAATCTCCCTTATAGCGTAGCCTTGCTGCATTTTGAGGAGAGCGGGACCGATGAAAAAAAGAAATACCGCTTATCCGCGGTGGACTCCATCAAAGTCTTTAGTCTGCGCGGAAAGTTTATTCTCGAACGGAAGGTGCTCGCCGGCGGAGAAGGCGTCCATGCAGTATCCGGCCAAACAGAAGGAGCGAAAGAAAGGTGAGGCTTTTTATTGCAGTCTGGGTTGAGGAAGAACTGAGGCAAGCAGTAGCCGGGTTTTTGGAGGTAATGTCTCAGCAAGCCGAGGGCATTAAGTGGACTCCTCCGGAACAGTTGCACTTTACTTTGAAATTCTTAGGTGAGCAAAGATCGGAACTGGTTAAGGAATTATGTCCGGTTTTAGCGGAAGCCGGGCGTCAAGAGTCTGGCTTCTTGCTGTCTCTAGGAAAGGGCGGTGTATTTCCCAGGTGGCAGGGTCCGCGTATTCTGTGGCTTGGTCTGGATCAGGGGGACAAAGAATTACGCTCCCTAGCGCAGAGGATTAGCCAAGGAATAGCCGATAAAGGGGTGCTCTCCGCTGAACATGCCAAAGAGAAACGGAGTTTTTCGCCTCACCTGACCATCGGTAGGGTAAAAGGCTCTGCGCCCGTATTCAACCGGTTGCTTTTAACCGGCGGGGTTCGGGGCTCGATGACGGTTGACAGCTTCTCTTTGGTGGAGAGCCTTTTAACCCCGCAAGGCCCCGTTTATAAAGAGATCCAGAGGTTTAGCTTATCTCGTAGCTAGTTACTGATCATTTTATACTCAGGTGAAGATCACCTACCCGCATCTTACTGCACGGGCTGGACAGGCGTAATCCCCGGGTAGAGGTTACAAGTATTTGCGCCGAGTAATAATCCGGTACGGACAAGGATTGTTCGGTAAGTATTTACGCACGCGAAGTATTTGCGCGACTCGTATAGAAAGTCTGCTGTGAACTATTTGGCCCGGATTTGGCCGGGTGTAGTCTGGGAGTGGTTATGATCAAAAAAAGAGTGCGGTTTTTACATACGGCCGATTTACATCTGGGTAGTCCCTTAAAGAGTATCGGTCAGGCTTCCGGTCGGATGGGCCAGATCTTACTGGACGCCACCTTCACCGCAATGGAAAGAATTTGCGATTTGGCCCTTAAGGAACGGGTGGATTTCATGGTGATCTCCGGAGATTTGTATGACCGGGAGGCCAGAAGTATCAAGGCCGGTTATTTTCTGCGGGAACAGTTTCAACGCTTGGCGGAGTATAAGATCCCTGTTTTTATCATCGCCGGAAACCATGATCCTTTAAGCGAGGAAGCGGATTTTATTTCATATCCGCAGAATGTTTATGTATTTGGTAGTCATGAGACAGAACGCCGGGAAGTCGTGAATGAAGAGGGAGAAATCATCGCCAGGATAATCGGGCGTTCATATGGAACCAGATTTGAAACGGAGAATATAATCAACACATACGCTGCGCTTTGTTCGCCGTATGATCAGGTCTGGAATATCGCTCTGCTCCATACCGCGCTCCAGCCTGATCGCTCCAAATATCTGCCCTGTTCAGCCCGGGAATTAGCAGGCGTACAGGGTATTGATTATTGGGCTTTGGGGCATGCCCATACCGTACAAGTCGTGCATAAGGAGCCGTTAATCGTTTACCCCGGGATTCCGCAAGGACGCGCTCCGGATGAACTTGGGCCCGGTGGGTGCGTGGTGGTTGATTTAATTCCCGGAGAGGAAGGCAGGGTGGAGTTTATCCCGGTTTCACCAGTAGTTTGGCGGATTGAAGAACTCCGGATTGACGCCAACCCCGAAGAGCTTCCGGAGAATACCGACGATCTTTCCGGGCTGATCCAGCGCAGAGCGGAAGAATTGTTGACCGAGTCTTCAACCCGGATCCGGCGGTCCTTGCTCACCGGGCGAGCGGCGCCGGACCGGGCGGGGCAGAACGGGCCGGATGATTCCGTGTTGGAGTGCGTAGAACCGATTAGTGGGTATATTGTCAGATGGATCATAACGGGACGAGGTGAGATCCACCGGCAAATCGCCGATGACAAAGAGGAAGTCTGCGAAGGACTGCTGGCTGCGGCGCGTTCCTCACCCGGGTCGGCGCAGTCCGGAGAAACCCCGTTTATCTGGTCAGAAACAGTAAAAATCATGACTGGTCCGCCTATACCGGACCTGGCTGATTTACTGAAAGAAGATGAAACGTTTCAAGAGCTAGACCGTGTACTCAAGGACCTACGTACAGAGGAAGGGATAAAATTGGTCACCGGCGTTTTGGGGGGTGTGTGGGAGGAAGCCGAAGAGGCGGAAGAGTACAATTCAGTGAAGATGCAGTATAGAAAGGATGACGGTCCAAATTCACTGGCCTCCTTAATTGAGGAAGCCACGCAGTTAGCGGTGGAGGAGATTATGAAGCGGAGGATCTGATGATGCAGATTAAAAATTTACATATTTTAGACTTCGGCATCCTACGTAACCAAACTTTATCCCAGATAAAACCGGGTATGGTGGTAATCGGCGGCTTTAACCGGGCGGGCAAGACTACCTTCCTGCAGGTGTTGAGGCATCTGTTCTACGGGATCAAGCGGTCCGCTAAACTACCGCCACCTGCCCAGGAGTACCGGGTCGAGGCTGAACTGGTGTTGGCGGATGGAAGAGAGGCCTCGGTGCGTCTGCACGGCTATGCCCAGCCCGAGGTATATCTGGACGGAGGAGAGAGGGTGGACGGCGAGGTAATCCGCGGCCGGATAGATGAGTTTACCTATGAACGACTCTTTACGATTAGTCTGAATGAACTATGTAACCTGCCGGAGGGGGTCGGCGGAGAAGTCACCAAGCTACAATCGGTACTGTTAGGCGCCGGTCTAACCGATGTGGTGGTCATTCCACAATTATGCGCCGAACTTAAAAAAGTGGCCGAAGGAATCGGAGGGAAGCATGGCTCACCCGGGGTCCGGATGTTCAAAGAGAGTTATCAGGCGATTTTAAAGGGGCTAAAAACGCGGGATGAGGCTTTGGCGCAAGTCACCGTCTACGAAGAGACCCGGCGGAGACTGGCTGAAGTCAGGAGCGAAATCGCCGCCACTAAAGAAGAACTGTCTCGGGCCGAAGCGGATCTGCTTATCTTAGAGTTTGCCAACCAGTACTATGGTGATTATCAACAATTACAAAGGATAAATCAGCTTTTGGGTACAGATGAAGCAGAAAGGCTGCTGGACGGTTTCCCCTTGCACCGGCTGGAGAAAGCCAGGCATCTTAAGGAATTAAACTCCACCTTGCTGAGAGAGTATAAAGAGACATTCCTGAGGGTGGAGGGTGTACTCGGGAGTCACCTCACCCACTATCAGCAGATACTTCATTGCCGCGCTGAGATTAAAGAGGCGGCCCGACAGAGCGCAGGGATTAGGCAGCAACTTGAACATCTGCGCACAGGTTTGGATCGTTTGCGCCGGGATGAGATTGGCATCAAACTGGAAATGGACGAGGTTAACCGGGAGTGGCAGGGAGATTTTAAGAAGGTTCTTGCTCTAAACTGTGATCACTTGCGTATGAATGAGATCAGCTGGAAACTGGCTGAATTACATAGCTGCAAAGAACGAGTGGCTGAGGGAGAGAGGCAAGTAGAGGAGAACTATGGCGAACAAGGAATCATTAGGGAGTTACTGCTCACTCTCCCCAGTCTGGATCCGGGGAAATACTTCCGCCGTTTCTGTATCCTTTCTCTGATTTTTCTCTGTGGTGGGTACTTGCTCACGCTAGCCCAAAATGGGTTCGGCTTGTTCCTGGGGGTTGGAGGCGTGTTGATCTCCGGTTTCTACTTACTCTTCAGTTTTTTACAGGCCAGAGAGGTTCGGGATAAACGCCGACAATTGGAGGAGGATTTTAAGCGTAAGGAAGAGATTAGCGTTCAACGCCTTGCTAAGCTGGAAGAGGAGAAAAAGGCTCTGGCCAAACTCTCTGTAGAAATCTTAGAATATCAGAAGGTTTTAGGGATACCCACCAAGGAGATTCTCCCGGAATTACTCCTGGACTATCTAAAAAGGGTTCAGGATCTAAAAAGGCGGATTGGCCTGTATCAAGAGGAGGAGGAGCGGCTATCCGGTTTACGCCGGAACCTGCTGGATGAGGTAAATTCCTTGTCTGCGCTAGCGGTGATCTTGGGCTATCTGCCGGAACAGCCGAAGGATCTTTTGGAAGACGGTGCTATCGTCTTAGAGTGTATACAAGAAATGGCTGCTCATTTAGAACTCCTAGGCCAACTGGAAGATTATGAAAAGCGCTTATTCAACGTCGGCCAAGACGGGCTTCGGATTTTACAGGAGTATAAAGAAGGTTGGTTGGAGTTCGCTCCCGAACAGGTTCAGGTTTTGAATGGATCCGGGCAGGATCGGACTGGCGCGGAAGGCGAAACCATGACGGAAATTCGGCATTCCTTTGAAAGAATGGATGAGTGGTTGTCCGCGCTAATCAGGGAAGGAGAGCGCGCGCTAGATTTAAAGGAAGAAAAGGAGCGGGCGGAACACTTAAAAAGAGGAATTAACCAGGCTTTTAATTTCAGAGTGAAAGCAGCCTGGCAAAAAATCAGAGGTGGTCGTGGAGAAGAAGTAGAGGCAGTGGAGATCTTGGCTACGGTTTGCCAGGAATTCATCTCTCTGGATGAGGTGCGCAGGCGCCATGGTGAGTTGGAAAAAATCATCAGTGGATTACAGAATCACTTGACGGAGTTGGAGAAGGAGCAGACCACCATGGAGAATAGGTTGGAGGCCCTGGCTACTTCGGACAAGTTGGCAGAGGCGCAAAAGATGATTGATGAAGCCCGGGGTAGACTGGAGCCTTTAGCCAGAAAGTATGCGGTGTATAATATAGCCGCTCTAATTCTCCAGCGCTTGCATGAAGCTTTTCTGGAAAAGACAAAAGGAGAATTGTTGAAGCAGGCGGGTGAGATCTTTGCCAAGTTGACCGGTGAGGCTTATCTCGGGATTGCGCCGGCGGATGATTTACTGACCCCTGATTTTAAGGCAGTGACTGCCGGGGGCAGGGAGTTGGAGGGGACGGCACTGCTTAGCAGAGGCACGAGAGAACAGCTCTTTCTTTCCGTACGGCTCAGTAGAATCCGGGAAATTCAGCCTGCCTTACCGGTCATTCTCGATGATTCCCTGGTTAATTTTGATGTAAAACATACCCGCCAGGCTATAGATATCCTGACGGATCTGGCCTTAACTCATCAGGTCTTTATCCTTACTTGTCATCCGGAGATCATTGAATATATCGTGGAAGTCAATCGCGCGCGCGGGCACGCGGCTCAATATTGGCGGATGGCCGGGGGAAGGATAGACCCTGTGGAGGCCGGAGAATTAGGGTCATACCTCCGCGGCGAGACCTTGGATTTATAATTATGTTCCATTGAAACATCTTTATTTTCTCCACAGGCCGGAATTTCTACGTGTTCAAGAAAGCGAAGGCCCTTTGTTCTTAATGCCGATCGAGGCTTTGCCAATGTACAGCAAGAACTGATGAAAACAGTGGCGCGCGTGCTTGACGCGGGCTTTCAGTTGACATTGTGTTGCAGGATTTAGTAGATTTTATGCAGAAGAATAGAAAGAGTCAAAAAACACAGGGGGAGGAATTGAATTGCCCCTGATCGCCATCTTATTCTTAGTGCTTGCTTTATTTATGTTGGCCAGGGTGCCTCGAGGCTATCAAGCAATCTGGCTGGGTTTAATCCTGATCACCTTCGGCTTTTGTATCCTGGGCTTGATCGGCTTCATTGCCAGGTTCGGCAATTATCAACTGGAAGGGTTGATAATGCCGTTGGATCAGCCGAGTTGGGCGTGGCGAATCCTGGCCCATCTGCCCTTGGAGACCTTTATGCGGTTTCGCCTCTGGAGCTTGGTCGGGTTTGTCGTGGCCTTACTTGGTTTCGCCTTCTCCTATTCCGTGGAACGGTGGCGGCACCGGGAAACGATTATAACTTCGGTGATCCTGACACTGCTGACCCTAATCCTCTGGACTTATGATCCCAAGCATCTCTTCATCCTTTATAGACAAGGCGTCAAATACCTAAGCAACCCCAAGGCCTATCAAGGCTGGGAAAGGATGCTGCAGATTATGGATGAAATCTCCTTGGCGCTGATTGCCTCGATCCTCATCTATGCCTTACATAGAATTCTTTTGCCCTGGGTGTACAGTATGATTTTACAAAAAAGAGCACAAGCCCTTTGTGTTGGGATGGGTTGCGGGGTGCTCTCCCTCTTTTCTCTTCTGCTGTTCGGGATGGGAAAGGCCAGTGTCTTAAATGCCCACCCGATGGCCACCACACTTTTGCCTGCCGCTAAGTATCCGGTCTTTGATATCACCTATCTTCAAGCCGTGCCTCTGGCGGGGTTGGTCTTTATCATCCTCGTTTTGGTCTCCATCTTCAGGTACGGCTTTTTGGGTAGTTGGCGGGTGGGCGCGCCGGACTTAGACAGACAGATTAACGTGGCGAACCAGGCGGTACGTTTGGTGTTACATACTTTTAAAAACCGTTTTCTCGCCATTCAAATGGCTATGGATTTGGTGGCGCAAGAACTCAAACCCTGGCAGGGCAAAGAGGTTGAAAGAGTACATACCCAGGTCAAATGGGCCAGAGAGGTTTGCGTGGATGCTTTGACGCAGCTGGATGAGTTGCATACGCAGTCCGATCGGTTGCAAGTGATGACGAAGACTCTGTCTTTAAGTCGCCTTTATGAAGAGGCGAAAGTCCGTTGCGCCGCAAAACTGGAGGGAATCAACATCTTCCTGGACAACCCGGTGGGAGAGGTCAATGTGTGGGGAGATCAACAACACCTCAGCGCAGTGCTGGAGAATCTGCTGGAAAACGCCGCCGAAGCGCTGCATAGTAAGGATAACTCCAACTTCAGGCCATGGATCAGGGTGGAGATCGGTAGAGAGTTTGAATGGGCTTTTATTAGAATTACCGATAACGGTACGGGCATTCCCAAGGAAAATTTGAAGAAGGTCTTCCGACCGTTCTTTACCACCAAACCAACGAAGAATAACTGGGGGATGGGACTGGCCTATTGTCACCGGGTGATCAAAGCCCACCACGGCTTCTTGAATCTGTGGTCAACTCCGGGGCAAGGGACCACAGCCGAAGTGGTGTTGAGATGTCGAGAAAACTTCAACAATTCCGTAACAAAAAAGACAAAAATCTTTTCGATGTTGAGAAAAGTTCCAGGTAGGCATATCCGTATTTTTGGGCGATAATTAAATTGTTAAAAATTTATTAAAGGAGGATGTTGTATGTCACGAAGGAAATTGGTTGTGTCTCTAATCGTAGTGGCCATGGTGGTATGTCTCTTCTCCGCTGTGGGGCTCTCCGCCAAACAGAAGGTTGTCTTCTGGAGCTATGCAGCGAATAATATCGAGGAGTGGACCGCCAGAGAGGCTGACATCGAAAAGAAATTCAACATTGATCTGCAGATCGAAATGATCCCGCAGAATGCGTTCGTCCAGACTCTGCAGGCCGCTATGATGGACGGGAGCGGGTATCCGGATATCATCGAATGGATGATCGAACAGAACAGAATCTTGGATGCCGACCCCAAAAAGTGCCTGGTTATTCCTTTGGACAAATACGTCGCCAAATCCGAAGCATTTAAGAAAGTTCCCGAAGGCCGTGTGGCTTGGACCAAATACGGCGGGCATGTTTACGGTTTGCCCCATGACGTGCATCCGGTCGTCCTGGTTTACAATGACACTCTGTGGAAAGAAGTCGGCGTGGACGTAGCCAAGATCAAAACTTGGGATGAGTTCTTCGAAGCCGCGAAGAAACTGACTGCCAAGAAAAAGGCTGACGGTAGCCCCATGCATTATGCGCTTCCGTATGATGGCGGCGGGTTAGGCGCCACCATGTGGATGATTTGGAACCAAACCGGCGCCCAGGTTCTTGATAAAAACGGCAAACCGATCTTTACCAATAAAGAATTTGCTGAATTTGTAAAATGGTGGGTTGACAAAATCAATACCGGTATGATGTGTACTTGGGACTGGGGTAACTTCGGGGCTCTCTTGGCCGACGGTACTTTAGCCTCCTACGCTACTCCGGACTGGTGGATTGAGCAGGTTAACACCGCCGCCGCTGAAGGAAAATACCAATTCCGTATGCGTGACCTGCCGGTGTACAAGAAGGGCGGACCGAGAACGGCTTCTTGGGGTGGAACCTTCATGGCCATCACCAAACTGGCTAAGAACCAAGATAAACTGTATCAAATCATTGAGTATATGCAATATGACGAAGCCAGCCTGACCAAACGGTATGTGGATTCCCGGATGATTCCTCCGTTCTCCAGCGTTTGGAATGACGAGGCTTTCAAACAACCTGACCCGCGCTTTGGCGGACAAAAAACCGGAGTTCTCCTCACCGATTTGGCTGACGAGATTCCGTCCATGAATACCGGCGATATCTTCTGGGATGCCGTATTCACCGACTTCAACGCCGAATTTACCGAAATGGTTGCCGGTAACAAGAGCGTTGAGCAAGGGCTGAAAGATGCTCAAGCTAAGGCTATGAGACGTGTAAAATAAGAGAGACCCTCTTGCATAGCTACGGCAGAAAAGCGCAGTAGGGAAGCGTCGCTGCTTCCCTACTGTTCTACAGTTAAAAAGGAGTGAAACAGGTGAGTTCTATTGCTGCTGTACGCAGGCCTCGTTCTCGTTTCTTCAAGTTTTCAAAGGTAGAACCCTACTTTTTCATCGCCCCCTTTCTAATTTTGTTGTTGCTCTTTAACTTCTATACTATTTATGTTGGAATAAAAATGGGCTTTACTGATGCGCAGGGGATTAATTTCGGAGAATGGATTGGGGTAGAAAACTATCGCCACCTGCTCTCCGGCGAAAATCCGGATTTTTGGCCGGCGATTGGACGTAGTTTCCTCTTTATGTTCGGGGGTTTAGTTACTCAGATGCCGATCGCCTTCATCTTGGCCTGTATCTTAAATAGCACGGTCTTTGGAAAAATTCGCGGTATCTTGAGGGCCGCTTTTTATGTTCCGGTCCTAATTAATACGGTGGTTGCCTCATTGGTCTTCCGGATGCTCTTTAATAAGGACACCGGTTTAATCAACTGGGTACTGGCCAACTTTGGTATGGCAAAGATTGATTGGTTGTTTACTCCCCAATTATGTATTCCGTTGATGATTCTTGTTAGTTTCTGGCAGTGGACCGGTTTTCATATGGTGTATTTATTAGCCTCGATCCAGGCCATTGATCCGACCATCTATGAAGTGGCCAAATTGGACGGGGCTTCACCGCTGCGTACCATGTTTCAGATTACTTTGCCATTGATTAGGCCGGCGTTGATGTTTGTGCTCATTACCTCCGCCATCGGAGGAATGCGGCAATTCGAGTACTCCTTTATGCTCTTCCCCAATGCCGGGTACGGACCAGGGATGAAAGCCCTTACCGCAGTGCCGTTCATCTATTTCTACGGCTTCTCCAACAATTTCGAGCTGGGTTTGGCTACTGCCGCCGGGTGGATACTATTCCTGATTATTTTGATCTTCGTCCTGATCCAGATCTTTACGATCGGCCTTGGTCAATCCGAGGAGTATTAAGAGGGGAGGTATGAACATGTTATCATCAATGCACACTTCTTTAGAGAAGAAGATGGATGCGGCTTTATTGAACAAAAAGTCTCGCTTCCACAGGAAGACTTTGCAATATATTGGCATGGTCATTTTTGGTCTCATTGCTTTTATCTATCTTACTCCTTTGCTCTGGTTGTTTGATGTCTCTTTCAGGCCGCGGATTGAGATTTTTCAGGTGCCTCCAAAGATCCTCCAAGCCGCTCCTTGGGTGACTTTTCGCAGTTATTCTTTTGCTTCATTTAAATTGGCTCTTCAAAAATATCAGGTGGGTCAAGGTTTCTTGAATTCGGTCTTTGTGACCGCCTGTGGGGTGATCGTCACCTTACTCGTTTGTTCCTTGGCTGCCTATGCCTTTGCCTTTTTAAAGTTTAGAGGCCGGGACATCATCTTCATGTTTATCTTGTCCACGATGATGTTACCCATGGATACGCTGCTGGCGCCGATGTACCGGGTATTACGGACCTTAGGTTTGTTCAATAAACATCTCGGTTTGATTCTACTCTATGGGGCGTCCGCCTTTGGCGTATTCTTAATCCGACAGTTTTATGTGAGGTTACCAATCTCACTGATTGAAGCGGCGGTTATGGACGGCGCCAATAAATTACGGATTTGGTGGCAGATTATTCTTCCCATAAGTAAACCGGCCCTTTCCGCTCTGGCGATTTATCAGTTCCGGTTGATCTGGAATGATTTTCTAATCCCCATGATTGTCTTGCGGAACAGAACGTTGCATACTCTACCCATTAAACTGCAGGTCATGGATAGCATTACCATTGCCAAGGATTATGACGCGATGATGGCTACCGGATTTTTAGCCGTTTTCGTACCAATCGTCTTTTTCCTCATCTATCAACGGCAATTCATGGAAGGGCTGTCCGGTAGTGTTAAAGGTTGATCTTCCGTTATCAACAGCGCAACGTTTTTGGAAAACCTACCGAAAAAGCTGTGTACTGAAGTACAGTATAAAATGGACGGTATTTTGGCTTGGAAAACAGGATGCTTTGATCAGAGCTTTAGGGTCACCATTAGAAAATAAAGGTGACCCTTTTACGGTTTATTCTGGTTTTGTCTTCTTCTATACCATCTTTGTTGTTACACGGGAAGTCGTATATAAATAAATAGTACGTTACGTGTTATGAAGAGAAGAAAAATCAGTCAAAAGAGGGGAGGACGGCTGATGAAGAAGAGACAGTTATGTTATATACTTAGTTTCCTTGTCATCCCGGCGCTGCTGTCCTGCGCAGAATTTACCGCCGTCGGCGTGCCGAAAGAAGCGGAGACCGGTAAAAAAGTCTTTGTCAACCAGGTGGGGTATTTACCAGACTATTTTAAGCGGGTGGTTTCCGCAGAGGAAGCCGGGGAGTTCATTCTTTTGGCGGAGGAAAGCAAGAAGGAGATGTATAAAGGGACCTTACGGCCTGTTTATGACCGGACTTCGGAACGGGTGATTTGGCAGGGGGAATTCACCTCTTTCGTTATCCCGGGTAGATATCGTATTCTGGTGCCGGGGGTAGGGGAATCCTATTCTTTTATCATTGGTCCTGATGTGTATAATGACCCTTTGAAGCTGGGGACGAGATTTCTATACCTGCAGCGGTGCGGTATTGAATTGAATGACTTGGAAACAACCGGTCATTACCACCCCTACTGTCACCTGAAAGATGGGTTTTTAGCCCGGGCTGATCAGTTCTATGCAGCCAATGAAAAGATTTTCTCCGTCGGAGGCTGGCATGATGCGGGAGATTACGGTAAATATGTAAGCACAACTACTGTAACTGCAGCGCAAATGCTGACCGCTTATGAATTGTGGCCCGAAAAATTTTATGACGGGCAGTTCGATATACCGGAGAGCGGAAACGGTATCCCGGATCTATTGGACGAAGCGCGAATCGGTCTGGAATGGCTCTTTACCATGCAGCGTCCGGACGGCGCAGTCTATCACAAGCTCTCCGGAAGCCGCTGGCCGTCGATTAACACCACTCCGGATTTTGACAGGCAGCCACGATACATCTATGGCATATCAACTGCGGATACAGCGAAGTTTGTTGCCACGATGGCTATTGCCGCCCGGATCTATGAGGAAGTTGATCCTGTTTTCGCCAGAAAAGCCTTGGTGGCTGCAGAGAAATCTTGGAAGTTTTTGTGTGAGAATCCGGATTTCATCTGGGATCATTCCGGTTTCGATGATGAGGGGTCAGGCGCCTATGGTTCCGCCACTGACCGACCGGATAGGCTGTGGGCAGCTTTTGAATTGGTCGCCCTTTTCGGCAGAGATGATTATCTGGCGGAAGTAGTGAATGTGGAAAAAGTCAAGGCAGGAGAAGAGAGACTGGACCGGCCGACTCCGCTTTCTTGGTCCGACTCAGCACTATTGGGGTACTTCCATTATGCACGGGCGGGAAAGAGTAATCCGGATCTGCAAAGAATAGTCGAAGATCTGATTATCGAAGCGGCGGATAGCGAGTTGCTCCGTACGAAGGAGAGCGGATATAGGTATTCTTTAAAATTCTCCGATTTCGCCTGGGCTTCCAATAAAGAGGGACTGGCGAGAGGGATCACGATGATCCTTGCGCATCAGCTTCGACCGAACCCTGAATACTTGGAAGCCGCTTTGGCCCAGTTGGATTTTGTTTTAGGCTTAAATCCTTTATCAAAATGCTTTGTGGCGCAATTAGGTACAAATACGGTGCGTAATCCCCATCATCGGCTGGTGGCTTCCAGGCGTAAGCCTCTACCCGGACTGGTGGTGGGGGGGCCCAATAATAACTCCGAATCTTTGGTGGAACCGGCTAATCAGGGGCCTTTCAGTTATGCGGATGCACAGAACTCCTATTCTTCTAACGAGACCGCAATTGACTACAATGCCGCTTTCATTCTTGCGGTGTCCGCCTTTGCCGGAACACAGCAGTAACTAATTTAACGGGTAGTGACCATACGCCCGGTATAACTTAGGTAATGCAAAGGGGGGCGAAATCACGTGCGCGTAAAAGGCTGGATTCCAATCCTTCTTCTATTGCTAATCGGCGTTGTTTTTGTGCTTAGTCCGGAGGGCTTATTACGGATTAGATCTATTTTTACTTTCAATACTAAGCCGGTAGTGAAGATTTCCATGTGGACTCACCACCGGCATATGGCGGATTGTCTGCAAAAATTGGTCGACAGATTCAATGATTCAGTGGGAAAAGAAAAGGGAATTGAAGTTTCCTTACGGATCATCGGTGACGATTCCTGGAATGTCTTTCATGAAGCCCAGAACCGGGGGGAGGGTCCGGACTTATATAGCAGCGGTTTTATAACGGGCTATGCCAATCCTTTTACGGCAGGGGCGGTAACTTGGTATGATGATCTCCCTGGCTTTGAGGAATGGAAGAAGCAGTGGCCTGATTGGTACTGGATTGAAGGTTTGACCACCTATCAAGGGCGTGTCTATGCCTTACCCATACAAGTCTTCAACTCGAGACTAATTTATAACCGGGATCTCTTTCGCGCGATTGGCCGTGATCCGGACCAACCGCCCCGTTCTTATCAGGAGTTACGGCAAATAGCCAAAGAAATTACGGAATACGGGGACGGTAAAATTTTTGGTTTTGCGTATTGCGGCGCGGATCTATGGCCGTTGGAATGGATGCCGAGTCAATGGGCGGAAGCCAACGGCGACCCGGCCTTCTGGGACTGGAAGGAAGGCAAGTGGGCGATGCAAGGTTATTACCGGGTCTTTGACCTTCTGCTAAAGTTGGATGCCGACGGTTCTCTCTTTCCCGGAACCGTAGTCTTGACCAATGATGCGCTCAGGGCGCAGTTTGCTCAGGGCAGAATCGGGATGTTTATGGGAGAGGCCTGGGATGTTGGAGTATTAAACTATCAATTTCCCGCCAAGTTTGATTGGGGAGTGGCGCCGATTCCCACTTATGACGGGGAGTTTCACGGAAAGTCCCGGGCGATGGTCTTGGCTGGTTTTTGGAACTTGAATAAGCAAAGCCGCCATCAACTAGAAGCCTGGGAAGTTATTAAGTGGTTCAGTCAATATGAGGTACGGGGCCTCATGTATGAAGAGGGTATTCATATTGACATCGATCCTTTGGTCATAAAGGATTATGTGAAAAAGCTTCCGCAAACTACGGGTTTTCTTGAGTTCGCCACCACTTTTGACCAGGATTATTTGGCGACCTATCCCCATTTGCCTGATTGGGAACGACCGATAGAGAGTCCGTGTACTGTTTTCCAACGAATTATCCGCGAAGGTGGAGATTTGATGGGAGAATTAAAGAAGGTCGACGATTTATGGAATGAGAAATTAGATGAGTACTACAGGAATAATCCCGACTTTGAGCGAGGTTGGAATATCTATCCTGACTTCAACCGGAGAACAGGGGAGCTCGGAGAACCTCTTGCCAAGCCGAACTATTGACCAACAAGGCAATTCCTCACTTTACAGCAGGAGTTTGCGGATTTGCCGGAGAAGTAGTACAAAAGTCCGGAGATAACAAGAAGTGGGGGACGATATAGATGGCGAATTCTCCGATCCGGTTACTCATTGCCGACGATATGGATCCCATCCGTGAATACTTGAATATGGTATTGGGTCATGAGCCGGATATGCAGATCATCGGTAGTGTGGCTACTGGTAAAGAAGCTTTGGAATTGGCCGTGAAAACAAAACCCGATGTGATGCTCTTGGATGTGGAGATGGAGACGCCCAAAGCCGGAGTGGAAGTAATCAGGGCCCTTTCTGAAAAGAAACTCAATATCCGTTGTGTGATTTTAACACATTTCGGCGATGATGAAACCGTGTTTTCCGCCTTTGAAGCGGGAGCAGTTGATTATGTATTGAAAAACGCTTCAGCTGCGGAGATCTTGGAATCAGTCCGTTCGGCTGCTTGCGATATGTCGCCGATTCGACCGCAAGTGGCGCACATGATCCGGGAAGAGTTTCGCGTGATGCGGGCCGAGCGGGCCAGTCTGATTTCCACCTTAAATATTGTATACAAACTTACCCCCACTGAGTTGGCGCTTTTACGTTTATTGGCTGAAGGGAAAACCCAAAAAGAGATTGCCGAGATTCGATATGTGGCGCCTTCAACCATTAGAACGCACGTGGCGAATATTTTAAAAAAATTTGACGAGCCGACAGTGCGGAATGTAGTGAAACGCCTAAAACATTTAGGGATTTTTGAGATCTTTTCTATACAGGAAGATGATAAAAAGTAAGCTAGAGCAGAGGTAATAGTGGGAGTATCAAAGGTATAACGCCCTGAAGTAGGGCTTTTTTCTCTTTTTAACAGGTGCGCACCGGTCATTTTCTGCCGGGTTTTTGTGGAGAATATAAAAGTAGGGTTTAATCGTCCGGACTCGGGCTGAATGAGGGGAGTACGAGATGGCAAAGAAAGTCGTAATTGGCATGAGCGGGGGAGTCGACAGTTCGGTCGCGGCTTATCTTTTAGTCAAAGCCGACTATGAGGTAATCGGGGTGACTATGCGAATCTGGGAACCGGAGGTTAGTCGAGCCCAAACCGAGACCAATGATTACTCCGAGCGTACTTGCTGTTCCTTGTCTGCGGTGGAGGACTCCAGAAGAGTGGCGTCCGCCTTGAATATACCCTTTTATGTGTTGAATTTCAAGGAGATCTTCGCCCGAGAAGTAGTGGAATATTTCATTTCTTCCTATATCAAAGGGGAGACTCCGAACCCTTGCATTCTGTGTAATAATAAAGTCAAGTTCCAAGCGTTATTGGAGAAAGGGCGGGCGATGGGGGCGGAGTTTATTGCCACCGGACACTACGCGATCAAAAGTTATGACTCCGCTAATGGGCGATATACCCTTAAGCGCGGGAAGGACTCGCATAAAGACCAGAGTTACGTGTTGTTTGGATTATCCCAGGAACAGTTGGCCCGGGCCCTTTTTCCGCTTGGCGACTTAACTAAGGAAGATGTACGGCAAATAGCCAGGGCAGAAGGGCTTCCCACCGCCGAAAAAGCGGAGAGTCAGGAGATCTGCTTTATCCCTGATCATGATTATGGACGCTTCCTCAGAGAAGAACGACCGGAATCTCTCCAACCCGGTGAGATTGTAGATACTCAGGGCCGGGTCCTCGGACGGCATCAAGGCGTCTCTTTCTATACCATAGGGCAGAGGAGGGGACTGGGGATTGCCGCCCCGCAACCGCTGTATGTGGTTGATCTGCTCCCGGCCGAGAGAAGAGTGGTGGTGGGCCCGGCTGACCAGGTATTTCGGGAAGGAGCCCAAGTGGCGCAGGTTAATTGGGTAAGTATTCCGCCCCCGAGTTCGAAGATTAAAGCATTGGTGAAGATTAGGTATTCAGCTGCGCCTGTCCCGGCGGTGATTGAACCCGGCGATAAGGTCGCATATGTAAAATTTACCGAGCCGCAACGGGCGGTAACTCCCGGTCAGGCCATAGTCTTTTATGATGACGATCTTCTGTTGGGAGGAGGGTTTATTACCAGGACCTAATTGATTATGCCCTGTGAGAGTAGTCTTTTGCATTGGCGGGTATACTAAAATAATCATCACCACGGTATTGGGCCTCTCCATAAATCCGTTGCTTACCGGCGCCTCAATTTTGGATTCCCGGTGCAGCGGTTGGCTGGCAAGCTTAAACAGTATATAGGAGATAAACAGATGAAAAAACCCGCCGCCTATGGGATTATAATCTTCATGGTACTTCTCTTTCTATTGATCTTTTTTTTTCTCTTCCGTATTATTCTCCCTTTTTTACTTGGCTTATTCCTGGCTTTGCTCCTCGATCCCCTAGTGGTTTGGTTTGAGCGAAAGGGCGCTTCCCGTTCGGCAGCAGTACTGACAGTCTTTGTTTTATTAGGAATCTTCCTCACAGCACTTGTGGTCTGGTTTTTACCGGGTCTAATTACAGACCTGGACAATGCTTTGGCAAAATTGCCGGACTATGCGCGAGGAGTTCAGCAATGGTTTACCCGGTTGAATCAGGCTTATAAAAGGTTTCGTCTACCGCAGAATATCCGCCAGGTGATTGATGAGACACTGCTGTGGGGGGAGGAGTTCTTGCGGGGGTTCCTGCTTCGCTTGGGCACACTTTTGATCAGCTTCTTTCCCCAGTCCATTTTATTGCTGTTGACGCCGGTCCTAGCCTTCTATTTCAGCAGGGACTTACCGGAGCTGAGAAGAGTCATACAGTACCGGGCAAAACAATTATTCCGGGAAGATCAAGACGTGGTGACGGAGATGGTTGAAGTAGTCATCATGTATCTGCGGGCGCAAGCTTTGGCTGGGTTGGTGGTGGGGCTGCTCTTAACCATCGGTTTGCTCATTCTCCGGGTGGATCTGGCCATCTTAATCGGAGTTTTAGCGGGAATTTTCAATATTATCCCCTATTTCGGTCCGCTGTTGGGAGCAACCCCGGCGGTCCTCTTGGCGGCGCAAGATTCACCCTGGAAGGCCTTGTATGTGATCCTCCTTTTTTTTCTGGTAAACCAATTGGAAACCGTGGTAATTATTCCTAGGATTATCGGAGATAAAGTAGGTTTACACCCCTTACTGGTGATCTTCTTTTTACTGGTCGGGGGGGAGCTCTTCGGCTTTGCCGGGGTCATTTTTGCGGTGCCGGTTGGCGCAGTCTTCCAAGTTATGCTCCGGTACTATTGGCGTAAATTTACTACAGAACATTTGGGCGGATAAAACCACTGCCAGCGGGGAAAAGAGACAAAGATTGACAGTAAAGATTAGTTTAAGTATGATAAAGATGATATAATATAAGGCGAGTTTAACCTAGCTGGATGGTGGAATGCATTGAAAATTATCGCTTGTTAAAATAATGATCATTTATACGCTGTAGGGGGGTAAATAAATTGTGGCTAAGACTGAAGTCTTACCTCTGGAGAAAAATGAAACAATCCAAGGACTAATCCAGAAAATGCGGGAGACCCCAGCGCATAGGGTCATCATCTTCTCCGATACGCGCGCCCCTTTGCTGCGAAGCGAAATCAATTTACGGCTTTTAAAGTTTTATAGTGAGGAAGAGGGTAAAGAGCTCTCCTTGGTGGTTAAAGATAAGGCCGTGAAGAAATTAGCGGGAAAGCTCGGCATCCAATTGGATGATGCTCTGCAAAAAAAATCTCCGGAACCCAGGCAGAATCAATTGCCCATCAACTTTGAACAGGTTCCGTTGGATATGGGGCCAAGTGAGGCCGCCTCCAGTGATACAGCGCGTATCCGTTATGTTGATGATGAAAGCAGTCTGGCGCAGTCTCACCCGTCCAAACCCGGTCGGCTGGCTTTGGCCTTGCTTTTTACGGTCTTTAGTTTTTTGGCCGGTTCTTATATGCTTTTTAAGCCGCGGGTGACCCTGATCGTTTATCCGGCTTATAAAGATTGGTCTTTCTCAGTTCAAGCCGAGGCGGGTTTGGATTTTTCGGAAAGGGATATTACAAAAAACCTCATCCCAACGCGGTTGATTGAAAAACAAGGAGAAGTCGCCTATACCATGTCAACCTCCGGGAAGAAGAAGATTGGCGACAAACCTGCCCGTGGAGTGGTAAGGTTCATTAATAACAGCACTAATCCGATAGTGGTGCCGAAGGGCACTGTGGTAACCACACAGACCGGTTTTTCTTTTACCACTACCCGTAATGTGATTGTGCCTAAGAAATCTACCGAGTATCTCTTGGGGATTCCAACCGGAGAAGTATATGGACAAGCAGACGTGGAAGTCGAGGCTACGGAGAAGGGTTCCGCAGGTAATGTGGGGCAGAAATCCATTACCCGGATCGTCGGACATCTGGCCAAGAGTTTACGCGTCATCAACCCCAGGGCTTTCACAACCGGAACGGATCGGACTGTCTCAGTTGTACAAGCCTCCGACATTGCCAAAGCAGAAGAGGAAGCCAGAAGGCAGATGCAACTAAAGACAACGGAAGAGATTAAAAAACTGGTTGACCAGGATTATCTCTTCTTACCGGAACTGGTGGAGACAACAGTGGAGAGTATTACCCCCGATCCGCCGGTGGGTCAGGAGAGCAGCACAGTCACGGTGAAGTTATCTTATAAAGTTCGGGCTGCCGTCATCAGCAAGAATAATGTATATAAGTGTCTGCACTATAATCTGAACCAAGGTCTGCCCGATGAGTTCTTAACAGTCACCAACGATATTGCTCTGCAGAATCTAGTGGTGACAGGGAAAGATCTGCGCCACGCAAAAGTAGAGATGCAAGCTACGGCCAAGATCCGGGGGAGAATAGACAAGAGAAAGATTATGCTGGCTATAGCCGGGAAGACTTTGGAAGAGGCCAAAAAGGCGCTGGTAGGTTTTACGGAGATTGGCCGGGTGGAGTTTCGCAGCCACGGGCGGGCTAAAACTATCCCCAAGTTTAGTTTTCAAGTTAGAATGGTTTTTCCCACGGAGAAATGACGGCAATGGGTTTTTATCGAAGATTAGGTAAGACAAAATATACAGTATCAGCCCTATGTTATGGTGTATTGACGATCGGTCCCACTCAACGCGATCTACCCTTGGCGGAAGGGGTTTCGTTGCTTAGATACGGGCTGGAGCTTGGGGTTAATTTTTTTGACACCGCAGAGATTTACGGAACATATCCCTATATTCGGCAGGCCTTAAAAGGGGTTACCCAAGAGGTAGTGGTGTCGACTAAATCATATGCGACCACCGCAGAAGAGATGAAAAGGAGTGTGGAGAAGGCTAGAAAGGAGATGGATTTACCTACCATCCCCCTTTTTCTTCTTCATGAGCAAGAGTCGGAAGCTACTCTTCGGGGACACCGTGGCGCTTTAGATTATTTACTTGAGGCCAAAGAAAAAGGTTTGGTAGGCGCGGTAGGATTATCCACGCATCATATAGCCGGAGTGCGGGCAGGCGCGGCCCACCCGGAGATTGAGGTCATTCATCCTTTATATAATTACAAAGGGTGGGGCATTAGAGACGGCACAGCTGCAGAGATGCGGGAAGCCATTGATTTAGCCAGGCAAATGGGAAAAGGAATTTATTTGATGAAAACCTTGGCCGGTGGTCACCTCTCTACAGAACCCGCCACCGCGCTGAGCAAGGCTGCGGGACTTCCCGGGGTTAGCTCTGTGGCGATTGGCATGCAAAGTGAAGCGGAGATTTGTTATAATTTGGCGGTGCTCAAAGGGGAAACCCCTTCTCCTGATCTGGAAAAGAGTGTACGTACCCGTTCCAGGTGTCTACATATTGAATTTTGGTGTGAAGGGTGCGGACGTTGTGTAGAGCGTTGTCCCTTTGGCGCTCTTTCCTTAAGCAATGGGAAAGCCGTAGTCCGTCATGATCTCTGCCTGACTTGCGGTTATTGCAGTGGAGTTTGCGAAGTAATGGCGTTGAAGATTATCTAGTGCACACAGGCCCAACTATCATTGCAGAGGAGATCCGGGATGGAAGAACGTTGGATGGCTTTGGATGTCGGTTCGAAAAGAATCGGGGTGGCAATCAGTGACCCTTTAGGCCTAATTGCCCAGGGAATTGAGGTTTATCAGAGAAAAGGCGGGTTGGAAAAGGACCTGGCTTATTTAGCGGAGTTATTCCGAAAGTATCAAGCTCAGAGGTTACTGCTGGGCTTGCCACGGCATATGGATGGGAGAGAGGGACCGGAAGCCCAAGGGATCCGGAAATTCGGACGTTTGCTGGGCGTCAGGTGCGGGGTGGAACCGGTGTTCTGGGATGAACGTTTGACCACAACAGAAGCCGAGCGTACGCTGGTCAGCGCCGACCTGTCCAGAGCGAAAAGAAGAAAGGTCATTGATCAAGTAGCCGCCGTAATTTTACTGGAGAGTTTTTTACGTTACAGAAATACCTGAACTGCCCGGGCAATCCGTTAATTACGTGTGTAGTGATGACATAAAATAATTTTTTTAGGCATAAGTATTATAGATAGTGGTTATACGTATAGTTGATCACTTACCTAGTATAGTACCTTTAATTTTGGAGTATACGGGATAGAATAAACATTAAAGGCGTCTACTGATGCAGGCGCGAGAAGGAGGAGTAACTTTGAGTCATGAAACTGAACAAGATTGGATTGTTTTAGTGGATGAGGATGGGCAGGAATACCGGTATACATTAGAGAGAGTTCTGGAGATGGAAGAGAAGAAGTATGTGATTTTAGTTCCAGAGATTCAAGAGGACCCCGAGGAAGAAGAGGCGCATGTCTTCCGGTTGGAAACGGACGAAACCGGCGAAGAGATTCTGGTGGATGTGGAAGATGAGGAACTGGAGGGGGTCCAACAGTTATTGGAAGTGGAGTATGAAGACGACACTGATCTGGACGAAGAAGATAATGATGACGCCAACCGGGAAGGATGAATAAGGCTCTTAAAGCTTTTACGGTAAAACCTTTGGGCGCCTGCATCGTCATGAGTTTAGAGGTTACAAATTGCATGCCCGGTAAAGATCGGCTATAATTATGGGGAGGAGGTGTCGCCGTGTGGGAACACGTCGTGACCTGAACCTGCATAGGTTAATCCCCAGACTTACAAGATTTTGCCGCCTAGGAGTAGAAAACTTTACGAAAGTATGGGGACCGGTGGTTAAAGGCCGGTCCCGTTTAGTGTTTTTCATGGAGCCCCTTCTCGTCTTGGCTTTTATCTTTTTTACCGGACAGGTGGCGTGGGTTTTTTTTGGTGTACAAGCTCAAAACCGTTCTGAGGAAAAAGTTTTCCTCAGTATCCCTTTGGGCTCTTCCCTAACGCAAGTGGCCCGTCTATTGGAAGAGGAAGGTTTGATCAATAACAGCCGGAGTTTCATTTGGTATGTCTATTTGTTTGGAAAGGAAAACCGAATCAAAGCAGGACACTATCTCTTAGAACCCCGGCTCTCCTTTGCCGAACTCTTGCGTGAATTGGAGAAGGGACGGCCGATCATTCACCGGGTTACCATTCCGGAAGGGCTGAGAGCCGATGAAATCACTGAATTGTTAGCGAAGAAAGGCTTGATTGATCCGGAAGTGTTCACGGATTTACTCGAAGATGAGGAGTTTTTGGCCTCGATTCTCCCGCCTGAATTGGTAACAGGTTCCGGAGAGGGTTTTCTCTTTCCCGATACTTACGAATTTATTGAAGGAATGACGGAGAAAGAGGTTTTGTCTACGTTATTGCGACGTTTTCGCCAAGTATGGTCCGAGTTAACAGCAGATGGGGATGGGCAAAGTTTTAAGGATGGGCAGGGACTGAGTCCCTATAAGAGTGTAATTTTAGCGTCTATTGTGGAAGCCGAGGCCAAGGTGGAGAGTGACCGGCCAATCATTGCCGGTGTATTTATCAATAGAATAAAAAAAAGATATCCCCTGCAGTCGTGCGCCACTGTGCAATATGCTTTAGGTGAGAGAAAGCCGCGGTTGTTATATAAAGACTTGGAGATTGATTCACCGTATAACACCTATAAGAATTACGGACTGCCACCAGGACCCATCTGTAATCCGGGACGGGCCTCCTTGGCTGCGGCCATTAAGCCTACGGAGACTAATTACCTGTATTTTGTAGCTAAACCCGATGGTAGTCATATCTTTTCCCGTTCTTACCGGGAACACCTCAATGCCCAACGCAGTTTGGAATAGAAAGAAACAACTTATTGCCGGACAAAGATAAAACCGGTTTCAGGTTTTGGGTGAAATGCCTCTCTTTGGGTAGACTAGAGCCGTCCACGAACGGCGTGGTTTCCAAAAGGAGGTGTTTTTTTTTACCAGATAACCTTGGAGATCTGGACTGGCACATACGGGACGAAAGAAACATAAAGTATACAGCGGTTAAATGCGTATGTGCTCCCTGATTACGGAGGTGTGCTCTGGAATGCTTTCTTTTATAGGAGCTATGCTCAGCGGAGTTTGTGACGGGTTGGCCTGGTTGGTCTCGTATATATCCAATAACAATATCTTTCCATTGCCTTTAGGAGAAAAAGAAGAGCGGGAATTGATTATTAGAATGGAAAGAGGGGATCAAGAGGCCAGAAACTGTTTGGTCGAACGGAACCTGCGCTTAGTGGCGCATATAGTTAAGAAGTTTGACAATACAGGAGAAGATATTGACGACCTAATATCCATTGGAACGATTGGCTTGATTAAAGGGATTAATACCTATAAAAGAAACCATAACACCAGATTGGCGACTTACGCCGCCCGCTGTATTGAAAATGAAATCCTGATGCACCTGCGCTCCATAAAAAAGAGCAAGGGGGATTTATTTCTCCAGGAACCGATTGGCGCGGACAAAGAAGGAAATGAAATCTCCTTGCTTGATGTCTTGGATACCGGGATTGATGTAGTACCGGAGGCGGTCGAGTTTAAGCTGGAGGAGGAACAGTTACGGAGGAAACTGAATATTCTAAGTCCGCGGGAACGGAAGGTCATAGAACTCCGTTACGGGTTAAAGAACGGGTTCACCAAAACGCAAAGGGAAATCTCGAAAATGTTGGGGATTTCCCGTTCATATGTTTCCAGAATTGAAAAGAAAGCTTTGAAGAAGTTGTGCAAGGACTTTCATAATGAGGAAAAATAAGGAGAGCAACTATCACGTTTAAAGAGTGGAAAGCATAATTCCTCTCCAGCGCCATATCTTGTTAGGGGAGGAGAGAGGGATGCGGCTTTCCGATTTAAACGGTAAAGAAGTGATTAACCTAACTGATGGTAGCAAGTTAGGGGTATTGTTTTATCCGGAAGCAGATTTGGATTTAAGACTGGGTCAGCTTAGTTCGTTCAAGATGACCTCAGGAAGATGGCCGTTTAGGCAAGAAAGAATTATCCCGTGGAAAGCCGTACGGAAGATCAGTACCGACGTTCTCCTTGTGGAGTTGGCAGCAGAAACGGGAGAAGAGGGGTAAGGGGTGAGGCGCCTCTTGCTATTTTCAGAAAAGTGTGTAATAATGTGGTTAGAATCGATATTAACATGATTAACGGTTTCAGGCATAGAGAGAAGAACGCCATGGAGGGTGAGTTCGGATGATCGGAAAGCTTGGATCCATTCTTCCAAATTATTATCGCCCGACGTTTGATGAAGGGGCGCGGATCGGCCGGTTTCAGCAGGTGGTGGCCGGGAGTGAGGTAAGAACGCCGGAAGCTCGGGAAGAAAATTTCCCCGACAGCCACCATCATCAGATGAAGCCAACGGATAAAACCGACCCCGGTAGGCGGCAACTACCTGAATGGACAGAAGTATTGACTGACCGGGTCTTAAAAAAACTGGGGCTGCTGGATTGCGAAACCTGTGAATCCCGTAAATATCAAGATGAATCCAATGATCCGGGAGTATCATATAAAAGCGCCGCCCGGATTTCTCCGGAGGAAGCAGCCGTGAAGGTTCGTGCCCATGAACAGGAACATGTGGTTCGGAATCAAGACAAAGCAGAAAGAGAAGGTAAAGAGGTGCTTTTTCAGACTGTGCGATTGTATACTGCTGTTTGTCCGGAGTGTGGACGGATCTATGTCTCCGGCGGAGAAACTCGCACAGTGACCAAAGGAAAAGCACAGGAAGAATTTCGGCCGGGTTCCAACTTTGATGCCAAGTTGTAACAGTGCGCGCGTCATCACGCGCGTCTTTCTTTTTCCCGGCCCAGCTGGCGGGAGAGTGGGATAAATCTTTGTAAAAGACTTGACAGACAGGGATAATTATAGGACAATATATTCAATTAAATAGTGTTGCTATTCATAGTCCGGCATATACCGATAGATTTCTTGTATGTGCTGAAGAACTTTGAATAACCTCAGGGGTAGAGTAGAGGCGCGGCTGATGAAGAGTAATTTGAGGGAGACCGGGGCAGGTCGAGGAACTCAAACCAAAGGTATCGCCGCCGAAGTTGGTTTTTTCGCTTTTAAGCGGGCCCAAAAAACCGGCTGGGATCATGGTGAAGAACCGTGATACTGTCACCACTTTGGTGAAGAGCTATCTTACCACCGATGACCCTGTCTGGGTTTGACGTATTGTAAGGTTGGCTTTAAGCCAACCTTTTATCATACTAAAGAGGGGGACGAATCCAGCGATGGTCGAAGTTATCGTCGCCAGCTGTTTCTTATAGTACAGATCGACCTGTTGATGAGCAGGAGGTAGTGAAATGGAAAAAATACGGGTAGTGGTATCCGGCGCCTATGGCAGAATGGGTCGGGAGGTAATGAAGGCAGTCACCGCCCAAGAGGATCTGTCTTTGGTAGGCGCCGTGGATAAGGCGGGAGTCGGGACCGATGTTTCTGCGTTAACGGGAGTCGGAGGAACGGAGGTAGTTATCTCCAGCAACTTAACGGAGACACTGCAAAAGACCAAACCGGATGTGGTGGTTGATTTTACCACTCCGTTAGTAGTAAAGGAGAATATCAAGGCTATTCTGGAAGCAGGAGTGAATGGGGTAATTGGTACCACAGGCCTCACAGAGGAGAATTTGGCAGAAATGGCCGCCTTGACGGATCAAGCGGGTAAAGGACTTTTAATTGCTCCTAATTTTGCCATTGGCGCTGTATTGATGATGCGCTTCGCCAAAGAGGCGGCGAAATATCTTCCGGAAGCGGAAATTATCGAATTGCATCATGATCGAAAAATTGATGCTCCGTCCGGAACAGCAATGAAGACGGCAGAGATGATTAAGAACGGCCGCGCGCAAGCCCTAACTCCTAAACCCGCGCCTTTGGAAAAGGTAAAGGGGGCTAGAGGTGGCGATTACTCCAGTGTTCATATCCACAGTGTCAGGTTACCCGGGTTGGTCGCCCACCAAGAGGTGATCTTCGGTGGGATCGGTCAGACCTTAACCATCAAACACGATTCGTTGGATAGAACCTCATTTATGCCTGGGGTTTTGTTAGCAATCAGGAAGATTATAAAGATGAAAGGCTTAATCTACGGCTTAGAAAACCTTATGGATTAGCAATTGGGACCGGCCAATGAACCTCCCGACCGGGTTTAGAATATAATGCTATTACTTATGCCTGGTAATCTTGGGAGGAGGAGTAACTTCCATGTCATCATGTCTAGCAGAGACGGGAGTGGCAGTGATCGGTGGAGACAGCCGACAAGTTATGGTGGCCGAAGCCTTAAGCGAAGAGGCGGCTTGGGTTAAAGTTTGGGGTTTGTCGGGCGCAAAACCGTCTTCCCGCCTGTTTTATGCTGATTCGCTGGAAGAGGCTGTGATGAATACCGGTGTGGTTGTTCTCCCCATTAGTGGTGTGGATAAAACGGGGAAAGTGCGGACCAACTGCTCAGAGTTGCAGATTGTCATTGATCAAGACTTCTTTAGCCAATTGGAACCGCATACCTTGATTGTCACCGGTATTCTTTCCACGCCCTTGAGGTCTGCAGCCGAACGCTTCAATCAACAGGTTTTGGAATTTGCAGAATTGGATGAGATTGCGATCCCCAATGCTATTCCTACGGCCGAAGGCGCCATTCAGTTGGCGATGGAGCATACGGAGTTCACCATAGATAACAGCGTCTGTCTGACTCTAGGCTATGGACGGGTAGCCAGGGCCTTGACGCAAAGGTTACTGTGTTTAGGCGCTCAAGTTGTGATAGCAGCAAGAAATCAAAAGCAGCGGCAAGAAGCTGCTGAGATCGGCTGCCGGGCTGTGCCTCTCAGCCGGTTGGCGGTAGAAATTAAAGGGGCGGATCTGGTCTTTAATACGATCCCCGCTCCGGTATTAACAGCAGAGATGATCAACGAGGGAGCAGAGGCCAATCCGGATTTGCTCTTGATCGATCTGGCCTCCGCCCCGGGTGGGATTGATTTGGCGGCAGCGAAAAAAAGAGGGCTCAAAGCCTTTTTGGCCTCGGGCCTTCCGGGAAAAGTCGCTCCACAGACTGCGGGAAAAATTCTTGCTTCCAGCCTCCCAAGCTTAATCAAGAAAGCCCTCAGCAAAAAAAGAGTGTAGACACTGTTTGAGGCGCCTACACTCCTCAGAGGTCTTAAGGCTTGGAGGTGCGTAAAGATGTCCTTAACAGAGGTGAGGATCGGCTTTGGTCTGACCGGATCCCATTGTACAGTCAGCAAGGTCATACCCGAGATTGAGCGGTTGGTTCGAGCAGGGGCGGAAGTATTTCCCATTCTCTCTTCTACAGTGGCGGATACTGATACCAGATTTGGAAAAGCCGAGGATCTGGAGGGAGAATTACAAAGAATTACCGGAAAGAAGCCATGGCGAACCCTGGTTGAGGTGGAACCAATCGGGCCGCAAAATCTTTTGGATCTGATGGTAGTGGCGCCTTGTACAGGAACAACCCTGGCCAGATTGGCGCTGGGGCTCTCCGATTCACCGGTCTCCTTGGCCTGTAAAGCACATCTACGGAATAACGGGCCGGTAGTGATTGGAGTCTCCACCAATGACGGATTGGGGGTCAGCCTTATTCACCTGGCCTCCTTGGTCAATAGAAAGCTATTCTACTTTGTGCCGTTTGGCCAGGATAACCCCGTAGGTAAGCCCCGCTCTTTGGTAGCGAAGATGGATCTACTTTTACCGACGGTAGCAGCGGCTCTGCAAGCTTCACAGATCCAACCTGTTCTAATCAAGTATGATTAAGCCATTTCATCTAAATTACTATTTTAGAGGAATGATATTTATTGGGCAGTAATTATTCCATGTATGTATAATTTAATAATCACATTAACCTTGCCTATACAGACTTTTGTATACCATGCAAGTTTATTACTTATTCTGATCTAAGGAGGAATCATAATTTTGAGAAAGTATCGAATTGGTGTAGTGGGCGCTGGGGGAGCGGTCGGGCAGGAAATGATCCGGGTTCTGGAGAGAAGCGGAATTCCGGTTGAAGATTTAAGGCTCATGGCTACGGAACGCTCTGCCGGGCGAAAAATCAACTTCCGTGGGAAGGAATATACTATTGAAGTGACGGATCCGGCGAAGTTTGACGGATTGGATGTCGCCCTTTTCAGTGCAGGTGCCGGACCCAGCAGGGAGTTAGCGCCTTTGGCCGCGGAAAAAGGGGTAGTGGTCATTGACAACAGTAAAGCCTGGAGGATGGAACCGGAGATTCCCCTGATTGTTCCGGAGGTTAACGGCCAAGTATTAACGGGGAAAGAGAGAATTATCGCTAACCCCAATTGCTCCACCATTCAAATGGTGGCGGTCTTAAAGCCTTTGCACGATGCTGCAACCATCAAGAGGGTAGTAGTCACTACTTTCCAGGCGGTATCCGGGTCGGGGCATAAAGCCATTCAGGAACTGGACGAACAGATCAAGGCCTATGCGCAAGGCGATGAAATGGAGAACCATGTTTACCCACACCGAATCGCTTTTAACGTACTTCCCCATATAGATCGGTTTGATGAGACGGGTTATACGGCCGAAGAATGGAAGATGGTCAAGGAGACCGAGAAGATTATTGATCCTAAGATAAAGGTGACCGCAACTACTGTTCGGGTACCGGTCTTTAGAGGACACAGCGAAGCGGTTAATATTGAGACCAAAAAGAAGTTAACCCCGGACGCAGCCCGGGAAATCCTGGCCAAAGCCCCGGGTGTGGTGGTCATGGATGATCCGGCAGGTAATATCTACCCCATGCCGATCTTGGCCTCCGGGAAGGATGAGACTTTTGTCGGCCGGATCAGAGAGGACTTTTCAATAGAAAACGGTCTCCACCTCTGGATAGTGGCTGATAATCTCTTGAAGGGAGCAGCTACTAATGCAGTCCAGATCGCGGAGTATCTAGTGAACAAGGACTTATTATAGGGTTACCCGTGAACAGTCTGGACGGATTAGTGTTTTGATGTATCTATTCTTCCGACAGTGGTGAGGAAAGGGGTTATCCAGTGAAGATTCTGGTGCAAAAGTTTGGTGGAACTTCCGTGGCTACCCAGGATCAGAGGAAACAGGTTGTCGGAAAGATTCGAGAAGGATTGAAAAAAGGCTGTAGGCTGGTTATAGTAGTCTCCGCCATGGGCCGCCAGGGAGATCCCTATGCTACTGATACCTTAATCAGCTTGGCGACGAAGGAGAATAGCCGAATAAGACCGAGAGAATTTGATCTCTTGCTGTCGTGCGGGGAGATTATCTCCGCCGTGATCATGACGCAAGCTTTAAGATCCGCCGGGATCAACGCTACTGCCTTATCTGGCGGGCAGGCCGGAATTATCACTGATAGCCATCATACTCAAGCCAGTATTATTCAGGTGAAAACCGAAAAAATCCTGAAGCTCATGGAAGAATACGAAGTGGTGGTAGTCGCCGGTTTTCAAGGGGTGACCACAGAAGGAGAGATCACCACTTTGGGCAGGGGCGGCAGTGATACAACGGCGGTAGCTTTAGGCGCTGCCCTAAACGCAGTGGAGGTTGAGGTTTATACGGACGTGGACGGAGTGATGACTGCTGATCCCAGAATGGTTCCTGAAGCCCGGCTCCTAAAGACGATAACTTACAGTGAAGTTAGTGAAATGGCGCACTTAGGAGCAAAGGTGGTTCACCCCCGGGCGGTAGAGATCGCCATGTCAGCCCGGATTCCTCTGCGGATTAAATCGACCTTCAGCGAGGAAGAGGGGACTTTGATTACAGACGGACCAGGCATTTCTGGAGTGGAGATTAAAGGAGATAAAGTAGTTACTGGATTGGCGTATATCAACGATGTCGCCCAGGTTATTTTGACAGCAGACCGAAACCTCAATCAAGACGGTACGGCTCTTAAGGTCTTTCAGTTGTTGGCGGAGGCCGGAATCAGTGTGGATATGATTCAAGTCTCTCCGGACAGAATCTCATTTATAGTGGAAGAAGCGAGGTTTGAGGAAGCCCAGGCGGTTTTGGCCGATACCAAGTTGACCATGGACGCGGCTAAGGGCTACGCTAAAGTGGCTGTGGTCGGTGCGGGAATGCGGGGGGTACCGGGGGTAATGGCCCGGGTGATCTCCTGTCTCTATCAGGCCGGAATCTCAATCATTCAGACTACTGATTCGCATACCAATATCGCTTGTTTAGTGAAGAAAGAAGATATGTCCGGGGCTTTGCGAGCCTTACATGAGGAGTTCGGATTAGGAGGATAGAAAGATGAGACGCATGAAGCGCGAGGGGGGAATCAACGTGGTAAATTTTGGACGTCTATTAACAGCAATGGTTACACCTTTTACCGCAGAAGGAGAAGTTGACTATCAAGGCGCTAGTAAATTGGCTTTACGGTTGGTGGAAAACGGTTCGGATGGTTTGGTGATTGCCGGTACTACAGGGGAATCACCTACCCTCAGTACAGAAGAGAAGATCAGGCTCTTCTCAACGGTTGTGGAGACTGTGGGTGGTAAGGCCACTGTGATCGCGGGTACAGGCACAAATGATACGAAAAAGAGTATAGAATTGACGAAAGAGGCGGAAAAGACCGGAGTAGATGGAATAATGGCAGTAGTTCCTTACTATAATAAGCCGCCTCAGGAAGGGCTTTTTCAACACTTTAAGGCTATAGCGGAAACTACTTCATTACCGGTAATGGTCTATAATATTCCTGGGAGAACCGGAATTAACATTACTCCTCAGACTATGGTCAGATTGGCGCAGATTGACAACATAGTCGCTTTGAAGGAGGCGGCCGGCGATCTGAATCAAGCTGCGGAAATGATCAAGCTTTTACCGAAGGATTTCTTAGTGTACAGTGGTGATGATAGCCTAACCTTGCCGATCATGTCTGTAGGCGGCGCCGGAGTGATTAGTGTAGCTGCACATGTGGTGGGAAGACGGCTCAAGACGATGGTTGATGATTATGTCCAGGGAAGAATAAGCGAAGCGGCCAAGACCCATCAGGAATTGCTGCCCTTATTTAAGGTCTTATTCATTACCGCTAACCCAATCATGGTTAAAGCCGCTCTTCAGCTTTTAGGGTTTGAGGTTGGCTCTTTACGGTTGCCGTTGGTGGAAGCTACTTCCGAACAGCATGAAGAGTTAAAGTCGGTATTACAAGATTTAGGGTTGATCTGAGCGGCGGATTACTGCCATCTAATAAAGAGGCGGTCCCGGCTTTCCGGACGCCTTTTTTTTGTCGTGTTTGCTGCCCGCAGGGGACAAACCGGAGAGATTCGGGAGTTTAATTACAGGAAAAACTTTGATAAAATGAGAATATTAGATAGGAAGGTCACCTATGCTCTGGTCATTATCTAACTGATGGGGAGTATTGTCATGCGGAAAAAAATACTGTCTCTTCTGATCCTGGTTTTATGCTTATTTCCCGGAAACCCTCGGCTGATTACGGAAGCGGCCGGGGAAGGCAGGACAATCACGATCAACCTGGCTTCCTTTCCCATATCCGTGGATCCGATTAATGTGATCAGCGATGCTGAGAAGCATATGCTCTTTAATACGCATGAGCCTATGGTTGCTTGGGAAAATGGAATATTGGTTCCGGCCGCCGCGCAGAAATGGGTGGTTTCCAACGGCGGAAAGACTTATACATTTTATTTGCGGAAAAATTCGTGGTCCAACGGTGATCCAGTGACCGCCAATGATTTTGTGCGTTCCTGGAAACGGGCGATTAGCTACGAAGACAGGGTTGCCGCTGAAGCGGTGACCGACATTATCTATAATGCTAAAGCCTATCGTTTGGGCCAGATTAAATCGTCGGATGAGATCGGCATCAGGGCGCTAGATCGGGAGACCGTCCGCGTGGATCTGGTTGAACCCAGCAGTTACTTTTTGTCCCTTTTGACCCTGCCGAAATTCTATCCCGTACATTCCCGGTATATTACAGGCGCTCCTGCGGAGAAACAGGCTTATGCTCCCGGTTATTGCAGTAACGGATGCTTTCGAATCAAGGAATGGGATCAGAAGACGTACGCCCTTTTAAGTACCAATACCCATTATACCAGGAAGAAACCTTCGGCGGCTGAGATTAAATTCACCTTTTTTCCTCCGGAGACGGGTTTGGCGTTATATGCAGCCGGGATGGTCGATCTGCTGGAGTCACCGCCCCATAATGCTTTTCCGGATTATGAGAAAGAATTTATCAGGGTTTCCACCATGAGCACGGGATACATATATCTGAATCTACGCCGCGCTCCTCTCAACAAGTATGAGGTGCGTAAATCGCTCTCCCTGGCTATTAATAGGGATTTATTAATTGAGAAGGTTCCGGGCTTATCCGCGATACCGGCCACCGGACTAATCCCTCCCGGAATCCCCGACGGTAGAAGCGGAGTAGATTTTCGCGCCGCTGGTGGCGAGTTACTCGATCCCGTCCACGGGAAGAGGGCCCTTGATTTACTGTACAGCGCCGGATATCCCAGTGAGGATGGCTTGCCTGAGCTGGACTTATTGGTGGTGGCGGGTGGAATCTCGGAGAAGGTTGGGGAGATTGTGGCCGAGATGTGGCGGATGAATCTAGGCTTTACAGTGAATGTAAAGAAAGTAAAATGGGATGAATATAAAGAACTCTGCTCCACCGGACGTTTTTATACGGCCCGGGCCGGTTGGGAAGGGGATTATCCGGATCCGATGACTTTCTTACAACTCTTCCATTCTCAAGCCCCGGAGAATTTTTCTTCATATACGGATGAGGAATATGATTTGGGACTTGCCTTAGCCAAAGACACAACGGATATTCGGAATAAGTACCGGATTTATCATGCGTTGGAGGAGAAGATCGTCAGAGATATGGCGGTAATCCCCCTATACTTTACCACCCGAGACTTTTTGGTTTCCCCTGCTTTGCAGAATCTGCGCTACACTCCGGAAGGGTATCCTGTCTTGCAATTTGTCTCCAAGAAAAAGTAGAATGTTTGTTTTAGCGAAGGTTCTTTGCTTAGTGGCGCCTGCCATTTTTTATCCGGTTTAGAATCGCTATCCTGAGATGTAATTATTTAAGCCCGGGCGAAAAAAGGAGTTTTTTAGGTGAAGACAGAAATCAAGACCTGGAGGTATGAAGAAGCATGACAAAATTCCAGGTAAAGATAGTTCTATTTTGTACGGTGTTTTTTTTCGCCACTATATTCCTTCTCTCCGGACAAGCCTGGGCCGCCTCCGGTGAAGAAGTGGAGATAGAAGCAGATGTTCTTGAGTTTGATCCGGCGACCGGGATCATGTACGCCTACGGTAATGTGAAGCTTAGACAGAACGAGATCATAATCACCACGAGCCAGCTCTTCTATTGCCAGGAGGATGGGATGGTCCGTACGAACGAAACGGTTCATTTCCAATCCCCCACCTTGGACTTGACCGGTAAGGGCATGTGGTATTCTCTGTCCACAGGGGAAGGAGAGATCAAAGAAGTTAAAGGGCAGGGTAATGAGGTCTATTTTTCCGGGCGGGCGGGGATCATCTCCCGTGAAGATATTACAGTGCGGGACGGGTCTTATACCACTTGTGAACTAGCTAATCCGTGCTTCAATATATCTGCGAGAAGAGTAAGGATTGACGGAGAGTATGTGAAGATCGGTTTTGGCTGGCTGGAACTGAAGGGCTTAAAGGTTTTACCTTTACCTCCTTTGCGTTTGCCTACCGATATAGACTGGCCTGACTTGGAGGTGGGCTATACTAACGAGCGGGGCCTTTTTGTCGGCATGACCACGGAACACCCGGTTTCAGACCGTATGCGATATAGCTATGGGGGAAGCATAGGGACTAAAAAGTGGCTGAGTCTGGATGCGGGGATGACCTGGCAAACGGGGAAGGTCAGTATGAATACGACCGGTAGTTATAGAATAAACGGAGCTCATATCTTCAATACTATCTGGCGATATACTGATACCTGGGGACAACTCTCCGCCAGTTTTTATCAGGAATGGGGCTCTGAAGCAGAAAATATCGGTCTGCTCCAGGTCACTCACCCCTTCTCCGCCAAAACCAGCGGATCCCTCTTTTACCAGGTTGAGGAGTGGGGTGAGATTAAAACTCATGGCGCGAGGATCAGCGGGCGATGGATTCCGGGGTTCACTTTTGGTCTGGGAATGGTTCATGGCGAAGGAAATTTGGAAGAGGCGCGTTTGGGATGGCATCCCGAGACCTCAATTAGTTGGTCCGGTAATCTAGTGGGGACTTGGAGTCTGTCAGCGAACGCTACCTATCTGTGGGGGAAAGGCATGAATGCCGCAGAAGGCGTCTGGCGTAGTCAGTGGATTAGCTTAACCAAGGATCTACATTGTCTCGTGATCAGTCTAAATTATGACTTCATAGAAGAAGACTATGGATTAGGGTTTCAAATCAATTGGTAACAGACGGCAAAGACAGAAGAAAGAAGTCGCCTGGCCGCAGGTATGCTGGAGGCGAAGGCTAAAGACGGTTAGTAACCGTCTTTCTTTTTGGTCATGATGGGGTCGAACATGCGTAATTTGGCTGAGCGGAAGCTGGCGGCGGGGGAAGACCAAAAACAGGAACTGATCAAGTATGGTTATAGAGAAAGGTGGAAAGAAATAGATGTAGAGTAAAAGGTTTGAGGGGGAAGGCGTGTGGATAACCTCTTAAATGATCTTTCCGGTTCAGAGTGGTTATACTGGACAAATACGATCTACCCAACAAATTATCCCTTAGACGTCACTCATCAGCTACGAAAGACGCATGGCGCCATTAAACCTCCGGAGCTAATGGCCGATATAATTAGGTTTTTTACGAAAAAAGGAGAGTTGGTGCTCGATCCTTTTGCGGGAGTGGGCAGTACACTACTGGGAGCGGCTTTAACCGAAAGAAAGGCAGTGGGTTTTGAACTAAACAACAAGTGGGTTCAGGTGTATAGAGAGATTCAAAGAAAATTCAGTATCGGAAAGCACGGGATACAGGCGGGTGTGGAAGGAAGAAGGATACAGGGAATAATGGTTCACGGTGATTGTCTTCACGAATTGTCAGAGCTTCCACAGGAGCGGGTGGAGGCGATTATTACCGACCCGCCATATGGTTGCCGTCATCGGGTAGAATTTAACAGAGAGACAAACTTTTCTATGTTTAATCCCGGAGAGGAGAAGGACTTTGGGAACCTTCCGGATTATAAAGGATATTTGCAAAAAATGGGTGAATTTGGGCGGGAAGCATACAGGGTTCTGAAGAGGCATAGATATTTAGTGCTCCTCATCGGCGACCGTTATCAGAATAGTGAATATATGCCGCTCAGTTACAAAGTGGCGGAAGTAATCCGGGCTCAGGGTTTCAAGTGGAAGGGCCTGAAAATCTGGTGGAATCAAAGCACTCAGCGGCCATTGAAGCCCTATGCCATAAAAAGGTGTTATGTGCCGAATATAACCCATCAGAATATTCTAATCTTCCGCAAGGAGTAACCGGTGTTTCCGGGAAGGCCTGAGGTATTGGCAAATCGCAAAAGTCATGTTATAATATACTTGACAAATTAAGACCTCAAGGTGGTGAGAACAATGGTATTTCAACTCACTAAAGAAGAGGTCCAGAGTATTTGTCAAAAGTGCCAGCATTATGATGGTAATAGTGATAGCTGTAATTCCTCTCCTGAATCAAAGCCTCTTACCCTTATTCGAAAATGTCCAAAATGGGACGAACATTTCGGTGGAACTTGTTTATTCCGGGGATAGCCCTTAAAAGGGCTATTTTCCTCATAAAATCATCATACGGGCCTGTGGCTCAGCTGGGAGAGCGCTGCGTTCGCATCGCAGAGGTCGAGGGTTCGAATCCCTTCAGGTCCACCATATTTTAACCAAGCAACCCCGGAGTTAAGCCGGGGTTTTCGGTTATTTACATAGATTAAAAAAAGCAATCACCCATCGTGATCTCGTTTAGAAAAAACGATTCATAAGAAGATGGGTGATTGTTTTTGATTTGAAGGGATGAATTCAAAATCGATCGGCAATCTCCTTGGTGATGCGTACCAAATCAACCTGGTGTTCAACTATTTTCTGCATTTCATTGGCATTATTATTAATTAATTCAATCTGCCCGATGATCTCCTCGCTCTCTGCAGATAAGTTTTGCATAGAGGTAGAAACCTGCTCAATATGGGTGGAGATACTCTCAATTGCGGACGAGATTTTTTCGACACTTTCGTGAACTCCTCTGCTACTCTCTAGTTGAATGTTTACTCCGGCAATCATCCCATTATTAGCTTCGTATAATGACTGCAGCACTTCCTTCAATTCAGTGAATTCTTTATTAACTTCGGAGACTTCAGAAGTGGAACCCCGTAGATTAATGATGATATTACCTAAAGCGTTGGTAACGATATTTGCTACTTTTTGTAAACTGTCAATTGTTTCTTGAATATCACTGGTAAAACCTTGGGTTCCCTCCGACAGTCTTCTAATTCTCTCCGCCACGATGGCGAATCCTCTTCCGTGTTCCCCGGCTCTAGCTGCTTCGATACTGGCGTTAAGTGACAAGAGTTTGGTTTGTTCGGTTACTTGGTTCATGGCGACTAGAATCTTGTCAACGCCTTTCAACTGATTTTTCAATGTTTCCAACTGTTTTGCCAGTCTTTCCGTGTGATCGGCGTTGCTGTTGATTCGTTCCATGTAGAAGGTGACATTCTTCGATAATTCCTGGATTTGTTCTATTTTAGACTGAAGGTTCTTTTGGTTTGCGGATAAACTGTTAAAGATCGCGGAGGCTTTTTCAGTAAGTTCACCAATGGATTTAGTAGATGCAGAGACGCTAGTCATAACATTTTGTGCCTCCATAGAGCTATTCTGCACTCCGGAGGTGACCTCCTGGATCCCGCGTCCCATGTCATTGAGGACCAGTCGTAGTTGAGTAATGGAATCATTTGTGGAGTTGGCATAGTCCATTGCCTTATTTGCCTGTAGATGAGCTGTTTCAGCCGCCTCTCGCACCGGGAGAAAGACTTTTCTTAATTCATTAAGTAAAGGCAGGATAATCAGGAAGAGCAAGAGGACGATTGAAACATTTAGAATTATTACGGCAATCCGTAGACCTTTAATATCTCTTTCAGCTGCGGTGATATCCAGATTAATTCGTTCCTCCAATTTCATGGCGAGACTGGAAGAAAAAAGCCTAAGACTGGCTAGGGATGAAGACATGGAGACCAGTACCGCATAGTTCGTATCCTTTTCTTTTACAAAATCGTGATTGATCGCGTCTTCAATCGTATTTAACTTTCTTTCAAACTCAAAAAACTCTTTGGGTTCCATCATTTCCTGAACCAAAGGGAAAAGGTGTTCACCGTTTTCCAGAATCGCTTTCATCTCGGATCTAATGGCCTGACTGTCCCCAAGCTGAATAGAGATTTTTCCTTCAGTAATAAATCTTTTTAAATAAGTTCCGGTTTTTTCTGCTACTGCAATGGAATTCATGAACTCATTAAGCCACTGTTTTTGTTGGTTTCGTTCAAGCAAGTGTTCATAACTTTGTGATATTCCTCGAAGTCCAAAAAAAACAAAGATACTTAAGAACACAGTACCTGCGAGTGCCACTACAAAACCATAGAAGATCCGTTGGGAAATTTTCAGTTTTTTCCAAACCATGATCTATGCCCCTCCTTTTTCTCAATGATGCGGAAGTCAGGTGATCTTCGTGATGAAAAGTAACTCCAGTCTTTAGATTACCTACCAACTCGGGTCTGGCCGGAGAAACATTTACTATATATTTCTTTATGAAGTCCTATTTACCTTGCTGTCTGTGTTGTTTTTCTCGTATTACTGTCTTGATTCACAAGATTAAGTGAAAAATTGGTCATAGGTTTAGGTGGACGGTAAAATCCTGTCTCATTAACCGATGAAGAGCGCTAACCCAATTGACTTTGGCCCATATAAATTATATACTTATCTGAGATGTACGTTTATGGAGGGAAACACATGAAACATATCAAACCAATTGTGATCGGTAAATTACAGGCCACCGCGAAGACCGGCGGATGCGGGCGGTGCGCCAACTCTTGCCAATCCGCATGTAAGACTTCTTGCACGGTGGGCAACCAAGTTTGTGAGAAATAAGTTTCTCCCAGTGGTCCGGTAAAGCCGGGCCTCTTTTGTATATACAGCTCTCAATACGTGCGCATCTTAATGGGAAGGTGAACTGTTTTGCATTGGCATGCCTTTGAATTATTTGACCGTTATTTTCTCTTTGATACCCCCTCGAACTCTCTGTTCTCTATTGACCGCCCGGTTTATTTGGTGTTACGAAATAAAAAATACTCCACGGAGGAGGGGAAAGCCGCTCTGGCTGAACTCAGTCCTGAATTAATCCGCGAAGCGGAGGAGGAGATCAAAGCGCTTCAGGCAGGAGGCTATTTACAGGATACCGATGAATTCTTGCAAAATCCCCAGTTTACACTGGAACCCCAACTCAAAGCTCTCTGCCTGCATCTGGCGCATGATTGTCAACTGCGCTGTATTTACTGTTTTGCGGGAGGCGGGGCCTTCGGCGGAGACCGTAGCATCATGAATCAAGAAGTGGGAGAGGCGGCAGTCCGGTTTTTGGTGGAAAATTCCGGGGCCAAAGACCATTTGGAGATTGACTTTTTCGGAGGGGAACCCCTTTTGAATAAAGAAGTCATGTTCTCTTTGGTTGAATATGGTGAGCAGGTGGCGGCAGCCAAAGGGAAAAGGTTGCACTTTACTTTAACTACTAATACTTTGGAGTTGGATCGAAGGGTCTTAGATTTTTTACGCGCGCATCAGATGGGGTTGATTCTAAGCCTGGACGGCCGGCCGGAGGTGAATGACCGTACCCGGGGCCGGGGCACTCACGACCGGATTCTCCCCCGAATTTTGGAGGTGATCACGGAGTATCCGGATTTAAACTATTATGTCCGGGGCACATATACCAGGTATAACCTTGATTTTTCCGAGGATGTCAAACACCTTTATCACCTGGGGATCAGAAATATCTCTGTGGAACCGGTGACCTGTGATCCGAAACTGCCTTATGCCATTAGACCCGATGATCTTCAGGAGATTTTTGCAGAGTATGACCGGCTTGCCCACTTTTGGTGGCAAACCTATGAACAGGGCGATCCTTTTAAGTTCTTTCACTTTAATGTTGATCTGGAAAAAGGGCCTTGCCTGCCTAAAAGGCTGCTTGGGTGTGGGGCCGGCTTTGATTACCTGGCAGTTACCCCTCAGGGGCAGCTCTATCCTTGTCACCAGTTTGTGGGAGAGGATCGTTTCTTGTTGGGAAGCGTCTTCTCCGGAATAAATAAACCCGAGATCCGGGAGGAATTCGGTCAAGCCCGTCTCTACCGGAAAGAAGGATGCAGCCAGTGCTGGGCCAGGTATTATTGTAGCGGAAACTGCCACGCCAATGCCTACTTTGCCAATGGCAACATTTTAAAACCCGACCTGATGGCCTGTGAACTCCTGAAGAAACGCTTGGAGTGCGGTTTGGCTCTAAAGGCCATGCAGATGGAGGCGGAAGGAACAGCCGTGTACTCCAGGGAGAAATGAGGAGACCGCTCAGGCCTAAAATGGAGGAAGAGACGGGAACCGGAAAGAATATTCCATATAGAAAGTACTATAAGCGCGACTCTTCATGAATAGATCCTGTGGAGGTAGAAGTTATGGGTAGTGAAGAAAGACAAATACCACCGGTTGAGGTTGGACAAGAAGTCACAGTGGAGATTAAGGGATATGCCAATCAAGGTGAGGGCGTCGGTAAATATAACGGGTTTACGGTGTTTGTACCCGGAGCTTTGGACGGGGAAACGGTGTTGGCCCGGATTACCCTGGTGAAGAAGAATTATGCCCGTGGTGAGATCGTGCTGGTCTTTAAAGAATCACCCCATCGTACTGAACCGGTTTGTCAGATTTATGGAAAATGTGGCGGTTGTCAATTACTCCACCTTGATTACCAAGGTCAGTTGGAGTTTAAACACCAACGAATCCATGATGTCTTTGAGCGCTTGGGCGGGCTTACGAATATTACTGTACATCCGGTCATCGGTATGCCTAAGCCCTGGGAGTACCGGAATAAGGTGCAATATCCCTTTGCCAAGGAAGACGGCAAGGTAATCGTCGGCTGTTACCAACAAGGCACCCATCAGGTGGTGGATACCAGAGACTGTAAGATCCAACATACATTAAACAGTAAGATCATGAATACCGTGCGGGAACTGGTGGACGGGATGGGGATCACTATCTATGACGAACAGACCGGGCAGGGTCTGCTCAGGCACGTCTTGGTCAAGAACGCTTTTGAATCAAAAGAGGCGATGGTGGTATTAGTGACCAACGGCAGTGATTTTCCGGAAGGAGAGGAGCTGGCCCGGTTGATCGCGCAGAAATTTCCGGAGATCAAGAGTGTAGTGCAGAATATCAATACGACCAAAGGCAATGTGGTACTGGGGGAGAGGAACAAAGTCCTTTATGGGGAGGATGGGATTATTGACCGCCTGGGCGACCTGGAGTTCAAGATTTCGGCCAACTCTTTTTATCAGGTGAATCCGGCCCAAACAGAGACGCTCTATAATATAGCTGTAGAGTATGCGGATCTCCAGGGAGACGAGCGGGTAGTAGACGCCTATTGCGGAGTAGGCAGTCTGACCTTGTTTCTGGCGAAGAAAGCCCGCGAAGTGTATGGAGTGGAGGTTGTGCCCGCCGCCATTGAGGATGCGGAAGAGAACGCTAAACGCAATAAAATCGATAATGTCAAATTTCTAGTGGGCGAGGTGGAACAGGTCCTGCCCAAACTGATCAGGATTGGCGTTCGTTTTGACGTGGCTGTGCTTGACCCTCCGCGTAGTGGCTGTGATAAGAAGGTGCTGGAGACTTTGGCCGACATTAACCTGAAGCGGATCGTATACGTCAGTTGCAACCCCAGCACTCTTGCGCGTGATCTCCGGATCTTGGTGGACCGGGGGTATAAGGTGGAACAAGTGCAGCCGATCGATATGTTCCCCCATACCTTCCACGTCGAGTGCATAGTGGGAATACATCGTACAGATTCGTAGAAATCTTTAATTTTAGGCACTTTG
>DUOH01000059.1 GCA_012838955.1 Bacillota bacterium | reverse complement strand
TCTTCCTTGATGCTTTTTCACGCCTGGTAACCCAGATGGATGGTTGCTACCTCTTCCAGCAGACAGGTTTTCATAAAATCACCCAACAATTAATAGTCAGTAAATGGATAACCGAATTAATAATATCAAACTGGTTGATTTTGTCAAAGATTAACGGTACATCTTCTACCTACATTTAAACAGTCCGTTTCCTGATAAAAAAAGCCACTTCACAAGAAGGGCTTTTTTTCAGAATCCAATCTGTTCGTGTATGGCCGTATTCGATTTAGTAGGCGTAAAGGCAATCATTAAGTACTGCCGTTACTATAAAACTTTCTCTCTAATTTGCCGTAGAATCTTAATGATCATCTCGTAACGGTTAAACGGAGTCACGAAATAAAACCCATCTACAAAAGGTCTGAGTTTCATGGCAATCTCCACTGCCAACGCCACTCCGGTTTCTTCCGCTTCTTCCCTAGCCATCTCCGGCGAAAAACGATTTATTTGCTCTTCTGGGATCGTTACCCCCGGCAGCTCGTTGTTTAGGAAAACAGCGTTTTGATACGTGACGATGGGCATGATGCCGCCTAAGATCTTAACCCGGGGATCCTTTTCCTGCCGCGCCAGAAATTCAATGCTCTCCTCAGTAAAGATCGACTGAGTGAGAAAAAACTCCGCCCCCAATTGCGCCTTTTTAACCATCCGCGCCATTTCCTTCTCTTTATTGGCGACATTGAGATTCAAGGCGCCTCCAGTGAAGAACGGGTCGGCCGCAAACACTTCCTTATTCATCTCGGTGATTAATTTGATTAAGTCAAAGGAGTTTACATTAAAGACGCTTCTGACCTCTGCCCTGGCGGCGCTGGGAACCGGGTCACCGGTTATCGCTAATATGTTACGGATTCCTTCAATATGCGCGGCCAATAACGTTGACTTCAAAGCCACTAGGTTCTTATCCCTGCAACAAAGGTGGGGCATGGTCTCCATGCCAACCTCCCGTCTAATCTTGGCGGCGACCGTCACCGCATCCGCCCTACTGACCGCCCTGGGAGAATCGGCGATGGTGATTAAATCCACTCCGTTTTCTTTATAAGCGGCGGCTCCCTCCATTATACGCTGTAGAGAAGTGTTAAAGGGCGGATCCAACTCTACAACAATGACAAATCTGCCTTCCCCAAGTTTACGCCGGAAAGTGTTAACGACAGTTGGCATTCCAACCTCTTTTTTACCGGTATTCGGCTCCCGCATGACCGGACGCCTCTGCGGACCTACCAGCTTTCTGGCGATCTCCTTGATATGCCGGGGGGTGGTGCCGCAACACCCGCCAATGATTTTGACCCCCAAATCTTTAATCTCCATCATCGTTTCGCCAAAATAAGCGGGGTTCTGGTTATAAATGGTTCTTTCATTAATAACCTCCGGATAACCAGCGTTCGGCATCACAGAGACCAGATCTGTGGAGAAGTCAAACCCTTTCAGGATATTATAGAGGTGCCGCGGTCCGACGCCGCAGTTAAACCCGTACACGTCGATTTCGCCTTGGTCTTTCAGTTCCTTTATAACCCGGGCCGCGCTGATGCCCTGACGGGTATAACCGTTGACATCCAATGCAAACTGAGTAATGATCAGAGCAGACGGCTTATTCTCTTTTATATAGCGGGAAAGTTCGATCAACGGCTCCGCGCTGCTGAAGGTCTCAAAGAGAAAGATCTCCGCGCCGCAGGTCAGAAAAGTGTCGATCATCAATTTGTATTCATCCATTACTTCTTGGAGGAAAGCCGTATGTTCTGTTCCCGGCCGCGCCGGAATCGGTCCGAGATCAGCGGCGACAAAGACCTCTCTTCCCGCAGCCGCGTAGTCGGCAAGCTCGTACCCGCGCTTGATTAACTCCGATACCTGACTCTCTTCTATATTAAGCGTGACCGTGTTGACGGAGAAAGTATTGGTCCGGATCAACTTAGCCCCGGATTCGATATATTCTTCGTGAATCTTCCGGATGATCCCGGGATCGCTGAGATTGGCCATCTCCGAAAAGCACCGGTTTTCTCCGGTAATTTGCTGATAATAGGTGCCCATGGCCCCGTCCGCCACCAGAATATGCTTCTCTAGGTATTCCAGGATTCTATGTTTAGGGAATTGCAACGTTTCTTTCGCCATTCGGCAGAGGCCTCCTTTCTCTTGATCCATCCATTTACATGAAGGTTCCTTCTTAATCATATCATCAAATATCACATATCATCATCCATCCAGTGATAGACAGGCGCCGGAGAAAGTTCTCTGCTTGCCTGTCTTCTGTAAAACCGCCTGGGGGTCAGTAGAACCTACTCTTTCAGCTTCTCCAGTTCCCTGTGGAGCAGGTCCTTTAAGAGTTTGGGATTGGCCTGGCCTTTGGTCTCCCGCATGATTTGCCCCACCAAAAACCCGGCCGCCTTTTCTTTGCCGCCAAGATAATCCTGGACGGACTGGGGATGATCCTTGATTGCTTTGTTAATTACCGCAAGCAACTGGGTTTCATCGGATATTTGCTTAAAACCTTCGGCTTTGATAATCTCCTCCGGCGCGGCACCGGTCCGAAACATCTGTGCAAAGACCTGCTTCCCAACGGAGACGCTGATCTCCCCCTCGTCAATCAACTTCAAAAGGTCCCCGAAAGAGGCGGGATTCACCGGAATCTCTGCTGATTTCAACTGTTCCTCCCCCAGCAGCCGGAGCAGTTCCCCCATAATAAAATTACTGGCCGCTTTGGGGTTGAAGTACCATGCATTAACAGCTTCAAAGAACTCCGCCAGACGCTTGGCGCTGGTAATTAAGTCCGCGTCGTACTCCGGCAGACCGTAGTCGGCCATAAACCGCTGCTTCTTTTCGTCCGGCAGTTCCGGGAGGGACTTCGCGATCCCGGCAATATAAGCCGGGTCCAACTCGATTGGGACCAGGTCCGGCTCGGGAAAATACCGGTAATCCTGTGTCTCCTCTTTACTGCGGATGGACAGCGTCTGCTGCTTGGCTTCATCCCACTTTCTGGTCTCCGCTCGGACGGCCTGCCCTGCGGCTAACAATTCCGATTGCCGCTTTATTTCGTAGTCCAGCGCCCTGCTTAACGCTTTAAAGGAGTTCAAATTCTTCAGCTCGGTCTTCGTGCCCAGCTCCTCCCGGTCTATGGGTTTCAGCGAAATGTTGGCGTCGCAACGTAAAGACCCTTCTGCCATCTTACAATCGGAGATCTCAAGATACTCGAGGATCCTCTGTAACTTCTCCAAGTACTCCACGGCTTCTGCGGGAGTGGAGAGATCCGGCCCGGAGACGATCTCAATCAACGGCACACCGGCCCGGTTATAATCCACCAGTGAATATCGTTCTGTCCCCGTACTATGCGTCAATTTACCGGCGTCTTCTTCCAGGTGTATTCGGTTGATCCGGATTTTCTTCCCACAGTCCAGCGTCAGGAATCCATCCCGGCATAAGGGCAGATCGTACTGGGAGATCTGGTAGGCCTTGGGCATATCCGGATAGAAAAAATTCTTCCTATCCATCTTGCTGAACTTCGCAATCTCGCAGCGCAAGGCCAGACCCGCCCGGATGCAGAATTCCACCGCCCGCTTATTCAAAACCGGGAGGGCGCCAGGCAGGCCCAAACACACCGGACACGTCTGGGTATTGGGCGCGCCCCCGAATTTTGTGGTACAAGCACAGAAAATCTTCGTGGCGGTGGCCAGCTCGGCATGGACCTCCAAGCCGATGACTGTGTCGAACCTCATGCCGTTCCCTCCTTTCGTACCGGTTCGGGTCTTGCTTTATGGTAGTCCGTTACTCTCTGGTACTGATAGGCGATATTCAGAATCACTGTTTCCATAAAGTGATCCCCGATAATCTGCATTCCCACCGGCAGGCCGCAAGAAAACCCGCATGGAATCGAGATCGCCGGCAGTCCGGCCATATTCACCGGAGCAGTGCACACCTCCGACCAGTACATCCGCAGGGGGTCTTGGGACTTTTCTCCGAACTTAAAGGCGGTTGTCGGCGTTGTCGGCGTGATAATCGCGTCCACTTGCTGAAAAACCTCGTTAAACTCTTTGATAATCAACGTCCTGACTTGCTGGGCTTTTTTGTAATAAGCCTCGTATGACCCGGCGCTAAGCACATAAGTGCCCAGCATAATTCGTCTTTTCACCTCCGGGCCGAACCCCTCGGACCTGGTCCTGGTATAGAAGGCGGCAAGGTTGTCCTCGATCCGGGCGGCGGCTTTACCAAACCGGATCCCGTCATACCTGGCCAAATTGGAACCGGCCTCCGCCGAAGAAATAATGCAGTAAGCGGGCAGGGCGTATTCGGTAAATTTCAGAGAAATCTCCACCACCTCCACGCCTAGCTCTTTAAGGAGGTCCACCGCCTTCATGACCGTACGCTTCACCTCTGCGTCGATGCCTGCTCCAAAATACTCCAGCGGCAGACCGATCTTCTTCCCGGACAGATCCTGCTGCAAATCCCTAGTATAATCCAACTCCTTCACCCGGACGGAAGTGGAATCCATGGGATCAAAACCGGAGAGGATATTTAAGAGAAGAGCGCTATCTTCCGCATCCTTCGTGAGCGGTCCAATCTGGTCTAAGGAAGAGGCCAAAGCAACCAAACCATACCGAGAGACCAGTCCGTAAGTGGGCTTAAGCCCGGTCACCCCGGAAAAGGCCGCCGGTTGGCGGATAGAACCCCCAGTATCGGAGCCTAGAGCGGCAATGGCTTCCCCGGCCGCTACAGCCACTGCGGAACCGCCGCTGGACCCGCCGGGCGTCCTCTGCGGATCCCAGGGATTCTTCGACTCTTTCACCGCTGAATACTCCGTAGAGGAGCCCATGGCAAACTCGTCCATATTGGCACGGCCGAGAATGACCGCCCCTTGCGCCAATATCTTCCGTACGACAGTGGCTGTATAGGGAGGCACAAACCCCTGTAAGATCCGGGAGGCGCAAGTCGCCTCTTTTCCGGCCTGACACAGATTGTCTTTGATGGCTACCGGAATACCCTCCAGTACCCCCAAGGCCTTACCTGCTTTAATCCTAGCGTCTGCGGCCTGCGCTTGCTCAGCGGCGCCCTCTAAATCCAAAGTAAGATATGCGCCGTAATCCTTCTCTACCTTATGTATTCTCCTGGTTACCGAGGCCAGCACCTCGGAGGGGAAAACCTCCTTCCGCGCATAGAGCCCTCTTAATTCATGAATTGTTAAATCGCAGAGTTCCACTGTTGTCACCTTCTATTCCATGATCTGTGGCACCTGGAAACTGCCGTCCTTAACCGTTGAGGCGTTCTTCAACGCTTCTTCTCTGGGGAGTGAAGGTTCGACTGTATCTTCCCGGAACCTGTTTTTTACTTTCAAAACATGGGCGGTCGGGGGCGCCCCCGTGGTATCCACCTGGTTTAGCTTGGCAAAATACTGTAAAATCCGGTTGAGCTCCCCCGTTAAAGTTCGAAGTTCATCTGCGGAGAAATTAAGTCGCGCCAGACCGGCCACGTATTTCACGTCTTCCTCACTGACTCTCCTCATCTTCTTCCTCCTTATCTATCATGCGGACATGGCTTTGGTCCTGTATTCCCCCGAAGTATCCTGTAAAAAGAAGCCGCTATAAAAAAAGGGTTTTCCTACATATGGAAAACACCCAACCAAGTGTGCGGTGGATAATTCTTTACTCAAGAATCCAACAGATTCAAAGGATTAGGTTTTTACTTTGCCACTCCGGAGAGTTCCCCCATAATAAAGATCTAATTTTATCAATAATACCCCCTTTTTAACAGCGCTGTCAAGAGCAATCCTACTCACGGAGAGAGGACGGGGACTTGTCTTTTTCGAACAGAGAGACAGGGACTTAAGCGGAGAAGAGGACAGGCGCTCGAGTGAAAAGAGACAGATCCCTGTCCCTCTCTCCGATCGAAAAAGACAGGTCCCTGTCTCCTTGTCTGTATCCTCTTTTCCGAGCCCTACTCCTCTAAACAATTAATAAATTCTACGATCTTTTTGAGGGTCTTCTCTTCATCCGGGCCGTCGGCGATGATGGTCACTTCATCTCCTTTTGCCACCCCTAAACTCAAAACTCCCAGCATACTTTGGAGATTCACCTCTTTATCGCCTTTTCTGATGCGCAGCGCACAAGGATAAGTGGAGGCCTCCTTCACCAGATTTGCTGCTGGTCTGGCGTGCAGACCGGTTTCATTCTTAATGACCACTTTTTCTTCAACCATTTGTTTGCCTCCTTTTATTTCAATTCCGTTCCTCCCGCTCCGGAATGGCCGCCCAATCCCGTTCAAACTCCTCCACACTGACTGCGGTCAATGGATGGAATAGCATCTTCCAGTACAATTCCGGGCTGATCGTTACGGCGTCAGCTCCGGAGAGACATACCCGGTGAACTTGTTCGATATTTCTAAAACTAGCCGCTAAAACTCGCGTTTTTAGCGAGTAGTCCGTAAAAATCTGCTTTATCTCCCTCACCACTCTACTCCCATCCACCGCTAGATCATCCAGTCTGTTTACATACGGGGCAACAAAATCCGCCCCAGCCTTGGCGGCGATCAAAGCCTGCTGCGGAGTAAAAACAGCTGTGGCAGTTACCCGTATGCCCTTCTTCGCCAAAATAGATAGGGCTTTGATCCCTTCCGAAGTTACTGGAATTTTAATATAGACATCCTCTCCGAACTGTTCTTTGATGGTCTCCGCCTCCGCCAAAATCCCATCGAGAGTGGCTGCAGTTACCTGAATATGGAGCATACCTTCGTTACCGAGCAAACCTCGAATACTCCGGAGCAAACCGGGAATTTCTCTCTTCCCGGAGCACGCCCGGCTGATTATAGTAGGGTTGGTTGTCACCCCGTCTAGGGGGTGGTCAGGGATAATACCCCTTAAAGCTTGAAGATCGGCCGAGTCCAATAGGATTAACATCAAGTCCACTCCTTTACGTCAACTCCGATCCCAAAAGTTTACATAATTACATCTATCCGCCACTCCGGTACCGCCCTTTCACGCAAAAGAAAAACGGATCCGCTTTCTAGTAAGCAAAATCGCGCCTGCCAATTAAGTATGAAAACTCCGAGTTCTCCGCTAAATACCGTTTGATTACTCTAACCACTCCGTTGGAGTCGTTATCTGGCGCAACGAACCTGGCTGCCTTCTTCACTTCTGCTGGAGCATTAGCCATGGCAAAGCTATATTCAGCTTGCTGAAAGAGTTCCAGATCGTTATAGTAGTCGCCGAAGACCATGGTATTCTCCGGACTGATTCTAAACCGCTCCTGGAGCATGGCCAAGGCCCGGCCTTTACTAATATTTATGCTCATAATATCCAGCCACACCTCGCCACTGACCACACACTCAAAAGATCCTCTAAAGGCCTCTTTTACTTTCCTGACGGTCATTTCGGACAGTCCGCCCCTTTGAAAGAGGCCGATCTTTTTGATCCCTTCTTCTACTGCAAACAGTGAAGGCGTCTCGACAAAATCCACATCAGTCCGGATAAACTCCGCTTTTAATTCAGCCGAGGGTTTCATTACATAGGCGGTGCTCTTAGCCGCCAAATAGATCTCTGCCTCCAAGTTTAAGGCAGACAACTGCTTCAAAGCGGAGATCACCATTTTATGCTCCATGCTCCGTTCAAAAATGGGCTTCCCAAAGTTACTGCGTTGAATAATCGCGCCATTATGAGCAATCAGAACCAAACCACTTTTTATCCGCTGAAAGTTCCGGACCAGTGTCGCATAGAACCTGCCGCTACAGACGACGAACATAATGTCTCTCCGGTCCAACTCCTCAATGAGCCAAAAAAAAGACTCATTAATCCGGCCTTGACTGTTTAGCAAAGTGCCATCCATATCTGAGGCAATTAACTTAATCTCCGGTTTAAATCTGGGGCTACCGAAAAACTCAGTGTAAGGCATGGAAAACCTCCTCTACCACATTCTCCGCTGTTAAGCCGTACTTCTTATATAGTTCTGCCGGAGTTCCCGATTCTCCAAACCTATCCCGGACAGCAACCCCCCGCACCAGTGCCAGTCCGGCCACTACTTCACAGACTGCGCTGTAGAGACCGCCATAGAGAAAATGGTCTTCAGCAGTAACGATGGCTTTTGTTTCTTGAGCTGCTTGGATGATCGCCTCCCGGTCCAGAGGCTTAAGGGTAGGCATATCGATCACCCGGGCTTGAATCCCCTTTTCCGCCAAAATCTGCGCAGCCTCATAAATAACTCCGACCATAGAGCCGTGGGCGATTAACGAAACATCCGCCCCTTCTCTTAATATATAGGCCTTGCCAATCTCAAACTCCATCTCTTCTCCGAAGAAAACCGGGCATTCCATCCTGCCAATTCTAAGATAAACCGGGCCCTCATACTCGACTGCTTTGAGTACGGCCTTTCTTGTCTGTACCTGATCGGAAGGGGCCAAAACCGTCATGTTTGGCAGCGCTCTCATCAACGCCAGATCATCCAGGCTTTGGTGAGTCGCCCCATCCACCCCAACGGCCAATCCCGGATGGGTGGAGGCAATCTTCACATTTAGGTTGGTATAGGCGATGGACTGTCTAATCTGGTCATAGCACCGGCCCGGAGCAAAACAGGCAAAAGTGCTCATGACCGGGATGAAGCCTACCCTGGCCAAACCAGCCGCCACCCCCACCATGTTCTGTTCGCTGATCCCGACATTAATAAACCTATCCTCAAATACCGCTCTGAACTTGTCCGTTTTTGTCGCCGCAGAAAGGTCGGCGTTCACCACAAAAAGCCCTTCATTTACCTTGCCGATCTCCACCAGAGTCGATCCGAACACATCCCTGGGCGCGACTAATTCATACATAAGGATACCTCCTCCCTCTTTAGCTCGGCCAAGGCCGCTTCATACTCTTCCGCGTTGAGCTTCTTGGCGTGCCAAGCTATTTGGTTTTCCATAAAGGAGATCCCCTTGCCCTTGACTGTATCGGCGATTACCACATTAGCCCAGCCCGGCCGCGCTTCCCTGAAGGCCCGGTCAATTCCTAGAAAATCATGACCGTCCACGCCAATGGCATGAAACCCGAAAGTGCGAAACCGCTCCAGGTAGTTTTCATCCCCGACCACATTACGGACATAATCATCCAATTGCAAATGGTTTTGGTCGATAATTAGGATTAAATTATCCAGACACAAGCGACTTTGAAGAATAATCGCCTCCCAAATCTGGCCTTCTTGCAATTCACCGTCGCCCACCATTACATAGACCAGATTGGGCAGACCTCTTTTTTTATAACCAAGGGCCATCCCTAAGCCGAAGGAAAGTCCCTGCCCCAACGAGCCCGAACTGCACTCGATTCCGGGGGCGCTATCCATCTGGGTATGCCCCTGTAATCTCGAATTAATTTGACGATAGGTCTTCAGTTCATCAACAGGGAAGAAGCCCCTGCGCGCCAAGACACTGTAGTACCCAAGGGAGGCGTGGCCTTTACTAAGAATAAAAATATCTCTCTCTTCAGCCCAGGGGCGCTGCGGGTCAATCCTCATCCGGTAAAAATACAGATAAACCAGTAATTCCACGGCGGAAAGAGACCCACCCAGATGCCCGGAGCCAACCAATCTTTGTATATTGATACAATCCAATCTAACCTGGAGGGCTGTCTTCTTCAATTGCGCCACTGTACTTTCATTCATCACCAATCCCCCCCAATTCGTCGTCTTTTGCACACCGCTCTACCGGCGTGCAGATAATACCATCTTTCACGCATCTTCATTTCTTAATCTTTTCTCAGAAAAAACAAAGTATCTATCCACAACCAATCAGCAAATGCTCTACATAATCGCTGATGATTGCAATTATCCCCTGCCAAGCCGATCTTCCGCCAACAAACCTCATTACACTCGAGCGCAGATTATTACCCATCAGTAACCTGCGTCGCATCTTCTGCCAGAGATTGTATCGCCCAACACAATACCACCGTCCAACAGCAAAGCAGCCTACATCTGCGCCGCCTATATTTGAATGCTATTATTACCCGGGTAGGTCCCTGCCCATCCCGGGAGGGAGGACAAGAAGACCTACCCAGTCGCTTAATTTACCGTATAAAGAGCCTCAATACATTACCGAGTAAGATTCCGACCACACCAAAGTCAGCGTCACTGAAGGTAGTATTAGCAAAACCCAAATCACCCAAGACCGGCATCAGAAGCACCGGTAAGAAAGTAATCACGATCCCGTGAACCAACGCGCCCCAGAAAGCTCCTCTTTTTCCCCCGGTAGCGTTGCCAAAAACACCGGCTGTGGCGCCACAGAAGAAGTGAGGCACAACACCGGGTAGGATCACCGGGGCATTGAGCGCAATCAAAATGGCCATTCCGATAATTCCTCCGAGAAAACTGGAGAGAAAACCAATCAATACGGCATTAGGAGCATACGGAAAAACTACCGGACAGTCCAGCGCAGGTTTAGCCTCCGGAACAATCCGTTCGGCAATACCCTTGAACGCCGGAATAATCTCCGCCAAGATCAAACGAACACCGGCCAAGATCACATAGACACCTCCGGCAAAGGTAATCGCCTTCAGTAAAGCAAAGACGATAAAGTTCTGTCCGTCACTTAAGTTTGCTTCAACAAAAGCGGGGCCGGAAGCAAAAGCCACGACTAAGTAGAGGATCCCCATGACCAGCGCCACCGAGACCGAGGTATCGCGCAAGAAAGACAAGCCTTGCGGGAACTGCATTTCTTCAGTAGACTTAGAGTTCTTCCCCACCAATTTTCCGACGCCAGCGGAGAGTACGTAACCTACGGTTCCAAAATGGCCAAAGGCTACATCGTTCGTGCCCGTGATCTTTCTCATGGTCGGTTGCGCAATAGCCGGGAAGAAGGCCATGGTCAAACCGAGGAGGATCGAACCGAAGATGACCAGAGGCGCTCCGGTAATTCCGGCGGCAATGAAAATAGCCGCAATCATACAAGCCATATATAAGGTGTGATGACCGGTGAGAAAGATGTACTTTAGCTTTGTAAACCGGGCAATCAGGATATTAGCCGCCATACCAAAAGTCATAATCAACGCGGTCTGTTGTCCGTACTCTTTCAAGGCCAAAGCCACGACGGCCTCGTTATGGGGAACGATCCCTTGGACGCCAAAACCTTGTTGAAACATGGCTCCAAAGTAGCCAAGAGCAGCTACGGCAATATCGGCGCCGCCACCCAAGACCAAAAAGCCCATGATCGTCTTGATGGTTCCCTTAATTACTTCTGCGCCTTTCTTCTTTTGCACAGCCAAACCGACCAAGGCTACTATACCTACTAACACCGCAGGTACACTCAGGATATCCAGAATAACCTGTAACATTTGAACCCTCCTTTTTTACTGAAGCAAATTCATCTTACTCAAGACTTCTCGTAACTTTTCCTTCAGTTCGGCCAGGTCAATCATGCTGTTTAGTGATACAACTTCCCCTTCTAGCGACTCCAGTTGGCTGGCGATATCTCTTGTTCCAACATAAACATCAGCCTGCATCGCTTTGGCGGATGATAAATCCGAGTGTTCGACTTGGGCCTCGACTCCGAGTTCACTCAAGACTTTTTTAATATTCATCTCTATCATAAAGCTGCTGCCAAGGCCGCTTCCGCAACAAACCAGTATCTTCATTTTGTATCACCTCCATTCTGTACCGGCCTTTTTTGTGTTCGATGAGTCCTTTCGGAGCGTCAAGTTCTCGGCATCACCATCCCTTCTCCCACCTCATTGCGCTGTCAGCTATTACATGGCAAATACTGTTTATTTAGAGTGCTTTTTGAGCACTTCAATTACTTCATCTTTATTCGTAGCATTAATGATGATGTTCAAATCTTCCTGGTTCATGAAGACCTCCATCAACTGGGAAAGAGCTTTCAGGTGCGTCTCGTTATCCGTGGCGGCCAAGGTGACCACCAATTTCACCGGATCATTCAACTCATGGCCGAAATTAACGGGATTCTCCAGGGTCACCAGACTCATCGCCAGCTTTCTCACTCCGCACTCCGGCCGAGCATGGGCCAGGACAATTCCCGGGGCTACCACCATATAGGGTCCGAATTCAGCAAAATTATTAATAATCGCCTCCTTATACCCGGCGGACACCCACTTTTTTTCTTCCAGGAGAGCAGTCCCGGCAGCAATGGCTTCTTTCCAGTCGGCGCAAGAAAGGTTTAGCTTAATTGTTTCTCTGGTCAATAAATCATTCAGCATATACACGAACCTTCTTTCCATACGGTGCTCATTATGCCGTTTGATCTCATACATCATCTCGTATTGTAGTTGTTGTCTGTCCGTGATCTCCGCATACTTTTCCACAATTCCAATCAACCTGTTCACCAAAGAAAGTTCAAATTGGTAACAACTGGGAAACCTTAGATTAAGACGTTGCTGTAGTCGTCGATAGTCTTCCTCACCCAAAAAAGGTTGGACCTTAAGATAACGGCTTTGCTCATAACCCGGTAGATCCACGGTACTGATAATCAGGTCATACTTGTCTTCGGGTACAGAACTCAAACCGCGACATGACACCGTATCGACGATCTTCACATTGAATTCATTCATTAACCTGTAAGCCAAGACCGAGGCGGTTCCGATCCCGGTTCCACAGACCACGATAATCCTGGTTTTATCATGCGTAATCCGTTTCGCGCGCTCCATTCCGGCCACAAAATGCATAGTCAAGTAAGATAGTTCGTGGTCGTCCACTTTTTCCTTGATATACTCTTCCAAATATCTCGCAGCTTGCTTTGTCCGCTGAAACATCTCATTATACTTGTTTCTGACTTCATCGTAGGCCGGGTTTTCCTGCGCTATTCCATACTTCACTCTGTAAACAGCGGACCGGAGATGAATGGTCAAGTCTTCCACAATTCGCCTCTTTTCTTTCCCAAACTTCATACCGCAGACTTTTTCCATCTCGTCGGTCATGGCTGCTGCCACTTGATATAATCTGTCTTGTCGCGCACGGATTTGTCTTTGATACCGGAACATTTTGGACCGTTCGGATTTGATCACATCTGCTCCCAACAAATAGAGCATAATATGATCTGTTTCACTGGGCGCGATCCTAACCCCCGATTCCTGTTGTAGCCTTTCAACCATCTGTTTTGCCGTGGAGAATTCGATACTATTTTTCATGTTATCCACCTGTAAATCCAGGGAGTCGATTCCGTGCGCCGCCCTTCTTAAGACAATGGCTAAATAGATGACTAATTGGCAATAGGCCTTATCACTGAATTTTCTCCCCAGTTCCGCTTCGGCCTGACAAATCAGTTCATCCAACAACCAAAGGTCCACTTGGCAAAAGAGTTCTTCAATGAGTAAACTGATGAGTTTCGATTGTACCGTCTGTTTATCGAGGTAATTTAGGAGATCTTGCACAGTAATCGTTTGCAGAATCAGATCGGTCGCCGCTTTCCTGCGATTCATCTCCATACCTGTTACCCAGATACCTACTTTGTGCTTTTTAACTAGAGTCAGGTTTCTCTCCCGTAACCATTCTTCCACTATAGAAAGGGACTTCAAGACAGTGTTCTTTGAAATACAAAGTTTACTTCTCAGTTCTTCACTGCTCACTGGAGACTCCGCCAATAGAAGCCTGGTTACTAAATAGATAAACCTTTCTTCACTGGAAAAATAATACTTGTAAGGAGTATGACTGCCAATAAAGGAATCGATAAACTCCTCCAAACCCTCCCTTCGTTTTAGTTTAATTCCTTTATTGTGTTCTCTCTCCAGATAATCAAAACCGTTTCTTACCAGAAACCCTTCAATCTTATCAATACTATATCTAATCGCCCGATCTGTAAGGCCATAAGCGTCCGCCAGATCAGTTGTTCTGATATAATCATCACTCTCTCGTAAAACCTGAAGAATCTCTATACATCTCTGATTGAGTTCCATGTTACCATCCCTTATTATCTTTCTCGCTAAATCCTCGCCCACCCGGCGCCCATCGTCCGTTCCATCGCCAACCCTATTTTTTCATGCGCATAGTGCGCAGATGTATAGTTAAAACCGTCATTATTTGACGATGCCAATTATTTGTGGAACCTTAATCAATAGTCAGTTGTATAAACAGTATAATATAGAGCCTGCTTTTTTGAAACATTTTCTTAACAATTACTTCTTCCAATGTCTCCGGAAAAAGTCAACTATTTAACAAACGTCCAGGCAGAAGGGGAACTGACAGCCCGGACAGAGGGACAGGGACCTGTCTGACACAGATACCACAGACACAGGGATTTGGAGAAGAGGATAGTCCAACAAGAGGACAGGGGTTTGTCTGGACAGGCCCCTCTCCCTCTGTCTGCTCAAAAAAAAGACCCGTGACTTTCTGCCGGGTCTATCGTTCAGTCGACCACTATGAGATGTGTCCTCCTTTACCTTACTGCGAAGTTGGCACTGCATCAGGAGGGTTCAGGGTAACAAGGGCTTTTTGGATGCGATGATCCTTAATCTCAACCACCTTTATATGAAGGTTTTCTATATCAATTTCAAACTCACTGCCATCATCAGGGATGAAACCCAGAGACCCAAAGATTAGCCCGCCAAAAGTATCATATTCACCGGGCGGTAGTGAGACGTCAAGTTGCTTCGCAACATCATCAAGCAGAGCACAACCTGGAATTTCCCAGGTTTTGTCATCAAGGCGCGTAATCTCCTCCGAGTTGTTAACCGACTCTTCATTATCTTCCAAGTCTCCGACCAACTGCTCAAGGAGGTCGTTCATAGTCACTATCCCATACATCCCTCCATATTCATCCAAGACAATAGCAAAGTGGTTCCTGGTCTGCTTCATCCGGCGAAACAAAAGATCGGCCCGGACATTCTCTGGCACGAAGTAAGCGGGCTTCACCGCAGTCTTCATAATATTATCGAAAGTCTTGTCTTCCAAACGAAAGTAATCTTTAGTATTTAATACACCGACCACATTATCCACGGTTTTATCGCAGACCGGATAGAACATATGGCGAGTAGTATGAATGGTTTTATCCCATTCTTCCACACTTTCGTCCAACCACAACAAAGCAACTTCCGTCCGGTGGGTGCAAAACTCACCGACAGTGATATCATCGAATTCGAAGACGTTTTCAATAATCATCTTTTTTTCGTGGTCAATTACTCCCTTTTCACTACCGACATCAACCATGATGCGAATTTCTTCTTCGCTCACCTCGTAAAGGTCAACGTGGGGATCAATCTTCAGCATCCAGAGGATCAGATTGGTAGATTTAGTTAAAAGCCAGACAACCGGGGCAAATAACTTGGCAATAAAGGAGACTACCATCGACAAACCCAAGGCTATAGACTCCGCATTCTTCATAGCCACCCGTTTCGGCACCAACTCTCCAAAGACCAGAGTAAAATAGGCTAATATAATGGTTATTAGTACAACAGAGATGGTATCTAGGGTTTCTCCGGGAGCTCTCAATCCGAGACCAACAAAGAAATCAACCAACAAATCCGAAAAGCGATCAGCCGCAAAAGCGCTACCGAGAAATCCCGCAAAAGTGATGGCCACCTGAATTGTGGCCAAGAATCTCGCGGGCTGACTGGTGAGCCTGGCCAGCCTCACCGCTTGCTTATTTCCTTGCTCGGCCAGTTTGGCAATTTTATTATCATTCACTGAAATAACGGCAATTTCAGCGCAAGCAAACACCGCATTTAAGGCAATCAAAGTAATCTGTACAACCATCTGCCAAAATAAGGGGGTTTCCACAGCAATTCCTCCTCAATGGATTCTGGTTCATAAATTCTGATAAAAAAGAAAAGCATAACCTACATTCCGTACATGACGAAATAAAGGTTATGCTTTACTTTATATGTCAAATAAATAGACCAGCTTGTCTGTTTTCGAACTAACGCGCTTCTATCTCCGTCGCTACTGTCGCTATCCTCCATTTGATCCACTCTCATCTCCCTTGATCAGCTTAAATTTATTATACCCAATCCACCAAAACTAGTCAACATCAGCCCTCACGGGGATTGTTTTAAAAGACACCGAGCAACGCAGTTAACGAAGTCCAGCTGTGTTGGTACGAAAATCGATTACGTAAATGAAATCTTACCACTTCACAATTTTGCCATTCTCCTACCTGTTTCATATACCTACCATCGTTTTTGGAAACATTTCCCAATCCGGTGGGCAGAAGAAAGCAACGCAAAAAAGAGGGTGATATAAGCCAGTGTATTGACGCAAAAGGTGTAGACAGCTGGTGATGATTGGTAGGAGATATATGACAACATAGGAAACGAATAAAAGATGGCCGCCACAGACCTGCCAAGAAAATCAAAGACAAATACTTGGTTACCCCTACTAGTCCCAGACTTCTTTAGAAAAAAGGAAGTAAGGATAAACTCTGCGAATTTACCGCAAACAACACAGACAAACCAGAAGGGAATAACCTTGAAAACCTGTAATACCAGATAAGATAGGAATATAAAGAAGAGATCGGCCACCAGATCAAAGACGGCACCGCCGGGCGAAGCCGCCCCATATCTTCTAGCGATTTTCCCATCCAGATAATCAGTGCAGAAAATCAACACAAAAAGCAAAAAGGGAACCATCACCCGGCCAAAACGAGTCAAAATATAGTAATTTACTATACAAGTAAAGATTACCCGGGAAAGTGTAATTATGTTCGGAACTCTTCTCCACGCGGACCTCTTCGGAGTTGTGGAAATACTAATCATTCTTGGCCAACTCAATACCCAAATCGTAAGCGATCTGCTCATTCTTCTTAGGTGTAAACTTTATTTTCCTCACCACATTTAACCCAGAAAGGATGTGGGTCAACCGGTCGAATTCTTCCGTCTGCTCGAGGCCACCGGTAGCAAACAGCACCAGACGAGGCGCTTTGTCCGGAGCCTTCGCCAATTTCGGACAAACCTGTTCCATATATTTGGTCAGCGCCTTTGCTAATTGTCCGGCATAGGTCGGGGAGCCTAAAATAATCAAATCATACCCGGATAAATCCGTGGAAAGATACTTTCCCGGATGATTCAAGGTTACTTCATATCCCCCCTCATTCAACCCGGCCGCCAATTGCTGGGCTATCCTGGTTGTAACTTTGGTGATGCCCGGCTGGTAAATGATGATGGCCTTTTTGGGGGTATCCCCTTTTCCTGGCAAAATTTGTTCGTTCTCTCTTTTGGGCTTATTGGCCGCGGAAACCACCCCCACGGTGATCAGCATAAAGACAAAAACCAAACCAAACAACATTCCGATACCGTTCAAAACATACTTCATTCTTTTGCCTCCAAAATATTATATAAGGTATTTACCGGCCCATTCCCGCCATTTGTCTTGTTTTTATCGTACATCGTTGGCAACCATTGACTATTGATTATTCCCGGGCGGTTAACCCATGAAAAACCAGTTCAAAGTGGCGATTTATCAGCCTGTCTATCTGCTCCGGCGGAATATTTCCTTCAATAATAATCTTGATAATCAACCCAAAGGCTGCAGTCCATAAAACTTGAGCCGTCAGTTCCGGATCACAAGGAGTAAACCTGCCCATCTCTATCCCTTTTTGAATTCCTTTGCCCAAGGCCTGTATAGTCCGGCTATGCTCCATGACGCCTTTGGCTAAAAGGGATGTTTTCTCCAGGACGGCCGGGTTATCATTGAGCAAAAATGCTTTATACTCTTCCGGAGCGGCCAGGGAGGCTTTGATGTATTTAGTGAACCTCTCCTTGATCTCTGCCTCCGGTAAACTCCCTTCTCTTGATACAGTGGCGACAGTGGCCAGGATCCGTCCATACCCCTCACTCACCAGGGCTTCAACAATCGCCTCTTTATTCTTAAAATAGTGATAAATGATGCCCGGAGAATAGTCCATCGATTTTGTGATCTTCCGGACCGATAGCCCTCGAAACCCTTCTTTCGCCACTATTTTACGGGCCGCGTCCAAAATCTTCCTTTTGACTTCTTCTTGCCTTAATAACTGTCGTTTCCTCCCCATAAAACCACCCAACCTTATTAAACATTATTCAAAGTCTGAACACTGTTTAATAGTATCATAATAATGAATCTGCTGCCTGTCAATGGGCGCTGCTCCTCATCTCCGGACATCTTCACTTGTTTTTCCGTCTTCCGCCGCATAATTTAAAGCCGGTGCAAAAATACTAATAACCAAAGCAGGGCCGCCCAGTGACCCCGTAAAATCCCACTAAACCCAGGTTTTACTTCCGCTCCATGGAACAGGAACTTTTCAAACCGGGCTTCTGGAGGTGATTCTTTGAACGAAGGAGTTGTGGTTTTTGTTCGAGGAATCATCGCCTTCTTCACCCTCCATATCTTCGCGCGCTTCCTGGGAAAACAACAAGTCAGTCAATTATCATTCTTCGATTATATTATGGGCATCAGTATCGGTTCCATCGCCGCGACTTTGACCACGGATCTATCCAGCAGGGCCTGGCCGCACTGGGTTGGGTTACTTACTTGGACAAGCGCTGTTTGGTTGGTACAATGGTTCTCCCTACGCTCGCGGGCGCTCAGTAAATACTTAAACGGAGAGCCGGTTATTCTCATTATGAACGGTCATATTATGGAAGATAACCTGAAGAAGATGCGTTTGACTATGGATGAGCTGTTATTGCAACTCCGCCATAACGGCATCTTTGATTTGGGAATCGTCGAATTTGCCATCTTGGAAACCAACGGTAAGCTCTCTGTCCTAAAAAAGAGTCAATTCGCTCCGGTCACCCCGGCTGATCTGCAACTCTCCACAGAATATAAAGGAGTCAGTACCGAATTGATCTATGACGGAATCGTCATCGAAGAAAATCTGGAGCGGATGAAGCTTGACCGCGCCTGGTTGGATAAACAACTGAGATCGATGAAGATCAAAAGCCCCGGCGAGGTCTTCTTGGCCGCCTTGGATACAGACGGCCAACTCTACGTCGACCTGTACAAAGACCGTTTAAAATCCCTGACCGATCTGAGCGATTATCAACACATCAAGTAGCAGAGGGCGATTAAAAAGAAAGTACCCGCCTATCCAAAGCAGAAAGGGTGAGCATTATTCTGCACTTCCTGCTCAGTAAAGTAATTCCCGCTTTAGTCCTCCTCCTCTTTATGGTAATCATGAATAGCGGTACGGTTTTCAAAGAGACTTTCGGATTAAACAGGCGAATCCCGGAGAATTTTGTGCTTCTGCAAGTAAGCATTGGTAATGAGGAATGGTCGGCTGCCGACTATTATTTGAAAGAGCTTAAAACGGAGTGGAAAAAACTCCTTCCCAGCTTGCAATTTAGTGTGGAAAGAGATGAGATTAACCACTTCCAGCAGACGCTGGCCCGGATGACGGGTTTCATCGAAGCCAAAGAAAAAGCCGGTACTCTGGCGGAACTAAGAGCGCTCGAGGAGACTTGGAGAGATCTGGGCCGCTAGCCGCGGGCCCCGGTCATTTAACTACCTACTCCGTACTGACCGTTATTGACCTTTGAAACTACGCATATCCGCCATTCTAACTTCAGATGTGACGGCGACCATCCAAAGCCTGGACGCGCTGCTTCTTTCACCACTTTTCGGTTCCAAACAACCTTCTTTATAAACCCACAACCTCCTGAACAACGGGATTCAGCGCTTGTGCCCATCTTAAGAATGAGTTAAGCTAAAGAGGGAGCAGAAAATTCTGGTTTCATCTTTGCTCAGTACCAACAAAGGAGGTTGTAACATGCAATATCGTAAATTCGGCAGGTTGGACTTTAAAGTCTCCGCCCTGGGGTTCGGCGCCATGCGTCTCCCAATGAAGGAAGGAAAGATCAATGAAGAAGAAGCAACCCACATGCTTCGGTACGCTATCGACCATGGTGTGAACTACGTTGATACTGCTTACCCTTACCACGATGAGACCAGTGAGGGTTTTGTCGGGCGGGCCTTACAGGATGGATATAGAGAAAAGGTCAAGGTAGCGACGAAACTACCAGTTTGGCTAGTGAATGACTACGCGGATCTGGACAAATTCCTTCATCTGCAACTTGAACGCTTGCAAATGGAATACGTAGACTTTTATCTCTTGCACTCCTTGAACCGGGAGTCTTGGCGGAAGATGCAGAACCTGTCCGTTTTGGACTGGGCGGAAAAGGCGATGGCTGACGGATACTTCCGCCATCTCGGCTTCTCCTTCCACGGCGCCTACGAAGAGTTTGTGGAGATCATCGACGCCTACGACTGGGAGATGTGCCAAATCCAATATAACTACATGGATGTGCAGAACCAAGCAGGAGTCAAAGGCCTGAAATATGCAGCGCAGAAGGGCATCGCAGTTGTAATCATGGAACCTCTGCTCGGCGGACACCTGGTTGAACCGCCCCAGGTAATCCAAGAAATTTGGGATCAAGCAAAAAACAAACGTACCCCGGCAGGCTGGGGGCTGCATTGGCTCTGGAATCAACCGGAGGTTTCCACGGTGCTCAGTGGAATGAGTACCATGGAACAGGTGAAAGAAAATGTGGCCCTAGCCGCCAGTTCCGGCCTGGGGATCTTATCCCCCGAAGAGCTTGCCCTTTATGACCGGGTGCGCGCTAAATACCAAGAACTGACGGCTATTCCCTGTACCCAATGCCGGTACTGTATGCCCTGCCCACAAGGGGTGGATATCCCGGAGAACTTCAAAAACTACAATGACGCAATTATGTTCAATAAAGCCGAGGCTGCCCGAGGAAAATACGACTGGTGGAGATACGCCTATGAAGTGCAAAAAAGCCGTGAGACTGACACCCGGGCGGTGAATTGTGTGCAATGCCGCCTATGTGAGAGCAAATGTCCGCAGCAGATCCCCATCAGTAAATGGATGCCGACCGTTGCTGCAGTAATGGGCGAAGGCAAACCTTTTGTCTCCCGTTTGGAATAATATAAGTAGAACTCCTAATTTTCACGAATAGAACCGAGCCACATCCAATACATCCAAAAAAGTACGATAATAAAGGTTATATAACGGCCTGAAAGTACTTCTATTCATAGTTGGTAATTGAGGGAGCGCCGTACAGTGCTTAACAGCACCGTACGGCGCTCCCTTGCCTCAAGAACCTGTTTGCCCTCTTCGAAACCGTCCGGAAGGCAGTCCGGTCCGTCCTCGATCGTTATTTCTACCCTAATTTTTACCAAGCGGAATACTTTCAGCTTCTATAGAGGCGCCCTGCTCACCCAATCTCCTCAATCTCCGCACAAAGATTGGCCATTTCCAAAGCGGTTAAAGTCGCGTCAAAACCTTTGTTTCCGCCCTTGGTTCCCGCCCGTTCAATAGCTTGTTCAATAGTATCCGTAGTCAAGACCCCGAAAATAACAGGAATCCCCGTCTCCAAAGAAACGTGGGCGATTCCCTTGGCCACTTCGGCGGCGACATATTCAAAATGACTGGTCGCCCCGCGGATTACCGCGCCCAGACAGATCACAGCTGCATACTTCCTGGAAGCGGCCAACTTCTGCGCGATCAAGGGGATCTCAAAGGCTCCGGGTGTCCAGGCTGTATCCACATCCTCCGCAGCCACCCCATGCCGCCGCAAACAATCCATGGCGCCCTCCAGCAGTTTTCCAGTGATAAACTCATTAAACCTGGAGACAACTATGGCGAATCTGTGTCTCTGACTTTTGAGGCCCTCAATAGTCAGGCCGACGCCGGTCAGCTTCCCTTCATAGACTCTTCCTCTCGAGTGGTCCATCTTCTTACCTCCTTTCAGCAACTACTGATCGCACTCTTCCCAAAGCTTGCACCCTACAAGATCACCTCCTGAATAATCCAGACGTCGCCGCGCGACTGCGTTTCCTGCCGGAAAGGGTTGATCGGTTTTACAGATTTATTATTGGTAGCCCTATAAAAGATGACCGAGTTTTGCGGCTTTGGTCCCCAGATAAAAGGCGTTTTCCTGATTGGCCGCGATGACCAGGGGCACCCGCTCAGAGACAGTAAGGCCATATTCGGAAAGCCCTACTATCTTCCGGGGATTATTCGTTAGTAACCGGATCGTGGACAAACCCAGATCCCGGAGAATCTGCGCGCCAATCCCATAATCCCGCAGATCCGCCGAAAAACCCAACAATTCATTGGCTTCCACTGTATCTTTACCCTGATCTTGCAGAGCATAAGCCCGCACCTTGTTGAGCAGGCCGATTCCCCTTCCTTCTTGACGCATGTACAGTAGAACTCCTTTACCGGCCTGGGTTATACGCTCCATAGCGGCGGATAATTGTGCTCCGCAGTCACAACGCAGTGAACCAAGGGCGTCTCCGGTCAGACACTCGGAATGGACCCGGACCAAAACATCTTCCTCTTTGTTGATTTCTCCATAGATCAAAGCTAAATGACATGCGCCGTTTGAATGACATAAGCCGGTCAACTGACGCGCGCCATTTAAAGGACGCGGGTCCTCCGGCTGTCCCGGGTTACCGGTCACCACTTCATAAGCACACATGGTGAATATCCCGTAACGAGTCGGTAATCTGGCCACAGCCGCTTTTCTTACCAACTTTTCTCTGGTCATCCTGTATCTAATCAAATCCGCGATGGTAATCAGCGGCAGCCCATGGGCGGCAGCAAAGGCCTGTAGCTGGGGAAGTCTGGCCATACTCCCGTCCTCATTCATGATCTCGCAGATCACTCCCGCCGGTGTCAGCTGAGCCAAGCGCGCCAAATCAACAGCGGCTTCGGTATGACCGGCCCGCACCAGGACACCACCGTCCCGCGCCCGCAAGGGAAAGATATGCCCCGGACGGACCAGATCACAAGGACGCGTTTGAGGATTGATTAAGGCTTGTATCGTTTGGCAGCGATCAAAGGCGGAGATCCCTGTCTCCACGGACCTGGCATCCACGGAAACAGTAAACGCCGTCTCCAAGTGTTCGGTATTGGAGGAGACCATCTGCGGCAGGCCCAGTTCTTCCAGGCGGTGACCGGTCATTGGCACGCAAACCAGCCCCCGGCCATGAGTAATCATAAAGTTCACGGCCTCCGGGGTAACCTTCTCGGCCGCCATTACCAAGTCGCCCTCATCCTCTCTCTCCTCATCATCAACTACAATTACCATTTTCCCGCGCTGGATGGCGACAATGGCCTCCTCAATCGACGCAAAACCCATCAGCAATCACCTCTTCTTGAGACTGGCCCATTAATCCAATATGGTGAGTCTCCCATCAATGCTTTCCTTTCGGACCCAAAGTACTAAAAATAGAAGACCTGAAAGTCAATATCCGTATCTGGACAACAGCTCGCGGCTGAGACCGCCGCTCTCCGTTGGCACAACAAAACCGCTATTCAACAAGAGTCCTTGTACATATTTGCCTATCATATCAAGCTCAAGATGGACCGGATCTCCCAGTTTTTTATATTGCAGAATCGTCTCCTTTAAAGTCTGGGGGATGACCGCTACTGAGAACCGGTCCTGCTGACAATCAGCCACAGTCAGACTGATTCCGTCCACCGCCACCGAACCTTTATGTACGATTAAGCCGCGCCACTTAGAGTGAGTAGTGAAGCAAAAGGTGGCATACGCCCCTTCCCTCCTGATGGATACCAGTCGCGCCAAACCATCAATATGCCCGGTGACCAGATGCCCACCGATCCGGTCCCCAAGACGCAGAGCCGACTCCAAGTTGACAAAGTCTCCTGTCTTCAACCGGCTGAAATAGGTGTGGCGCAAAGTCTCCGGGGAAAGGTCGGTGCTGAATACACCCCCCTGTACTTGGGTAACGGTCAGACAGACTCCGTTGGTGGAAATGCTCTCCCCGACTTTAGCGCTTTTTGTGATCTCTCCGGCCCGGAGAAGAAGCCGCGCCCCCCGCTCCTGTCTTTCCAAGCGCACCACTTGACCGATCTCCTGAATAATACCGGTAAACACTTGATCACACCTCCTTGATGCCCCCACCACTGAAATTACAAAAAACTGACGTGTTCTTTAAATAAGCGGTGACTAAAAAGTCTTCGCCAATACGACGGATACTGGTCGTAGTCACCTGCCAAGCGTCTTTCATCCTTTCCACGCCCGCCCCTTCCAAAAAGGTTGGCGCCGACGCTCCTCCTATCAACTTCGGGGCGATAAAAATCTGCAGTTTATCAACGATCCCGGCTTGGACAGCGGCGGAATTCAAGGTTCCCCCTCCCTCCAAGAGAATGGAGGTAATCCCTTCCTCCGCCAGACGGAGCGCTAATGCGGACAGATTCACCCGTCCGCCAACGGATGGCATAATTAAAACTCTGGCGCCGGTTTGCCGGAGGCGTTCAATGTTTTCCCCGGACGCCTCTTCAGTCACAGCAATCAAGGTCGGCGCCGTTTCCTGGTTCTTCAAGACTTTGGCGTGAAGCGGCGTCCGCCCCTTACTGTCAACCACTATGCGTACAGGCTGAAGAATACCTCCCCCTCCGGTATATGTCTCCTTAAATTCGAAGGGCTTGACCATCCCGCCCGCAATAGGGCTTTCTTTCTGACGCGTCGGCGCTCGCCAGCGGCAGGTTAAATTGGGATCATCCTTCAAGACAGTGCCCACCCCCACCATCACCCCAGCCGCCCAGGAACGCAGGAGATGAACATACCTTCTGGCGGTAATTCCCGTAATCCATCTGCTGTCACCGGTATGTGCGGCGATTTTCCCGTCCAGACTGACGGCGGCCTTGAGGGTAATGAACGGACGGCCAGTGGTGATATATTTGACAAAGGCCTCATTCATTCTCCGGGCTTCCTCCGCGAATAGACCACACTCCACCCGCACCCCCGCCTCAGCCAGAGTTTTCAGCCCGTCTCCGGCAACCTGCGGATTAGGATCAGGCATCGCAGCCACCACCCGAATGACACCAGCTTTGATCAGCGCCGCCGAACAGGGAGGAGTCCGACCATGATGACAGCAAGGCTCCAGAGTAACATAGAGTGTGCTTCCTCTGGCGGCTTCTCCGGCGGCGGCCAGGGCCACGGCTTCGGCGTGGGCGCCCCCGGCGACACCATGATAACCAGCGCCTACAATCTTTCCCTCCCGGACGAGTACCGCTCCCACCGCCGGGTTGGGAAAGGTCCGCCCCAACCCTTTCCTGGCCAAACAAAACGCTTTTCTCATCATTTTTCGATCAAACTCACTGAATTGGTTTTCAGCCCGCACCTTTACCCCCTCCATTACAAAACGCATTCACCCAAGAGCACTAATATGTCATTTGCCGCAGGCCCGTTTCGGCGCAAACAACCTTTACAGTCTTTATTGATTAGGGAAGAAGAACCTGATCCTTCTGGAGCAAGCCGGGGTTCTCCACTGGGTCGGATAAATAAAAACCCCGAGGTGATAAAACCTCGGGGCTATAACAGACAACACGCAGAAAGCTGGTTAAGAAAAACCAGACTGCTTCTGTACTCACCTTCTCCCATCCAGACTATACTGTCGGCTCCGGAATCACACCGGATCAGCCACATGGCTCGCGGGCTTCGCTCGATTAAGCGTTACCGCCGGTCAGGAATTTCACCCTGCCCCGAAGGTTCTTAATATATATTATTCAATTGTCTGAAGATATATCACATTTTATAGGAAATATAGCACAAACGGCTACAGTTTGCAAGACCATCTTTTGAAGCAAGGTCCCTTCTTCCCTTTTTGGGTTAAGCTTTTATCCACCGGAGATCTCCGGTTTTCTCTCAATTATATTATGTATGAACGCTTTCTAATCTCATTACTGAAAAATCAAAGTATAAAGGTGAAAATAAGTCCATATTATGTCCTAACGCTTAAAAATGCCTTAATTTATCTTTAAATGGCTGGACAAATAAGATATATGCTTTATTATATTATTGTATTAATAGGATGAATATTAATGGATATTGAAGGGAAGATGTAACGAGCCGAGAAATCAGGAGGTCAACAAGAGAGGACAGGTGAAGCAATGACCAAGCTCCTATGGGCCAAATGCAAAGAATCTGTATTATCTGTATTCCCTATCGTTGTTATTGTGACGCTATTAAATTTTACAGTTGCACCGATGCCGCTTTATAGTATGTTTCTCTTTCTGTTTAGCGCTTTAGGGTTGACGCTAGGGATCACCCTGTTTAATCTTGGGGTAGATATCTCCTTGATGCCCATCGGAGAATATATCGGATCCGCGCTGGTAAAGAGTAAAAACCTACTGTTGATTGTTTCGCTGACTTTTATCATCGGTGTTATTATCAGCATCGCCGAACCGGATTTACTGGTTTTAGCCGGACAGATCAACGGGATTCCCGATTCAGTCATTATTCTTACAGTCTCGATAGGCGTAGGTATCGCGCTGGTCGGGGCCTTTCTCCGCATCCTGTTTCAGATCCCGCTCTCCCGGATCCTGACCGGCTGCTATTTATCGGCCTTTGCCTTGTCGGGTTTCACCGGTAAGTCCTTCCTGTCCATCGCTTATGAATCCGGAGCAGTGACTACGGGCCCAATTATGGTACCGTTCATCATGGCCCTGGGGCTTGGTTTGGCTGCGGTGCGGGGCGACAAGACCACAGAGGAGGACAGCTTTGGCTTGATCTCCTTCTGTTTGATCGGGCCCATTCTTGCCATGTTGATTTTGGGCTTATTCTTTCAACCCAGTGGCGGAAGCGCGCTCTCCATTCCACACCTGCCCTCCCTGACCCATGTCTTCCGCCTCTATCTCGCCAATATCCCCGAGTATATTAAACAGGTGGCTATTGCTCTTTCCCCGATGTTCCTGCTGTTTATCGTCTTTCAACTAAGCGTTCTGCATCTCAGAAGAAAAAAGCTTCTTAAAATCTTAATCGGCACGATCTATACTTTCCTGGGCCTGGTTCTCTTTCTAACCAGTGCGAATGTGGGTTTTATGCCAGCCGGGTATCAGTTGGGGTCCTTATTGGTAGAGTATGCGCCACTTTGGGTTTTAGTTCTGGTGGGAACGATCGCCGGATATTTCGTCGTGGCAGCGGAACCTGCGGTTTTCGTCCTAAAAGAACAGGTTGAAGAGATAACGGAGGGAGCTATTCCCGCTCGAACCATGGGAATCGGTCTTTCCATCGGCGTGGCCGTCTCCGTCGGCTTGTCCATGCTACGGATCATTACCGGGATTTCCTTGCTCTATTTGGTAATTCCTGGATACACACTTGCGCTGATCCTAGCGCTATTTGTGCCGCACCTCTTCACTTCGATTGCTTTTGACTCCGGCGCTGTAGCATCCGGGCCCTTGGCCGCGACTTTCTTGCTTCCCTTTGCCATTGGCGCCTGTGAAACCATGGGCGGTAACATCTTCACGGATGCCTTTGGTATTGTAGCCTTGGTGGCGATGACCCCGGTCCTTACCATCCAGTGTTTTGGGTTGATCTACAGAATAAAAACGAAGAAAGCCGAGAAAGAAAGCATGATCCCTGTTGCCGAAGACTCAATCATTTTATATGATAAAGAGGAAGACTAAGCTATAAAATACTAAGCTGTAAAATTCTAAACTTCATAATGAAGAACAGACAGTTTCAGCAGCTCAGCTACGCCGTCAAGAGATCTGCCTGCAGATAAAGGAAACGGAGGGGTCCACATGGAAGAGAAAGCAGAAACCCGCTTGGAAGCATTGATTGCAATCGTCGATGCCAGTCTGGATAATGTCTTAAAAGATTTATATAAACGAAACAAGTTGCCTGTTTATTTACTATGCCACGGCTATGGTTCTGCCGAATCGGAGATCTATGATCTGCTTGGCTTCGGCAGTCCGAAAAAAGTAATCGCCCTGAGTATCCTAAACAGCGCCATGACGCGCCGGATCTTAACTCAGTTGAGTGAGAAGGTTAATTTTGAGCAACCGGGAACCGGAATTGCTTTTACCATTTCGCTGAACGGTGTCAGTAGTTCCCTCTGGAAACTGTGCCAACAGAATAATGAGCATGCACTTACGGAAAGGGAGGATCCGGCCATGGAATTAAAGGAAAATTACGATTTAATCATAACCATTGTGAACAGAGGCCATTCCGACCTGGTGATGACAGCCGCAAAAAAGGCTGGCGCCACTGGCGGAACGCTCCTGCACGGCCTAGGATTGGGGTCCAAAGAAGCAGAAAAATTTCTGGGGATAACCATTCAACCTGAGAAAGATGTGATCTTGGTTCTTGCTCCCCAAGAGAAGAAGCAGGCTATTATGGAGACGATCACCCATGAAGTCGGGTTGAATACGAGCGGTAGGGGAATCTGCTTCTCTCTACCGGTTAACGCGGCCTTAGGCTTGAAACCCCAGGCCTAGCAGAATATAATAAATTTAGCTTATTAACTTTGCAAAAATGATTGAGGTCTTTACCAAAGTTGTAAGTTGCCCCTGGAATTTAAAACTTATTCTTTGCGCGGTATTCTCCAGCCATCTGGGATAAGTAGCTAAGCTTAGTTAAGCTTAGCTTAGCTTAGCTAAAGGGTTGCCATGGCCCCATGGCCATAGTCAAATCTTTCATAAAAGGATTCTGTTACCTCCGCTTTTTTCCCAATTATCAAATAGTTAATCACCAACAATTTCAACAGGCTCAAACTTCACACCCCGGATCTTATTAGCCTGAATGACCTCATAAAAATGCTTTGAAACAATCGGTAACTGCCAAGTTATAATGCCCCCCATTGTCAAGACACGAAAAAATTCTAGTAAGTTATCCTCCTTTTCGTGTTTATATACAAATCAATCAAAATAAACAGAACAATCATAGAAGATAAAAAGAATGAGGTATAGTATAGAAAATAATTATCTATAAACTTGTTCACAACATAGCCAATAGGAATGTATATAATAATACAGATTAAAAATATAAGTGATGCTTTACCTCTTTTCACTAGTTTTCCTCCGGACTAAAGATACTTTCTATCTTCTGAATCTTCTCAAGTTCAGTAGCCAATTTCCCCGGTCTAAATATTATCTGCAGATCTTTAAATAGTCCTATTCCTTGCAATATACTAGACACACTTATACTACATGTTAAGGCCGCCGGAGTCTTTACTCCTCCTATGATCTTTACTCCATACTGCGTAATTGCTTGTTACTTATATTGTACCCTAATCTTAAACCATCAATCAGCCTTCATTGACTCACCCGTAGTTCATCACCAAAACCTCGTTAATCTTTCCTCTGCCGGAGGCTTTGGAGTTAATCGGACGGTTGGCCGCGACCGCGACGATCTTGTAATCATGATATAAGTCGTAAATGAACTCTGTAGCAGAATTACTCAGCAAGACAAAGCATCCTTTTTTGTCTAAATCCGCAAAGACCTGCCGCAACCTTCTCTGCTCGTCCTTACCAAAGCCACTCAAGTTATATCCGGTAAAGGACGAAGTATCGGAGACCGGATCATAGGGCGGATCAAAATAGACAAAATCTCCTTTCCGGGCTTTACTGGCCGCCTCGGCAAAGTCGGTGTTTAAAATCTTCACTTCATTTTCATTTAGGTAGCGGCTTACTGCCTTCAGCCCCTGGGGGTCAAGGATTTTAGGATTTTTGTACCTGCCGAAAGGCACATTAAAATGTCCGGCGCTATTTACCCTAAATAACCCGTTATAACAAGTCTTATTCAAAAATATGATCCGTGAGGCCCTTTGCACTGCAGAAAGGGTTTTAAACTCCGGTTTGCGGTCCAGATCTCTAATCTCATAATAATAATCGGCCTCGTTCTTATGCTGAGCCAGATCCCGCATTAACTCTTCCGGCGCCTCCTTGAGCACCCGGTAACAATTGATCAGCTCCGTATTTATATCATTAATCACGGCTTTGGTAGGCTGTAAAGCGAGAAGCACCGCTCCCGCCCCCACAAAAGGCTCATGATAGACTGAGAATTGCCGAGGTACATAACTTCTAATAGCCGGTAAGAGTTGTCTCTTGCCTCCGGCCCATTTCAGAAAGGGTTGTAAGGACAGGTTTTTCTTCATCGCACACCTCAAGATGACTCGCGCATCCACTGTACACACATGATTAATTCCATAGCTGACTTACGTTATAGTCCGACACAAACATATTTTCGCCCTTTTTTCAGCTTTCTCCTTCACGTATCTTCTCTCCCACGATTTCACCGTTCTATCTCTGGCCCTGCTTAGCGAAGATCGCTACTATTCTTCCCGGTGTTAGCTACCCTTTCCCGGACGGCATCTTGGCAAGCTTGATCACCGTTAAATTCCATTTAGGTTACGCTCAATATCTATGGAAAACAGCGCCGTTTTGGATCGTATTCAACGGAAAACTGGTGAATCATCAAATTTGCTAATCATGAATGATGAACGTTACTCCATCCGCGCCAAAAAAACCGGGTAAATTAATCTAGCCAATACACTGGATTAACTGTATTCCCATTCACCTTAATCCTAAAATCAAGATGGGGACCGGTCGAGACTCCGGTGTTTCCGGAGAGAGCAATAACTTGTCCTTTGACCACTCTCTCTCCGGCCTTCACCAATAGCCTTGAATTATGCCCATACCAGGTAGTAACCTTATAGCCGTGATCCAGCACCACTCCCAAGCCAAAGCCTCCCATATTTTCCGCTTTGATCACTTTACCGGAGGCCGCAGCCCTGATTTGGGTACCGGTAGGCACGGCGATATCGATCCCCCCATGGAATTGACGGTGTTTATAGATTGGATGCTCCCGCCAACCGTATGGAGAACTAATTCGACCTCGCACCGGCCAACTAAGACCCTCTTTTGTCAAGCGCACGCCGGCGGCTGGAATCAATAGACTCTGTCCTGCCTGCAACCTTGCTGGATCCGGTAGATTATTCACTGCCTGCAGCGCCGCTACAGTTGTTTCAAACCTTCTGGCAATGGCATAACTGCAATCCCCCGGCCGCACCTTATATATCAAACATGTTGAGCTCTCCCGGCCGACGTCTGTCCAACTCCAGCCCCGTCCGGTGCCGTTCTGGCGCTTCCTCCTACTGAACGGAGGAGGGATGACCAGCTTTTGTCCGGTATAAATCCTCTCGTCCCTGAGGTTATTTGCTGCCTTAATCTCCGACACCGTTGTGCCATAAACTACAGCCAACTTAGATAAAGAATCCCCTCTGCGTACTAGGTGTATTTCCTCTATACCAGCCGTCCGAATGGCTTTCATGGTCTGTGGACCCAAAACACCGTCCACGAGAATTCCGTTTTTCTCTTGAAAATGACGCACAGCTTTTTCTGTTTCGGCGCCGAAGTTTCCGTCTATTTTAAGTACATAGCCTAAAAAACTCAACGTTCGTTGCATCTCCGCCACATCCGGTCCCTGCATTGAACGCGCCAGGATCCGCCCTTCATAGGCTTGGAGCACTAAAGTGGAAAAAAGACTGAACGCCAAATAAGCACCGATCAACAACTGACTTCTTTTTACCATAATAGGTTAATATACCCCGGCCATCAAAAATTATAATCAAGAGGAAGAAGTGTGCCAAGCCAGAGTGTCCTCACGCGTGAAAGCTCCCGCCTTCCTCATCAATTTTACTTGCAAGCCGCAGAAGTAAAACCTACTCACAGCGGGGTGTATAATGACGCGATAGCCATTTGGCCAACCCATCTAAGCCTGGAAAGAGGATACGTTCGGTAATGTTAGCCTGGTCAAGCTTATCCCGGATCTCCCACTTCAATTCGTGGGGGATGATGATTCGCCTGTACAACTCAGGATAATGATAAAGCCACTCATCGAGGCTCCCGGTGGCGGTAGACATCACAGAAAAGAAAGCAAATTGGTTAACAATTCGCGCATTAATTGACGGCGGTTCGAAGAAGATCACCAGATCATGATGAGCGCCGTGGAAGGCGTCAAAATCCTGTAAAGTAGGAACCGCCTCCTCGATCATTTCCACAGTAAAGGCATTGGCTCCGACCTGCTCCATGACACCCCTCAACGGCTCGGGCAACAGCTTGTTCACGCGGACGTAATCAACCTGCCAGATGATGCCGTCCCGGTCAAAGGTAGAGGGATCTTCCGTGGCAAAATGCAAGGCGACAAAGGGTGAGTATGTCCAGTCCATTAGGCGGGTAGGCAACCCATGATGTTGCGCCAAAGTCATCACCCGCCAGTCGGAAGAGACCATACTGGCATCGGCAAATTGACCATACTTCTTGAAGTTCCGCAACATATGATACTCCAACTGCGGATTATTTTGACAGATCCGATAAAAACTATTCTGCAACTGGTAACTCTTGTCCGGTAAGCCGCGAAAAGCATAATCACTACGGAATCTACCCAGTTCCGGTTTCCAAGCATTGTCATATAACCGCTCACACAGCTCGCTCCAGCTATGCACAACCACTTCATTTCTACTCATTCCCAATGCCCTCCCAGACCATTAAAGCCTATCTAGTCCTCTACCATAACCATTCCTCTTGTCTCTGAACTCATTACCGATTAATACATCTTTACCGCTCTCCGTAGAACTATTTTCCTAGGCAAGCTGCTGAATACATTCCCATTTTTCTATAAGCCATTCCGCACATCCCTTTTATACCTTTTCAAGCACCGCCGAGTCCGGGGCAGGCACATAATTGTGATCAACCATAATCACCGGATAATAAGTTGAGTTGATCCGCTGAATTCTCTCTGTAACCAGCTCTACCAGTTCTGTATCGCTCCACTGAATACTGCAAGGGACGGCAATATCAAAGATTAAATTGGCGTGGCTGACTCCCCAGACCACCCGAAAATCATGTATGCTTAGGTCCGGAGATATTTCACGCACCAACTCCTCCACAACCGCCTTTAATTCATTGGTTCGTTCATCATCCGTGACGATGGGATCAAGATGAATGACCAAGTGAATACCGTCATTTTCCAAAAAGTCCCGCTCAATATCGTCAATGAGATCGTGACTGACCATGATGTCTTGATCTGCGGAGACTTCACAATGAACGGAAGCAAAATAACGGTCCGGGCCGTAACTATGCACCGCGAGATCGTGTAAGCCAATGATATTCTCGTAACTGAGGATTTTTTTATAGATCCTTTCCACCAATTCGTTGGTGGGCGCCATGCCTAACAAAGGGCTGATGGTCTCATTGACCAGGTTAACTCCGGATACCAAGATGAAAAGGGCCACCGCCGCTCCCATATGTCCATCCAAATTATAGCCGCTGATCCGGGAGATAATAATAGCCGCTAGTACGGCAGTGGTGGCTAGAGTATCATTTCTACTGTCCATAGCCGTAGCCGCCAAGGTGGTAGAGTTGATCAGTCTGGCGATCTTCCGGTAAAAGAGGCATTGCCAAAACTTGAGTAAGATCGATACGGTCAGCGCCAAAATCGTAACCAGCTTGAACTCGGTGTCCTGTGGGCGCAGGATCTTCCCGACTGAACTCCGGAACAGTTCGAATCCGATAAACAGGATAAAAAAGGACACAATCAGACCGGTAACATACTCCATCCGGGCATGACCATAAGGATGTTGCGCGTCTGCGGGTTTTCCCGAAAGCTTGAAGCCCAGCAAGGTAATGAGGGAAGAGGCGGAATCCGACAGATTATTCACAGCATCCGCAGTAATGGCAATACTACCAGAGAGCGCCCCGATAAGTATTTTTAGGAGAAAAAGAAACAAGTTTGAGGCTATACCGACGATACCCGCGAATTTGCCATAGCGTTCGCGCCCCTGAACGCTGGCGGTATCTACATAATCCTTGACAAACATTCTAATAAAAAAGCCGGTCATCTCTTCACCTCTTCATCCAAGACTGACATAGCCCCCTCGCGGCCTGCAATAACTTGCTGTCACCACCTTATCCCCTATAAAGAAGGGCGCAACAAGCGCAGTAAACCCGCGCCATAAATACCGGCTCAACCAGGTAGTATGGGCATTACCCTTCCAATCCCTTCCCTGTCTCACCGGTAACCTCTTTTTCCAAAGAGTCCTCAAGTAACACAGGTTCTCTGTGCATCCGTAAATGGCGCCATAGATATATGCCTGCCAAGCCAAACACGGCCATGATACCGAGGGCGCACGGAAGTAAATACTTCAAAGCAAGAGGCTGGGACATCGCGCCCCCGAATAAAATAAAAGGGATCATCCCGGGAGTATAGCCCAATAACGTGCCTACGATAAACGGAAAGAATTTTATGCCGGTTGTGCCTATAAACATATTGGTGACCTCAATCGGCGGCCCCGGGATCATTCTGATAATAAAACAACTGAGGATACTGTTGTTATTGCTAAAATCCAAAAGTTTCCTCCCGCGTTCACTGTGGCTGAGCAAGGCTCGCACCCGTTTCCTTCCCAAACGTCTGCCAAGAAAAAAACCGATACTGGACTCAACAATCAAACAAAAGTAAGTCAGAACAAAAGCCCAACCCACCGGAAAGAGTACCCCGGCGCCCAAATACAAGACTGTTAAAGGAATAAACAACACAAACGCTTTTAAACAATAAAGCCCAAGAAAGACCAGGGCAGCCAAGGCCGGGGATTCAGGCGTAAAATCCAGTAAACTTTGGACTGAAAGTTCCTTAAAATACCGCGCAAAAAATAGGATCACAATTATTGCGCTGACGGCAAAGACGCCCTGCAGCAATTTGAGCTTTTTATCCATAAATACTTTCCACAATATTCTTCACCCTACTTTTGGTGATCTCCCGTCCAGGCGCCAGCTACTCACCGGAAAGCCTGTTTTTCATAGTGTTTATAAAGAGAATGAAAGACTCCACGGTAGTTCTTATGCCATGGTTTCTTCTTCCCGCAAAAATGCAGAATGGAGGTGTTATTGATTACGTAATCCATGTCCACAACGCCCTTGCTGATTAGCTTATAATATCGATAGTATCTGGTATCATAATTATACTTTATCTCATCGATCTTTTTAATCTCTTTAGCATAGAGTGAGTTTAAAACATCCTGATCCGGCATGACCAATCTGTTCTTGTATTTAGCCACAAAAGTAAAGATCTCTTGCTCATTCATCCTCTCCCTCTGCCTTTCCAGATTCATCAGGAGCACTCCGGAGTTGAAATATTCTTCCATCTCATGGGCTTTCAGCCGAATCTTATTAATCTCCTTAAGCGGAACACGTCTATGATAGGCGGCGGCGTACAGGTAACCGGTTAAATCTAGTTGATAAAGGGCACGCAACTCATTGATCACAATGATATCCGGATCAAGATAGAGGATTTTGTCCAGCTCCGGCGGTAAGAACTTACACGCCAACAGCCTGTAATACATCTCTTTAGAATAATGCAGGCGCAAGGGCGCGTCGGTGAAGTAATCGTCGGGGATGCTGATCACAAACAATTTCCCACCGTTTCTCGTAATGAAGCCGTCAAGTACGGTCAGATCCTCTTCAGCAATTCTGGAATGAATCAGATAAATATGAAACTCTTCTGTTGGGTTGTTGATAAACATCGATTTCAACATGACTCTTAGTGGTTTCAGATAAGTAGAATTAAGGGTAACAAGGATATTCATGGTCTGAATTTTCCTCCCACATCTGTAATTTTAATACATTTATGAAGACAGAACCGGATACCGGTAGTTCAGATCTTCAAAAATCATCTCTATTCTCCGGTTACATCATACACTCTCTTTAATAAAAATCAAGAGGGAAGTGGTACGGTGTTTGCTCCGCAATCCGGCAATCCCATTCCGTTTCACCACTTACCTCCCATTCCGGCGCCACCTATGATGGTGGCATTTCCTATCCTGTTTGGTGTCTGATTAGACCGAAACTATCCCCTCTCCCGCCTTTAAACCTAATTTCTCCGCAGCCTGCTCCCGCATTTTGTACTTGAGAACCTTTCCGGCGGCGTTCAATGGAAACTCGGTAACAAAATCAACATAACGCGGGGTTTTATGCTTGGCCATATGGGAACGGACATACTCCTGCAGTTCCTCAGCGGTCATAGTCATCCCCTCTTTCAAGATGACGCAGGCCATGATCTCCTCCCCATAATGCTCGTCCGGCACCCCGATCACTTGCACGTCTTTCACTTTGGGATGGGTATAGATAAAATCCTCGATCTCCTTAGGGTAAATATTCTCTCCCCCACGGATGATCATATCCTTGATTCGCCCGGTAATCTTGAAATATCCATTACCGTCACGTCTGGCCAAATCTCCCGTGTGCAGCCAGCCGTTTTCATCAATCGCAGCTGCGGTGGCTTCGGGCATTTTATAGTAGCCCTTCATAATGTTATAACCACGGGCGACAAACTCTCCATCCACCCCGTCCGGAAGATCTTCCCCGGTCTTCGGATCCACTATCTTGCACTCCACCCCGGGCAGCGCGCGGCCTACTGTATGAATCCTCAGTTCAAGTGGATCATCAACTCTACTCTGAGTACAACCAGGTGAAGCCTCAGTCTGTCCATATACGATCGTGATCTCCCGCATATTCATCTTTTCTACCACATCCTGCATGACCTTGGCCGGGCATGGACTGCCGGCCATAATCCCCGTTCTCATCTGTGAAAAGTCTGTTTTAGAAAAATCCTCATGCCCGAGCATGGCGATGAACATGGTAGGCACCCCGTTGAAGCAAGTAATCTTTTCTTTATTGATGCACTCCAACGCCAACCTTGGTGAGAAGTGAGGCAACGGGGAGAGCGTCGCGCCATGAGTCATTGCAGCGGTCATGGACAGCACCATCCCGAAGCAATGAAACATCGGCACTTGAATCATCATCCGGTCGGCAGTGGAGAGATCCATACAATCACCTATACATTTCCCATTGTTCACCACATTGTAGTGGGTGAGCATGACCCCTTTGGGAAAACCGGTAGTCCCGGAGGTGTACTGTATATTGCAGACATCATGCTTACTGACGGAAAACGCCCGCCGGTAGACCTCCTCCCTGGGAACACGGTCCGCCAAGGCCGATGCCTCCTCCCAGGTCAAACAACCATTCTGCTTGGAATCAATGGTAATAATGTTGCGTAAAAAAGGCAGGCGCTTCATATGCAATGGTTTTCCCGCCTCCGCAGTTTCCAATTCCGGGCAAAGTTCCTTTATGATCGCCACATAATCGGAGTCCTTATATCCGTCGATCATGACCAAAGTATGTGTATCCGACTGGCGGAGCAGATACTCCACTTCATGGATTTTGTAGGCTGTGTTCACCGTGACCAACACGGCGCCGATCTTGGTAGTCGCCCAAAAAGTTATATACCACTGAGGAACATTGGTGGCCCAGATTGCCACATGATCTCCTGGTTTGACACCCAGGGCAATCAGAGAACGGGCAAAGGTGTCCACATCCTCCCGAAATTCAGCGTAGGTACGGGTATAATCCAAAGTGGTATACCTAAAAGCGTACTGATGGGGGAACTCCTCCACCACGCGGTCCAACACTTGTGGAAAGGTCAGATCAATTAGTGTATCCTTTTCCCAGATATATTTGCCGGTTCTTGCTTTATTATCGAAGAGGCGCCCCCTAACCGTCTGCTTTTCCAGGTAACCGCCGATGAAGTTGGCGTAATGGGGAAAGACCACCCCGGCATCACTCAGATCGGTCGCCCACCGTTTAACCCACTCCAAGGAGATATAACCGTCATAATTTATGGAGCGTAAAGCCAGCATCATATCGTCAATCGGCAGATCGCCCTCGCCCATCATTTTATATTTGACCACACCGTTATCGAAGACGGAGTCTTTTATATGGACATATTTTATATACGCGCCCAGGTTTTGCACGGTGGTCTCCGGTTTTTCCCCGGCAAACCTGTACGGATGGTGCATATCCCACAGGGCGGCCACAGCATCACTGCCCGCCTGATCCAGAAGGTTTTTCAAGCGGTTGGTGTCTGTATACACCCCGTTAGTCTCCACCAACAAGGTCACACCTTTTGCTTCGGCCACCGGGATTAAACGGCGCAATATGCTCAATACTACTTCGTCATCGACTTCATCCACTGGTTGCGGCTGCACATCGGCCAGCAGGCGAATATACGGTGTACCGAGTTTGGAAGCGAGTTCAATATATTGCACAATCTCTCGATAATTCTCTTCTGCTTTTTCCGCATACTTCAAGCAACAACCGGAAGAGAGGCAAGGAATCTCCAGATGTAATTGTCTGAGTTTCTCGATGGTCTGTGGTAACTGCTCTTCAGTAAATGGCTGGGCTTTAACGGCAAAGATCTCCTGCCCCAAACCTCTAATCTCAATTCCATCGAAACCGAGATCCTTCGCCATCGAATAAATATCCGTCCAACTAAAGTTAGGACATCCCAAAGTGGAAAAGGCGATTTTCATTATGTCTCCTCCTCTCGGCGCAAGGGCCTACCGTCTGTCTCAGCAAGCCCGGTAAATACCGGCCTCAAAAGGGCGCTCCGCTCTTCGCGAAACAGCTATAGCCTGCGCGCTGCTTCAATACTTTTTGGCTTAGGGTATAAAAAAAGCCTTCATCCTCGCATTTCTGCAAGAGACGAAAGCCTGCTGCCTCCGTGGTACCACTCTTCTTGATTTTCACGCCTTCAGGCGCAAAACCCACTCTGCGGCATCGAGCAGTCATGAGGAATGGATGCTCATTCCTGGAACGAATGCTGAATGCCTTCTCCTGATAACGGTGAGAAACCCGTTCGCGCTTACTTGCTATAACCTGCGGCTATAGTTTCGGGCGACTGCTCCCGGGTGAGTTCACATCTGCCGAGGCGGGCTGTTTCCCAGCAACCAACAGCTCTCTGGACCGCCTGTTTATGCAGTGTTTTTTCCCGTTCAACGCATTTATTCACGCTCTGAGCTCTGATGTATGCTATAAAAATTATCAAACATCTTGATATTTGTCAAGCAAATACCGGTTAAAACCTATGTCCCTTGTCCCGAAACCGCGTTATGTTGATCTGCCTTCTACTTCGGCGGCTAATAAATCCAATTCTTTTACGATAATGGCATCCGTCTTCACCTTGATGATATTCTTTTTTTGCAGATTATGTAAAATCCGGTGAATGCTTCTGGAAGTTACGGCAAACTCCTCACTTAATTTTTCTTTATTGACCTTGACCTCAATCTCCGTGGTCTTTGGCGACTGCTGCTTGCAGCGTGATAGCAAGTATGTGCATATCCTGTCTTTCAACGGATACATAATATCATTATTTACTTTTAAAGAATAATAATAAAACTTATTGGACAATACCTCAATTACATAAGCGCTGATCTTCCGATCCTCTGCTACCCACTTTAAAAAAAAGTCCGGTTTAATCTCGACCACCGTTAAATCAGTAACCGCTTCCACCGAACAGACAAAGGGCTTTTTCTGGAAAAACTCCATTTCGCCGATAATAGCGCCGCATTGATGAGTGGCGATCGTATATTTCTTCCCATTTTCATTAACAGTGAAGACATCGATAGCGCCGCTGACTATGATGCTAAAGCAATTAATTACTTCTCCTTGATGGCAAATAATTGTGCCGGCCGGATACTTTTTTATCTGGCATTGCCGCAGGATCTCATAAGGGCAACTTTTAAATATTTCATAAAGAACCAAATTGCTATCAATTATCTTAATGAGCTCAAACAATTTTTGCATATTACTAATACCTCCGCTGGGCGAAAGTTTATATTATTCTATTAATTCTATTAATTTGCAGACATCCCTTTATTTAGGCATGAATAAATTTCCCTAGTTAAATTATCTAAGATGATCAAAGATAACCCGCTGGCGCCAGCGCCCTCCAATAATTAAAAAGTCCGGGACTATATATAAGTCCCGGACTTTGCCTTAGAGCAAAGATGATCAGCGGCAAATGGATTACTAAAATGAGATCGCTTTTTTGATCGGAAAGAGTCTACTGTCTTTCCTTTTTTCTTGACCGTCAGTTCCAGCCGTAAAATATGGCCGCCTTTCATCACATAGTAAAACTTGCCCTTTAGTTCTTTAATTTTCTTTCTGGCGTCATTGAGTCTCTTCGCATATTTATTGGTCTCAACCGGATTTGATGGCTCTCTCCGCAAGGCTGGAAATACCGAGATAGTGGGAGAATCAATATAATTACCCGCCTTAAAAGTAAATATATATTCCCCGGCTTTTTCCTGGATATTGATACTTATTTCATTACCCAACCCTCTCAAACTGGTCATACTTTCGATCATGCTCTCCAAGAATAAATCAAAAATCTCACCCAACCCCACCGAGATCCGGGAAATACCTTTTAGTGATGTTGTACAATTTACTCTAACGAAAATATTATATTCTTTTGCTTTTACTTGATAGGTGGCGATCGAAGCGGCCAACACCGGATCCTCAATCTGAATAAAGGCAGAGGAGTTTTTCATCTGTGTGATCACATTGGATAGATACTTCTCCATCTTCTCCGTTTTTCCCAACGCTGTCATGGACTTCATCACCTGCAAACAGTTTAAATATTCATGGCGCTCACTATGCAAGGCTTCAATCAAGCGTAGACTATGTTCTATTTCACTTTTCGCCAATAGATGATTTAAATACCGATGATAACTATTTCTGGATATAATAACCGTCAAAGTGGCAATAAACGAAGCCACTATTAACACAATCGGCCAAATACTACTGAAATAATGTAGCGTTTCATTTAATAAAACGTCAAACATCTTCTTCACCTTTCCGGATAATGGTTTCGCCTGTCTTGTGGTGCTTATCATCTGATTAATCCAGTTAATCCAAATATAATAAATATTTCCTAAACTACAAAGGACATTTGTCCCACGTTGTCCCGGAAAAAATAAGCAAAAACTTACTAAAAAAGAAACATTTGGCGTAAAAACGATTTTTTATTCCTAAGAAAGCTACAAATAAGCTAATTATAGTAAAGAATAACAAATATAACCGTAACATAATTTGACATCTTTCCCAATTAGTTATATATTATTTTTAAACGTAATTTTTTTACACAGAATGTAACAATTTGATTGCTATTCAATTCCAAATAGATTAAGAGAGTGTAATAGCGAGGTAAAGATGAAAATAAAAGGGTTGTTAAATACTAATTTACCTTGTCTCAACTTTGATGATGTTCTGATTGAACCTAGAGTGACCAGTGTCTATCCGGAGGAGGCCGATATCAGCACCACCATGATCACAGGTCTAAAATCCAACCTCCCGATTATTTCCGCGCATATGTCCACTGTCTCCAGTCCTGAACTGATTGCCGCAGTCGCCGAAATGGGTGGTCTCGGCACGCTTCATGAAGGCATAGAAATAAAAGATATAGATGAGCAAATAGCAAAGATAAAACAGGTAAAGATTGATGTGGAAAAATACCCGGACGCGGTCATCACCAAATCAGGAACGCCGGTGATCATTGCTGCCTGTTCCGCCTTTGATCTGGAGAAAGCCGAATATCTCTTGACCCGTGATGATGTTCAATATGTAATCCTAAACAATGTACAACCACTTCACGTGCAGATTATTGAGAACGTGCGGATTCTGTCCAGGAAATACCCGTATAAAATTATTCTCGGTAATATCGCTAACAAAACAGGCGCCGAAGTATATGCGTCTATGCCATTAGCTGCGCTCAAAATAGGATTAGGCCCCGGAAGCATATGTACTACGGGAATAATATCGGGCTGTGGGATGAGTCAATTAACATCTATTCTCGAAGTTTATCAAGTCACCAAAGCAAAGAAGATGAAGATTATCGCGGATGGTGGGATCAGGAACTCCGGTGATATTGTAAAAGCCCTAGCCGCCGGCGCAGATGGTGTAATGCTTGGCAAGTTGTTTGCCGGTTGTGAAGAAGCGCCCGGCAAAATAGTGGAGGTTAACGGTAAAAAGTACAAACAGTATGAGGGCGCCCGCTATAATACAGTTGAGATCCCTGAGCAAACCGGATTGGAGAAGATCGATGCCTTTTTAACCTCGGATCTTAAAAACAGCCACCGCGTGGAGGGAATTTCCGGACTGGTTCCCTATACCGGACCCGCGCATCTGTTATTGTATATACTCGCTAGAAATATCCGGGTATCATTCGGCTTTGTCGGGGCAAAAAACATCGATGAATTGCGGGCCAAAACAGTATTTAGATATGTTTCACCCAATTCTTACAGAGACTTAAAGTCAAACATCGAACTAAAGAGCACGGAGTCCTTCATATGACAAAGAGAATCATTTATGCTTTTGACTGGGACAACACCCTGATTGATTCGCATCGTAAAGGATTACAGTGTATGTGTAAGACCTTGGCCGCTTTGAATCTTTTTTTTAACGAAAATAGTATCAATAAAATATATAGCCCCGACTATCACGAAATGTATAAAAAATTAAATATCCCGGAAGAACGCTGGGAAGAATTGGATAACCTTTGGTTGAAATATTATCTCAATGAAGACAAGGCCCATTTATTTCCAGAAGTTAGAGAAGTCCTTACCGAATTGTCAACAAGAGGATGTATTCTTGCCTTGATCACCACCGGGCAAAGGTCGAGAGTGCATGGGGAACTGAAAAATCTAAACTTGACCCGCTTTTTCTCCTTGATCATCTGCCGAGAAGACGTCCTCAATGTAAAACCAGCGCCGGATGCCATTGAAAAGCTGAAAAACCATTATCATCCTTCTGATCTCATTTATATCGGTGACCATGACCATGATGTGAAAATGGCTAAAAACGCCAAAGTCAAATGGTATAAAATAGCGAGAGATGACAATGGGGAATCCTCCACAAAACAGAATATAATCAACGATCTACGCAAGCTACTGGTACTTGACTGATACATCAGCCTTCACTGCCTTTCCCCGCAACATAAACTGCTCACCCTGTCCGAAAATGACCTTTCCAGAGTAACTACAGCATAAATCTTTCCACAGCCAAGGGAGTCCCGGACTAATCCTTCTATCCAAGTCTCGGAGGTGAAGAAGATTTGCATTTTATTATCATCGGGATGCTCACAGGATTACTGACAGGAATGATGATGTCGACACAAGGCGCACTGAATGCGGCTTTAGCCGATAAAATCGGCACATTCGGCTCGATTTTTGTAGTTGCCAGCATAAATCTAGTCTTGGTTGGACTAATCATCCTCTTTATTCCCAACTCTGTTACCCTGCAAAACTTACCGGGATGGGATAGTTGGTATCTCTATTTAGGAGGAGTTTTAGGTGTTTTTATCCTGGCGGCAATCAATATCATCATCCCCCGTTACGGCGCGACACAAAGTTTTCTCTACATCATCAGCGGGCAATTGATTGCTTCCTTATTTATTGATCACTACGGTTATCTGGGAGTTGAAGAGTCACCAATCAACTTAACCAAAATCTTGGGTATCATAATATTCCTATTCGGAGTGTACCTTGTGAATTTATCAAAAGCTAAAGGCTGATCAACCCCTACTGCCTTTACCCTATCTAAGCATCCTCCTTCGCGCCGTCCCGAGAAGGTTCTCCGCGTTGAAGTCAGGATCCCCGTCTTCCTCTCTTCTTCCGTCTCCTTCCTCTCTGCCGCACAGGCCACCGATGATTCCGTCTGTATAATCCCTGCTCATGTTCTCTGCACAGAGTGGTTTTTCCGGATCTGCCTCTACTCTTCGCAAGTCTAAATGACCATGCCCCGCCACCCGGATCATATCCAATAGAATCCTCTAGACAAGCAGGAGTAATTATGTATAAGATTATGATCTGGGGAATCCAGTAAGATCATGGAGCAAAAGGAAAGAACGGGGATAATTATGAATAAATTCATTATAAATAAATTCATCATGAAAAAATTCTTCACTTTATTATCATTGTTTTTCATAGGCTGCGTTACTCTGTGGGCCGGGACGCCAACACCGACGGCTGAGACCACTCAGCCACTCAGTATAGTCCATCCATACGAATATGAGGAGATCCCCGCTCTGGACGAGACTTTTGTCTATGGTTCGGTTCCCCCGGAGGGAAAACTAAGGATCAATGGTGAGCCCGTGCCGGTTCACCCCAGCGGAGGCTTTATCACCATGGTAAAATTAGAACCCGGGGAGTTTCAGATCAAGGCGGAACTTCAGTTAGGAAATGAAGTCTATCATTTGACGCGCACGATCATTGTTGCCGAACCGGAGAAGATCCCCCCTGCCACTCCCTTAACCATCCAACATGTAACTCCGGAGCGCGATCAAGAATTGCTCCCCGGTGATTACGTCGAAGTTACATGCAAAGGAAGCCCCGGGGCTGAAGCCTATTTTACAATCGAAGGAGTCAAAGGAAAGATACGAATGACTGAGACCCAACCCGGACAAAGCGGCCTCTATCAGGGCATATACCGTATCGATGCGCAGGACCGGCTAAACAAATCAAAGATTACAGTCAGCTTGATCAATAAACATCTTACTCATGGAAGAACCAGAGTATCCCAGAGAGCCAGTGGGACCCTTTCTCGTTTTCCAAATAATCCTCCGGTTATGGTTGAAATAACTTCCCCCAACGCCATCCTACGGGCCGGACCCACCTTACCCTGGGGTGAGCGAGCGGGATACCTCATGTTTCCGCCGGTTGGCACAATCTTAAAGGTAACAGGGAGGATTGGAGACGAATACCGGATTCATCTGACAAAAACTAAAACCGTATGGGTCAACACTGGCCAAGTCAAGCGCCTACCGCCCGGAACCCCACCGGCGCGTGTCCCTGTGCACAGTGTCTCCGTTACCGAAAGCCAGAACTCAACCTTGATCCATATTCCGTTACAAAGAAAGATCCCGTTTCATCTCGAACCGGATATAAAAGGAGAGTATCTTGACCTCACTCTGTACGGGGCTTTCTCCAATACCGACTGGATGACAAATCTGGCTGCGGGATGTATTACGAGTCTAAACTGGTATCAAGATGAAGAGGGAGCATACAGGTTACGGATTAATACAAACCCCGGTAGTTGGTGGGGGTATGACACCCGGTATGAAGGAAACTCTTTGATTATTCAGTTACGAACCCCTCCGCCGGTCGCCGCCGACGATCCTCCCTTGTCCGGACTGAAGATTGCCGTTGACGCCGGGCATGGAGCCGGCGGCGGAGCGCTTGGCCCGACCGGACTGGCGGAAGGTGACGTTAATTTGGCCCAAGCCATCAACCTTAAAGAAAAGTTGCAGGCAAAAGGGGCTGAAGTAATCATGCTTCGCCCGGGAAAAGAAGATCTGACCTTAAGCGCCCGCACTCAAACGGCCTGGCGGCATAGGGCGGATATTCTGATCAGTCTGCACAATAACGGGCTGGACTATAGTGCAAACCCATTTACCAAACATGGTTTTGGCGTTTACTATTTCACCGCAATGAGTTTACCATTGGCCAAGGAGATTCATGCCGCTTATCGTGAAACTTTCCCGGCAGGAGGCGCCTATGACCTGCCGGATGACGGGTTGCACTACGCCAATCTGGCCATGACCAGGAAACCGCAGATGCCATCCGTGCTGATCGAATCGGCCTATATGAATCTGCCGACGGAAGAAGCATATCTGAAGTCAGATGAGTTCATCTCCGCTTGCTCCCAGGCGATTATCACCGGTTTGGAACGATACGTCCGGCGCATGCGCCCACTCAGACAAGGGGACAATCAGTAGACATAGAGACATAGGGACAGAAACCTGTCCAGGACACGGGAACAGGTCCCTGTCTGATTCCTCCTTTTAAGCCTGAACCCGCATCACCGCTTTCACAAATCCGGCAAAAAAGCACCGAAAAATCTGTGTTTTACGAGTGATAGATCGCGAACTTAACGCATCATCTCTATCTCATTGCTCTCTTCTTTCATATACTTTCTCATAATCATAATCAACTTCTCCGCATAGCGCGGATCTTGAGCATACCCCAGTTCCTGCAGTTTTCTGGCGAACGCTTCCGGATCTCCTCCTACCGCTAAGGCAGGTTTGTACCGGTTACTTTCTGTCAGTAAACTGACGTAATCTTCCAAGGATTCTTCATAGTTATGATAAGCCCGAAACTCATCGATAATTCTGCGGGCTCTCCCCTTTACATATTCAGTGTCAAAAGCCTGCACACTTCCGGCCGGGCCCTTTCCTTTAATATTGAAAAGATTATAAGACGGACGTCCGGTATACAGATCAACGATCAGACTTCTTAACCAGCCGGTCTCTAAAGCGGCTTGCGCTATGATTACCGCCCAATGAATCCCTGTTCTATTCTGAATTGACTTGGCGTACGGTTTCAAAAGCGCCACAAATTCTTCGGGCGCCAAGGCGCCTCCCTCCCATCTTCCACTTTACTTTATTGTTCGCAGTACAAAGGTAGTTTGTATATACAATTTTACTCCTATTATATGACACCCCTGTTTTTCTGCGCCGACTTGGCAAGTATTTTATCTCTCCTTAACAGGCTTGACTCTGTTATGAGAATATAACGTTTGCCCGCGAATTGATTGAAAGAGCGTTAAGGTGGCTTCCTTAACGCTCTTTCCCCAAAATTTACTTCTTCTTCTCTTTAATGAATTTCCGAAAGTTCTTCATCCCGCCTGATGACGGAATAATAATTTGCTACCGTCAAACCAAATCTTAACCAGTGATAAGCCTTTCTCTAAATGCCTGTTCCTTTAGGCCAGACAAGATCTTCCTTGTTAACCTTATCTTTTTCTATAAAGCTCCAAGCCTTGTTCGGCTAGTTTCTCTTCCCAGCTCATTTGTAAAAGAGCCAGTTCGTCTTGGTAATCAGTCTTCTCCTCATCTTTGCCGTAATCAAGATGCTCAAGAACTTCAATGGTAAAGTCGGCTTCGCCACGTTCCTGCCAATCCTTTTGCAGTTCGCGGTGGGGATGGACGCCACCTTTCAGCTTAAACCTCGTGCCATTAACGGCGCCCCGTAGATTCTGAGTCACTTCCAGATAACACTTATTTGCTGAAATAGACTGAACCATAAAGATGCCCATCTCTGGCTTCATCTGTTTATACTCCATTTTTAGTTTCTTTTTTCTGTCCATCACATATTATCCTCTCTTTTAGCAACTCAATATTTTGCATCATTAACTACCCGCTCTAAGTCCACCCACAGGCGCCAACCCCAAAAATACGCCGAGGAACAATAACCTAAATTTTTCGCTATAAATAGGTTTTCCCGAGCTAAATATGGTAAATTTCAACCTTCCTCTCTGCCGTGCACGCCCACTAATACCCCATCTCTTTCAAGATTCTGGAGAGTGTCCGCAGCCGTTCGCCGATCAGTTCACCGTCTTCGCTGAGGGCTCAACTAAATAATTTAATGTCCTCATCAATTCTTTCATTATCTGTACATACAGCTACGGTCATCGCGTCACCCTGTAGTCCCACTCTGTCAATGAGCGGATTTTGCGGATCATACAATTTTTCATAACGATAAGCCTCTTGAAAATAAAGACTTGCTCTACACACGAGAATTGCTAAATCCAGTACACGGTGCAGAGGTAATTCCTCTGACTGTCTGGACCATTTCTCCCCGGTATACCTCCATACTTTGGCGGAAATGTCCACCTTTCCCCGATCATTCCACTGCGCCAGTCCTAGAGATAGCCCTTTCGCCTCTGAATTGTAGGCAGCTCTGCCGTCTACGTTTTCATAATTTTCAGAAACAATGACCGGTTTATGCTTTAAAGTAGTTGGGATCTTCATAATCTTACCTCCAGTCTCTTAGTAGGTTAGTACTTTACTAAATTACTAACCTAAGTAACTTACTATAAAACTCTTGCGGTATTTTGTCAATACACCAAAGTAAACTAGTAGGATCCTCCTCATCAGATCCTTCTCCTCACCCAAAACTATCATTAGTCCTCTTTTTTCATTTATGAAGCCTATCCATTCTAACGCAAACGCCCTGTCATATCCCAAAAAAATAAGCAACCGCGTGGCTTTCGGTTGCTCATTTCTAGGTAAGCGGTGACAGCCTGGGGGACGAACCCAGATTTAACCGGAATGCTGAAACAGCCAGGCCCGTAAATACCGCAGATCCTCTTGGCCCGGATAATCCGATTGGCGCTGCACATTTTCCAACTCTCGCACCCGGTCCGGATCTGAAGAAAAGTAGATGATTAGCTTATGAATAAACCCCATGGTCACCGGAGTGATATAATGCTCAACCCCTTCCACCTGTTCTTCTACTTTAACATTCTCTTTTGATAACCGGAAGAACTCCTTCAGCTTTTCATCCCGCCAGACCAGAAAATTGCCATAGATCAGCCCTTTGTCCGTTAGGGCGATATTACGATACTTTTCATATTTAATGAAACCGGCCTCATCTAGTTTTTGGATCATTCGGGTGACGGACGATGGTTTTACATTAATCGCCTTGGAGAGATCCACCGGTCGAATATACCCCTGCTTGGATACGATCCGGAAGAACATCTCCAGGTAATCCTCCATACTTTCAGTCAACAGCTTCTCTTTGGACATGGAATCCCCCCAAAGGTAGCTCACGCCTGCGTGCACACGCACACAAAGAGTCTTTGGCCCGCTACCACTGGTACTCACTTTAGCCTATGCCAAACATCTTTGCTTCAGAACCTAAACCAAGCCTAATACCCGCGCAGTCTGAGCTAGCAGGAAACAAACAACCACTGCCACTGTTGTGGGGATCAACGCCGCCAGCCAAGTCCACCTTATACTCTGCGTTTCTCTGCGGATAGTCAATAAAGTAGTAGCGCAGGGAAAATGCAACAGTGAAAAGAGGATCATATTTAAAGCCGTTAACCAGGTCCAACCGTTGGCGATCAGAAGTTGACGGAGAGCTTCAATACTGTCCAACTCGAGCATTGTTCCTTGAGATAAATAACTCATGATCAAAATCGGAATCACAATCTCATTAGCGGGCAAACCAAGGATAAAGGCTAAAATAATGTAACCATCCAAGCCGATGAGGCGGCCAAACCCCTGAAGCCACCCAGCCAGATACCCAATAATACTGAGATTAGCGACTTCAATGTTGGCCAGGGTCCAGATGACTACTCCTGCCGGCGCTGCCACTATCACCGCTCTCATCAGAACAAACAAGGTACGATCCAGCACAGACCGGATCAAGAGTGTACCGATCTTCGGCCACCTGTAAGGTGGCAGCTCCAAAGTAAAGGTGGAGGGAACTCCTTTTAAAACCGTCTTTGATAAAATCCAGGATACCAGTAAAGTAATGAAGACACCCAAGACTACTACACCTGCTACCAGTGCCGAGGCCAGTAAATTACTCTCCTTGCTGACCAGTATCCCCAGAAAAACAGCGGCCATGGCGATTAAAGTTGGAAACCTACCATTACACGGGACAAAGTTGTTGGTTAATATGGCAATCAACCGTTCTCTGGGAGATTCTATGATTCGACAGGCAATGACTCCCGCCGCGTTACAACCAAACCCCATACACATGGTTAAAATCTGCTTTCCATGCGCTCCCGCCCGCTTAAAGAGTTTATCAAGGTTAAACGCCACCCGCGGCAAATACCCCAGATCCTCCAAGAAGGTAAAAAGAGGAAAGAAGATGGCCATCGGTGGTAACATCACCGAGACAACCCAGGCTAAACAGCGATACAAGCCTAAAACCAAGACCCCGTGCAGCCACTCCGGCGCGCTTATCCAGTGAAAAAAGGTTGTCAACCGATGTTGAAACCCGAAAAGAAGATCCGCCAGGATCTGCGAAGGCAGATTAGCCCCTGAAATCGTCAGCCAGAAAACCAGGCCTAATAAGGCAATCATCAGAGGATAACCCAGAATCTTCGAAGTAACTATATTATCAATTTTTCGATCCAGATCTTCCTCGGCCTCTTTGGTTGTTACAACTTTTTCAGTTATCTCTTGAGCTTGTTCATAGATGCTCTTTACAATCACCTCTCTGACCGATCCCACTTGCCACCGGACTTTTTGCGCTTTGGATAAAATCTGATTAAGCCCAACCTCCAAACTATCCACAGTCCTCCACCACCTTGAGCGCTCTTTTACTTTGCTGATCACCCGGATCCATCCTTTGTAAATGGTTGAATATCTCCCGGATAATGGTTGGATCACCATCCAACAAACGCAACGCTACCCAGCGGCTATTTAGGCTCCCGTGCACTAAAACCTCTACCTCTTCTTGGATTTTTTCTATAGCGGACTCGATTACTTTGTTATACACTATACGTCTTGGTTGAAGAAGTTGCTTCTCAAAGACGACTCGATGTATACTTTCCTTTAAATCAAGTAAACCCACTTTATCTCTGGCCACTGTGGGGATGACCGGCACTCCCAGAAGATCAGCTAATTTGGAGAAATCAATCGCCATCTTCTTTCGTTTAGCCTCATCAATGAGGTTGACACAAAGAATAGTCTGTGGTGTAATCTCCATTACCTGTAAGGCCAAGTTTAGGTTACGCTCCAGGCAAGTAGCGTCCACTACTACTACTGTGGCGTCGGGTTTCCCAAAACAAATAAAGTCTCGCGCCACTTGTTCATCGGCGGAATTGGCCAATAGCGAATAGGCGCCTGGCAGATCCACCAAAGTAATGTTCTTCTTTTTATACCGGTAGCTCCCCTTCGCGAAGACTACTGTTTTCCCTGGCCAGTTTCCCGTGTGTTGGTTAAGTCCCGTCAAACTATTAAAGACTGTGCTCTTTCCGGTATTTGGGTTTCCTGCCAAGGCAATAACGGCATCCCCTTTATTCTCCTCTATTCTCTCTAAGAATTCTTGTAACCCCGTTACTTGCATATAAACTCCTCCTTAAATAGTCTAAGCGCCATCTTATAAAATGAGCGTCATCCGGGGGAGGATTAATCTTCCTACGGATATTAGTCGACTACGCGGACTTGAATTTGTCGGCTTTCCTCCGATCGTAAGGCGATAACCGCCCCGCGGATTCTGTAGGCGATTGGATCCCCAGCCGGACTTTTCCGGATGGCTTCTACGATCGCTGACGGAACAAAACCTAAATCCAATAGCCGGTTACGAATTAACCCCTCGGTCCCGACCTTGATCACCTGAGCTTTTCTACCAATGGGAAGATAAGTCAAGGCAAACACCTGATCAAGCATTGAACCGCGCTCCCTTCATCTGCTTATTCCTTAGCCTTTGAGAAATCTTTCCGCAGGCGCCAATAGTTTTGCCTACGGCTAATAGTTAATCTAATATATGACAAAAGCCAAAAAACGGTGCTCAAATCGGACTACGGATCTCCACAAAAAACGCTCCGGACAGGACTTTTCAAAGATTTGTGGAAGATAAAACATAAATTCATTGTCGTCGGACCATAAATTGGGAAAAACATAAAAGGAGGAATACCCGGCATGCATAATCTGGACACCAGAATCAGGGAATACCGGACCACAACAGCCACTTTAACCATTAACAAAGAGGATGGTAGCCCCCTGGCGGGCCAAAAGGTGACAGTCGCCCAGAAAAACCACGGCTTCCTCTTTGGCAGTAACGGTTTCTTCCTTTTGCCTCTGGCCAACAACGAACTGACAGGCAAAGAAAGAGAGCAAGCTGAAAAAGTTACAGCTAGATTCTTGGATTTAATGAATTATGTAACTTTACCCTTTTACTGGGGCCGGTTTGAGCCGGTTCAAGGGCAGCCTGATACGGAGAGACTGCTCAATACGGCAAAATGGTGTAGGGAACATCATCTTCTGGTCAAAGGACACCCACTCTGCTGGCACACATTAACCGCAGATTGGCTTCTGTCCATGACTAATGAAGAGATCTTGCAAACCCAGATCGGGCGCATTAAAAGAGAAGTAACGAATTTCGCCGGTCTCATTGAAATCTGGGATGTGGTTAATGAGGCTGTGATTATGCCGATCTTTGATAAATACAACAATGGAATAACCCGCATCTGCAAAGAACTGGGGAGGATTAAAACCATCAAGACCATGTTTGAAGCGGCACGCCAGGCGAATCCACAATCAATTTTGCTTTTAAATGATTTCGACACTTCTCCGGCCTTTGATATACTTATTGAAGGCTGCTTGGAAGCAGGGGTGGAGATCGATGCGATCGGTATTCAATCACACATGCACCAAGGATATTGGGGAGTGGAAAAAACCGAACGCATCCTGGAGCGGTTTGAACGTTTCAACCTGCCCATTCATTTTACCGAAACCACCTTGGTTTCCGGAGAATTAATGCCGCCGGAGATTGAAGATCTCAACGACTACCAGGTCCAGGAGTGGCGGTCTACACCGGAGGGAGAAGAACGCCAAGCCCAAGAATGCGTCCTCCACTACAAAACACTTATGGCCCATCCGCTAGTCACCGGTATTACCTGGTGGGACCTGCCGGACGGAGAATGGCTGAACGCTCCGGGCGGCCTGTTACGAAAAGACAGCTCCCCCAAACCCGCTTACGAGGAACTGCTAAAATTAGTGAAGGGTGAATGGTGGATGAAGCCTACGGATTTCCATACCGATCAAGAAGGAAAAATTAATTTCCAAGGATTTTTAGGTGATTATGAGCTAACCTGGGCCGGAAAGAAAATCCCTTTTAAACTTGCTGAAAAGGACGAGACGTCCGTAAAAATCAAAATCTCCTAGCAGTATTAGAACTCCAGGAATGGACTTTTGAACTGATAAAAAAGAGCTGTTTGTGCTTTTCTACCACAAACAGCTCTTTTCTTCAGAAACAATTTATACTAAAATAATCCGCCAGATGCTCTAGATTTAAATGTTTTACCCCGCTTTTAAGGAAAGCCCTCCTTTGCTGCACACAGTTTGTACAGATCGATTAGAATTTATAAGTATATACAGCTGTTATTGTCCCGTCCAGTTGGGGAAGGATCGCGAAAGAGCTATTCTTCTGCAAATTGCTCTGCCCTTCCTGGTATTCCTTTAGCATTTTCTCGGGTGTGCTCTCCACGAGAAACGAGCAAACGCATAATGCTCCATAAATTAGGGCATTATATCTATCAAAATCATCCGAAAGATACGAAGGAGTATCGCGATTTAAAAAGTAAAGACACAATGCTCCACTAATTACTCCTGCTGACAATCTAGATATCCTCGCCTGATTAGCAACATTAACTAATGTGGCATATGAAGCCTGTTCCCGTTTATGCGGATCTTCTATCTTCAATATTCTTTCGTATTCGAACTCCACATAGCTTGGAATCGCCAACCTGCATACCCCTAAGGCAGTGATTATGCCTCCTGTTGTATAAAAAGCCCTTTTTCCGTCTTCTTCATCTGCCGGATCTTCATCATTATACAAAGCTCCCAGTCCTAAAAGCACCAGTCCGGTTCCAGTTGCGAAGATTCCCCCGATTTTTCTGTTTTTCTCTTCTTCTCTGGCCAAAGTAGACACAAAACTCTCCGCCGAAGGTCCCAATGAGTTCCATAGGCCAGAAGTGGATATTCCATCCTGCGCAAGGGCAAAAGTGAAGTCTCCGGCGGATACCGGAGAACCCAGAGTAAACAGTAAACAGACCACGAGCAAACTAAGGCTTATCCTTTTCATTTCTGATCTCCTTCCTGATGGCCACTATTTAATAGCTTATCAAACCATATCTCCGAAGCGAATAAGCAGCTCTACACCCTTTCTCAAAACTCAATCACTATTTCCAATTTTTTATTATTATGTCTATCGTACCATACTTTTAAACATACACACTACCCCATAACCTCTTTGCAAAATGTCCCCTCAATAAATTATAACACATCATACAAAGGTCCTTGACTGTCAGGATAATTCATTTATCATAAGTATTAAGGAGGTATTCATCATGGTACAAAACCTAAAGAAAAGCGCAGAAAAGGTCCAGACCGCACTGGACACATTCGGATTGGACCTCCGGGTGGTGGAGTTATCCGCTTCCACCCGTACCGCACAAGAGGCTGCGGACGCCATCGGTTGTACAGTGGCGCAAATTGCCAAAACCATAATTTTCAAAGGTAAAACATCCCAGCAACCGGTGTTAATCATGGCCAGCGGAACAAATAGAGTAAACGAAAAAGCCGTCCAGGAACGGATCAACGAGGAATTGGAGAAAGCCGATGCCGACTTTGTGCTGGAGCATACAGGTTTTACCATCGGCGGAGTACCACCCATCGGCCACAGAAAACCAATCACTACATACATTGATCAGGACTTAATGCAATACAATGAGATTTGGGCAGCCGCCGGAACTCCTCATGCCGTGTTTAAACTCGCCCCCCGAATTTTAGTGGAGATTACAAAGGGAGAAGTAATAAAAATTAAATAAAACCAACCACTTTTCTTCATCGGGTTAACGTTCGTCATCAACCGTATCTCATTCCCGGACTCACCCTTTCCGGATCGAATTCAGTTGGTCTAAAGAATGATCTTTAATCAACCGATGTTATGATAAGAGGCAAATAACAGTTTCCCCTGTTCCTTATCTGACAAATATAATACTTAAGTGACGGGTTTTTACCGGATTCAAATAAGGGGAGGAACGATAATGATCAAAAAACCTCTTGAGTCCCTGCAAAAAGTTTTATCCAAAATCAGCGTATTTTATCAGATCATCTTTATTATCATACTAATGATCGGCTTCATGGTCAGTCAGAGCATCAATAGTAGCAGAGCCATGAATATGATTCAGCAAAATACCAAAAAAATCTATGACAATACCGCCGGCATCTCTGAGCAAGATAGCATCGAGATCGAAATAAATGTAGAAAAAATACGCGGCCAATATCTGGCGTTGCTGGCTAATGAGTCTCTGAGCGGATCACCCTATCAAGTATTTAATGTGAATACATTATTCAACAAAATTAAAGCTAGAAAAAATATTGACGCTTCTACCAATAAAAGACTGGATGAAATCTTTACAAATATTAAGGCCATTTTGGAAAAACCGGTTAATTCCCGTAACTTTACAGCGCTCAGCCGGGAGGTTGATAATTTACAAAGCGTATTGAGGTATATCCGTAATGCCAGCAGTAGCGTTAATTATAACTTATATTTAGATAGCGAGAGTTTCGCCGCCGAACTGGAAGAATCCAATACGAGACTGGTAACCGTTGGCGTGGTGTGCATAACCCTGATTGGACTGCTCATCGCGTTCTCCGTTTATTTTCCTATGAAAAAAATAGTGCATAGGGTACAATCCTTGGGCGCCGGAGATTTATCCCAGAGCATGATCGACATCACAGGTTCACATGAAGCTGCGGAAGCAATTAAAGGCTTAAACAGGGCAATCATGGGTTTGAGAAGTTTAGTGACTGAGATCAGTAAACAATCACTTACTATAGATAATGCCAGCTCGGAACTGAGCACGATCTCTACGGAAACCGGTGTGTTAGCGACGGAAGTGGCAAAATCAGCCAATGAACTTGCCGCCGCTTCTTCGGAACAAGTTCGACAAATAACCGAAGCGATTAATTCCATTCAAGAACTGTCCGATACGGTAATTCAAGTCACTCGCGAATCACAAAGAATTGGCCAAGCTTCCAACGAAGTAGCCCAATCCGCCGAACTTGGACGGAAAGTTACCAGTAATGTGGCGACCGAGATCAGCGCCTTATATGATTCTACCCAAAATGTGACGGAAGCCATCAATGTGCTGCTTCGTTCCTCGGAAGAGATTAACGGCATTACCTCTATTATTGAAGGCATCGCGGAACGAACAAGTTTGTTGGCTATGAACGCCTCAATTGAAGCAGCCCGAGCGGGAGAGCATGGAAAAGGCTTTGCTGTGGTGGCCAGAGAAGTCGCGAAGCTGGCAGAACGTTCAAAACAGTCGGCGCGTTCCATTACTGAGCTGATTGAAGAGATGAGGTCCCATACCGATCAAACCGTCCAAATAATGCACCAGGAGATCTCCAGAGCGGAGGCAAGCAAAAACTTAGCGGAACAGGCTGTAATCACTTTTGAAGAGATTAATAAGACACTAATGAATACCATAGCGGAGATTAATCTCATTGTAAAATCCACTGAGCAAATGGCTGCCCTGAACGAAAAAGCAACCGATGCCATCAGCGCAATATCTGCGATCAGTGAACAAAACTTAGCCAGTACAGAAGAGGTTTCGGCTGTCACTGAGGAACAGAGCGCCGCCATGGAACAAGTTACCACCTTGGCGAATAATTTGAGGAGAATTGCGGGGGATTTGAAGCAAGCCGTAGAAATGTTTGAGTTGAGCTGAAACAGCATTAGGCAACGTCATCCATATTTAGGCGGTACGAGTAATTAATTATCCTGCTTCCGGTGTCTGGAGTTATCAATATGTGAGTATCCCCCACGGGATACTCTAGTCTTTAATAAAAGCCACCTTTTCCAGAATGAAAAGGTGGCTTAGGTATTTTATAAGACTCAGAACAAGACCGGAAGAGTAAGTCCTGCAGAGAATACCGCACACCACTCTTCGTCCCGAATAACCCTTATTACTCCCTTATGAGTTCTTCAGCATAACACTCTCAATTACCGCCGATACCTCTTCACACGCATCACAGGATTTCTCTAAATAATCCAAGGTTTGCGACCAAGCGAGAATCTCCACCGGATCCTGCCTACCAACATAGAGGTTTCTCGTTGCCTCCACAAACAGCGCATCCCCTTCCTCTTCCAACCGGTTAATCTCTATAACCAAATCACGCAGAGATTCGGACTTCCGGAAATTACCGAACTCCCGCAAGGCTTCTTTCAAGGCTTCACAGCATTTAACAATAATTGCCGCCATTTTAATTGCATCTTCGCGTAAGGTAGTAAAATTAAACATATAGATGCGCATCAGCACATCCTCAATGGTGTCTGTCACATTATCAATGGCATCGGCCATCGCCATGATATCCTCCCGCTCAATGGGGGTAATGAACTCCCGGGCCAGGCTCTCCATCATACGGTGCCGCCCCGCGTCTCCGGCATGTTCAATATGGTGCATCCGCGCCATAGTCTGCTCTAAATCCTCCGGATGAAAATTGCTCATAATTTCATATAAAAGCGCAGCCGCATCACAGGAATACTGCACTAATTCCACAAATATATCGAAGTATTTTTCTCCTCTTTTTCTTGCCATAATTCACTTCCCCTTCTTAAGTATGTTGGAATTCCATAGAAGCCCGCTGAAATCCGATAAAATTCAGAACTCTAAATTGCCTAAAACGCTCTAAATAAGAGTAAAGCACTCCAAATCGAGTGCTAGTAATCCTAGAAAATGCCCATAAATAAGTGAGCCATGAGAAAACCGATCAAACCGCATCCCGGGAAGGTGAGAATCCAGGCTAAGACCATATCACGTACTATGCCCCAATTAACCGAGGTCAGGCGTTTTGCCGCGCCAACCCCCATAATCGCCGTAGTCTTCGTATGGGTAGTACTCACAGGAATACCCGTGAGTGAAGCGGTAAAAAGACATACTACAGCCGCTAGATCAGCCGAAAATCCTTGATGCTTATCTAGTTTTACCATGTCCATTCCTACGGACTTTATAATCCGCATCCCACCGATGGAGGTACCCAAAGAGATCACTACCGAACATAAAACCATTAACCAGATTGGAACTTGGAACTGGGTTACATTAGCTTGTCCCTGTGCTAAAGACATACCCAACATAAAGACGCCGATAAATTTCTGACCATCTTGGGCGCCGTGCATAAAGGCCATCCCGGCTCCACCCAGAATTTGCGCGTTCTTAAATACCCCAGACGCCTTTCTTCGATCACAACTACGGCACACCTCTTCAATCAACTTAACTACCAACCAACCCGTGCCAAACCCCATCACCGTAGATAAGGCCAATCCATAAAGGACCTTTACCCATTCGGCGGGGTTGATGCCGGAAAAACCTCCCTGGACGGCAATGGCAGCCCCGGAGATTCCGGCGATCAGGGCATGGCTTTCACTGGTCGGGATACCAAACCACCAGGCGGCTGTGGCCCATAAAACAATGGCAAACAACGCCGCGCATAAAGCAACCAACGCTTCCTGTGATTTTCCGCTAAAATCAACCATTTTGTAGATAGTCTGCGCCACCGTGGCATTGAAGGCCGTCATTACCAGAACCCCAAGGAAATCAAATGCCGCCGCCATGATAATAGCGGCGCGTGGTCTCATCGATCTGGTGGAAATACAAGTGGCGATGGCGTTCGGCGCATCAGTCCAACCATTAACCAGCATCACCCCTAAAGTCAAAACGGATGTAAAGATCAGAGCAGGTGTGGATGATAACTGTCGCAAGAAATCAGTTGATGAAATCGACATCTGTGCCTCCTTCCTCCTTGATCAGAGATGTACGGATTTTGTCCTTTTTTGCACATACCCTATTCTAACCTTTTCTGATCAATTTGTCATCTATAAATAACTGATACTCGCTGTTTATTCCGGCTTTTCACCGTGAATTGCCGTTAAACTAAAACAGGCCTAAAAATATTTTAGCCATAAAATAGCCGATCAACCCGCATCCCGGAAAAGTGAGCACCCAGGCCAACACCATATCACGAACTATCCTCCAGTTGACGGAGGAGAACCCTTTAGCCGCGCCAACCCCCATAATCGCCGTGGTCTTCGTATGGGTAGTACTCACGGGAATACCCGCCATTGAAGCCATAAGCAGACATACTATAGCGGCTAAATCTGCAGAAAAACCTTGAGCTTTATCCAGCTTTACCATGTCCATTCCCACAGATTTGATGATCCTCATTCCCCCGATGGAAGTGCCCAGCCCCATTACTATAGAGCATAGAATCATCAACCATAAAGGAACATGAAACCTGGTCACATTCATCTGCTCCTGCGCCAAAAAGATCCCCAGCATAAAAAGGGCGATGAATTTTTGACCGTCCTGAGCCCCATGCATAAAGGCCATCCCTGCCGCTCCCGCAATCTGTGCCTTTTTAAAAACCTCCAACATTTCCCGTTGATCACTACCCCGAAAAATCCCATTAACCACCTTTACCACCAGCCAGCCGAGGCTAAAACCCATTGTCGTGGAAAGTCCCAGCCCATAAAGGACCTTTCTCCATTCGGCGGGGTTAATCCCGGAAACACCTCCCTGCACGGCAAGGGCAGCCCCAGAGATTCCGGCGATCAGGGCATGGCTTTCACTGGTCGGGATACCAAACCACCAGGCGGCTGTGGCCCATAAGACAATGGCAAACAACGCCGCGCACTGAGCGATCAAGGCTATGTAGGCCTCTTCGCCAAAATCCACCATTTTATAGATGGTTTGCGCCACTGTGGAATTGAACGCCGTCATTACCAATACACCAAGGAAATTAAATACCGCCGCCATAATAATAGCGGCGCGCGGCTTCATTGATCTGGTAGAAATACAAGTAACAATGGCGTTCGGGGCGTCGGTCCACCCGTTAACCACTACAACGCCCAGAGTCAGAAGTGCTGTAAACGCCAGTAATTTGCTGGACCATAACGAATGCAAGAAGTCACTCAGCGAAACTGACATCCTTTTCTCCTTTACTGTGATCATTCCGTCTTTGTACTGTAAAATACCGGATCAATATGGCATTTCCTCAGCACAATACAGGCCACCGGATCAGTATAGCATCGAAAATCCACTTGCGCCTGAAACCAACGGATCAAAAAACAGTTTACACACCCACCCCTTACAGAATATGGTGGGAGGCTGTAAAATATGTTGGAGTTCGCCATGAACCGGTCTTCCTCCACAGAATGATCGAATCGAACTTTTTTCCTTACTTAACAGCTGAATAGAGTGCAGGGTCGAAGAGACAACATATCATGGCGGAAAACTTCAGCAGCTCCTTTTCTCTTACTCCACCCCACCCAATACAACTAATTCCATGCCGTCATCAGACAGCAAAGGAATTTTTATTATGCAAATGTAAAAAAAGGAAATTTGAAGTCATTGGCGAAATGGTTATTAATGGAAAGTAGTGAAATTGTGTCTAAAAGATGGGGAAATGACAATTCTCAGGAATTGGATAAAGGAGGAAAAAGAATGATGAGAATGAGGCCTAGAATAATATGGGGTTTGTTAATGATACTCCTAATCTCAAGTATACCAACGACGAGTTGGGCGGGGGAAATTAGTGCATCCGCAGAGATTATTAGTGTTAAAGGATTCGGAGTAAATATAATGATCGATCAACCTGAATATTATACGACCTCACCATCCCGTCCCCCGGTTATCAATATGGCGCTGCAGGTTTACAACTACTCACGGATACCAGTCACGCTAGATTTTACCACCTCGCAGCGATATGATTTTGCCATCTATAACAGTAAGGGAAGGGAAGTTTGGCGGTGGTCTGACGACAAAGCCTTCTTACAGGTACTGGGTCAAGTAACCTTAAGTCCGGGCGAATCAATCTTATACACAACAGCATATGAATTTATAGATGCCAACGGCAGACCCATGCCTGCCGATTTATATACCTTGAAGGGTGAATTAACCGCCAGCGATATGACTCTTTGGACGCCAAGAAAGATTGAAGGAACGGTAAGTTTCTGGCACAAACATACCCGGTAAACATCGGTTAAGTTTTCTTCATTTCCCCATCTTGATCAAGATTGGCGCCACCTCCACGAGAGGGCCGAAGAAGAACATGACCAGGGGCAATGGCGCCGGTCAATATAGTCTTAAGGGCTACTTCCCCCTTTTCTCCTGGGTGTCCGCCTTCCGGCGCTGCCTGTCTATTTCATAAAGCACAATTGAGGCCGCGCATGACACATTAAATGAGGTAATCTTGCCATACATCGGAATTCGGCAGAAGTCATCACAGATTTTTTTATAGCTATTGCTGAGGCCAAAGGTTTCATTACCGATCAGTAAAATTGTTGGCCTGGTAAAGTCAACCTCCTCCACCAAATGATCTGCTTTTGCAGTGGAGCCGATAATCTGGAAATCAGCGAATTCCTTTCTCAACTGCGCAAACCAGGGCGCAAGTTCATGATGGGAAGGTAATCTAATGGTAGGTACGGCAAAGAACGTTCCCATACTTGCTCTGATCGTTTTCGGATCATAGAGATCCACAGCATGACCGGTAACAATTAGCCCGTCTACTTTTAAGGCTTCACAAGAGCGGATTAAGGTCCCTAGGTTTCCTGGGCTTGACGGCCGGTCAAAAACTACCACTAACAGATCTTCCTTAACTTTAATTCTGGCCAAATCATTCTCCGCCATTCTGACCACGGCCATCAGTTCCGGGGTCTCTTCCTCTTTATCACTGAGTTTCTCCATTAGCTTTAGAGGAAGTTCCAAATGGGAGTCGGCTGTGGAATGCGCTAAAATTCCCTGCGCCCAATCTGAGAGGGGCCTTTCTGTTGAGTACAGAAATGACCTGATCTTCCAGTTGTATTCAATAGCATAATTAATCGACTTGACGCCCTCCACAAAAAACTCCTGATACTTCGTGCGCTTCTCCCGGTTTCTCTTAATGACTTCCACCCGTTGAAAATCATTATTCTCATTCACTATTCTTTTTACTTTGGGCCTCATCCGGCTCCCCCCATTCCATTCCTCTTTACAGATTACCTGCGTTCTTCTCCGCCTCTACTATTGCTTTGACCTCTTCTCTTTTTGGAAAGATAGCTCCTCCATAAAATCTACAGTAATTTTACACTAAGGTTTCCATACATCAACAAACACCTTCCTTTGGCCGCCCTTACTTCCATAATTCTTCAAAACCTTTTGGGTAGCTACCGACAACCACGGTTTGATAGGCCACAGGCCGAACAAAATGGCCGACTTCTTCCTTTAACTTCTTTTTTTCTCTCCCAACCATATTCGAGGAACGAATATGGACGACTGGCGCATAATCATCGTCATCAATGTACATTAATTAGTGCTTGTAATGATCTATGAGAGCTATAGAGCATACGCGGAAAGGTCTCACTAGCAGTGAGCAGGAATAAACATCTTAGCAACGAATAATACTTTGGTAGTATATACCATCTTGACCATTTTCCCATCATTGAAAGGAGGTTTTCTAATGGCTTGCGCTTCCAAAACAGAATGCGCCTGCACCTACTACACTTGTTCCCGGCATGGTAAATGCTGTGAATGTGTCGCTTATCACCGGAAGAATGGTGAAGTTCCCGGCTGCTTCTTTTCTGCTAAAGGGGAGAAGACTTACGATCGATCCATCGAATATCTCTACCGGGACCACCAAATGAATAAATAGCTCTTCCAAGTACAGCTCGTTGGGAAAAGATCAAACTATACCGTTTTTTATGAATCGGAGATGATCGCATGAAGATAAAGGGGTTAATAATCATTTTCCTGATTATTCTTACCTTATCATTAGGGTTCTTTCATTTGCTCCGCTTTGCCCGGGCGGCAGAAGCGGTTGCCCCTGCCGACTTTGCCTGGCTGAAGAGGAAATTAATCGCCCACCGGGGTCTGCATCACAATGAACGGGGGATTCCTGAAAATTCCATAGCCGCTTTTCAGGGAGCCATGGAAAAGGGCTATATCATCGAATTGGATGTGGCCATGACCAAAGATAAACAACTGGTTGTTTATCATGATCGAAAACTCCGGCGCGGTTTAGGCATTGATCAATATTTGCATGAGCTGACTTACGAAGAATTAAGCCAATATCGGCTTTTTGGCACTAACGAAACAATCCCCCTTTTCCGTGATGTTCTCGCCTTTGTTGACGGAAAAGTTCCACTCCTCATTGAGATCAAAAATGAGGGGAAAGCCGGCGAAATGGAGAGCCTGATCTACAAGGAGCTCCAAGAGTACCAGGGGGAATATGCCATTCAGTCCTTTAACCCCTTTACTCTGAATTGGTTTCGCCAGAATGCCCCGGCGGTTCTCCGGGGACAGCTCGCCGGCGGCTTTGCCGTGAGTGATTATGATGTAGAATTTGCCGGAACTACCCGTCTACCGTGGTATAAAAGGTTTTTGCTAGAAAACTTGCTGCTGAATACGGTAAGTCGTCCGCACTTCATCTCCTATGAAGTAGCGCATGCTTCCAACACCCGGTTGCGAAGGTTGAAAAATTTGGGGGTACCTCTTCTGGGCTGGACAGTGAGGGCCAAAGAAGAATATCACCGGGTCCGGGAGAACTTTGATAATCTAATCGTCGAGTCTTTTCTAGAGGAACTGAATAACGTAGAAGCACAGTAAGAAGGATGAAGCAATACTCTACAGTACGGGAAAGCGATGAATCCTATAAACACCAGGACTTGTCCGGCTAAAACAATCTCAACTTATTATCCCTATTGATGAGTCCAAGTTTAAATCTATATTCTATTCTACCACATGCTTTACAACTGACGAATACCATTCTTAAGCTCGCCGACTAAAAATGTTAATCCGCTTAGCATTTCCCTACCTCTAGACCTCTGCGTTTTCCATTTTGTCATTAAAAAAGCAGACCACTGCCATAAAGACGGCCTTGATCTGCGCGTTATGAAGGAAAATACCGATCAGAGCGCATATTGGAGCTATTCATCTTTCAACGGTTTCAAAGGATCCTTTTCTAAAATCCTTTCCACCTCTTCGTATCCGGTTGGGAAGGCATAGTTATATCGGGCCGGTAAAGCAAAAACGTACTTACTGTTCCGCCCAAGTTCCTTCGGTCCCATCGGGGCAGCGCCGATCCGGAATTTCCCCTCTTGTATCTGCTCCCATTGGGCAAGGGTACAGACGATAATCGGGATATCCTGCCGTGGCTCATCGGAGGTCCATAACGGATGCCGGATCTTGATAAGCGCACCGGTCTCCACAGCCTGTCCTTCCCCCCGATCATCTACAGCCTCTCCGGTCCATTCCTCCACCTCAATCTGATACCCTACCCAGTTCTCCGGAAGAGTGAAGGTAAAATTGTATCGATTATTCTCATAAACCACTGAGTTTACATCTTCCGGCGCCAGCACTCTGATGATTTCCGCTTTAGCGGAAACCGGATAGATCATGATTCTGGGATCAGCAGTGAAGTCTACCCTCACCTCCGCTCCTTTCTGCAGATCCTCCACGGTGAGTTCTTGATCGGTATAACCTCTGTAAATCTTGGTCTTGCTATCAATTATCACATCAGCTTGATCATAGCCGAGGCTTTCTCTTTCTTTCCCTTTGACAAAGATCCTCTGAGCCTTTGCGTCCTCACCGAGGATGATCTTGGTGATCTCACCTTCCACCTCGACCTGCTCAATGGAGGATATCAGCCAGGAATCTTCATATTTGCGGACGGTGACATATTCTTTAGTGCCAGAAGTCTTCTTGGCAGAATCCGTATAGGTGAATTTTACTTCATACCGGTAGACTTCTTGATCAATCCTATATCGTTCAAGCACCTGATAGCTTTCCACCCATGGGCTTGACGTCCCGGTGGACCAGTTTGCTTCGGCAAATCTCTTGTGTTGTTCCTCTCTCAACTCCGGAGACAGTACTGCATATTGCCAGGCGCCGTTTCTGGTTTTTACCCCCTCCGCCCAGGCTTCTACCGCGGCCAGCGGACTCTTGGGCGCTAACGCCTTTTCTAAGAGGCCGACCTTGGTTTTTAAGGATTCCTGCTCCCGGCCGTCGATAAATACGGAATTATTCTCTTCATCCCACTCGACTTGAGCACCGAAGGCTTCGGCCAGATCACGAAGGGAGACTATAATGTCTTCGGCGACAATTTGCGGGGGGGTTTTCGTCTTAACTTCCTCCCCGTTTATGAATAACTTCATATGGGATTTCCCATACACCAAAGTTCCCAATGACAACAAGAAGACGGTTGCCGCGATTATAGCTGTCCACTGCCTTTTCTTCACCGAATCTACCCCCAAAGTAAATACTTAATACCAAATTAGACGCATCAATACTCTAGGGAGTTCCCGGCTTGAAACAGCCATTATTTAGTAATCAGCAAACGGTTCCCGCCTGCCCGTGCCTTCCACAGATAAACCCTGTCCCAATCCGCATGCCTAGGCAAACAGCACCAGACTGACGGCCATGACCGCCATCCCCAGGATCAAGCCGTAGATTGCCACATGATGCTCGCCGTATTTTTCGGCAGTAGGGAGTAGTTCATCCAGGGAGATATAGACCATAATTCCGGCCACTCCGGCGAAGATCAGGCCGAAGAAGGCTTCACTAAAGAAACTAAACAGTAGAAAATACCCGACCAGCGCGCCCAAAGGTTCGGACAATCCCGAAAGGAAGGAGTAACAAAAGGCCTTCCTCCGGTTACCTGTAGCGTAGTAGACTGGTACAGACACAGCAATACCTTCGGGAATATTGTGGATGGCAATCGCAACAGTGATGCTGATTCCCAAGGTAGGATCTTGAAGCGCGCTGGTAAAAGTGGCAAGTCCTTCAGGAAAATTGTGAATAGCCACAGCTAGAGCAGAAAACAGACCCATTCTTAACAGATCAGAATTGCTCCTGCTTGTCCTGTCCATCTCCGTAACATCCCGCATCTCGTGGGGGTTTTCCACACTGGGCACCAGTTTGTCAATCAACGCAATCACAGCAATACCGGCAAAAAAGGCCAGCGTGGTCACGAAATACCCTTTGGTCGGACCATACACTGCTTCCAGAGAAGCACGGGCCTCAGCAAAGATCTCAATCATGGAAACGTAAATCATTACCCCTGCGGAAAAGCCTAAAGTGGCCGAGAGAAACTTCTCATTCGTCCGTTTAGTATAAAAAGCCAAAAAACTCCCGATTCCTGTGGACAACCCCGCAAGTAAAGTAAGGCTGAAGGCAAATAAGATCTCTTCCATGGTATAGTTCATCAGGATCTCTCCTTTCCCCCTCGTGCACGCGCTTTAATTCGCTCTAATTGTTGATCGATACTCCACTCCTCCTGGGTAATTCTTCTTTACAGCACTAAACTCCGAGCTGGAACTAGAGTGAAGCTCCTTGAGATAATACTTAATTCAGCTTAGACCGCTGCCTCTCCTGCTATGGATATAGAAATGGACAAATAAAAGCGTAGACTCATCTACGCTCAAAGATAAACCTGGCTCCTCTGGGGTTATCGAGCCAAGAAATAACCGATCAAGGCTAGACCCAAAAAGATTCGGTACCACCCAAAGGCCTTAAAATCGTTGTTTCTGATATAAACCAATAAGAAACGAATGGCCCAGATCGAAACGAGAAAGGCCGTAATCATCCCCACCAATAAAACTGCCATTTCGGTTCTGGTGAAACTGAAACCAAACTTGATTAGCTTTAGCGCGCTGGCACCAAACATAACCGGGATGGACAAAAAGAAAGAGTACTCCGCAGCCAGATGACGGGAGGCGCCAAGAATAATTGCGCCCAAAATGGTAGCACCCGAACGGGAGGTGCCGGGGATTAATGACAAAACCTGAAAGACGCCGATCTGAAAGGCTGTCCCATATGATAACTGGGAAAAATCCCTAATAGTTGAAGCGCGATTCTTATTCCGGTCTTCTATGATAATAAATAACACGCCATAAAGGATCAACATCAACGCCACTGTCCAGTAGTTATAGAGGTGTTCATTCAACCAATCATCAAATAACAAGCCGATTACGGCGGCCGGAAGCACTCCCACAATTACTTTATACCAGATCCCCATGGTATCCAGCTTCTCCTGTCTGGATTTACTTGCTGAAAAAGGATTCAGCTTGTTAAAGTAGAGAAGTACCACTGCCATGATGGCGCCCAATTGAATGACCACAAAGAACATTTCCTTGAATGCTGCGGAGGCGCTTAAACGGATAAATTCCTCCACTAAAATCATATGACCTGTACTACTAATCGGTAACCATTCGGTAATCCCTTCCACTACCCCCAAGAAAAACGCTTTAAATAATTCAACTGAAAGCATGTATTTCACCCCATTACCTATCTTCGTTTACCAGACAAGTCCCTGTCCCCTTGTCCCTCTCTGTGCTCTTCCTTTGTCTGTGTCTCTTTGTCTGACTTGATTTGCCGAACAGAGCCCTGTCCCTTTGTCTAACTTGGTTCACCGGACAGGTCCTCTGTCCGGAGTTATGCCCACGGGGCATACTTTTGCATTACTTTCTCTGCGGTCCGGATTCCATCTACCGCAGCGGACATGATACCGCCGGCATAGCCCGCGCCCTCTCCCATCGGATAGAGGCCGGTGATGTTCGAGAGATGCTCGTCGTCTCTGGTGATCCTCACCGGCGAAGAGCTTCTGGTCTCCACCCCTGTCAGGATACTGTCCGGCATGGCGAAGCCCTTGATCTTTCCATCGAAATGGAGAATGGCCCCTTTAAGGGTGTCAATCACATAAGGGGGCAGACATGCTTTTAGCTCGCCAAAGACAACACCAGGTTGGTAAGTGGGCCGTACCTTACCCCACCTGGCGGAGGGCTGGTCGGAAAGAAAATCACCTGTCAGCTGAACTGGCGCCCGGAAACTTCCGCCTCCGATCTCATAGGCCAACCGCTCCCACCTGCGCTGAAACTCCACACCCGCCAATGGGTGCTCGCTGGGAAAATCTCCGGGCCCCACTCCTACCAGTAAAGCTGAGTTTGCATTCGCCCCGTCTCTTTTATACTCACTCATTCCGTTAGTCACCAAACAGCCTTCTTCGGAAGCGGCAGCCACTACATATCCTCCGGGGCACATGCAAAAAGAATAGGCGGAACGG
>DUOH01000007.1 GCA_012838955.1 Bacillota bacterium | reverse complement strand
TACTACCGAGAGAAGGTAAATGTCTATGTAAAACAGAATAAGATTTAATAACGATTTCGCCGAACTTCGCATCCAGTGAGGAGCAAGCGCCTGATGAAGGTTTTCTGGAATACGGTGGAATCCTTGAGTAACTGAAGATAAGGAGGGTTCTTTATGAATTGGGAAAAATTCAGGTTGGATTTTACTTTATTCCTGTTCAATGTCTTTTCTGTAGTAGCGGTCTTCAATATTATCGAGCCTTTTCTCCCTAAGAATACGGCGACGGTCACCATTAACAGCGAACGAATTTATGTGAATATCGGCTGGCTGTGGGTGTTCTTCTGTACTTTAGCCCTGGTCTTACTGATTAATATTTTGTTACTTGATCGGAGAAGAGTGCTTCATATCATATTAGGAATTTTTGTCGGGTCGTTGATTTTATTAAATACCTACACTTTTCCGGCCTTGGTTGCGATCGTCAGCAGTTTTAATAATGAAGGGATCAAGGCTGCCCAAAAATATATACCTCACATTGCCGCAGTAGTAGGCACCTTAATTGGTATGGTACTTCTAAAGTTGTACAATAAAATCTTTGCCTAGGTTTTGCTTAGAAGACGATTAGAATTGGCTTCCGGAGGCGAATAGGATCCGGCAGAATCCTAAGTTAGAGGGCGAAAAAACAGCTACCATCAGGGAGACTGTGTAAGCCGACGGTTTTTCCAGGGACCGGCTTGATGAAGGCAACTACCACCCGTAGTTGCCTTCATTTACTGTTTATTTTTTATAAAACCGACCAGATTCTCGGGTCTTCATACCCCAGGCGCCAGATGGCTACCCCACGGATTTTGTACTTATCGACCAGACGCATTTTTGCCGCTGTACTGTTTTGGTTTTCGTACCATACTTCATATTCATTACCGGATTTGGTATAGGTGAAGTAAGGAGTCTGATATTGATCGTGCCACTTTGGGGAGATGCCGTATTTTTTGATGATACTTTCAATACTGGCGTAATTTAGGGCTCTCCCGGTCCGTTCATTCCATTCATAACCATAGGCGGCCAGTCCCATAATTAAACGGTTAGGCGAGAAGTGCTGTATTGAGTATTTTAAGACGCTTTCCACCCAACCTTGGGAGGCGACCGGTCCGGCCGGTCCTGCGGCCTGGTGTTGGTCATAGGTCATGATGACCGCCAGATCCAGGTAGGAAGAGAGGGCTTTGTAATCAAACGCGCCCGACCAGGAAGACCATTCCTCCGCCGCGGTTTTTGCCGGGAGAGCGGCTGTCACCAGCAGGTTATGAGGACGAAGAGCCGCGGAGAGTTCCCGGAAGAAAGTAGTCAAGTAAGATCGGTCTTTGACTGGTACGCCTTCAAAATCGATATTCACTCCGGAGTATCCGTTTTCCCTTAGTATTCTGAGGATACCGTTAATGGCACGGGCCCGCGCGCTTGAACTTCTCAGCAGTTTGCTCACTGTTTCCCTGCTAAAATTGGAACCGCTGATATTGGTGACCACAGCTAGCGTTTGCACGTTCTTTGTCTGCGCGGTCTTCATTACCTGTGAATTGACTGAGCCGGAGATTTTGCCGTTTTGGTCTACTCGATAAGAAAAAGGCGCAATCATGGAGATTTTATCAATATTCCCGGTAAAAGAGGTCAGCCCTCTGGTATCCCCTTTGTAACTTTCTGCATAGTAGCCCAAGATCTCCCGACCATCACTTCCGGACGGTAGAACAAAATACCCGGGTTTCACCGCCCACTTGGCCAGCCAACCCGTTTCTCCGCTCTTGCTTTTCACTTGATACCAGCCGTCTTTTTCCGCGACAATGGAGACAATGTCTCCTTTCTTTAGAACGGAGACCGTTTTAGAGGTTGTTGAGTTTTCTGTACGCATGTTCACCAGGTCTGTGGTGACCGCGGCAGTATTCGGAGTCTGGCTTTGTTGGACTTGTGCAGTTGGCGGATTCGTCACTTCATGAGGGGTGGCATCCTCATTACCACCGCCAAAAATGGAGGTGGATAAATAGACGACGAGTGCAAGTATAGTAGTGAGCAGATTGCCTTCCACAGAATCACCCCTCATGTTTACATAAATTCAATGCTTATTTAGGTTCGACACCCTACCGGTGAACCCTTTATGTATTTATCGCCAGTAATACAAAGAACCTGCCAATTAAGGCAAAATAAAAACAGGATTTTGATTTTATCTACCGAATTAATATTAGTTCTGGAAAAGATAAAAAAGATGGGCGTCTCTATCTCCGGTCACGCCGGGGAGAGACGACTCAACACTCCGAATAGTATCTAAACAAACACGAGGTGTTAACAGATAATGTATCATCGCGATTTATTACCCAACGGCCTGCCGGTCGTTTGTGAGACCATCCCCTATGTGCGTTCGGTATCCATCGGGTTTTGGGTGGCGTGTGGGTCTCGCAATGAAAGTCCGTGTGAAGAAGGGATTTCCCACCTGATTGAACATATGGTTTTTAAGGGAACAAAAAACCGCACTACCCGTCAGATTGCTGAGGCCATTGATTCAGTTGGCGGACACCTGAATGCCTTTACCACCAAGGAGTATACCTGTTATTACATAAAGATTTTGGATCGCCACTTTCGCTTGGGTTTGGAATTACTGGCGGATTTAGTTACCAACCCCCTCTTTACTGTAGAAGATTTAGAAAAAGAGAAGAATGTGGTCTTGGAAGAAATCAAGTCCTATGGGGATTCACCTGATGAATTAGTGTTTGACCTTTTTACCCAGACCATTTTAGACGGACATCCCTTAGGCCATTCCATCTTAGGCACGCCTGAAACTATCGATGGGATTAAGCAGGATACTCTAATCTCCTTTAAAGAAAGGTTTTATACGCCCGGCAATTCTTGTCTGGCGGTGGCCGGAAATATTGAACTTCCAGAGCTGCTGGAAGCAGCCGAATCCTTTTGGGGCCTCTTCTCCGGAGTAACTCAGGATGTGGAAGATGAATTACCGGTGAAGCGGGGACGAACGAGTTTTAAGAGAAAAGATACGGAACAAGTACACCTTTGTCTAGGCGTTCCCGGCTTTCACCGCCGTCATCAGGAGAGATATGTATTGATGGTGCTCGACAGTATTTTAGGGGGGAGTACATCGTCACGCCTCTTCCAGGAATTGAGGGAGGAAAGAGGGATGGTTTACACCACCGGCTCGCAATACTCTTCTTTTAAAGATACCGGTCTTTTCAGTATATATGCGGGCACTAGTCCCAAGCATTTTCCGGACGTGGTTACTGTGATTCGCCAGGAGCTGAAAGTCCTCAAGGAGGAGCCGATTTCCGCCGAGGAGATTAGACGGGCAAAAGAACAGATTAAAGGGACGTTATGGTTGAGTTTGGAGAATACCACCAACCGAATGAGTAGATTGGCCAAGTCGGAACTGTTTTATCAGGAGATGATCACCCCGGAGGAGGTAATCCGGAGAATTGACCAGGTAACTGCGGAAGATATTTGCCGGGTGGCCAATATGCTTTTTCAGGAGGATCTGCTCTCCCTTACCGCTGTCGGACCATTCCCCCAAAATTATCGATTAAAAGGATGGAACTAATTATGGAAAGAATAAAAGTACCTGTAAAGAAGCTTCCTCATGGCCTGGATTTGCCGTTACCCCAATATATGACGGTCGGCGCCTCCGGTCTGGATCTGCTGGCCGCCATCGAAGAGGATCTAACTCTACCTTCCGGGGCGTTTTTACCGATTCCCACTGGAATCGCCATTGCCTTGCCTGAAGGATATGAAGGACAAGTCAGACCCCGCAGCGGGTTGGCGGCCCGCTACGGCATTACGACCTTAAATACCCCCGGCACCATAGACAGTGATTACCGGGGAGAGATCAAAGTGATCTTGATCAACCACGGTCCGGAAGATTTTATTTTGAAGAGAG